>CAZJVE010000027.1:0-4277 GCA_964549685.1 uncultured archaeon | reverse complement strand
GTTCTCGGTATGGCGAGACCTTATGGGGCTCCCGCCCCTATAAGCGTCTCGCCTTCAATGTCAGAGGCCGAGAACCTGTTGTTTTCTTTTACAGGAACGCCCGCCTTGAAATAAAATAGGGCAAAACCCTAATTGGTTGTTTTGTGTACCTCGTGTGGTATTTGCTCTGGAGGTAAAGAAGATGAATGCAAAAACTGAATTGGAAGGATGCTATCTCAGAACTCATTTTTCTGAGAGAGAACTTGATAGATACGAGCAGGAATATCTCGAATCCTGCTTGATACCAGAGATGGAGGAAAAGGCGGTCAGGAAGGAAGAGGATTACCTTCCTGGCCCCGGGCCAGTTGCAAGAGTGTTAACTGGGCTAAGCCGCGAGTATACAATCAAGATTAAAACCGACAGGGAAGCAGGGCGGAGAATAATCCAGGAGCTTCAGAAAATGCAGGTGGAAATATCCGACCCGTTTAACAAATTGGGAGGCAGAAACGGTTAGGCACTACAAATTATAAACACTTTTCCGGTGCTCTCGCACAATCATTTTGGTGTTCCACAACAAAGGGGTAACAACAATGGTGCCATTGAAGGTAAATAGAAGTTATCGATTCAGGCTCTATCCAAGCAGGGCTCGGGAAATGAGGATGCTGGAAGTTCTCGATAGTTGCAGGGGACTCTATAACTACTTTCTTGGAGAGTGGAGGAAATCAGATAAAGTTCCTTCAAAGTACGACCTACAGGCCCAGATACCTTCATTGGTGAAGAAAAATCCTGCTCTGGAGAATGTCCACTCCAAGACGAGACAGTATGTTCTCTGGCAACTCTACTCCAACCTGAAGGGCCTCAGGGAGTTGAAAACAAAAGGAAGAAAAGTCGGAAGTCTAAGGTTCAAGAAGTACGGCAGGATGAAAACTTTCGTCTATAACCAGAGCGGTTTCAAAATCGTTGATAACAAACTCTACCTGAGCAAGATTGGCAGCATCCCAATTAAGCTGCATAGAAAGATAGGAGGAAACATAAAGCAGATCGCTATAAAGAGAGAGCAGAGCGGAAGGTGGTTTGCAATTTTTTCGGTAGAAATCGAGCCTAAAAAGTTAGGCACTACGAAAAAGGCGATTGGACTTGACCTGAACATTAATAACTATCTGACAGATAACAGTGGTGGGAAAGTGAAACATCCACATACTTTACTGGAACTTGAAGAGAAACTGAAGAAAGAGCAAAGAAAATTAGCAAAGAAAAAGAAAGGTTCCATGAATAGATTAAAACAAAGACTCAAACTTGCCAGAATTCATGAAAGAATAGTGGATAAAAGAAGAGACTTCTTACATAAGCTCTCACGTTACTATATAAATAATTACAATTTAATAGCTATAGAGAATCTATCAGTGAAAAAGATGATGCAATCATCATATAATGCCAAGAACACAGCAGACTCCTCATGGTCAACCTTCATCCAGATGCTGTCCTACAAGGCGGAGGGTGCTGGTAGGGTAGTTGTGAAGGTAGACCCCAAAAACACAACGCAGATGTGCAGTCGATGCAGAAACCACGTCTACAAGCGATTGTGGGTGAGAACCCACAACTGCCCGTGTTGTGGACTGCAACTCGACAGAGACCACAATGCTGCGATAAACATATTGAATAAGGCTCTTCAAGAGGTAGGGTCGGTGCGACCCGAACTAACGCCTGTGGAGATGAGACCTCTACTTCATCCAATGGATGGGGCATGTCTCGCCGAGGAAGCAGGAAGCTCCTTCCAAAAGCCGTAAGGTGTTGGGGGTGTAGTTCACGCGTGTGCTCTTAAATCTAAAATGGAACTTCCATGGACCGAGAAGTACAGGCCGCAGAAACTGGACGATATCGTTGGACAGGATGCAATAGTCGACAGGTTCAAGGCCTACGTTAAATCTGGTTCGATACCCCACCTTCTCTTTGCAGGCCCTGCAGGGGTAGGAAAGACAACCGCCGCTCTTGCCATAACGCGGGAATTATTCGGCGAAACGCGGGGGAATTTCCTCGAGCTGAATGCCAGTGACGAGCGTGGCATCGACGTGGTAAGAACCAAGATAAAGGACTTCGCAAGGACAAGGTCCATGGATGGTGGCTTCAAGATAATCTTTCTCGATGAGGCGGATGCTCTCACAGGGGATGCTCAAAATGCGATGCGCAGGACCATGGAGAACTACACCAAGACGGCGCGCTTTATTCTCAGCTGCAACTTCAGTAGCAAAATCATCGAGCCGCTGCAATCCCGATGCGCCATCTTCCGGTTCAGGCCAATCCAGAGCGAGGCCATAAAGAAGCACCTCATCAGCATCCTGGAGAAGGAGAACGTGGAGCACACCGATTCCGGAATCGACGCCATAGTCTACGTTGCTGAAGGTGACATGAGGCAGGCGATAAACGCCCTGCAGTCTGCAGCCGCTCTTGGCAAGGTTGATGAGGACAATGTCTATTCCATTGCTTCAAGAGCAAGGCCTGAGGAAATCAAGAACGTCCTCACCCTGGCCTTACAGGGGAAATTCCTCGATGCAAGGAACCTGACCGACAAGCTGCTCCTCAGCCATGGAATGTCAGGAGAGGACATCCTGCTGCAGATGAACCGCGAGGTAATGTCCCTTGAACAGCCCGACGAGCTCAAAATCAGGATTATCGACCTGGTAGGAGAATGCAACTTCAACCTGGTCGAGGGAGCAAATGAAAGGATACAGCTCGAGGCCCTCCTGGCGAGAATAATGACGCTGAAGACATGACTACTTCTAAGCTATTCGGCACATCCGGGATAAGAAGGAAGGTTGATGAATTAACTCCAGAGTTCGTCAGGAATCTCGCTCTTGCTGTTGGAACGTTTTCTCAGGACAAGGACATCGCTGTGGGAATGGACACGAGGGAATCATCTCCAAGACTCAAGGACGAATTCATCTCCGCCCTTCTCTCCATCGGCCATTTCGTCGTCGACCTGGGCATCGTCCCCACACCAACCCTGGCTCTGGCCTCTCAGGAATACGGCACCGGCGTGATGATTACCGCCTCTCATAACCCGCCCGACTGGAACGGCTTCAAGCTGTGCTGCGGGGGAATGGCCCTTCCTCCGGAGCAGGAATCGGAAATAGAACAAATCTTCCACTCCGCCAGCTTCAGCGAAGCCCCACCCGGAACCATAAAAGAATATAATTATATAGAACGGCACACCGACCTTATCCTCAAGGCCGTTGGAGTCCTCCAACGGCCGGTCAAGGTCCTCCTGGACTGCGCAAACGGCTCCGGTTCCGCTATGACCCCCGGACTCCTGGAGAAGATGGGCTGCGAGGTAATCGCGATAAATACGGAAAAGTCAGGGGAATTCCCCCACGGCCTCGAGCCGACTGCCGAAAACCTGAAGGATATCTGTAGCAAGGTAAAGAATTCCGGGGCCGAGATAGGCATAGCCCACGACGGTGATGCTGACCGCTCAGCCGCAATCGGAAATGACGGTAATCTGATAGAATGGGACTCCCTCCTTGCAGTTCTTGCCTCGGGAAAGAGCAAGGTAGTAACTACCGTTGATGCATCCATGCGAATCGATACAGTGGCAAAGGAGGTCATAAGGACTCCGATAGGCGACGTCGCAGTCGCGAATGCCATAAAGCGGGAAAACGCGGACTTCGGCGGCGAGCCGTCCGGCTCGTTCATCTTCCCGGAGGTGCATCTCTTCCCTGACGGGCCACTCACAGCAGCGAAGATAGTGGAGCTCATCTCAAAGGACGCGTTCTATGAAACCCTCTCCGGCATAAAGTCCTATCCCATGAAGAGGCTGAAGATTCCCTGCGACGAGTCCTCCAAACGGGGCATAATGGAGAAGCTGAAATCCGTTGTAAAGGACGCGGACCATACAGACGGTGTAAAGATAAACAAAGAGAACGGCTGGTTCCTCATAAGGCCCTCCGGGACGGAGCCGTACATGAGGATAACTGCCGAGGGGGAGAACAGGATTGCTCTGGACGACCTGGTGATAGAGGCATCCGAGCTCCTGGAGCAGGTAATTATATAAGAAATAGCATAATATTTATATAAGTATTATATAATATGTAATAAAATGGAAAAACTCGTGACCTTCAAGATGGAGGAGAAGTTTATAGCAGAGATTGACCGCCACTACAAGAGGTTTGGTTTCAGCACCAGGGCCGAGTTCATGAGGACTGCAATCCGGAACGAGCTCGAGAAGAGGATTGAGCAGGACAGGTCTCCTCAGAAGAACATAAAGGAGATTGAAATCCGGAAGAAAGCCAAGGCAGTAAAGG
>CAZJVE010000026.1:0-4748 GCA_964549685.1 uncultured archaeon | reverse complement strand
TATCTTCTTCAAACTAACTCCTTGAGCGCCTTTATAGAGACGCGGGGAATTCCGTCTATCTCTTCCCCTCCATAGGTTAGATTTAAAATTCCTGACCTGCTCTCTTTTGCAAGTTTTTCCAGAAGTCTTTTCCCTATTTGCAATTTCTTCAGCTTCTTTCCTTCATCATAACTCCCTGAGAACCTTCCAATCTTGTCTCCAAAATCCATCCCTGCAAGGACTATCATCTCTGCACCGAACCTGTCGGCAAGAAAGGCCGCCCTGTCTCCATCGGTGAAGCCGCCAAAGTTGTGGACCTTCCCTGTTGCCTTGCTCTGTGTGGTTGCAATCGGTTCCTTCAGCTCAGGCACGACATCTATCAACTGATGCACGTTGTCGCCGTGGGCATGAACCACAGTTACTGTGCCTTTGCCATTGGCCTTCTTTATCGCATTGATGTCCCCGTCTAAATCAGTTACATTAATGGCGGGAACAATCCCCTTATCCAGCAGCGCCTTGACAGCTCCATCGGCGGCAATAAGAACCACCTTCTTGCTCCTGTGCAGTTTCCCGGACTTTACCTTCCTGACGTCCTCCAGCAATGAAGGCCCTGCCCCGAACACAATTGCAATCTTCCCCCCCATAACCCTGAGCCGGCCCATCTCCGCCTTCTGAACCAGGCTGTCGAGAACCTCCGCAGCCTCTCTATCAGCATCTTTATCAAGACCCAGTTCCCGGGCTATCTTCCCATACTCGCCGGCCCAATCCATTCTAACAATATATCAACCTTCAGAAAGGTTGATCATCAGTATGTAGTATCGCTCGCTTTGCTCGCGATACTACTTATTGAATTTTCATCAGGTTGGAATTCAACCTGTTGAATTCAAGACCTATCGAGCCGTTCATAGCGCTAGGGCGAAGATAGGTCCTGGGGTTGATAAGGGGCGAAGCCCCTTATTATATGAACTCGCTCGAATAATAATCCATGCAAAAGCCCAAGCACCACCTCATGATTGACGAAGAGGTCATCGACAAAATCTGCAGCCATGCAAAGATTCGCAAGAGCGACCGCGTCCTTGAAATTGGAGCAGGCACGGGAAACCTAACCTCAAAACTCCTCGAAAAGGGAGCCACGGTCTACGCAATAGAGAGCGACCCCGAGATGTACTCGCAGCTCGAGGCCAGATTTTCAAGCGAGGAGAACCTCCACATCTTCCATTCATCAGCCCTCAAGGTAGAATTCCCCGAATTCAACAAGGTAGTTTCAAATCTTCCATATGCAATCTCCAGGAAGGTAACGGAGAGAATCCTCATGCACGAATTCGAGCTGGGGATTCTCGTCTACCAGCGCGAGTTCGCAGAAAAACTATTAGCAAAACCTGAACAGAAAAACTACCGTTTCATCAGCGTCTTGGCGCAGTGCTGTGCGGACATCGAAATCCTCGACCGCATCCCCCCATCCGCCTTCGATCCTGCTCCAAATGTCTGGTCGTCAATAGTCGGCGTAAAACCCAAGGCAGCAGCGACAAAGGAATTCATAGATTTCCTCCATTCATTATTCAACCACAAGAACAAGAAAATAGGGAATCTGCTGGCCGGCGCCCCCGGGGAATTCAAGGAAAAGCGCCCGCACAACCTCAACCCCGACGAACTCCTCAAACTCTACAATCACCTTTATTAATCTAATCCAAGTTATTAGAGATGGCAAAGACGGGCACAGAACTCCTGAAGAGGGGCTTCGCCAAGATGGTGAAGCGCGGAGTCGTTATGGACGTCACAAACGCCGAGCAGGCAAGAATCGCAGAGGAAGCCGGAGCCGTGGCGGTCATGGCCCTGGAAAGAGTCCCTGCTGACATAAGGGCAATGGGCGGCGTAGCCAGAATGGCAGACCCCATCAAGGTCCAGGAAATCATCGAGACAGTCACAATTCCAGTCATGGCCAAGGCAAGAATCGGCCACTTTGCAGAGGCGCAGATTCTCCAGGAGCTCGGAGTCGACATGATTGACGAATCAGAGGTCCTCACACCGGCTGATGAACACAATCACATCAACAAGAAGAAGTTCAACATACCCTTCGTCTGCGGCGCCAGGAGTCTTGGAGAAGCACTCAGAAGAATCTCCGAGGGAGCCGCCATGATTCGAACCAAGGGCGAAGCCGGCACAGGAAACATCGTCGAGGCCGTCAGGCACATGCGCCTTATCATGTCGGAAATCAGGGAGATACAGAACATGGACCAGGACGAGCTCTACGGCATTGCCAAGGAAATCCAGGCCCCGTTCGACCTTGTAATGGAAATCAAGAAGCTTGGCCGCCTTCCAGTCGTAAATTTCGCAGCCGGTGGAATCGCAACTCCATCTGATGCATCATTGATGATGCAGCTCGGAGCGGATGGAACCTTCGTCGGCTCTGGAATCTTCAAGTCGGATGACCCGATGCCAAGGGCAAAGGCCATAGTCCAGGCAACAGCCCACTTCGACGACCCCAAGGTCCTTGCTAAGGTTTCGGCAGGACTGTCAGAGCCCATGAAGGGCATCGACATCAGGGACCTCGAGGAGAAGGATAAATTGCAGACGAGAGGAGTTTGATACTATTTCTGTACATACAAATCATCTATTTTGTATTTATATTCTTGTATTACGATATTGTAATATGTCAACTATAGTAAGTATCCGGGTGCCTAAGAACCTGAAGAAAAGCATGGCGAACGTGAACATAAACTGGTCAGGCTACTTGCGGGAAGCAATAGACAAAAAGGTAAGGGAGCACAGGATGGAAAGAATCGCTAGGCGCATGGACAAGGTGAGGGAAAAGACAAAAGGCAAGGGAGGAAATATGGCGGCTGAGGTGCTGGCGTGGAGAAAGAAACACTAGTACTGGACGCCTCGGTGATAGTCAAATGGTTTGATGATGAAGAGTATACTGACAAAGCGCTGGAAATCAGAAAGGAGTTTGTTAAGGGCGATGTCGACATCATCGTTCCAGAATTGCTGCTTTATGAGGTTTCCAACGCATTAAGGTATAATAAAAATATCTCTAGGAAGGATAAGGGAGAGATGATAGATGATTTATCCCTGATAGATTTCAAAGTCGTTCACTTCAGCAACAAAACAGCCTCCATGGCAATGAAAATCGCGCTGGATACAGACACTACGATATACGATGGCACATACCTTGCAGCAGCAAGATTAAACAAGTGCCCGCTAATTACTGCAGATAAAAAGTACGTTAAAAGGATTAAATCAAAAGACGTAATCTTCATAGGAGACATATAATGGACCCAGGAATCTTCATAGTTCTTGAAGGAATAGACGGCTGCGGCAAGAGCGAACAAGCCAAACTTCTCAACGACTGGCTCCTTGCCGAGGGACACGATATCCTCCTCACAGCAGAGCCAACCCGGAACCGCATCGGGAAATTCATCCGGGAGGTTCTATCCGGCAAGGAGGATGTCGACCCGAAGACACTCTCTTTGCTATTCACCGCTGACAGGGTGGAGCACCTCAATGAGATAAACTCAGCCCTCGACGGGGGCAGGAGTGTAATCTCCGAGCGCTACTACTATTCGACCGTTGCTTATCAGGCAGCGCAGAACGTGAACAGCGACTGGCTGCTTGAGCTGAACTCCTTTGCAAGAGAGCCCGACCTTGCGCTTCTCATCGACGCCGAGCCGGAAATTTCCGCCAAGAGAACAACGACAGAAGAAATCTTTGAGAACGCGGAATTCCTCAGGAAGGTGAGGGCGAATTATCTCAAATTCGACGGCCTCACAAAGATAGACGGCAACCGTTCAATCGAGGACATATTCAACGACGTGAAGATGGCGGTCTCTAAACTACTATAGTCGTTAATTTGTTCTACTCCTATTCTATAAAAATGCAAGAAGACCTCGGAGTAAAAATCGGACTGGAGATTCACGTTCCGCTGAACACAGAACAGAAGCTTTTCTGCGACTGCCCCACCAACTACTACGAGACGGAGGAGCCGAACACTAATGTATGCCCTGTCTGCACCGGGATGCCCGGCTCGAAGCCGTGGCCGATAAATTCAAGGGCGCTGGAATCAGCAGTTATGATGGCACGGCTTCTGGACTGTGAGATAAAGACTGAAAATAAATTCGTGAAGAGGAAGCACTACGACTATCCCGACCTGCCTTCCGGCTACCAGAGGACGTCCGAGCCCATTGGAGTGGACGGCTCCCTCGCTAATGTGGGAATATGGGAGCTCCACATGGAGGAGGACCCGGGCAGGTACGACCTGCAGAGCGGGAGGGTTGATTACAATAGGTCTGGTGTTCCCCTGGTTGAAATAGTCACTGCCCCCGACATGAATTCCCCCGAGGAGGCTAGAAATTTTCTCAGGGAGCTGATGAATTTACTCAGATATACGGAAAGAATCATCGACGTCGGTGGAGTCCTTCGCGCCGATGTAAACATCTCCCTCGCAGGAGGAGCAAGGGTAGAGATAAAAAACATAAACTCCGTCAAGGGTGCATACAAGGCCATAAATTACGAAATCATCCGGCAGAAGAACATGCGCAAAAGAGGAGCCGAGGTTAAGCAGGAAACCAGAGGCTATAACGAAAAATCCATGGTGACAATCCCCATGAGAGTCAAGGAAACGGCCGATGACTACCGCTACATCCCCGACCCGGACATACCCCCGCTTGCACTGGAGCAGGACTACGTCGAGGAGGTAAAGCTCCCGGAAACCCCACAGAGCAGGAGGAAGCGGCTCATAGAAAACTACAAAATCCCCGAGAAGTATGCAA
>CAZJVE010000025.1:0-5522 GCA_964549685.1 uncultured archaeon | reverse complement strand
GTTTCGACGACCTCGGATGGAGTCTCATACGGCAGGCCCATAATCAGGAAGAACAGGACGTGGATTCCTCTCTTGTGCGCTTCCCTTACAACACGGATGCTCTCTGCAACGCCGTGCCTCCTCTGGGTTCGTTCTTCAGTATGGAAATGGACGGACTGCTGGCCGAGCTCCAGCCAGATTTCCTTCCCTTTCTTGACGTATTCCCCGAGCAGGTCGAGAACCTCATCGGGGAGGCAGTCGGGCCTTGTTCCTATGGAGAGGCCGATGACGTCCCTGTGCTTCAGGGCCGTATCGAAGATTTTCTTCAGCTTGTCCAGGGGGAGGTAGGTGTTAGTCCCGAAGGCGATGTAGACAAGGCCTTTCTTGCCGGCACCCTTCTCCTCGTAGTATTTTACCTGGTCTTTGACCTGTTCCCCGAGATCCTCGTTGAGGACCCTCCTGAAGCTTTCGTAGGTGAATTGCCTCGCGAAGTTGGGGCAGAATATGCAGCCCTCCTTACTGAGGCGGCCGTCCCAGTTGGGGCACGTGAAGCTGGCGTTCAACGGAATCTTGAATACTTTGTAGCCGTGGGCCTTCCTCTCATAGAGGCCGTATGGGGCGTAGGTGTTCCCCTCTTCGTATAGTTCGTCTATGAACTTCTTTTCGGTTATGGTGGGGATTCCGTCGGATTTCATTTCAGAGTTTCTCCTCCACGCTGGGGAATAAATCCATGTTGTTGTGGGGCAGATAGGAGGCGTTCATAAACTCCTCGGTGAAGGAGCGTTCCTTGCTCAGGTCGAGGTAGGTGGCCTTCTTTGCTATCTCCTGCGCCTCCTTTCTCTTTTCATTGGTGGTGAGGCAGAGTTGTGCTCCAAGAACGGAGCCGTTGCCGATGAACTCGAACCTTTCCTTGGGAAGGTCGGGAAGAAGGCCAAGTGTTATTGCTCGCTCCACGTTTATGTAATGGCCGAAGCCCCCTGCTATGTAGATTTTATCGAGCTGGTCGAACGGCGTGCCGACCCTTGTCAGTGTTGATGCCCCGGCATAGATTGCGGCCTTCGTTATTATGATGTTCTCGATATCTTTTTCCGTGATGACGATGTCGGAGTCGATGCCTGCCTCTTCTCTGGGGACGATTACGAATTCAGGGCAGAATTCCCCAGCCCTAATTCTTTCAGAGAATTTGGAATCGGAGATGAATTTTCCTTTTGGGTCTATTATTTCGTTTAGGAATAACTCAGATATCAGGTCAATCAGGCCCGAGCCGCAGATTCCTCTTGGCCGGTCGTTGTTGATTACCGCATAGGTTATGTCGTCGTCTATCTCGACCCTCTCTATCGCCCCTGTGCTGGCCCTCATCCCGTGCTTTGTTTCTCCGCCCTCGAATGCGGGGCCGGCCGATGTCGAGCAGGTGATGAGAAATTCCTTGTTGCCGAGTGCTATTTCACCGTTTGTCCCGACGTCGATGAGCATGGAGATTTCCTCACACAGGTGCATCTGCGATGCAATAATGTCAGCTACTATGTCGCCTCCGACGTAGGTGGCTATTCCCGGTAATGAATAGAGTTCTGCATCCAGGCCGATTCCAATGTCTGCTGCCTTGCCCAGGAAGGGCTGCCTGAATTCCTCCAGCTGCTCATTTCTCTGGATTACCGAGGGATTCTTCTTCAGCAGGAGATAGGTCATGACAGTATTTCCAGCAGTCACTATCTTCTTTATGCGATGCTCCTTGGAGTCGCCGAAGAAATTCCTATCTAAAAGAATCTCGGTCAATTCGTTTATGTTTTCAATAATGAGAGAATTCAGTTTTTCCAGACCACCTTCTTTCGCATGGTTTATCCTGCTAAGAACGTCGGCGCCGAAAGCGCTCTGCTTATTCAGCTGGGATTCCGTGTCGATGATATTTCCTGAATCGAGGTCGGTCAGGTAAGCGACGACGGTTGTGGTTCCGATGTCGATTGCGAGGCCGAGGTTTTCACCTGCTGACTCGGCCTTCTTGGCACCGGAATCAATCCTCTCGAGAATCTGGTGCTCGCCGAGCCTTGATTCGGCGGGGATGAGGACTTCGAGGTCGCTCTCCGGAAAGGACTGGCATGCAAGGGCGTAGCCCTTCTTCTTCTCCTCTTTGGTCAGGAGTTCCGTGGGCTCGGCCCTGAATTCTCCCTTCGGCACTATAACTCTGCACTTGCCGCACTTGCCCAGGCCGTTGCAGGAGGAGTTTATGTGGACTCCGTTGGCTATGGCAGTCTCAAGGATTGAATTCTTTGCCTCGGCTTCTATGCCCTCGGGCAGGAATCTTATCTTGTGGGACATTCTGCATAATATTCGGATTGAGGCAAAAAGAATAAATCTACTTCCAGTTCTCCTTCAGGAAGCTGCCAATCAGTGAGGAGTCCTGCGGTCCGATGAGGACCTCCCAGCCTGTTGCATCCTCAATTGCCCCGCTGATTCTTGCAAGGACTCCGGGCACTATCAGCTTTTTGTGCTTCACCTTCTCCGCAACCTTGTTGTCATCCAGCGCCGTCTTGATTGCCGAGGGGTTGAGCTTATCAGCAGCGAGAGCAACGGTGACTGCAAGGCCCTCCGTGTCAACAACGAGGAGGTAGCAGGGAAATTTCATGTTCTCCAGGTCCCCTGCGACGTTGAAGTATGTCAGGGCAAAGTTCGATGTGACAAAGACCGGGGAATTCTCGTCCGGGGAATTTATCTCATAGAGCTTCGGCTCTGTGGACGGCTCAACCCTCGGGTCCGTATAGATGTTCTGCTTTAGAACCACTGATGTTAGGAATGACCAGACCTCAGGGGAGTGGAATACAATCAGGCTCATGAATCTGTCCAGCAGCATGGCAACGAGGTTGGACTCGTAGAGGGCCGCTTGTGTTTCGTCCTTGGAATCCTGCCATACTGGGATTGTTGAACCCATCAGGGGATAGCGAACCTCCCCGACCTTGTGGAGGGCTGCCTTCCTGAGCTGGGTGAGGTTGTCGAGGGTTCTGGCAAGTCCCGCGCCATTGGGCTCTATGCCCGGGTCGAGGACAAGGTTCTTGAAGCCTGTTGCAGAGATATTACCAGCTATGGTACCCAGCTCTGAGAGGTCGGTTGAGTGGACCGCCAGGGGGCAGTCGAATTTTTTCGCTATGGCAAGCATCTTTTCCCAGTTCTTCGAGTTGGCTGCGTAGAGGAGGGGCCTCCTGCCCTTTACTGCCTCAGCTCCCGCCTGCAGAACCTCCGGGCTGAAGGAGCAAAGTATTAATGGACTGGGGAATTCCCCAGCTACATCCTTAACAACCTTTTTGAATTTCCCGGCATCTCCGGAGGCGGCTCTTATTGAGATTCCATCAAGCCTTAATTTTTCCCCTATCCTTTCAAATTCAAAATTATTTACTAAATCTACCCGGCTCTTGATTTCCTTATCATCCATCAAATCGCTGACGTCGAGCATCAGCGCCGTGGGGTTGAAGAAGCGCAGCTCGTGGCGGTACATGACCTCCTCGCCGCCCAGTGTAAGTGCTGAGTCTCCTTTACCCATCACAACGTCCCTGACGGGGGGGGTTATCGCCTCCACCAGCTTCTCCAGTTCACCGGGGCCGAATTCCGGGCAGTCGGTGGGCTTCTTCTCCCTCTCCAAGAGCTTTATCGCGAAGGCCATGCAGGTGTCCTCTCCGCACTTGGCGCAGTTCTTCTTCGGAAGATACCCGTAAACCTGAAGTGCCGTAAGCCTTTTCATCTAAAACAGGCAAAGGATACCCACAAATTCATTCGTGGAAGAAAACTTGCGAATCGAAAGATTCGTAAGTTACTCGCAATCTTCGATTGCGTCGTATTTGCCCTTCTCACCTCCTTATTTTTCACTTTTTTACTTTCCCTGTGCTCTCCCACAAGGTATTTGGACTGCAACGCTGATAAGCTAATATGAAGAATTGTGCTACAATAAAACTGAAACTGCCCCCGAATGAGATTCTTCTTGAGACTATCAGACAGTATTCTAATTCTGCCAAATATGTTGTTGATGTTGGCTATAACTCTCCTGGTGGTAGGTCGAAGATAAAACTCCACCATACTACTTACCGAGAGGTTCGTAAGAGACTCCCTCAACTTCCAGCCCAGCTTGTAATAAGTAGCAGGGATAAGGCTTATGAGATGCTTAAATCTGTCAGAGCGAGAAAGCGAAGAGGTAAGAAAGCGTCCAAGCCACAGGTCAGTGATTATCTCCCTGTTAGGTATGATGCTCGTTCCTTCTCTTTCAAGCCAGAAATGGTTAGCCTTACCTCTGTTGGAGGAAGACTCAAAATCACGATTCAGGTTCCTAAATACTTCGAAAGATACCTTGGCTGGGCTGTCAGAACAGCAGATCTCATCTACAAAAAAGGGAAGCTGTTCTTGAATGTGGTTGTTTCCAAAGACATCAACATTGATTGTAGCACAGGTAAAACTATTGGTGTTGATGTCGGAATCAACAACCTCGCAGTCACCAGCGAGAGGCAATTCTTCAAGGGAGTTAAAGGAAAACTTGCTAAGTTCCACAGGCTGAGAGGAAGACTTCAAGCCAAAGGCACCCATTCTGCCATAAGAAAACTCAAAAGAGTGAGTGGTAGACAGAGACGGTTTATGGCTGACCTCAACCACAGGATAAGCAAGGAAATAGTTGAACCGCTTGTGAAAGGAGACTGCATTGTGATGGAAGACCTTAGTGAAATAAGGGATGGAGTGACTATTAAAGGCAAACGAAAGGGGAAGGTTCTGAACAGGATGACCAACAACTGGGCATTCTACCAGTTGCAGAGTTTTATCGATTACAAAGCCAGTCATAAGGGCATCTGGGTGGCCTACGTTGACCCGCGCTACACCTCCAAGACTTGCTACAACTGCGGTGAAGTCTATTCCATTCGCCCCAAGAAACGTGGGTTCTTTAAGTGTCTCCATTGTGGTTTTTCCTGTAATAGTGATCTAAACGCATCCCGCAATCTGCGGGAACGGTTGAAACCATTGGTTAACAGCCGTGGGCTGTATGTCAACCAGCCTATTGTAGCGAATGATGAAGGCGAAGCGCCCCTGGGTGAATTGAGCCTGAGTTCAGTTACAAGCCCATAGACTTTAGTCATGGGTAGTTGACTTTGCGCTAATCCATGATTCGTAGTTGAATGGTTTGTCCTTCTTCGTGTCCGAGAAGAGGTAGTCCGAGACCTTCTCGACCGTTTCTATTGCAAGGGGATGGAGCATCATGAACAGGTCCGCTCCCGACAGCAGTGCTGCAAGGGCAGTGTTGCCCTCCCACAATGGACCGCGGTATTCCCTGGAGCCAATATCGTCCTTGTCAATCCATGCCTCTCTGGCGCTCCATGAATTCGAGGTTGCTGAAACGATGGGCATCATCAGGTTTACATCTCCCTTTAAGCCGGCAAGCCTGCATCTTTCCATGGCCGATATTGAGTATTCGATTCCGTAGCCCACTCCTCCGGTAAAGAGGTCCATCACTATCTGCTCCTGCTTCAGGCCCTGCTTCATCAGATTCTTGTTGAGCCTTCTCATTTCATCGGGGTTCA
>CAZJVE010000024.1:0-6955 GCA_964549685.1 uncultured archaeon | reverse complement strand
ACCCTGGCCATGATATAGCAGCCAAGCCGGTCGTCCACTGCCTTCCCGTAATAGAGATTGTTTCCAAGCCTGGCAAAATTCGGCTCGAATATTATTGGGTCCCCTATTTCGATTCTCTTCTTCGCGTCCTTGTCGTCCTTGGCCCCTATGTCGATGAAGAGGTCCTCGTGCTTGATTACCTGCTTGCGCTCCTCGTCTTTTTGGAGATGGGGTGGTTTGGAGCCGATGATTCCTGCAACGTCGCCCTTCTTTGCCTTTACAATGACCCGCTGCCCCATGAGCGAGCGGTCGTCTATCCCCCCCACCTTGACAAAGTTTATGAATCCCTCCTTGGATATGTATTTCACCATAAGGCCTATCTCATCGAGGTGTGCGGCAAGCATAATCTTCATCTTTCCCTTGCCCTTGCTTGCGATGATGTTTCCAAAGTTGTCGGCCTCAACGGAATCGCAGCTCTTCCCCAGTTCCCGCTGCATGATTTTTGCGATATCGCCCTCAAAGCCGGAAATTCCTGCTGCCGTACATAATTCTTCAATAAGTTTCATTTTCGTGTTCTATGATTTATTAATATAGGATACTTTCATTATATTTAACATGCCTAAAGCTTCTGGCCTGAAAATTGGCAGGGTTGTTTCTGAGATAGGAAATGAAGTGGTTGCTTCTTTCCCGGATTCTGGTGTGCCCAGGGACTTGGGCTCTGCATCACACTTATACGGAAAGAGAATTTCTTTTGGTTCCAGAAGGGGGAGAATCTTCGACGTCATAGGGAGGGTTGACTCCCCTTATCTTGTCATAAAGCAGAGTAAAAAATGATTCCTAAGGGGGAGTTGGGGGAGGAGTTAACGGATGAGAAGAAGGAATGTCCCTCCTGCAAAAACCCGATTATGATTACCGACTACGCCCACGGAGAACTGATATGTAAGAGCTGCGGGTTTGTTGTCGATGACCGGCTCTTCGACTTCGGCCCGGAATGGAGGGCCTTTGATGACGACCAGAAGAGCAAGAGGTCAAGGACTGGCGGCCCGGTAAAGTTTGCGAAGCTGAACAAGGGCCTTACAACGGAGATTGACCGCTATGACAGAGATATAAGGGGCGGGGCTGTGCAACCGGAGAGGAAGGCCCAGCTCTACAGGCTGAGGAAGTGGCAGAAGCGGTCGAGGATGTCCGACTCAACGCAGAGGAACCTGTCGATAGCCCTCCCCGAGCTTGACAGGATGTGCGCCCTCCTGAACATATCCAGCAACCTAAAGGAGGAAGCGGCAATGCTCTACAGGAAGGCAGTCAGTAACGGACTTGTCAGGGGGAGGTCGATTGAGAGCGTCGTCTCTGCGATAATATATCTGATATGCAGACAGCGCCAGCTTCCGAAGACTCTTGGAGAGCTCGAAGATGCCTCCGGCGTGAAGAGGAAGGACATCGGCAGGAGCTACAGGTTCCTGTGCAGGAAGCTGAGTATGAAGATGCCAGTAGCAACGCCGATAGATTATGTCCCGAGGTTTGCCTCGAAGCTGGGGCTCTCCGGAGCGACCGAGGCGAAGGCAATTGAGATACTGGACAGGGCAAGAAAGCTAGGCATTACGTCCGGAAGGGGGCCTACCGGAGTTGCCGCGGCAGCAATATATCTTGCGGGAAGGCTCACGAACGACAAGCAGACGCAAACGGAGATAGCGACCAAACTAGCGGGAGTTACAGAGGTAACCATAAGGAATCGCTACGAGGAGCTGGTAAACTCGCTGGAGATAGAGGTATAATGCCAGAGTTAAGGGGAAGGATAACTACAGGCCTTGGAGAGGGTTCTTATTATGTCAGGGAGTATTCCGACAGGATTAAGGAAAAACTGGGATTTGCACCGTTCCTCGGTACGCTGAATGTCAAGCTTTCTGAGATTCCTGATATGAGGGAGTATATTAGGTTTAGAGTGGATGGATTTGAAAAAGAAGGAAAAGAATTTTACAGTGTTGAGTTAATCCCTGCTGAAATTCTTGTTGGTGACAGGACCGAAGGCTGCTATATTGTTCTTCCGGAGAAGACCAGACATAAACATGAAATTGAGCTGGTGAGTGAATTCAGCCTTAGAGAAAAGCTGGAGCTGAATAATGGAGATGAGATAGTCGTAAGGATTACTTGACTCGGGATATCTTTCCTCCCGGCTCTTCCTCGGCGAAGGTCTCGGCCTTGAACGTATAGACTTCAATGCCTTGGTCCCTCCAGGCGTCCGATTCTAGGTGCCCCCTCATGCACGTTCTGGATATGAATTCCCTGGGGCTCCAGCCCCTCTTCACCGCAAGTTCCGGCAGCAGTATGCCCTTGGAATCTCCGTCGCTCACAATAAGGCCGTGTTTGCCTATCTTTATCTTCTTGAGGGGGTCGCCATCAATGAGCCGGGGTTTGGTCAGCATGGATACCTCGATAAGTGTTGTCTTTAGCTCGCTCTTCCTGAACGGGGGGAACCTGTAGTCCCTGAATGCCGCGGACTCGGCAACCTCGGGCAGAGAGCGGCTCATCTCCATTATGCCGTCAGTATAACCCATCTGGCCCCTCAGTTCCTTTCCGGGATAGACTCTCAGAGTTACGAAGACGCCCTTGTCTTTCTTAAGGATGTCCTTTATTGCCCTGGGGGCCTTCGTTTCCTCTCCCGTGAAATGAGACTCGATTGCCTTTCTTGCAAATCTTACCATCGCCCTTCCGTCATCTAGCTCTATTTTGACCATCATAACCCCTCTAAAACTATATCAGCAATCTCCTTTATATCTGCAAGCTTTGCCTTGTCCTCCTCGAATTTCGGCTCTATGACCCGGACCTTGTTCTTCTTCAGCTTTTTCAGGTTCTCAACAACGAACGGGTTTTTGTACATCGAAGAGTGCATCGCGGGAACTATGACTACGGGAATCCCGGAGCCAAGAGCAGTTGTAGCAAATGTAGTGACCGGGGTGTCATCAATCCCGTTCGCAATCTTGGAGAGGGTATTGGCAGTCGCCGGGCAGATGAGCAGGAGGGCTGCCTTTCCCCCCACGCCGCAGAGCTTCACGTGCTCCACCTTCCCGGTTATCTCAGTAATTACCTCATGCTCTGTCGCCCACTCCATCACGTCGGGGTGGATTATCCTTCTGGCCGAGGCCGACATTACAGAAACGGTGGGGATTCCCCTCCTCGCCAGCTCTCTGGCAAGCTTCGGCGACTCTATTGCTGCAACGCTCCCACAGACTCCCAGAACGACCAGTTTTGTCATGTGTTAATTTATTGGTTTAAATACAAAATAAGAATGATGACAAGGTATGAGAAGGGGGCGAAGTTCGAGAGGGCTCTTGTGCATGATTTCTGGGAAAGGGGCTGGAGTGCGATGAGGTCCGCCGGAAGCGGGAACACGTCGCTGCCCTCTCCGGACGTGATTGCTGCAAAGGACGGCGAGATGATTCTTATAGAATGTAAATCAACAGGTAGAGAGAAATTGAATATCAAGAAGTCAATTATATCATTGTATGAATTCTCTAAAATCAGCGGGGGCAGGGCGTATATCGCAGTAAAGTTCCTCCGCAAGGAGCCGAGGTTCTATGAAATCGGCGGATTCATGAAGAAGAAAAAGTTCAGCATATCAATCAAAGATGACTACCTGCCCCTGGACGCCGTTATCGGCATGCAGGGGACGTTCAGAAAAGTATAAATACCAAAAGGTAATAAAATATAACACCAACGAGGTGATTAAATGGTCGAAATACTTGACGATGAGACCAAGAAGGAGATTAAAGCAGTCATAGGCGAGGGGATGAAAGAGCTCAGAAAGTCGTGGAAGAGCGAATCCAATGATGTGAAGAAGTCGCTTGACAAGGAGATAAAGGGCGGGAAAAAAATAGCTGGCAAGGCCATCGACAAGGAGAAGAAGAAACTGGAGATGGAATGCTGTGACAAAGCTGAGGAATATATCAAGGCCTTCAAGGAGAACCCTGTGGAGTGGGTAGCCGGGGCGTTTGTCGCAGGATTATTGCTGGGAGGTTTGTTCAGAAAATGATTGACAGATTAATTGAGATTATAGTGTCCCGCTTTGCCGATAAGCTGGGTACGGTAGTCAAGGAGGAGGTAGAGTACATAACTACGACACTTGAGGAAACCACAAGAACGATAGTCAATGAGACCATGGAGACGGTCAGGGTTACACTCTTCTATCTGACGGTGGGGCTTGCCGCTGCAGTAATAGGCGGTGCGTTCTTTGTCTTCGGGCTTGCGAACATTATGGACTACTTCACAGGAATCAAGGGGACTGGCTACCTGGTAATCGGCGCACTTGCGCTCCTGATAGGTGCATCGGCGCTCAGCAAGAGCAAGGGTGAAGGGACATACTCTGAGTAGAGCTGCTGGAAATCGACAGGAAAATCCCGGTCTGATGCATTAGAATAAGGGATAAAATGAGTGTATCTAAAAAGGGTCAAGGTGCCATGGAGTACCTGATGACCTATGGATGGGCGATTCTGGTGGTGATGGTCGTGGGGATTATCCTCTGGTATCTGGGCGTATTTGGCGGGGGACCGGGCAGCGTGAACACGGCAAGCGGATTTTCGAAGATTAAGCCGTTTGAGCAAAGCATCAGGTATTATGACCATACGTATACCTTATTTGGAAACCAGCCCACCCTCAGATTTACCGTGGTAAACGGGGTTGGTTCTCTTATAATAATCAATAACATAACCATGGGCGGGGATTGTGACTGGCAAACCGGCACACACAGAGTTATGGTAGATGTAGACAAGGATGGAACTGTTGATGAGGTCAGTGACTACTATGAACTTATAGTCTTTTCTACCATCAATCATATCGCGTTTCCCACAGTAAACCTCACTGCCGGTGAAACCATGGATATCTACATCATTGGTTGCGATTCAAAGACTACCGATCAGTCATTCAGCGTCCCGGTAACCGTAACATACACCCATACAGTCACGGGAGCTGACATTAAGAGGCAGGAAATAGGCACCCTTAGCGGGTCTGCGGAGTGATTCTGTTTTTATCTAGGGAAGCCATCTCCGTCCAGGTTCTTGAGGTCCTCGTCGACGGATATCTCCTCCTTCGAGACGAAGTGGAATAGGATAAGCAGGGCGGAGATTATGACGAAGAACGAGGCTGCCCGCTCCATGCTTCCCCCGAAGGAGACGGACATCATCGATAGCAGCCCTATTGCCATGAACCATGAGACGGGGGGCAGTCTGTCTTTCAGGTCCATCTTACATCCTCTCCGGGGCCTCTATGCCCAGCAGGCCAAGGGCGTTCTTCAGGATTTGTTGGGTTGAATCTACCAGGAGCAGGCGGCGCTCCTTTACTCCCTGCTCGGCGGGAAGGACGGGGCATTCCCGGTAGAACCTGTTGAGGGAATGGGAAAGGTTGTAGAGGTAGTTTGCTATCAGGTTCAGTTTTCTTTCCGCCGCTGAATTCTCCACGATAGCAGGGAATTTAATCAGATTGAGGAGTAGATTCTCTTCCTCTTTTTCTAGATTTTTATCGAATTTAGAAATCGAATTTAAATCCGTCTTCGACTTCCTTAGGATGCTGCAGCACCTTGCGTGGGCGTACTGGATGTAGGGGGCAGCATCTCCATCAAAGTCCAGCGCCCTTTCCCAGGAGAAGGTTATCGGCTTCTGTGAGCTGGTTTTGAGGATATGGTATTTGATTGCGCCGATTCCTATTGCAGGGGCGGTTTCCCTGGTGGCTATCTTCCTCTTCTCGATTTCCTTTGCTGCTTTCTCTGTTGCTTCGTCAATCAGCCTATCGACTGGTGCGGTCTGGCCCTTTCTGGTCGAGAGGCCCTCTCCCTCGAAGTTGACGAATGAGTAATGGACTACTTCGATGGGTGTCTTTAGCTCGTAAATCTTCTCCAGGACCGTTTTAATCTCCCGGAACTCGAACTTGTGGTCCTCTCCGAGGACGTTGATGAGTAGGTCGCCGTGCTCCGCCTTGGCCAGGTGGTAGGCGATGTCACGCAGGAGGTAGACGGATGTCCCGTCACTTCTTGTGAGGGTGGACATCCCCCCCTCGCGCTCCAGTCCGAAGGAGCTCAGGTCAAGGCCCGTTGCATTATCGTTTTCCTTGAAGTATTTGCTCTTCCCAAGGAATTCAAAAACGGGTTTGATTTTATCTTCTTTTATCCAGTCGCTTTCGAAGTCGAAGGAGTCGAACTCTATGCCCAGCTTCTGGAATATCTCCTTCTGGCCCTCGAGGCATTTCCTTGCTGCCTGGCTTATTTCGTCTAGTGCCTTGGTGTTGCCCTCCTCGGCGTCTTTGATGAAGGCCTGCACCCTATCAGCAAATTCGGGGTTAGATTCAAATTCCTTGTTTGATGAAATATATTGAAAAAATATTTTGAAATCTTCCTTGTCTTTGTAGGTCTTGTAATTCTTCGCTGCATCACCGTCGGGCTTTATCCCCTCCTTCATGCCCAGCGCTATTATCGCAATCTGTTTTCCTATGTCGTTGACGTAGTAGTGGGTCTCGACCTCGTTGCCGTTGAAGCGCAGGATTCTGGCAATGGAGTCCCCAATCAAAGAATTCCTCAGTCTCCCTACATGCACAGGGCCGGATGGATTTATGGATGTATGTTCCAGAATTATCTTCCCCTTCTTCTGTTTGCCACGACCGTAGTTATCTCCCGCCTTACGAATCTCTCCGATTGCGGGCCGGATTATTTCGGAGTAATTCAGGAAGAAGTTTATGTGGCCGTTGAGTGCTTCCGCCTTTTTTATGAATTTCCCGGGCTTTATCTTCACTGCTATCTCCTCGGCCAGTTCCTTTGGGTTCTTCTTCAGCTTTCCGGCCAGTTTGAACGCTAAGGCCGAGGTAAGGTCGCAGAGCTCAGACTCCTGAATATCCCCTGGTTTTACTGGCTCAGCGGCCGCCTTGCCGAGAATTCCCCGGATTTCCTCCTTGATATCCCCATACATCCTCAATCAGTAAGAATTTTATCCCGTAATCT
>CAZJVE010000023.1:0-8055 GCA_964549685.1 uncultured archaeon | reverse complement strand
TCGCCGCCGCCTGTAACCAGGGCCTTCTTTCCTGCGTAGTTCTCGGGCCGGGGCAATGAATAGATGACTCCGTCGAGGTTCTCGCCGGGGATTCCCAGCTTCCTTGGGACTCCCAGGCCCAAGGTGAGAATAACGGACTTTGCTGAGTATTCGGACTTGGTGGTGGTTATGGTGATGGATTCTTCAGCGGGCTTTATGTCCGTTACTGTTTCGTTCTCCTTTATCTCGACTCCTTCGGCCCTGATGTGCCCGACCATGCTGTCGGCTATCTCGGCCCCCTTCATGTCCTTGAAGCCCAGGCAGTTGTCAACGGTCTTCCAGGGGTACTGGTTTGTCAATGCCCCTCCAGCGAAGCCGGACTCCAGGATGAGCGTCTTCAACTTGAAGTATGAGGCTGTCAGTCCTGCGGACAGGCCCGCTGGGCCCGAGCCGACTATGATGAGTTCGTAGTCTTCCATCTTTTTATCATTAGCGATAATGACAATAAATATTATTCAGGTCGATAATAACAATACATATCAATCCGGCGGAACCCCGCAGCAGGTCTCGACATCCTCTGTTGCATAGTTGAATTCCCCAGCGAGAATTCTCGCACTCTTTGTGGGCATTGCTATCGCAGAGACACCTGCCCTGATTCCGAGCTCGTCGATTCTGCTCCTGAGCTCTCCTGCTGACTTTGCGCAGCCGAGAGTTATTGGGGTGGATGGGAACATCAGCTTTGCTATTGCGACAATCCGGGCTACATCCTCGGGGTTGACCTTGACGTCCTTCATGGGAGTATTGAGCAGGGGCATCAGGGCGATGATGACTATTGTGGTGGGTGTGATGGATTGAATGATTTTCAATGAGTTTAATTCGTGATTTAATTTTCCATAATCTAAACCGACGCAGACATGGGGTGAGATAATGGGAATTCCAAAATTTTCACAGGATTTTAATGTATCAATATATCTTTTTTCTGGAATTTCAATTCCGTAGATTCTCTTCGTGGTTTCCGGGGAGCCGACGATGTCGAGGAGGATTCCGTCCAGCCCCGCGTCCTTCAGCTGCCTTATCTCCTCTTCCTCCACGGGCCCTGTGTGCGCTATCAGGGTCAGGGAGGTTTCCTCTTTGGCTCTCTTTATTCCTTCTGCGAAGTCGCCTATCGGGACGCGGGCATGGACGTCGCAGCCGCCCGTCAGGAGGCACCCCTTCGCCCCGTTTCTCTCCAGGTTTCTGCAGACCTTCACAAGCTCTTCGCTGCTCCTGACCGGGGGGAGCCGCTTCAGCAGCTCGGCCTTGCAGTGGTTGCACATGAGGCTGCAGTTCTCGCCCGTGATGGAGAGAGCGGGGTAGCTGTCGCCAGTATAATAGAAGTATATTCTTTTTCCTGATATTTTATCGGCTTGATTTCTTGAGATATCCATTACGGAATTGAATTCATTCCAGGGGAGGTTGAGGAGGAACTCTGCCTCTTCCTGTGAGATGGGCTCCATGGATTCCGCCTTCTCCCGTATCTCACTCATAGAGGTAGGCATACTTCTCCTTCTCCGTTTTTATGACGCCGGCGTAGACGTCAGCTGCTTTGGATATCGGCATCAGCGAGTCCTTCTCCTTCGGGTTTGCTATCTCAAGCTCGAGAATCCAGCCCTCGCCGTAGGGGGATTCGTTTATTATCTCAGAATTATCCTTGAGCTTCTCGTTGACCTTGGAAATCTTGCATGTCAGCGGCGCGATGATTTTGGAGACGGACTTTATCGTTTCGAACGGTGCAATTGTATCGCCCCTGGGGAATTCCTCCCCTGGTTCGGGCAAATCGATGTGCATTATTCCCTTGTAGAGGGCCTGCCCGAGGTCGGTCAGGCCGATTGTGGCTTTGTTGCCATCAAGCTTTATCCAGAGATGGTTTTCATCATACAGCAAATCGTCCGGGAACTCGAATTCATCTACTTTCATTTTTTGCTTTATTGTTCGTCCTTGTGATATATCTCCAAGAAAATGATTTTATGTTCGGATTTGATATGGGTGTATGCCAATCGGTAGGGTTTGACGTATACCTCCCGACTGCCTTTCCGTGCATACCTCATCGATTTACCGATATCAGGGTTCTCAATTATCTTCTCTATCTGTTTTTTTATTTTTTCCTTAAAGGCTCTGTTCTTTATCTTAGCAATCTTCTTTAGGAAGTCTTTTCGGTAATCAACTGTTAACATGATTCTAGCTCCTTTAGAAAATCGTCCTTGGACCTGCTCTCGAACCGGCCTTCATCGTATTCGAGCCATGCCTTCTCAACCCTCTCAGCGAAAACAATATCCTCCCTGATGTCCGAGGTCAGGTTAGCCATGTTCTTCAGAATCATCCTGCCCTCATGCCTTATTATCAAAAACTGGTCGCCGGTACGGATTCCCTTCCTTAGACTGCTTGGTATGACAATCTGGCCTTTTGTACTTACCTTAGCGATAGCAAAGTCCATATTAATCACCTCTATGTAAGATATTGCTTACCAAGTATAAATATCACGGATTTACATCTACCATTACTTTTTCCCCTTCCTGCAGCAGGGCGGGGATTACCTTGAGCTCGGCCTTTTTTCTCAGCGAGAGGACTGCTGAAACGCAGTCGGCCTTTGTATCATTGATGTAGATTTGAAAGTTTGAATACTGGATTATGCTGTTTGTGGCGGTGCCGATGGCTGTGCCGTTGACGGAGACATTTCCATCCCTTGCCCCGACAATGCCGCCATAGTCGACGTATGGGTGGGTGCAGTCGAGGAATGCACTCTTGCTATCGACATTGCAGGTGAGGCCCGTGATGTCGCCGCTGAATCCGGAGCTGGGGAATTCTATTATGGAGTAGTGGTCGGTCTTCTTTGTTATCCTGCCAGTGAGCTCTGTTTCTCCCTCTATCTGCTCAATAGCGGGCTCGAATCTCATTCCTCCTCCCGTCCGGAAGAGGTCGTCCCTCTTCCGGATTTCCATGTGGATTCCCGGGTCGTTGAACTTCCAGAAGAACTCGGTCCTTATGAGTTTCCCGAGCCTTTCCCCAGCATCGATATAGTCCCCAACATCCAGAAACGGTTCCAGATGGATTATCTTCAGCGCGTAGTCGCTGCCCTCAGGGAGGATTGCGGTAACATACTCGTCATCCAGGTTCTTGGAAAATTCGGGTTTTGGAATCTTCTTTATCGCAATAATCTCTCCAGATACAGGGGAATACATGTCATCATATCTCTCACCCCCAGAGGTGAGGTCCAGCGCCTTCGTCTCCCTGTGGGCAGGATAGGGGCTGCTGTAGAACGAGAACAACGAGTCCTTCTTCGCGAGGATTTCCATCCTGCCAAAACTTGCGATTGGGGTTAGGGCCATGAGCAGCACCGGTTTTCTTTATGGATTTTTATTTTCAGGCCGAGTTCTTTGGCTGTTTCGAGGGCGGCCTTTGAGGGGATGGCCATCTTGTTGACCCCTGCAAGGACAGCGGCCCGGTCCAGCTCGTCCCTGTAGCTGCCGCCGGGCCTGACGCAGCTGAGCGAGATGTTGGTGGAGGGCATTCTCTCTCGCAGCTCCTTTATGAGGGAGGTGACCTCCTCCACAGGCGGGGGATTTAGGCCCTCAAATTCTGTTCCCTTCGTCGGGATTATTATTACTACAACAACATTATCAACATCAGAATTTTCTAGAATTCTAATTGCATTTTTTTCTCCATTTATTTTGCAATAATCTAGACCAACTATCAGATGTGGTGAAATATTTGGAATTCCAAATTCTCGTAGATACTTGATTGTATTGCCTATGTCTTCAGGAGTAAAGTCCAGTCCGTAGACCTTCTTGATTGTCTCTGCTGAGCCGATTACATCGACGAGGGCTGCGTCGACTCCGGCCTCGACGACTGTCCTGGACTGCTCTCTGTTGAGGGGGCCTGTGTGGGCGTTAATCGTGAGGCCGAGCTCGTCCTTTATCCTGCGGATTGTGTCTGCGAATTTGTACAGGGGCACGGTGCCGTCGGGCTCGCTGCCGCCGCTGAGGACGACGCCCTTTATGCCCTTGTTGGCTATGTACCTGCAGGCCTCGAAAAGCTTCTCTGGGGTTTCCGCGGGCATCATGTGCTGCAGGTATTTTCTGTTGCAGTGGCCACAGGAAAGGTTACATTCTCCTCCCGTCAATGAAACGGGGGGAAAGGCCCGCATGTAGAATGTGATTTCCTTATCCATTTATCGTCTCCTCTATCTTTTCGATTTCCTCCTTTCTCAATTCCCTGGGAAAGTTGTAGATGACCTTCGGGTCCTCGGTCGAGAACGGCCTGTTGCAGTCCGGGCATCCGGTTGTTGTGAAGGGCTTGCCGGAGAGGACGATGTCCTTCACATCAACGCCGAAGTCCTTCACCTGGCCGCCTGCGAATTCCATGTCGTCGATTCTTGAAATAGTTTTTGAAATAAGATAATGAAGAAGCTGAATTTTCCTGTAATGCTCAAGAGTGGGTTTCTCTCTCTTCAGCTGCGTGTTTTCTATGGGGGTGTAGGCAAAGATTGCCGAGTAGGCCCCGAGGTCGTGGAGTTTTTGCATCAGCTCTGCCGCCTCCTTCTCTGTTTCGCCGAGGCCTATCATGAGGTGCGTTCCGACGTTGCCTTTGCCGAAGATTCTGACGGCCCGCTCTATGCCGTCCAGGTGCTTCTCCCAGCGGTAGGGCCCATCGGACTTCTCTCCCTTGATGCCGTCGAAGATTTCCTCTGTAACTCCGTCAATAGGGATTACAATCTTGTCGACTCCGTTGTCCTTCAGCCGCTGGAGAATCTCATCGCTCTGCGGCGGGAGCGACACTGAAATTGGAGCAGGGATATTCTCAACCAGCCATAAAACGTGAGGGAGGAATTCATCGTATATCAATGTTTGAAGACAGATTCTTTTTAGAATTTTCGCCTCGACCGCCTTGTGCAGCCTCTTGGCTATTGTGTCGGCGGGGTAGGGGGGGTACAGCCCGCGGGCTATCCTTTTAAGGCTCGCTCCGGCCGTCCTTGCCTGCGCGCAGAATGCGCAGTTGGCCGAGCACCTTCCCTCGTAGTAGGTCTGGAGATAGGCGGTGGTTGGCATGCAGTCCGAGCGCACGAACTCCAGCCCAAGGACGGTTGCAGTGCCTATCGAGGCCCTGACTTTGTCCGGCTTCTTCGGCTCCATGACCTCAATCTATCCGATTGAGTTCATAATAGTTGAGGGTTCTGGATAAATTATCCATATATTTAAGCCTCGGCGTCAATAATAAAACAGGATGAAAAAACCAGCAATACTCCTTGCCAGCATACCGTTGCTGGCTGCATTAAGGGTCATGATGGCTCCCCTGCCGAACATAGAGCCGATAATGCTTTTCACCATACCGGCCGCACTTGTGCTTGGTCCCCTTGCCGGCTTCTCGCTGGCCTTTGGCTCCATGGTCACTGCGGATGCGATGATGGGTTCCTTTCAGGCGACTGCCTATACCGCCCTTACTTACGGGGTCGTTGGAGCAATCTGCGGCCTTCTTGGGAGAATGAAAAGGGGATGGAACAGATTGGAATTAACCGTCTTAAGCTTCGCAATGATTCTCCTCTATGACCTGGTGACTGCCAGCTTCTTTGCCATGCAGTTCATGATTCCGGTTCCGATAGCACTGATGAACCAGATTCCCTTTACAATACTCCATTCAAGCGGCTGCGTCCTGGTATTCCTCTTTGCGCCATCGCTGATGAAGGCGATAAGAATGCTGGAGGAATTCTCGCCCTCAAAGCTGCCGGGGAGATTAAGGCTGGTTCTTCAGAGGGCGGATTAGTCCCGGTTCTTCAGGGGGCGGATTATTCCTGGTTCTTTCCAGAGAGGATTGCAGTAGCAAAATCCCCTGGGGACATCCCGACGAATTCCACCCCTTCAACGGATTTTACCCGTTCTATTAGCTCCTTCTCCTCAAGGCTTGAGCCCTTCAGCGCCTCCTCTATGTCGACGAGTGCCTTCTCGGGATAGATAAGGAAGTCGCCCGTAATCATCAGGTCCTTTATCTTGTCGTCAAGGACCCATGCAGATATCTTGATGACGCCCTTCTTTGCCTTGTAGACGGCCTTCAGGTTTGCCTTCTCGAACAATTTTGCTTTAAAGTTCCATTCATCGGATTTGAACCTGCCTATCTCGGCATCGATGGTTTTGATTTCATCGCTTGTTAATTCACCATTCGATATGTTGATTCCAAGCGCCTCGGAGAAGCCCTTGATAGCTGCATCACGGATGTCCTTGAATTCGAAGGTCCCCAGGCCCTGGGCCTCGGCCTCCCTGTTGATGAACGTGACCCTCTCCTCCAGCTTGCTGATGCCCTTGTCCATGAACTTCTCGGGGACTATCTTCAGCACCTTGACCATTTCAGGGATGTCCAGCCATAGGGTGATGAAGCCGTGCTGCACGACCATGCCGTCGAGCCGGAACTGGGAGCTTCCGGAGAATTTCTTGCCGTTGATGAGGACGTCGTTGATTGGGGAGAACTCGGCCGTTATGCCCAGTTCCTTGAGGGCCAGAACGATTCCGTTGCAGATAACCTCGTAGGATTTCTCGATAGTTTTTGGAATTACCTCCGAATCCTCGCTTGTTATTATTGTGTAGGCAGGGACCATGGGATTCAGGACCCCGATGCCGCCTCCGCCGAGGCGCCTTACCACGGGCATGTCGTTTTCCCTGCAGTAGTCCAGGTCCAGCTCCTGCTCGGGAACCTGGAAATATCCAAGCGTTATGTATTTCCCATCGGGCCGCCAGAGGATGATGCTGTCCTTTTTGCTCTTTACGATTGCAAGCTCCGTTGCATGGAGCCTCGGCATGTCCACCGGGTCCAGTTCGATAAACCTGAAGTCTTTCATTTCTTTTGAATATGTGTAATCAGAGTTAATATTTCAATGTGCCTGTGATAAGCATGTCAGAATGCCTCACTCCCGGCACGGATGTTAGGCGGTCCTTTATCTTCTTTATTTTCTGGGCCTCGCCTCTCACGGTAATCAGCTCGAGGCAGTTGTGGTGGTCCAGGTGCAGATGGGTTGATGACTGGATTACATCGTGGAACTTGTGTTGTAAATCAATGAGAACGTCGTTGACTCCGTGGACGTCGTGGTCGTAGATTATGGAGATTACCCCGACTCTGTTTCCCTTCTCCCCCTTCAGCTCGTTCTTCAGGATGTATTCACGGACCGCATCGCGGATGGCCTCGGAGCGGTTGGCATAGCCCATCTCGTCGATGAAGGAATCGAACCTCTTCAGCAGCTTTGGTGGGAGGGAGACGCCGATTCTGGAAACGGTTTCCTTGGCCATGGTATTACTTAGTAACACGATGTTATTAGGGGGTGTTAAGCCCCTCCCGAATCCACTCCTTTATTTCTGTCACGAGAGGTATCCTTCCGGCAATCTTTACCACTCCGTCTATCGCAAGGGCAGGGGTTTCCTTGACTCCGTGCTCCAACAGTTGTTCGACGTCTCTTATATGCTCTATCTTAACCTCTACACCCAGCTCTCCCAGCGCCTTTTTCAGGTTCTCCTCGAGGTGGTCACACATCTCGCAGGCGGTGCCAAGAATTTCAACTTTCATTGTGTTTCCCTTAGTTATCAGTTATTAACCTTATATCAGCCCCTTGACGAGATTGTACAGGAAGCTGAGAATGTTGTCGATGATGCTTTTCTCCTTCCCCTGGATATCAAGGGTCGTGGTTGTTGACAAGGTGGCTGGCGTGTTGGTGAATGTGATTGTGGTCGTTGTTGAACTGGTTGGGAACGTGGTCGGTGCAGCAACCGTGAAATCCGCCCTCTTGCGGATTCCGTCGAAATTTGCCTCTGCGTAGTAGTTTCCGCCATGTTCGGGCGTGAAGTAGAAGGTTCTTGACAGGCTCTCATTGAGGGGCGTGCTTCCAAGGCACTTGGAGCATTGAGCAGGAGACGGCCGGGTATAGAGAACCTCCGCGGCAAATCTGTTCGGCTCAATCTCCCTGTAGACCACGAGCCTGCCGCCGATGGGCTTCTCGACGCCTATCTCGAGGTGGAGTTCTATGGTTTCGTTGATGTTGAATTCCTCTTTGTCCGCCTCCAG
>CAZJVE010000022.1:0-8983 GCA_964549685.1 uncultured archaeon | reverse complement strand
CTATTTTAGCTTTATACGGCCTTCGTACAGCGCCTTTCCAAGAACTATACCCCAAACACCAGTATTGTTTAACTTTTCAATATCCTTTTCGCTGGATATTCCGCCAGAGACGATAACCGGCTTTTTTGTAGATGACAGGACGGTTTCTATTGAACTGATATTGATTCCCTCCATCCTCCCCTCGACATTCACGTCCGTATAGAGAAAACCCCAGACCAAGTCTTCGGCTTCATTCATAAAATCCTGGGCCTTCAGCTCGGTCTCCTCCTGCCAGCCCCTGACAACCACCCTCCCATCCCTCGAATCCACAGCACTGATAACCCTTCCGGTGAATTTTTTATTCAATTCATTCAAAATCTTGAACTCATTAAAATAATCGGCAATTGCTAGCGTCCCCAGGATTATCCTGTCAATATCCGAATTGAGAAGGAATTCTGCCTTCTCCATGCTCCTGATGCCTCCCCCAAGCTGTATCGGCACATCAACGGAGTGGGCTATGTCCAGTACAGTCTCTGTGTTATCCCCTTTGCCAAGAGCAGCGTCCAGGTCAATCACATGCAGAATCTCCGCGCCCTCTGAAACCCATTTCTTCGCTATTTCGACAGGATTGCCGTAGCTCTTCTTTGTTTCGGGCTTTCCTCCAACGAGCTGCACACACTCGCCATCCATTATATCAACCGCGGGAATGATTTTCATTCTTTCCTCATGAAATTCCTTAATACTCCAATCCCTTCAATCTCAACCTCGACGACATCGCCGTCTTCCAGCTTCCCGACCCCTGGAACGGTTCCTGTAGCTATTAAATCCCCCCGCTCCAGAATCATGAATTTACTGACAAACCTTACGCACTCCTCTGGAGAGTAAATCATCCCCCCCGTTCTCGAATCCTGCCTTAATTTACCGTTAACCCTGCACTGGATTCTCAAATCACTGGCATCCAGCCTCGTATTTACGCAAGGCCCCACGGGACAGAAGCCCGGAAAGCTTTTAGATGCACTCCATTGAACCAACTCGTGCTCAATATCGCGCGCAGTCACATCATTGACTATGGTGTAGCCAAGGATGTGCTCCTTTACCTTCTCAATCCTGTAGCCCCTCTTTCCGATTATGATTCCTAACTCCGCCTCATGGTCTACCTTTTTCGAGATTTTTGGCAGCAATATATCGCGGTTATGGCCTGTGACACTGTTCGCAGCCAGGAGAGTGATGGTCGGCTCATCCGTTGCAATATCCTTCAGCTCGTCCCTGTGCTTCATAAAATTAAAGCCGATGCATGCTATCTTGCTTGGCTGTGTTGGAGGGAGAAATTCCACATCATCCTCTCTGTAGGTTTTTCCAGTTTCTTTTCCAGGCTTGAATAAATTTCCACTTATCTCTTTAATTTTATCATTGGAATAGATTCCAATTCCCTCTTCATTACCAATTTTAAACCTGCACAGCCTCATCCTTCAAACCCGCTTCAAGGTCGGAGAGCCCCTCTTCCGACTGAAGAGGCCGCTTTCCATCCTTAATCTTATCATACGTTTTCTTTGATAATAAGTTGGTGAAGCTTAGATTTAATCTATTGCATGCAATCTCCAGGGCATTGTAACTCTCTGAATCATACTTCAGGAAGCAGAGGATTTTCCTGTAGGGGTGCGCCTCCAGGTAATTCTCTATTCTTTTGGCGGTTACCTCTATATACCTTCTTTTTATCTCCTGCGTCTCTTCTCTCTCGTTCCAGTCATATGCATTAAAGGGGTAGAGATTCTCGAATTCCCTCGGGACAAGGCCGGCATTACTGAGCATTACTTCATGGATGCTGCCCCTCAGCCCCAGCTTCCTAAGAACATTTGCTATCCCCCGGTGCGTCTCGGACTCCGAGTAGGGCTTCCTGTAGCTGCAGGGCAGAAAAAGAACAATCTCTCTCCCTGGTTTGTACCACCTCACGAGATAGTCCTGCCAGACCTCAAAATGCGGATGAGTCAGAAAATTCTCCCCCACCCCCGCAAGACTCTCCCTCAATTCCCTGGGGAATTTCGGTATGAACCTGAATGTTTCTACATCGAATTCAACCTTTTTGTTATTTTCCCATTTATCAACAACTTTGAGGAATTCTTCCTTACCCAGGAAATTCCATTCCCCCCTCAACCACATCCCAAACAGCGGGCAGTTTCCATGAGGCAATAAATTTATAAGCACGACTGAATCCGAGTGCTTGAGAGCGCAGTCAACCGATTTCTCAAGCTCCTCTCCCATGTCCCCGACGAAGGGCAGATTGACCAGGAGGTAGGTCCTCACTAGGCCCCCGGCAGAATGCACGGTCCTAGCAGCCCTCTCGAAGTCCTCAACCCCGAAGCCCTTTGCTATCTTCTCGAGAATTCTATCATTCGCAATCTCAAGCCCTATTGCAATCTCAAAATCAATATCCCTGAATTCCTTTAACCCCTCCTTGGTTATGAATTCCGGCCTCGATTCAACAGTGAGCTTCTTCACCCCGCTCTTCCTGTACAAATCGATAAAATGGGTCCTCGCCTCCCCCGGAACCTGCCTGCTGTCAAGCCAGCTTCCCGAGCCAAAGACCTTAACATGGCTGACTCCATCAAGCCCGGAGAAGAAAGAGTCGAATTCCTTCTTAAGCCCATCCACGGACGGATTCTTACCATGAATTCTTCCGTAACCGCAGAACAGGCATTTACCCCAAGCACAACCACCCGAATTCAGAAAAAGAATCTTAACCGACATGTTATTCTTCAGCATTCCCCTGCCTTGATTTTTCCTCTTTCCTCAACCTATCAAGCTCATTTCTGACCTTTTTAATCTTCTCCTCCTCCTCACTCTTCTTGACCCTCTTGAGCGTGTCCTTTGTGAGCGTTAGGTCTATTCCCCCAAGGAACCGTGGATGCACCTCGATCATGCCCCTGTTTCTTAACTCATCGGCCCATTCGTTAACCTCCTCCTCGGTAACATTGAGCAATTCAGCGGCCTTTCTCATCTTTATCGTCCTCTTACCCCTTATCAATTCAAAGAGGTCGTCTGATGTCCTATCCTCCCCCTCCATCAGCGTTTTCGCTTTTTTACCTGCTATCTCCTCCTTCAGCTTCTCTGCTATCTCATCATCCGACTGCTTCTTTTTCGGCGTCGGAGGGACCTCCGGGGGCAATTCTTCAGCAGCCTCCTCTTCCGGCTGCTCCTCAGGAGCTTCCTCTACGGCTTCGGCAGGCACTTCCTCAGCCTCTTCAGGCTCCTCCTCCTCCACAGGCTCAGGAGGCACTTCCTCCTCAACCGGCTCAGGCGGTTCCTCCTCCACAGGCTCAGCAGAAGCTTCCTCTACGGGTTCGGCAGACATTTCCTCAGCCTCCTCCTCCACAGGCTCAGGAGGCACTTCTTCCGGCACCTCTTCGGCAGGTTCTTCTTCAGGAGGCACTTCCTCAGGAATCTCTTCCTCCGCAGCTTCGGGGGGCAATTCCTCATCAGGAACATCTTCCGGCTGCTTTTTTTCAGGCTCAGCAGCCTCTCCCTCAGTATCTCCCTCAACGAGAAGGCCCTCAAGCCGCCCGACCTCCTTCCTCAGCTCATCCTCTATCTCACCAAGGCGCTTCTCCTCAGAGTCTATCTCCTCCTCTTTGGCTCTTAACTCCTCCCTTTTCTTTTCAAGATTTACCCTTTCCTTATCGAGCTTTGTTTCTTTGACCCTTAAACTACCTTCCTTGCCCTCAATGGACCTCTTCACCCCCTCAATCTTCTTGCGCTCCTTTTCAACCTCGCGAACAGCTTTTTTATCCTTTGCAATCTCCTCTTCCTTCTTCTTAACCGCATCCTCTCTAGTCATCAATTCCGCTTCCCTTGCTTCAATCCCCGCCTTTAACTTTTCCAGCTCATCACGCTCTTTATTGACCTTGACATCCTTCTTTTTCAGCGACGCTTCCTTTTCTTTTAATTCCAGCTCAGCGCTCTCCTTCTCGGGCTTCATGCTATCCAGCGAATACTTTTGCCTTTCCAAATCCCTCTCCATCTTCATAAGCTCTGCCCTTCTCTTCTCCAGGTCCATCTCCTCCTCGAAGAACATCTCTATATCTTCCTTCTCTTCCCTGAGCTTATTTTCCTTCTTCTTGAGGTCTGCCTCCTTCCTTCTCAGTTCCTCCTCCTTTTTCTGGAGTTCCTCCTCCTTACTCGTTGGTTTTTGAGCGCCTTCTACCATTTTAAAGGGTTTAATTAATCTTTATCTTATGAATATTTATATAAATTTTACTTTCTTTTTGCATATCTGCTTCTCACAATCTTGCCAATTTCCCTCGCCTTTCCCTCACCTATGGCCTCGATGTTCATCAGTTCCTTCTCTGATGCAGTAATCACTCCCTTCACACTCCCAAATTCCTCCAGGAGCCTCTTTGCAAGAACCGCTGAAACGTTTGGCAGAGACTCTATGACGTAGCGCTGCCTCTCATCAAGCAGGAGCGGCTTCTTCTCCCCCCTCAGAACTATCTCTCTCTTCTCATAATCCTGCTCCCTCTTGGCAACGGTATAGAGGAAATTAGCCGTGTCTTCTTCATCCCTCGTAGGAATTATGGAAATTCCAAAATTTATTGCTAGAGAAGCAAGAGCCCCCCTGATGGCATTGGGGTGAATATCCCTCAACGAATACAGGTCGCCATCACCCTCCAGTATGAGTATTGGAACATCAAAGTTGCTGGATAATTCCCTTGCCTGTGCCATAAGCCGCTTGTCGATTATGGACTGCACGAAGTCTGATTGCGTCTTCCTTTCGCAGCAAACCCTGTCGCTCAGGATGAAATCTCCTACGGGTAGCTGCCTCAGCTCCACCTTCGCTTTGTCCTTGAGTACCTTGAGAATTCTGGTATTTCTTTCTCTGACATCAACATATACTTTTATATCACCATCCGGATTACTCTTGTCCTTGAACTGATACTTGAGCAGGCTCTGCTGTCCCGCATCCTTGTCAATGTCGTCTCTCATATCTCTTACAATTTTACCCATCTTCCTCTCCTTATGTAGCGATGACCAGTAATAGGCCTCGTCCCTCGTTCCCTTGGCCATCAAAACAAACACATTGCCGGCCCTGCTCCTTCCTGTTCTACCCCTTCTCTGAATCGTCCTTATTTCTGAAGGAACTGGCTCATAGAACATAACTATATCGACCTTTGGAATATCAATGCCCTCCTCCGCAACGGAGGTAGCAACCAGGGCGCTATACTTTCCATCCTTAAAATTCTCGAGAACCTCCACCTGCTTCTTCTGGCTCATCCCTTTCTTCTCTCCCCTGGAGGCCTGCCCGATAAATTCATGAGCAAGGATGTCGTTCTCGTTCAGCTTCTCGATTATCTTGTCGACGGAGTCCCTGTACTGGGTAAAGATTATGATTTTCTTATCCTCATTGTCCTTAACGACCCTTGCAAGCTCGTCCAGCTTCGGATGGTCTATGCCCATGACCCTCAAATCATGCACCACCTTTACGAGATTCCTCACCCTCTCGTCCATGAACAACCTCTTTATCGCCTTGCTCCTCTGCTTCCGCAGCCTTTCGAGATAGCTGTCAAGCGCAGAGATACCCTGCGTCTCCAGGAGCTCCAGGGCATGGCTTATCTTCATCGCTGATGCTGCAAGCGAGGCAGGAACATAGGAGTCCATCCCCTGCGCAATCTCCTTCCTTATCTCGGCCTGCACGTTAAGGAGAGTTCTCTTGTTTATGGAAGAGAGGCTCGCGCTCTTGAGATACTGCATCCTCTTCAATCCCCTTATGTCGTCCCTGAGAATGTCCTCTATAAGCTTCTTGACGCTCTTGAATTCCCCGGGCAATTCAACCCTGAGCCACTCAATCTTCGTCTTCTGGATATGCGATTTAACATCGGCATCGTGTTCCGTCTTTGCCTCGACCCGCTCTATGAAGAGGTTCTTTCTTATGGCATCGACCGTTTCCCTGTCGGAGCTGGGCGAGGCGGTAAGCCCAAGAATCAGCGGCTCCTTGGTCTTCTTCATATACTCCTCAGCTATAGCGACATAGGCATAGCTGCCCACTGCACGGTGGGCCTCGTCGAATATCACGAGGCTGACGTCCTTGAGGTCAAGCCCACGATATATGTCATTTTCTATAGTCTGGGGCGTAGAAAAAATCAATTGATTAGAATTCCACAGCTCTTTTCTTTTTGAGATTGCATCCATTCCTGTAATCGTAACCATATCGTCAGGGGTGAGAATTCCCCTGAACGTCTTCTCGTGTTGAACCACAAGAGGCCTTGTTGGAGCAAGAAAAAGAATCTTCGACTTTGGGAATTTATGCAGCCTGTGAGCCGCAACCATCGCCGCGATTATCGTCTTTCCCAGCCCCGTGGGAAGGACAACCAGCGTATTCTTGTCTATCGCTCTGGCAACAACGGCCTCCTGATAGCTCCTCAGCTTTATAGCCTCCGACTTGACCAGAGGATGCGTAACGTGCATTTTTAGTAACTTCCCAGAACCTTCAGAAAAGTAGTCTTCCCCTTGATGGAATCCATAACGCCCCTGACATTATCATCATCCAGCGAGCCCTCGAAGTCGATAAAGAATAGATACTCGCCCAGCTTCCTTCTCGACGGGCGGGATTCTATCTTCGTTAGATTGATATCCGTATCAGAGAATTCACCGAGGAATTCGTGGAGAGCCCCCGCCTCGTCACTCAGCGTTACTATGATGGAGGTCTTGTCTCCCTTGCCTGAATTCTTCGATATCACAATGAACCGGGTACTACTCTCTCCATCCTCAATGCCCTCCTCAAGAATCTCAAGCCCGTAGGACTCGGCGGTCTCCCTGGAGCCGATTGCTGCGCCCTCCCCTGAATCCTTAACCCCCCTCATGGCAGCAGAGGTGCTCTCGCTCCTCTGCAATTTCGCCTTGGGAAGCTTTCCGTGCAGGAATTTCCTGCACTGCGCCAGGGCATGGGGATGAGATGATACGGCCCCTACATTTTCTAGTTTTGTCCCGGGCGGGGCTGCGAGGCACAGGCTTATGTCCATGACGAGCTCCTTCCAGATATTTACATCATAGTCTAGCAGGCAATCCATGGTCACACTAACGCTGCCCTCCAGGGAATTCTCTATTGCAACCACTCCAAAGTCCATTCCAGAATCAACTTTATCGAAGACCTCGTCCACTGTGTCACAATAAACAAAATCCCCCTCTGGAAAGACCTTCCTCGCGGCAATCTCCGTGAACGTGCCCTTGGGCCCGAGAACAGCGACCTTACTCTTCATTCTTGCAATATTCGATTACCTTCCTGAACAAATCCCCTACAAATTCCCTGTTCAGATTCGTTGAATTTAGAATATTATCGAGAATCCTTCCTTCTCGTTCAACGTCCTCAATATCCATTCCCTCCCCTCTCTTAATCTCCCCAATCTTCTTCGCCGCCTTCACCCTCTCTTCCAGCAGCTCCAGGATTCCCTTGTCGATTCCGTCAATCTCCCTCCTCAGGAGCTCTATGCGTTCCATTATTCGATGATATTATATCTCATTATTATCTATGCATTAATATTAGAATGCACGCCTAAATTCTAACTATGAAAGCCCTGATTATCGGGAGATTCCAGCCGTTTCACAAGGGACATCTCAGGCTGATGGAATTCGCAGCAAAGGAAGCGGACACCCTCATCATAGGCATAGGCAGCTCGCAGGAGTCAGGCACCCGGGAGAACCCTTTTTCAGCAGAGGAAAGGAGAAGCATGATTGAGAATTCCCTGGCGGGAATAAAGTTCAAGATTTTCAATATACCTGATATAAACAATAACGAATTATGGGTTCCCCACGTTAAACAAATAATTTCGGAATTCGATTCCGTCTACACCAATGCCGAGTTGGAGAGGCACCTCTTCAGGGAGGCCGGCTGCAAGGTGCGAGAAACACCATTCTTCGACAGGGGGAACTATTCCGGTACAGAGATAAGGAGGAGAATCCTCGCTGGAGAGATGTGGGAGGATTTAGTCCCGGAAGGCACATTGAGGGTCATGGAGGAAATCAGGGGGGAGGAGAGAATCAGGAATCTGGGGTAGAGAAAAAAGCAAGAATGGATAAAAATAGACAAGAAAAAATCAGAAAATTAGAAAAGCTATATAAAGAGTTTGAGGAACATTCCTTTCCTGATTTTCCTAGTGATTTCCTCTTTTTTGGAGATTTTGTGGAGTGGGATGCAGTAATCGCTGGGATTGCAAGTTCATATATCAAAGGCACAGAGAAAGAAATTTCGGCACCATTATCGGTTAAAGAGATGCTTAACAATTTTGAGAAAGAAATGAGAGGTGAGGAGGGGGATTGTCTTAATTATAAACCCCCATCTGATGAAGACGCAAAAAAATTCAATGAATTTTTGGTATATAAAAATAAGTTATATGAAATGGTAAAGTTTTTGAAAGAAATTACAGAGATGGATAATTGAGAGATATTTTTATCTAATCTAATAATATAATGAGGTGCTAAGATGGCTGAAAAACAAAAGGTGGGAGAGGTCTTTACCTACTTTGCGAAGCCCATGGTAGCGGGGATAAAGATTACCGAGGGCAGCCTGTCCGTGGGAGACAAGATTTCTATTGAAGGGCATACGACCAACATCCAGCAGACGGTCGACTCCATGCAGGTTGAGCACGACTCGGTCCAGACCGCAGAGACGGGACAGGAAATCGGCATAAAGGTGTCAGACAGGGTAAGGCCCCACGACGTTGTCTATAAGGTGGTCGGGGAGTAGAAACCTCACTTAACAAACTTTCCGACCCCTCCAAGAATTCTCGCAATCTCAGGCAGCACTCCTGCTGACATTATTCTGACATAGGTCGGGTCGTTGCCATCCTTCTCAGCCTGCTTTCTAATCCTTGAGAGGTAGTAGCTGACCTTGTTCTCGGTAATTCCCAACCTCTCTGCAATCTCCCGGTGCTTGTAGCCCAGGCCCCGCAGCTCCACAATCTGGGCCAGATGATAGTCGGACACCATTCTAGCTATTCAAGATATTTTCTATCTATAC
>CAZJVE010000021.1:0-9530 GCA_964549685.1 uncultured archaeon | reverse complement strand
TGCTGGAGTTGCCGAGAGTTCCGTCGTTTCCGTAGCCGGATTCGTCGGTTACTGTCGCGCCGAGATTCCCGTTCGTGTCCTCGAAGTGCATGAGGAGGACTGTGTCGCCGAGGAAGGTGCCGTTGTTCACCTTGGTTATGTCTGTTGCGAAGGCGCCATTGTCGCGGACTGCGGCCTGGCCTGAATCCCCATCAGCGAAACCATCAAAGTTCCAGTAGGCGACGAGGGAGTTTGTTTTTTCCTGTTCTGATGGCGACCCGTCGCCGACCGCAGAGCAGAAGACCTCATCATGTTTTGAGAATTCGTAGTAGGGCAGGCCGTGGGGGCCGGCCAGGTATGAGTTGCGGATTTCGGAGTCGGAGAGGGCGCGGTCATAGACGAGGACCTCGTCGATGATGCCGTCGAAATGCTGAAAAGTAGCATTGGTGTCATATCTATATCCACCTCCAATAAACGCCATAGCCGTTGTATCAATATTCCCTACGCTCGAGGCATCTGTAATCTCTTCTAATATGCCGTCTACGTAAACCATAACATTGCCACCATCTCTCTTGGCAGCGACATGGTGCCAAATGTTATCATCAACTAGGGCAACAGAATCTGTAGAAGCAGTACTACTTCCAGTGATAGCGAACACAACATCCCCGCCACCATCTACATGGAGATAATATCCGAGCTCTCCTCCAAGATTATTGGCCCTCTTCTCAAAAATCTTTCTTGCTGCCGTGCTGGTTTTAATCCATGCCTCAATCGTGAAGTCGCTCGTTCCCATGTCCAGATTGGGATTATCTCCCGATAGGTTTACATAATCATCCGTTCCATCAAAGTCGAGGCCGTAACCGTATTTGCCAGAGGCCCAGGTCGCTCCGGAGATGGTGCCGTCGTTTCCTTTGCCGGATTTGTCATATACTATGGAGCCTTCGCCCTCGTCGAAGTTGAGGTAGAGGACCTCGTTCTCTGTGATGTTGCCGTAGGTGTATTCGGGCAGGGACTGGTTGTTGCGGTACCACTGGTAGAGGACGCGGCTGGTGTTGCCGCCGATTTGGCCGATGGCACAGATGCCGGATGTATTGGTGTAGAAGTCCTCGGTGTTCGTCGATGCGAGGGATTGGACATAGTCGATGCCGTGGTTAATGTCAGCAGCAGTGCTGTCGGGATTATACCAGTTTGATGGCGCCATGACGGTCGAGGTCAGCAGCAGGAGAGCTGGGAATCCGACCATCACCAAAACACGCAGCAAGCGACCCCGTCCCAGGGTGGAGGGAATTCTGCCCGAATTCACAGCAGCACGGCTGCCGGATTCCGGCTGTGCCGCCCGATTCCCAGGTCCGGTTTCCGTTACCTCAGCGTTTTTTTGTTTTTCCAATCTTTGTTACCTGTTTTGGATAAAGTTTGAGTTACGTGATGTGATTCCCGGCCGCGCAGCACAGCGGTTTCCAGGGACGAAGGAACCAGCTCTGACAAAACCGGCAGCATGCGCAGCTACAGGTGACGGATTTTGGATAAGTTTTCTGTTACCACGGCTAATTTTGGTGCTGGTTTTGATGGAGGAATTGATGGATGTTTTGCATCTGCCTTTGATGGTGGATGGATTATTCGAGGAGGAGTTCTCCCAGTCTTTCCTCACCTCCTGAAACTCCGGGCTGGTGTAGAGTCTGTTGGCAGTCTCGTCCAATACATACATCTTCCTGTCTCCGGCCGGAACGTCCTCGTGCTTCAGGATTATCTCACTGGGCTGGAACTCATAATAAACCTTATCGTCGAACCACGCGCAGCGGAAGTTCCTGAGCCAGATTCCGGTTCTCCTGCTGAGGGCAAGGGCATACAAAAACAGCTGCGAAATCGGAGCAACCTTCTCGGCCTCGGGCTTGTAGTCAAGAACATATATCAGGCCATACCTCATCTGCAAGAGATCGATGTGCCCGGTGAGCGGCTTCTCCACACCCGAGAACAGCTTGAGGTTATTGACCTGCCAGGGGTAGAGCCAGACCGGAACCTCCACCGCAACGGTTGCAGTATCATTACAGAGCATGAAGTGCTGGATTGCCTCGTGCCTCTTCCTATTATCAACAACGCCTTTCAGCGCGAGGTCGGCGATTTTGCAGGCGTAGTTCTCCTTCTCCTCAACCGAGACATCATCCACAGTCACTATGTCCAGCTGCGAGCCCCTGTGGTTCTCGTCGCAGAAGAGCTCGTCAGGACAGGCCTCCGGAATGTTCTCCAAAAATTCCCTGAGGGAGGAGAAGTACTCGTTGATGAAGCTCTCCATCTTGACCCTGTGATACTTGAAGTTGTATGGCTGGAGGTGCTCCAGCGCGTGCTCGAAGATGATGTCTTCAACCGGCCCCGTGGCTTTCCTTACCCGCTGGTAGGAAGTTATCTTCTCGAACTCACGCAGCCAGGCGCTTATCAGCTGGGGATACGTCTTGACCGCAAAGCGCTTGTTCACCTTCTTGGCAGCATCGGCCAGATTGCTGTCCGTATTGAAGTGGGTCATGGCAGCAAGTATCACGTTCGGGGAGTACATCTTCTTCTCCATCCTCTGCTCTGTAAAATGCCTGCCGCAGCTGTTGCACTTGTACTGCTGCAGGGTCCTTCTCTTCCTCTGCCTTCTTCCCTTTTTTATTATGCGGGCGCTTCCGCATTCGGGGCATATCATCTTGATTTGATTTATTCTATGATGGTGCAGGAGACGATGATCTTTTCTTTGACGGGATTTTCTTCATGAGGGGCGTCAGGACCGAGGATGCGTTAAGGATTTCTATACCGATGATGTCCTTGTTCTCGTCGAGTTCTATGTTTATGCCATCTGCCAGCTCTATGAACTCTTCCTCTGTGCCCTTCTTTGTGTAGATGTAGGCGCTGTCAGACTCCTTGTCGTAGTATATCTTTGGCTTCATTTTTTCGTCCATCTCCCAGAGTTTATCCTGTTCTCCTTCTGGTTCTTCTTCAGGGGATGAATGGTGATGAGTTTTATTTCCTCGCCTTCTTTTTCATAGGACACTATCATCATCCTCTTTTTTCCTGCGTAAACGGTATCCTTCAACGCTACGTAGTGACCTGTGCTTTGGTCATAGTAGTGCTCCTTTGATGACTCGTATATGTCCTCGGGCAAGTGAGGAGGTATCTTTCTCAGGATTATCCTCCTCTTTAGGTGAGGGCTGTATTTTATTCGCATTTGATTTGTTATTCATGTTTTTAAGGGGCTTACCATATGTACTCCACCTCCTCCAGGATTCGTTTGCCTATGTGGGGCTTCAGGGCCTTCGTGGATACCATGTCGACCCTTGTGCCCAGGAGCTTTTCCAGGTAGTCTTCCAGGTCCATGAATTTAAAGAGACCTACGGGCTCCTTGAATTCGGTGAGTATGTCCATGTCGCTTTTTTCTTTAGGTTCACCCCTGACGTAGGAGCCAAAGATGCCCATCTGCCTGACCTTGAACCTGTCTTCCAGTTCCTGCCTGTGCGGCCTGATGGTTTCTTTGGCTTCGTTGAGGGTTTTCATAGTGTAGTGTCCAACCGGGGAGAATTCCCCGACATAGCATGGAGGAATTCGACGGGCGGTGATGAAAATGGAGGGCTAGAAATAAGCGCGGAAGCAAGAAGGTGGAGGGGTCCTAAGGATAGGGTTCGGACTGATGCCTGTTTCCTTTTACCAAGGTGGTTCATTCTTGTTATTCCTACGCCACCGGAGTGACAGCCCCGCCGGGCCTGTCATCTACGGGAAACTCCCGATGTCCCGAAAACCAACGCGACCTACGATTTCCCGAGCGTGAATGGTGAAAAGAGAGTGGTAGCGGAGCCTGGAGATAGAAGTCGGACTAATGCCTGAATCTTTTTGCCAAGGTGGTTCATTGTGTGAGGGACCCGAAAAAGGCCCGATGAGTTCCCGAGACTGACAAAGATGGGTAGTTAATAATTTTATTTTCTGGTATATATAGTTTTGGGTTTTGTAGTGCCCAACTTTTTTCTTCCAGGCATGTTTTTATCCCTACAATCCCATTAACTTATGATGAAAGACAAGTACAGGATTCCCGCCGATGTCGACCCAGTTGAGTTGGCAGACAAAATCAAGGGGAACTTAACCAGCGAATGGTTGAAAAGGAGAGCCAAGCTTAGAGCTCGTCAGGATAAACAATCCGTATAGTTCTCAGTTTGTATTTACTCAATATTTTGTTTATTTCTGTTTCCTTGCCCCTCAAATGCTTTCTGTTTAGTGTCGTTAGATAGTCAAGGCCGAATATTGATGCAACCAGCGCCAAGAGTGCATCCTCGTCCTTTATGTTCTCTTTTTCCAACTCCAGCAGAACCATCTCATCGTCTATCCTCATGGCCCCTATTTTTCTATCTAAATCCTCGTTCGTCAGCATTCTGTCTGTATTCTTCAGGTAAAACTCCTCGATGCTGTCTTTCAGTTCCTGATAGCGCCACTTTGCAACCATCTCAAGGAGGATGAATGGCGTAACTACCTCAAACTCCTTCCCCTCTACCCGTTCCATGAACCTTCTCGCAAGCTCTGGTTTCTTTCCTTTTTTGTCCCAAAGTCCGGTTGTTATCACATCGAGGTCAATCAGGATTTTCTTTTTCATTTTTGTAGTGCCGACCCTCACAATAGGTTATTAATTTACCTAGAATCAAAAATAACAGCAGTGATGACACCGACCCAGGCTGAAACCGTCAGGTTTGTGATGACAAGGGTAGCTGCTGATTCAGAATAGATTCACTAGTAAGCCTTCGGTCTTTTATCGATATTTACGATACCTATGAGGTTGTCTGTATGGTCTACCTCATACAGTATCTGGTAGTCACCAACACGCACTCTGAATAGGCCCTTGGTTCTTTTGACTGTTTTTGTGTCGTGAGTTATTGGGTTCTCTCCAAGTTCTTCTATCTTTTTAATAGCCTGCCAAGAAGTGTTTTGTCTGCTTTCTTTAGAAATCTCTTTGCTCTGTTGGAATAGGTTACTTCAAACATCATAGACCCAGCTCTTTTTTAAGGTCTTCATGGGTTGTTAACCTTCCTTCGGATTTTTCCAGTCTGTACTCCTCTAGAGCCTTTAGGTCATCTTCTGTTAGTATGCAATCTATATCGACCATATGCTCCCTTATCTCCGCCACTTCCTTCCTCAGCTCCTTTATATTTTTATATATCACATCCAGAGTTACGATTTCCATCTTATTTCACCCACATTTACATGTTGGATTTCAGCAGTAAAATAGGCTACGAAAGCTGCTGATTATGATTAATCCTGCTTTCACTTTTCCGGTGCTCTAGGGAAAGGTATTTTTACATGGAAAACCAAGTTATCATGGGACGATGGTGATGAGGACAATAGAGATAACGGAGACCTCATTCGAGGTGGAAAAGGAGAAGCAGGAAGAGGCGGTCGGGAGGATAAAGGAGCTTTATCCCGACCTGGAGATTTCTCAGGAGGGAGATACAGTCACCGTAAAAGGTGACCTGCGGAACTACAGGAAGAGGGAGATGGTGATATACATATTATCGGGTGGTAAACATGGGAAGAGTTTATAGGCTGTGACTGCAGCCTACTTAAGAGAGCTGATGATTTCATCCACCTTCTGCAGCAGCTCTTCCAGCGTGCCGGTGTTTTCCAGTTTGAAGTCTGCCTTCTCTCCTATCTCGGGGACGAAGCGTTCTGTTTCACGGCTCTCGTTCTGCGTGAATTTCTCAAGGCTGATGGAGGACTCGCCCTTTTCGCCCCTGGATTTGCAGCGCTCGTACCTGGCTTCGACAGGGGCAGTAACGTAGATAAGGACGGAGGGCTTGAACTTTCTGAGCAATTCGACCTCGTTCCGGTAGCGGATTCCGTCGATGATTATGACGTCGGAGTCTTCATCTCTCAGGTCCTGCTCGAAGGCCTTTACTATGACGTCGTCGCCCAGGGACTCCCTGAGTGAATGGCCAAGGTTCTGCAGCAGCTCCCTGTCATTCGGGAGATGGAGCCTGCCCAGGATGTCCATCAGGATTTGTGAAAAGCGGTGCTGAGAGGCGCCATATTTGTCGCGGAGGTGATTGCTGACTGCGGTTTTTCCGCCGCCTATTTCTCCGACGAGGCCGATGACCAATTTCATAATAATATTTATACGGCCAAATCAAAAAAGTAGTCAAAAGTGCATACTCTGATTATAACCGAGAAGCCCAACGTTGCTGAGAGGATAGCGAACGCAATCGGAAGCCCCCAGAAACAGAGGAGGAAGGGCATCAACTACTACGAGGTTGATGGTACCTTTGTTGCTCCTGCAGTGGGACATATATTCACGCTGGCCGAGAAGAAGAAGGGCCCCTGGAGGTATCCGGTCTTTGACATAGAATGGGTCCCGTCCTATACTGCAAACAAGTCCTCGGAATTCACCAGGAATTACCTCGAGAATATAGAGTTTCTCGCGAAGGAATGCGATGATTTCATAAATGCCTGCGACTACGACATCGAGGGGGAGACTATCGGTTTTAATGTAATAAACCACGCCTGCAAACAGGACCCACTGGGAAAGAATGTAAAGAGGATGAGGTTCTCTACCCTGACAAAGGATGCGATACTGGACGCCTACGGGAAGCTTGAACCAACTCACAAGGGGATGGCCGATGCGGGCCTGACCCGGCACATACTCGACTGGTACTGGGGAATAAATCTTTCAAGGGCCCTCACGCTCGCGATAAGGAGGGCCAAGGGCTACACGACCCTGAGCATCGGACGGGTGCAGGGACCCACTCTCAAGATTCTTGCCGAGAGGGACAAGAAGATTAACGCCTTCAATCCCGAGAAGTACTGGGAGCTCTGGATGCTTGCAAGCAAGGAGAAGGATAAGGTAAAGGCCCTGCATAAGGAAGAGAAGTTCTGGGATGAGGAAAAGGCTAAAAAGGCAAAGGAGAACTGCGGCAAGACGGCAGTGGTTGCAGAGGTCAAGAAGAGCCAGTTCAAGCAGCTGCCGCCCGTTCCATTCGACCTGACGACGCTGCAGACCGAGGCCTACAAGCATCTGAAGATAAGCCCGAAGAGGACGCTGGAGGTCGCGCAGGAATTATATACAAACGCATTGATAAGCTACCCAAGGACCTCGAGCCAGGTTCTTCCGCTGGCTATTAACTACAAGACAATCATGAAGAAGCTGACCAGGATTCCGCAGTACAAGGAGCTGGTTAATTCATTGCTTGAGAAGAAGAAGCTGAAGCCCCACAACGGCAAGAAGAAGGACGCTGCTCACCCGGCAATACACCCGACGGGGGAGATCCCAAGGGCATTGCATGGAGAGGTGGGGAAGGTCTACGACCTCATACTCAGGAGGTTCCTTGCAACCTTTGGAGATGATGCAAAGAGGGAGACCGTGAAGGTGGAGCTGGACAATAACTCAGAGATATTCATCGCAAAGGGGACGAGGACCGTGGAGAAGGGCTGGCACGTCTACTATGGACCCTATGCCAAATTCGAGGAGGAGGAGCTGCCGGAGCTGCACAAGGGCGACGTCTTGCAAGTAGATAAGATGACCCTGGACGGCAAGGAGACGAAACCTCCAAAGAGATATACCCCTGCATCGATAATAAGGAGGATGGAGAAGAGCAACATCGGAACCAAGGCTACCAGGAGCCAGATACTCGACATCCTGTTCAGGAGGAACTACCTCAAGGGGAAATCGATAGAGGTCACTCCACTGGGGATGGGCGTTGCAGATACACTGGACAAGTTCTGCCCCGAGGTGCTGAGCGAGAAACTAACCAGAAAGTTCGAGCACGATATGGAGCAGATAGAGGCGGGGAAGGTGGAGAGCCAGAAGGTCATGGACGACGGCAGGGACGCCCTCACAAAGATATGCAAGGAATTCGCAGGTAAGGAGGGCGAGATTGGAGTGTCTCTTGCCAGAGCATTGCGTGAGAAGAGGGACGAGTCCCTCGGCAAATGCCTGAAATGCGAGGGCAGCCTGGTTCTCAGGAAATCGAGGTTCGGCGGCTACTTCGTGGGCTGCAACAACTACCCGGAGTGCAGATGTACCATCTCATTGCCAAAGGGAAACATAAAGATTGCGGGCGAGTGCAAGGAGTGCGGCTATGCGATACTGACGACGTTCGGCAGGGGCAAGCCGTTCAGGTTCTGCATAAATCCCGAATGCCCCAGCAAGAAAAGGGGATAGTTTATATACATCAATTCCATTAATTTTAACCATCATCGGGGGCCCGTGGCTCAGCCTGGTTAGAGCGTTCGACTGATAATAACAATCACAGAGCAGAAATCGAAAGGTCCGGAGTTCAAATCTCCGCGGGCCCAAACTGTTGCGTCAGTTTACACCGCAACGAGTTTGTGGGGCATTCGCTATGCTCAGCCCCACATAACGCATTAGGAATTCCCCAGCGTAAAGCGGGGGAATTTAACAGGTAGGAATCAAACATGAAGGTACCACCAAAGATAAAGACCTACTGTCCGAAGTGCAGAAAGCATCTGGAGCACGACGTAAAGCTGGACAGGAAGGGGAAGGAAAGGGGCATGAACCGGGGCAGGAGGAAGTACGCCTCTGTCAAGGCAGGCTACGGAGGCTCCCCCAGAACCCCGAAGAAGCCGAACTACAAGATAGGCAAGAGGCCGGTCATAATCATAACCTGCAGCGAGTGCAAGAAGAAGCAGCAGAGGATCTATGCCGCGAGGTCGAAGAAGAGAGCGGAGGTGGAGTAAATGAGAGAGAAAAAAGATACACGGAGCAGGTTTCTCAGAGTAAAATGCAACGACTGCGGCAACGAGCAGGCGATATTCGACTGCTCCTCGAGCGGCGTGAGGTGCCTTGTCTGCAACAAGGTGCTGGCCGAGCCAACTGGAGGAAAGGTCTCCGTAAAGAGCGAGGTTCTGGACGTCCTGGACAAGGACATCTAAGAATGAAATTTGAGTTTCTGGAGCATACTGCCGACTTGAGGTTCAGGGCATGGGGGGGTTCGCTTGACGAGTGTTTCGAGAATTCCGCGAGGGCCATGTGGACCGCTGTCATAGAGCAGGAGAGCGTGGCTGTTAAGGAGCAGAAAGAAATCAAGCTGAAGGCCGATTCTCTCGAGGTTCTGCTGCACGACTTCCTCTCAGAGCTGCTGTTTCTGTTCGAGACCGAGGGGCTTGTCTTCAGGGATTTTGATGTCAGTATCCGGGACAAGAGGCTTTCTGCAGTAGCAAAGGGTGAGAAATTCGATGCTGACAGGCACAAGATTGAGACCGAGATTAAGGCCATTACCTATCACGAGATGCTGATAAAGGAGGAAGGGGGGAAATGGAGCGCTACTGTCCTATGTGACATCTAGCGCACCCCCACTGACCCTGAATCAGCGCCAAATCTCTCTTTTCAAGAGGCCAAAGTCGCTCCTGTCGTCCTTTACCGCCTTGGCCTTCTTCCGGATTTCAATCTCCTTTATGTTCTTCTGGGGAGACTTGTCCTGCTCGATTCTCTTTTCAAGCTCATTGCGGATTGCGGTCCTCATGAACTCGGCCCGGGTGCTGAAACCAAACCTCTTGTAGTGGCGGTCAATCTCTGCTATAAACTTCTC
>CAZJVE010000020.1:0-14634 GCA_964549685.1 uncultured archaeon | reverse complement strand
CTGGGTTGTGGATATGGACATAAAGAGCTATTTTGACACCATAGACCACAAGCAGCTGATGATGTGCTTGAAGCGAAGGATAGTGGACCCAAGTTTCCTGAGTATAATCGGTCGCTTCCTGAGAGCGGGCATAATGGAGGAAGGCAAGTATATAGAGACGGATAAAGGCACACCCCAGGGTGGGGTGTTAAGTCCAATACTCGCTAACATATACCTTCACTATGCACTGGATATATGGTTTGAAGATGAGGTCAGGAAGGGACTGAGAGGCTTTGCCCAGCTGACACGCTATGCTGATGACTTTATAGTTTGCTTTCAGTATGGTGATGAAGCGACAGCATTCAAGGGAATGCTAAGGCAAAGGCTGGAGAGATTTGGGCTGGAGATTGCAGAGAGCAAGAGCCAGATAATAGAGTTCGGTCGTAATACCTGGTGGAAATCTCGACGTGAGAGAGGGAAAGTGGCAACTTTTGACTTCCTTGGGTTCACACACTATTGCTGTAAAACCCGGGGAGGCAGGTTCAGGTTGGGTCGGAAGACCAGCACTAAGAGGTTCAGACAGAAGACGAAAGCGATGAACCAGTGGTTGAGGAAAGTCAGAAATCTGGTAAAGATGGATGAATGGTGGCGGATACTTGAGATGAAGCTGACAGGCCACTACCGATACTATGGGATAAGCGGAAACTTCAGGGAGTTGCAGAAATTTTATGCCTGCACAAAGAGACTTGCCCATAAGTGGATAAACCGCCGGAGCCAGAAGAGGAGCTATAACTGGGAGCAATATTTACGCTTCCTGGAATGGAATCCTCTGCCTACGCCAAGGATATATCACAACACCTATGCCCTGTCCTCGTGCTGAGGATGTGTTGCTGAAGAGCCGTGTGTGGGAAAACCGCAAGCACGGTTCTGTGAGGGGCATTAAGCAATCAAAATGAAAATAAATAAGGAGGATTGTTGAAAATGTCTACTCGACAAAAGTTTTTGATAGCATTGACCATATTACTAATCCTTTCAGGCATGGCAGCTGCCCATAGAGTGCATATAAGCAGCAGAATCGGGGAGATAAGGGTGAAGTCCTGGTTCGGGGGAGGGAAGCCCATAGCAGACGGAACAGCCAGGATATATGCGATAAAAGACGGCATCGAGGAATTCTACCTTGAAGGCGTTACTGACGAGAAGGGAGAATACGGCTTCCCGCCGAAGATCGGAGCTGATACCTACAGAGTCGAAATCGAATCTACTGACCTTCCCGGTCACAGAGTCGAGGAGATTATTAACATGACATCAATGCAGTCTGCAGGCGAAGGGATTAGAAGAGAAACCGGACTATCCCCCTACCAAGGGATAATAGCGGGGCTCGGCTATCTCCTTGGACTGGCAGGAATCGCGATGCTTTATCTAACAAGAAAGAAGAATGCCTAAACTAGATGAGATTGACAGGTATGCAGGAATTGAAAGCCCATTGAGCAGGTGGGACCCGAGGGTTAAACTGACATCCATCCTGCTTCTGATATTCTCGATAGTACTGCTGGACGATTTGATTCCGGCAGCTTTAGGGTTAATCCTATCCTTCCTCATCATTCTAATCTCAAGAATTCCGCTGAATTTTGTTCTTGAGCGCATGAGGTGGGTTTTCCTCTTCGTGTTGTTTATCTTCATTGTCCTGTCCATTACCGCCAGCCAGGGTGTTGAGAAGGGGGCACTGGTTGCCCTAAGGGCATTTTCGGCGATACTCCTTGCCCTTGCGATGTTATCTACAACCAGATTCGAGCAGGTGCTGAAGGCCATGGAAAAGCTCAGGGTACCGAACAAATTGATTCAGACAGTCCAGTTTACTTACCGCTACATATTCCTCTTCGCTGATGAGATTCATAGGATGTTCACCTCGTTAAAGGCAAGAGGGTTTCAGGGGAGGACGGATATGCGCACGATGATAACAATCGGGAATTCAATTGCCATGCTGTTCGTGAGGAGCTATGAGAGAGCGCAGAGAGTTTATGGGGCCATGATTTCCCGGGGCTATTCGGGGGTCGTGAATTCCCTGGCCGAATTCGAGATTAAGAATGTCGACTATGTGAAGGGAATTATAGTCATAATTTTCGCAGTTTCATTGCATGTACTCTAAAATGCCGGCATCGATAGAATTAAAGAACCTGAGCTATGTTTATCCAGACGGTACGGAGGCCCTCAGGAATATAAGCCTCGGGATAGAGGAAGGCGAGTCAGTAGCAGTCCTCGGCCCAAACGGCGCAGGGAAGTCCACCCTTTTGTTGCATCTGAACGGGATTCTCAGGGGGGATGGCGTGGTGGAGATTCTCGGCAGCAGCATCGAGGGAAAGGATACCTGGGAACTGATAAAGGATATAGGACTTGTGTTCCAGGACCCCGACGACCAGCTCTTCTCCACCACTTTGTTCAATGACGTTGCTTTCGGTCCAATGAACCTCGGGCTTCCTGAGAAGGAAGTTAAAAGGAGAGTTTCATCAGCACTGGAGAGCGTCGGCCTCCCGGACCTCGGGGAGAGGTGCCCCCACAACCTGTCCTTCGGGGAGAAGAAGAAGGCGTCAATAGCAACCATACTCTCCATGGAACCGAGAATTCTCGTCTTTGACGAGCCCCTCTCCAACCTCGACCCCAGGAGCAAGCGCGACATAATAGCCCTGATAAAGGCCCTGAAGAAGGAGGGAAAGACGATAGTAATCGCAACGCACGACGTTAATTCCGTGGCAGAGATTGCTGACAGGGTCTACGTCCTGGACAGGAAGATAATCCGGGAGGGAACCCCGCGGGAGATATTCACCGACAAGGAACTGTTGTGGAAGGCAAATCTCGAGTTACCGTTAATTACACAACTCTTCGAGGTGCTTTCCTGTTTTGGGTATAGCACGGGGGACATACCCCTGTCCATTGACGAGGCGATTAAAAATCTCACAAGAACCATCGAGACAGAAGGTGGACACGTCCACCTCCACATACACGAGCATACTCACCGGGACATCGACAGGCTGAAGAGAAGGCATGAGCATCAGTAACATCTAGATAGCTTTTATTCTTCTGAATATATATTCATAACATGCCACGCCCAAGGAGGTGCAGGAGGATTCTCTCCGAGCCCAGCATATGCGCGTTCAAGCCCGTAGGTATAAGGGCATTCGATTTGGAGGAATCCGTCCTGACGATGGACGAGTTCGAGGCCCTCAGGCTGAAGGACTTCGAGGGGATTGAGCAGGAGGAAGCTGCCAAGAGGATGGGAATATCCCAGCCAACATTCAACAGAATTCTCAACTCCGCAAGGAGCAAAATTTCCGACGCCCTGGTGAATTGCAAGCTGATAAGGATCGAGGGCGGCGACTATGAGATCGTAGGCAGGGGAAGGGGCTGCCGGAGGAGGGGGCAATAAAATTAGATTAAAACGAGGTGAACATAAATGGGATACATGGAAGACAAACTGGAAGAATCAAAGAGCACCATGGAGTATCTTGGAAAGGACTACCAGAGACTGATGGGACCGTTCGGCGTGCTGAAGAGGCACACCGTGGAGGAGGATGGCGCCCTGCCGGTGAAGGTGAAGAAGCTTATAGCACTCTCGGTGGCGCTTGCTGCCGGATGCGACTACTGCATCGCCATCCACACCAAGGGAGCGCTTGACGCAGGAGCGACAAAGGACGAGATTGTCGAGGCGTGCTTTGCAACGGTCCTGATGGCCGGTGGCCCCGCCCTTACATGCATGAGGATGGTGCTAGATGCTATAGAGGAGTTCAGCAAATGACAAGGATAAACTTCGCAGGAATAGTCGACCACTCGACGCTGGACTATCCAGGGAAGTCGGCAGCCGTTGTATATCTATGCGGCTGCCCCCTACGCTGCCCATGGTGCCAGAACAGGGAGCTCGTGCTCGAGGAGGAGAACTGCAGAGAGATCGAAGTAGATGAAATTATGGAAAAGCTTAAGGATAATTTCCTGGTCGATGCCGTCTCTGTGACGGGTGGAGAACCCCTCTTGCAGGAGGAAACCATCGAGCTACTGAAAAGAATAAAATCGGAAACAAAACTCTTGCTGAAGATAGACACCAACCTGTATTTCCCCGAGATGCTGGGGAATTCGCTGCAGTATCTGGACTTCTTCTCGACGGACATTAAGGCGCCCCTCGACGAGAGGTACGGAAGGGTCGCGGGGCTGCCGGAGCACTGGGAGGAGATTGTCGCCAGGGTTAGGAAAAGCCTCTCCGTCCTGAAGGGCTGGGACAAAAAGAAGGAGGCCAGAACCACGATAGTGCCGGGCCTCATCGACAGCAAGGAGGACATAGAGGAGATTGCAAAGGTCGTAAAAGACACCGGCTTTTCTCTCTACACGCTGCAGCAGTTCAGAGCCGAAAGGACACTGGATCCGGAATACGAGAAAATAAAAAGCCCATCCGTCGAGCTTATGCACGAGCTCGGGAAGGCGGCAAAGAAACATCTTCCGGACATAAAAGTACAGATTGTAACAGAAAAGAACGGTTTTGAGGAAATACGTTAATATTTAAGTTTTGAATATATATTCATAATAAAAAGAGGTGATAAAAATGCCAGCAGGCGATGGAACAGGGCCTCGAGGAGAGGGCCCTATGACGGGAAGGAGGGCCGGTTATTGCTCCGGCTATTCAGCACCGGGCTATGCAAACCCGGCACCGAGGCTTGGCCTCGGAAGAGGCCTCGGCAGGGGGATGGGATTCAGGAGATTCCCTGCATACGGCAGAGGATTCTACGGCCCTGCACCGGTCTACAGTGAGCCCTCTGTGGAGGAGGAGAGAACCTATCTGAAGAACGTAATGTCCGATTTAGAGGAGCAGCTGAAGGAGATAAAGCAGAGGCTGAAAGACCTGGAGAAGGAAAAATGAAAATTGTGGTTGCAACGACAAAAGGAGGCCTCGATGACGAGGTATCCCCCTTCTTCGGGAGATGCCCCGTCTTTACTATGGTGGAGGCCGAGGGCAACGAGATAAAAGGCGCAGAGGTAATTTCAAATGAATTTTCTGATGCTGCAGGAGGGGCAGGAATCCAGGCCTCTCAGTTTATAGCCGAGAAGAAGGCAGAAGCAGTGATGGCTGGAAATTTTGGCCCGAACGCAGCGAGAATCCTCTCCTCGGCTGGGATAAAGATGGTTCAGGCCCAGGGCAGCGTAAAAGATGCCGTTACCAAATACCTCAGCGGGGAGTTGAAGCCCGTTTCAGACTCTACCGTCGAGGGCCACTTCGGCATGGGCCAGGGCCAAGGAATGGGAATGGGCGGAGGCATGGGCCGAGGTCAGGGCGGAGGAATGGGCCGCGGACAAGGAATGGGCCGGGGCAGAGCATAGAATGACGACATGAAAACACCTCCTCAATAGTTAATCGAGCGTTAACTAACAAGGAGGTGTTAATAATGTATGTAGGTGTAGATGTGCATAAAAGGTTTTGTTATGCAACGATGTTGAACGAGAAAGGTAACAAGATGGATGAACTCAGGTTCCTCAACACAGAGGATGGCTTTGACGAACTGATTGAGAGGGTTGAAGGGAACTCTAAGGTGGTAGTTGAGGCCTCGTCTGTCTCAACTCCAATTTATGATTACCTAGATGATGCCGGCTTTGATGTTGTAGTCGCTCACCCTTTGAAAACAAAGGCGATAGCAGATGCGAAGATAAAGACGGACAAGATAGACTCAAGGATACTGGCCGATCTCCTGCGAGCAGACCTGATTCCGGAGTCATACGTGCCAGATAAGAACATAAGGGATATGAGGGTCCTGGTCTCGCATCGTGTATCCTTGGTGAAACAGCGGACATCGCTGAAGAACAGGATACATGCAGTACTAGCAAGGGAGGGTGTACAGAGCCATTACTCGGACTTGTTTGGGAAAGGCGGTAGGAAACTGCTTGAGAGCATCGAGTTGAGGGATAGCAGTCGTATGATCGTCGATCATGACTTGGAACTGATTGACGAACTGAACCAGAGGATAGGCTTAACAGAGACAGAACTCCAGAGAAGAGCAAGAGCATGTCCCTGGATGGACATTATTCAGTCTGCTCCAGGAATAGGTCCTTTTTCAGCAGTACTCCTACTGAGTGAGATAGGCGACTTGGATCGTTTCCATAGTCCCGAAAAGTTATGCTCATATGCTGGTTTGGTTCCAAGAGTCTACCAGTCGGGCAACACTCTGAGACATGGCAGAATAACAAAGCAGGGAAGATGTCTCATGAGATGGATACTAGTTCAGGCCGCTCACAAGGCAATCAAGTCCCCAGGCAGGATGAGAGATATCTACCTAAAGTTGGAAAAGAAGAGGGGGAAGCGGATTGCCATAGTAGCGGTGGCAAGGAAACTCCTCGTTTCAATATTTTGGATGCTCAAAAGAGGAACATACTATCAAGCTTACGGCACGGCAATGCGAGCCTCGAGTTTTCATTGATCCTTTGAGGTCGCTAGAATGACTGAGGCCGCCAACACCAAACGACCCGTCGTAATGCGCCAGTAGAGCGCGAATAGATGAATGTCGACCCAAAAAGAACGTGCCAAAAGAGGATAAAAACGATGAATCGGATTAACTTAAAGAGGTGTTTTCATAGATGAAAATTGCAGTACCAACCGACGGGGAGAGAGGCATGGAAGAGCCTGTTGGAGAGCACTTTGGAAGAGTGACCCACTATACAATCTACGACACAGAGTCCAAGGAGGCCAAGGCCATCGAGAACACGAGCCACCACATGGGCGGCTCCGGTTATCCACCTGAGTTACTGGCCGATAATGGAGTCAACATCCTCTTATGCGCTGGGCTTGGCTGGAGAGCCATGGACCTGTTCAAAGAGAGCGGTATAAAGGTCTATATCGGTGCCCATGGCACGGTAAGGGACGCAATCTCCCAGTGGGAGAACGGAGAAATTCAGGAGGCCGGTGATGGAAGCGCCTGCTCAAGGCACGAATTCAGAAGCGATTCCCACGGCGAGGGGCAGTGCGGCAGGCATTAGATGAAGATGAGCGATACACATCTCTCAAACAGCCACATAGAATTCTATTCCACGAAGTTTGGCAGAAGGGTGATAGACGAGGAGGTTAAATACATCCGGAAGGAGTTCCGTTCTTGTAATAGTATTCTCGATGTTGGTTGCGGTATAGGGGTAGTAGAAGAGAAACTACCCGATTTCGATATCGTGGGAATTGACCTATCAGAGAGTATGTTAAAGGAGGCCAGAAAACAAAGCGAGAAGGAATTCGTTCACGCCAATGCAGAAAATTTACCATTTGATGATAATTCATTTGATGGGATATTCTATCTTACGAGCTTGGAATTCATTCCTAACTATGGAACGGCTTTTGAGGAAGCATACAGGGTTCTTAAAGACAAAGGTAAGATTCTTGCCATGATCATAAATCCCAAATCAGAGTATTTCAAGGAACATGCTAGAAAAAATGATTCGTATTTTAATATGATGATAAATATGGATCTCAGGGGAATCAAGGAAAAAGCTTCTGAATATTTTACGGTCAAGGATGAATACTTCCTCGGAATCAAAGGGAAGGAGATATTTTCCACTCAGGACAAAAGATACGCTTCCCTGTATGTTATAAAAGGATTCAAAAATGGATAAGGAACTGGAAAAAATAAGGGAAAGGAAAAAGGAGGAAATGGCAAAGAAGACCACTTATCCAAACGAACCCGTTGAGATAACCAACGAGAATTTTACTGAACTGCTAGGGAAATATCCTCTACTCGTAGTGGACTGCTGGGCATCCTGGTGCATGCCCTGTAAGATGATTGAGCCGGTTATAGGGGAGCTGGCAGCGGATTACAGGGGCAGGGCAGTCTTCGGGAAAATAAACGTCGACGAGCAGAGGGAGCTTGCGATGAAATTTGGGATAATGTCCATCCCCACCTTGCTTTTCATCAGGAACGGGCAGGTGGCAGACACCCTGGTCGGGGCAGTCCCGAAGGAGCATATTGAGGAGAAGATAAAACAGATTTTTGTATAACAATATGCACAATCTATTACAAAATGAAAGACCTGGAGATAGAGATATTTACCTCCCCAACATGTCCGCATTGTCCTGCGGCGGTTAAGGCTACGAAGGAGGTTCTTAACGAAAATCCGGAGCTGAAGGCAAGGGTCGAATGGAAGGAGATGAATACGGCAAAGTCGTATGCCAAAAGAAGGGCAAGAAGTTATGGAATCAGAAGCGTGCCGACAATAATCCTGACAAACACAAAAACCGGAGAAAAATCCGGCGTAACAGGTGCCCCAAGCAATCAGAGATATCTCAAGATGATATATGATGTGCTGGATGAGGATATCCCTCAGAGCAAGGGATTAACCACTTCAAATTCATTCGTATCAAGATTCAGGAATTTGTTTGGATAGCAAGTAAAAAATGGATGAAGAATTTGAGCATATAGACAAGGCGAGGAAGGTTCTTGGCCTGGGGAAAAGAGCAACCCTGAGGGAAATCAAGGCAGCATACCGGAAACTTACTAAGGACCACCACCCCGACCTGGGCAAAGAATCCGGCGAGAAGATGAAGGAGATAAACGAGGCATATGACGCTCTCGTGGACTATTGCGATAGTTACAGCTTTTCGTTCAAAAAGGAGGACGTGGAGGACTTCTACTCGAAGTACATGAAGGGCTTCCAGGAGGACTGGATGTGGAGCTCCGTGAAAAGAGAGGGTGATAAAAAGAAACATGATTATCGCGGAATTTAGCGTAATCCCGCTGGGGACGACCGATGCCAGTGTCAGCGATTACGTGAGGGTAGCCGTTGATGTGCTAAAGCAGCGGAATGTAAAGGTGAAACCAGGTGCAATGGGAACCGTGATAGAGGCAGAAAGCCTGGAGGAATTATTCAAGGCCGTTGAACTGGCCCACGAGGCGGTATTCAGGGCAGGAGCTAAGAGAGTAGTTACTGAGATAAAGATTGATGACAGAAGGGGTAAAGAAGCGAGCGTCGAAGGAAAACTTGGGGCATTGAAATGAAAACCGTCTACGGTCCAGTCCCATCTTGGCGACTGGGCAAGTCTCTGGGAGTGGATTTAATCTGCAGCGAGAAAACATGCAGCTTTGACTGCGTCTACTGCCAGTTAGGCACTACAATCCACAAAACCTCTGAGAGAAGAAACTTCATCGACCTTGACCGGGTCAGGAAAGACATCGAAGACGTTCTCGGAAAAGCTGAGATAGACGTCATAACCCTCTCCGGAACCGGGGAGCCGACCCTCGCAAAGAATCTTGGCGAGGCAACGGAAATGATTAGAGGATTGACTGACTTACCAATCGCAATCCTGACGAATTCCACACTCCTTCATCAGGAGGAGGTAAGGAACGAACTGAAGAAACTGGACCACGTCATAGCAAAGCTCGACGCCCCGAACCAGGATGTCCTGGAAATCGTAAACAGGCCGGCCGAGGACATAAACTTCAATTCAATCCTCTCTGGAATCAAGGAATTCAGGGACGAGTTCAAGGGGAAGTTTTCTCTTCAGCTCATGTTCATCGAAGACAATAAAAATTACGCGGATGAGATGGCCCTGCTCGCGAGGGAGTTCTCTCCCGACGAGGTCCAGCTCAACACCCCGCTGAGGCCATGCCCTGTCAAACCCATCTCCCCAGAGGAGATGAACAGGATAGCAAAGGAATTTAAGGACCTGAATGCAATTACAGTTTATACCTCTGAAAGGCCCGAGATTGAGGGCGTCGACAAGGCCGAGGTATTGAGGAGGCGGCCGGAATGAAAAAGATAATCTTGCTGCTGGGAATTCTTCTGCTGGTGCAGGGGATTGCTGCAACTACTGTAGAATTGGAAGCAGATAAGGATGAGTTAAAGGTCAATGAAACGATAGGGTTCCATCTTGAAGTGTATCCTGATAAGCCGATAGGTGGGACTCTTACAGTCTACAGGGAGATAGAGCCTAATAAATTTGAATTAGTCAAAACCATCTACAGCAAAATGGCGTACAGCCAGTGCCCCACCTGCCCCAAGAAGGGGGCCCTCACCGATGACCTGGTGAGGGACTTCTACTTCTTCCCGAAGGACGGAGGAAGCTACTATGCCGAGGCGAATTTCGGCGGGGTCAGGGACAGGGCGAATTTCACCGTCCTGGGGAACGAGACGACAACAACAACGAGCTCGACAAGCAGCACAACAACGACCAGCACAACAAGCACCTCCACTTCCACCAGCACTACAACATCAACAACATTACCGACAACAACCCTACCTACAACAACATCAACAATCCCTGCAAGGAAGACCATCATCGACAGCATCATCGACTTTCTATCCGGCCTCGTTCGGGGATTGATATGAAAATAGCCATTGCCAGCGGCAAGGGAGGCAGATGGAAGCGAACGTCGAAGGAAAAGTCGTTGAAAAATGATTATAACCTGAGGTAGTAAATTATGGACACGTTGCTATGGATATTTGGAAGTACTCTTGCCATGAGTCTGATAGCCTGGGTAGGTCTCATCACTCTATTTTTGAGGGAAGAATTACTAAAGAAGATACTCCTCCCTCTAGTAGCGTTCTCCGCAGGGGCTTTATTAGGAGGTGCATTTTTGCATTTAATTCCTGAAACTATGGTTAAGGTGGGGCCCAGACTTGATATGTTTCTGTGGTTGTTGTTTGGATTCACACTCTTCTTCTTGCTCGAGCAATTCCTTCACTGGCACCACTGCCACAAGGTTCCCTGCGAGCATAAGAAGCCCGTGACCTATCTAATCCTTATAGCTGATGGAATTCATAATTTTATCGGTGGTTTAGCCATAGCGGGGTCCTTCATGGTCAGTGTACCGGTAGGAATAATTACCTGGATAGCATGCGCTGTGCACGAAATTCCTCAAGAGTTGGGTGACTTTGGCATACTAATCCATGGAGGATGGAAAAAGTACAGGGCTTTATTATTCAACTTTTTTTCAGCACTTACCATAATCCCAGGTGGTCTTCTGGCCTACTTTCTATCGAATAGTATGGACATAACATTCCTATTACCCTTTGCTGCTGGAAACTTCATTTACATCGCCTCCTCGGATTTAATTCCCGAAGTAAAGCACGGAGAAAGTCTTAAGACAGGTCTGTTACACTTCTTTGCCTTTGTTGCAGGCATTATGCTGATACTGGTTGTGAGGCTCGTATTTGGAGGATAGGGACGAAAGATGATCATAGCAATAGCCAGCGGAAAGGGAGGGACTGGAAAGACTACCGTGGCCGTAAATCTTGCATTGTCTCTCGAAAATGTCCAGTTGATAGACTGCGATGTCGAAGAGCCGAACTCAAACCTGTTTCTGAACATCGGGCTTGAGAAGGTCGGGGAGGTCTCAATCCCGGTCCCGGTCATAGACCCTGAAAAATGCAACCACTGCGGCATATGTGCCAAGCTCTGCGAGTACAATGCAATAGCTTCAATCCCCGGAAGCACAATGGTATTCAAGGAGCTATGCCACGGCTGTGGCCTCTGCATGAGGGCCTGCCCCCAAGGGGCAATCAATGAAGAGGAAAGGCCAATCGGCGTGATAGAGAGAGGCCATGGAGATGTCGAGTTCCTCCGCGGTCTTCTTAGGATAGGGGGGGCCATGTCAACCCCGCTCATCAAAAAACTGAAGGAAAAAACCAACAAAGAAAAAATCGCAATCCTTGATGTTCCACCTGGAGCAGCATGCCCCGTCATCGAGGCCCTCTCCGGTGTTGATTACTGCATCCTCGTCACAGAGCCGACACCCTTCGGCCTCTATGACCTACGAATCGCGATTGAGTTATGCAGAAACCTGGAGATTCCCTTCGGAGTCATAATAAACAGGGACGGCATAGGCAACCAGGAAACCGAGGAATTCTGCAGGAAGGAGGGCATCCCAGTCCTGCTGAGAATCCCCCAGGACCGGAGAATAGCGGAGCTCTACTCGGAGGGAATCTCTTTTGTAAATGAAATGCCCGAGTGGAAGGAGAAACTCATTGAACTATTTGAAGGAATAAAAAGATGAAACCGGAGCTTAAACCAATAGGAGTCATTCATTCCCCTTACAATGTCAGGGAAGGGATGCCAATTCAACCTCCCTTCTCAAAGGAGACTGGAGATGTTGAGGTCTTCAAGGAATACGAAGCTGGCCTAAAGGACCTAGAGGGGTTTTCCCATATAATGCTGCTGTACCTTTTTCATAAGTCTGAGGGTTATGAACTTCATGTAAAACCTTACCTGGATGAAAACCTGAGAGGACTCTTCGCTACCAGGGCGCCATGGAGACCAAATCCGATTGGACTCTCCATAGTAAAGCTGATAGAAATAAAGGGAAATATCCTGAAGGTTGAGGGGATAGATGTCCTAGATGGAACCCCTCTGCTGGACATCAAACCCCATGTTCCTGAGTTTGATATGAGAGAAAATGTAAAGATTGGATGGCTGGAGGGGAAGATAAAATGAGGCAGATACTTGTCATAAGCGGTAAAGGAGGCACTGGAAAGACAACCATTGTAGCTGGCTTTTCTTCACTAGCAAAAAATGCCGTCCTCGCGGACTGTGATGTCGATGCTCCGGACTTTCACATAATACTGCAGCCGAAAATCCTGAAGGAGGAGCCCTTCTTCGCTCTGAGAATCCCCCGGAGGAATGAGTCAAAGTGCATCGAATGCGGCAAGTGCAGGGAAGCATGTAGGTTCGATGCAATAGATGAAAACTTCAACCCAATCCCTGTAAGATGCGAGGGGTGCGCCGCCTGCGCCTTCGTCTGCCCCGAGAAGGCCATAGAGATGGCCGACCGGGAGGCAGGGAAACTCTACCTGTCTGAAACAAGGTTCGGCCCGTTCGTGCACGCACAGCTAAACATCGGCGAGGAGGCCTCCGGGAAGCTCGTTACAGAGGTAAAGAAGAAGGCAAAGCAACTTGCAGAAAAGGAGGGTAAGGAACTCATCCTGATAGACGGCTCCCCTGGAATCGGCTGCCCAGTCATCGCATCCCTTGCAGGGGTCGACCTAGCCTTCATAGTGACGGAACCGACCGTCTCGGGAATCCACGACCTCGGCAGAATCCTAGAGGTCACGAAGCACTTCAAGGTGAAGGCAGCCGTCTGCATAAACAAATTTGACATCAACGAAAGGAAAAGTAACGAGATAGAAGAATTTTGCAGGGAGAATAAAATTCTCCTAGTTGGTAGAATTCCCTACAATCCCATAGTGACACAGGCAATGATCGAATTGAAAACTGTTATTGAATTTAACTCTAAGCAGTTTGGTGATGAAATTAGAAAAATCTGGGATGAACTTACTAGAATGACGACATGAAAACACCTCCCCAATAGTTAACTAACCGATTAACTAAAAAGGAGGTGTTGATAATGTATGTAGGCATAGATGTACATAAAAGGTTTTGTTACGCAACGATGTTGGATGAGAAAGGCAAGAAGATGGATGAACTCAGGTTCCTCAATACGGAGGACGGTTTTGATGAACTGATTGACAGAGTCGAAGGAAACTCTAAGATGGTGGTCGAGGCATCGTCCGTCTCGATGCCGATTTATGATTACTTGGACGAGGGTGGCTTTGATGTCGTAGTCGCTCATCCTTTGAAGGTAAGGCAATAGCGGATGCGAAGATAAAGACCGACAAGATAGACTCAAGGATACTGGCCGATCTCCTGCGAGCAGACCTGATTCCAGAGTCATACGTGCCGGATAAGAACATAAGGGATATGAGAGCTTTGGTCTCGCATCGCGTATCCTTGGTGAAACAGCGGACATCGCTGAAGAACAGGATACATGCGGTATTGGCGAGAGAAGGGGTACAGAACCATTACTCGGACCTTTTCGGGAAAGGCGGCAGGAAACTGCTTGAAAGCATCGAGCTGAGAAACAGCAGTCGCATGATCGTTGACCACGACCTGGAGTTGATTGACGAACTGAACCGAAGAATAGAGACAACAGAAACGGAACTTGGGATAATGGCGAAAGACAGCCCCTGGATGGAGATACTGCAGTCAGCACCTGGCATAGGACTTACCTCAGCAATAGTCATCGCCAGCGAGATAGGAGAACTGGGCCGTTTCCAGACTCCTGAGAAGCTATGCTCATATGCGGGTCTGGTGCCAAGAGTCTACCAGTCAGGAAATACTTTGAAGTTTGGCAAGATAACAAAGCAGGGTAGAAGCCTTATGAGATGGATATTGGTCCAGGCAGCACATAAGGCAGTCAAAAGCCCCGGCAGGATGAGAGACATTTATCTGAAACTTGAGAGAAAGAAGGGGAAGAAGATTGCAATAGTTGCAGTCGCAAGGAAACTCCTGGTTTCAATATTTTGGATGCTCAAAAGAGGAACATATTATCAAGCTTACGGCACGGCAACGCGAGCCTCGATTTTTCATTGATCCATTGAGGTCGCTAGAATGACTGAGGCCGCCAACACAAACGACCCGTCGTAATGCGCCAGTAGAGCGCGAATAGATGAATGTCGGCCCAAAAAAACGTGCCAAAAAAGAGGATAAAAACGATGAATCGGATTAACTTAATGAGGTGTTTTCATAGATGAAAAAAACAATCCTAATCCTGGGAATTCTCCTGCTGATACAGGGAATTTCCGCAACCACCGTGAATCTGGAGGCGGACAAAGAGGAATTCAACATCAACGAAACCATAGAACTCCACCTCG
>CAZJVE010000019.1:0-15173 GCA_964549685.1 uncultured archaeon | reverse complement strand
CTGCTTGTGGTCTATGGTGTCAAAATAGCTCTTTATGTCCATATCCACAACCCAGTTGACTGGCTCAGTCATAATTGCCTTATCTACCACGTCCAGCGCATCATGGCAACTGCGATTGGGTCTAAATCCGTAGGATACATCCACGAAGTCTTGCTCAAAGATTGCCTCAAGGATTTTCTTGACTCCCATCTGCACTATCTTGTCTTCAACCGCTGGTATTCCAAGCCCTCTCAGGGCTTTATCTTCTTTCGGTATGTAGACCCGCCTGGCAGGCTGGGGCCTGTATCTCTTTGCCTTCATCCGGCTCACTAAATCCATGAGGTTCTCCTCCAAGTTAACTTCATATTCCTCAACCGTTACCCTATCGATGCCAGGGGCTTTACCCCTCTTCAGTTCCCCAAAACACCCCCTCAGAAAATCCTTGTTGAGATGGTGTGCTAACGACGTAAACCTCATCTCCGGATTCTCCTTGGCCCGCTGAGTTATCAGCTGCAATTTTGTTTTCATCCTTTCTTTCTTTCTGCCTCCGTGTGCAGTAGATGTGTCCTCACATCTTAGCGTGTTGCTGCTATCCCCTTCTCTCCACCCCCATTACGGGGCTTCATCAATACTGTGGGATAGTCCGACTACCAGAGCATATTCCGCAGCTCCTTGCCGTTCATAGGCTTGTTGCCACCTACACCAGAGAGCTTTTGAGGGACTCTCAGGTAAACACTCTGGTTCTCCCGAGTTCATATTAGCTCCATTTGGTATCTTGCCACTGCCTCAGACCCCGCCGGGTTCCTGCAACCTCGCCCTTTATCCTGAGCGTAGGTATCCACATTAGGATGCTTTATTGACCCGTTTTCAGGTCGGTCACAGGAGTATTGCCTGCTGCCGAATGAAGAGCATCGGCCACTCCGGAACATGGTGAAATTTCGGGGCTCAATACATTCACTTACGTTGCAGCCCGATACCTCCCGCCTCCCAGCATCGCATAGCCCGTTACCAGACCATGCGTGGGATTTGGTGCTGGGCTGGTGGCTAACCTTTGCCCAGGCCAGACTCTCACTGGCAAGAGTTAATACACTTCTCGGCGCACTCATCCCGACACCTCCAACTTCAGCATCTCTGGCTTTACTCTTAGGAGAAATGCAACTATCGAGCCTACAATAATGGCTTCGATTATGATTATAGGTATATGCGCGATTAATAGGGCTATTGCTACCACGGTGAATTCCTCACCTGTCAGGAATAGAACCAGGGCTGTAAGAATAACTGCCAGAGCGACAGCCAAGCCACCTGCAAGGAAGCCCAACACGCCCACCCGTACCTTGTTTTCCATCCTGCCCGTCCTGAACAGAGCATAGGCAGCAAGGGCTGAAAGACCCATGTTCATCGCATTTACTCCAATAACTGTTATACCGCCATGACCAAAGAGAAACGCCTGCAGGACGAGGCCAATGAAGACAGAAATGAAAACAAGGGGACCTAGAGTAACCCCAACGAGGCCGTTCATTATCAGATGCACAGATGTTGGACCAATTGGAACGTGTACGAGGGAGGCCACGAAAAAGGCCGCCGTTGTTAGCGAGAGCTTTGGTATCTCCTCTGCCCTCAGCCTCCTGAGAGTAAGGGCTAACGCTACTACTGTCACTAACCAGCCTGCAGCCAGCACCTCCCCCGACAATACTCCGTCGGATATGTGGACCATTGTAATGAAATGTATTTTAATATCATAAAACTCCACACACTGCCTTGTGAATTCATGCAGGGTTGGAATTCAAATCCTGTGGAATTCTGCCAAGGAAGTGTAATTTTGCGATTACAACTGTAATTTTGGGCTTACAACTGTAATTCTGTAATTACAGTTCGCTAAACCTAAGTGTTTACTGTTCGGAACACATGGAGCTAAGTGTTTGTTGTTAACTTAACAGCTGGGATGGTGTCTTTGTTGTTGGCAACAGTTCCAGCAATATGTTTGTTGTTAACCAACACTTACTAGGACCTGTTTGTTGTTAAGTTAACAGTTCGGATGGTGTGTTTGTTGTCAGCCAACACTTACCGGAAACTGTTAACTGTTAGTAACACTTCCAAGCTCTTATTTCTTCATAATCGCAACCAAGGCAAGAATTGCTGCAAGTATACCGACCAAAAGTGCGATGTACACAATTCCTGAAGTCCCTCCAGCTGCCTGTGTTGAGGAAGGTCCTGATATCCTGCTCTCCAGCGAGCTTATCCTGTTCTCCAAGGCGGATGTAGCAACACCTGCTCCTTCCTCAACCTTAGAGGGAAATTCCTCAATAACTGGGACTATCATGACCCCCCTGACATCATAGCCGTCCTCGACCTCCTTCGTCGCTCCTACGAACCATATCGCCGGCTCGTCAAGGGTGTAGGCGAATTCTCCCTTCTCGTTCGAGGTAGTCACTCGGGTGAATATCATCGGCGGGTCATTCGGGTATCTGTCCTCCGTTGCCGCCACGATGGCTTCTCCTTTTTCCTTCAGGTTGTATCTCTCAACTTCTACTGACGCTCCTGCAAGAGGGGCTCCATCAGCAATGGCCTTTCCCGTAAAAACAAAGCCCTCCTCGATTCCATAGGGCCTTGTATAAGGCAAGATTTCGACCTCCTCACCTAGCACAGAATCCCAGCCGAACCATGCCTCCTCGCCGCAGTGGATTACTGCTTTTGTCAGATCAATTAACTGCTCGTCTTCATCCTCATATCTGACAGAAACTATCCAGTCCCCTTCCTTGTCAACCGTGAATTTTGTCTTATATGCTTTATAACCTTCAACCTTGGTTTCCTCTACCGTTAATTCAGTAACGACCCCTTCAGGGTCCCTGACACTTACCTCAGGGACAGAGGCCATGTCAAAGAGAATATGCTCAAAAGGATGGCCCCATACAATCACAAAATTCTTTGTCTCACCGACCTCTGCTATGTACTCATCAGGTGTAACATCCATATCCCCTCCAGGGAAGACCATGGTAAAGTGCGCACTTCCAATCCCGGAAAATAAAACCAATCCCAGAACCAATAAAATATTCTTGTTAATCATTTTCATCTCCATTATTATTTCTTACTATTTAGAATTTCGTATTTAAATAGTAATACTATTTATAAATTAGTGTTACTATTACATAACAGTATGTGCACAGACAGAAGGAAACGGATTCTTGCTACTGTAGTCAACAGATACAAAGACCTCGGCAGGAGCGTAAAGATTGCCGAGATTGAAAGTGAAACAGGAATCAGCATGGCCATCGTAAGGAGGGAACTGGACATATTGAAGGGCCTTGACTTGGTAAGGAGCGAGCATGGTCCCAAGGGCGGTTACAGACCGACAACTAGGTTTATGAAAAGTTCCCTCGGTGAGTTTAATCTATAATTTTAATATCTATACATGAAAAAAGGACTTCTTAAAGGAGTAAGTATCAACGTTCTCCTGCTTGGCATAGTCAGTTTTATAACTGACATAAGCAGTGAGATGATCCAGCCATTACTCCCGATCTTCATCGCCTCGCTCGGAGGAGCTGGTCTTGTTATAGGTCTTATCGCTGGTCTGAGTGATTCCATCTCAAGTATTTTAATGGTTATTTCTGGCTACTGGTCAGATAAAACCGGGAAGAGGAAACCTTTCGTGTTTTCTGGATATTTCTTGTCTTCGATTGCGAAACTATTTTTTGCCTTCTCAACCCGATGGTGGCACATACTTATCCTAAAGCCGGTTGAAAGGGTTGGGAAGGGTTTAAGGACGGCTCCGAGGGATGCGATTATTGCAGATTCCTCAACTGCTAGGAGAGGGAAGGCCTTTGGCATTCACAGGGCGATGGATACCTCAGGAGCTATAGTCGGCTCTGCCCTTGCACTAATTCTATTCTGGTTCCTTGGAATGGAGATTGAACTTATCTTCCTTAGTGCGGGAATCCTTGGTTTTATTGCCCTAGTTCCGCTGTTTTTTGTCAGGGAAAGGAAGAGAAGCAGGATGAGCAGACCTCTGATAATAAGCCTGAGGTCACTGCCAGATGAATTCAGAAAGTTCCTCGTGATAGCGACAATATTCGCGCTTGGTAATTTCACTTACATGTTCTTCATCCTGAGGTCGATGGAGTTCTTCTCAGATCCCAGAATATCGATTGCGTTTCCGCTCCTCTTGTATATATGGTTCAATCTGGTTTATGCTGGCTTTTCAATCCCATCAGGAATATTATCAGACAGAATTGGAAGAAGGAACATTCTGGTTCTTGGTTATGCTCTATTTGGCATGACATGCCTTGGATTCGCCTGGCTGAGCAGCTTTCCCAGCTACTTTATCCTCTTTGGGATTTACGGGCTTAGCTATGCATTGATTGATGGAAATCAGAGAGCATTTGTCTCTGACCTTATTGAAGAGAGATTGAGAGGCACAGCTCTTGGAACTTTTCATTCTTTGATAGGAATAGCAACCTTGCCATCAAGCGTCATAGCTGGCTTTCTATGGGAGTACCTAAGCCCTGAGCTTACATTTCTCTATGGCTTCGTGCTAAGCATGCTGGCAGTTTTGCTATTTGTCTTTCTGTTCAGAGATTTTTCAACAAGACTTACATGATGCGGGACGGCAGGATTCTCGAGGAGTTCGAGCTGGATTTCTGATATTTAAACCGTAAAACATAAAGTATATTATGGCTAATTCTGTAAAGACCACGGTTTTGATGGATGAAAACATTCACAATCTGCTGGTAAGGAGGTATGGGAAGAGGGGCATTTCGAAGAGCGTTAACACGCTCTTGAAAAAGGCACTCTTTAAGCCAAAGAAGGGCATGTACGGATGCGACCCGTGGCTCAATATGGAGATAAGAGACAGGCACATTGACGAGCATCCTGATTTATGAAGATGAAATTAACCTTCGATTCATATGCCTGGATTGCATATTTTGGGGGGAAATCCAGCGAGATTAAGGATTTTGTCGAAAGCGATGCAATGGTATATACCCCTGCGATAGCGTTGACTGAAATTAAACACAAATATCTGCGGGAGGGCCATAAGCCTGAGAAAAGACTGGAATTCATAGCATCAAGGAGCATCATAGCCGACATAAGCAAAGAGATAGCACTAAAGGCTGCTGACCTTAAGATCAAGAAGAAGCTATACACGATAGATGCATTAATCTATTCTACCTCGATTATCTATGAGGCAAAACTCGTCTCTGGAGATGAGCACTTCAAGGGCTTTGACGACGTGATTTTTATAAAAGAGGGGTGAGTTTTCTGCTTTTTAAACTCTAAATCTGAATATATACTCAGATGTTCAAATGAATGTTCTTACCGAGGTATCGGAGACCTTCAAGGTCCTGGGGGATGAAACGAGGCTGAGGATCTTCGAGACCCTTGGAGAGGGGGAGTTATGCGTCTCGGACATAGCAGAGAAGACCCGCATCTCGGAGTCTGCAGTCTCCCATCAGCTCAGGATACTGAGGCTGGCGAACCTTGTAAGCTCGAAGAAGGTCGGTAAGAATGTATATTACAGGATAGTAGATAAGCATGTGGAGCACATGATGAACGATTGCAGGGAGCACGTGCTCGAGCTTAGGGGCTAAGATGGAAAAAAAACTTACGAGGATGAAAGAGGGGGAAGGAGGAAAGATTGTAAGGATTGAGGAATTCCATGGTCCGTACAGGATGGGTATGGGCCATGGTTCCCGGAGAGGCAGAGGTCACGGTAGGAGAAGAGACCTCCGGACCATGGGAGTGAGAGAGGGAAAGATGGTGGAGATTCAATCAAAGCAGCCAATGGGGGGGCCCATTGTCATCAAGATCGACAATATGACGATAACGCTGGGGAGGGGAATGGCAAGAAAGATTCTGGTAGAGGTTCAATAATGAAAGTACTTCTCGTTGGAAACCCGAACGTTGGAAAGAGTGTGGTATTCAGCAGGCTTACTGGCGTGGATGTAATCGCCTCGAATTATCCGGGAACAACGATAGAATTCACCAGCGGGAGTATGAAGGTCGGCGGGGAGAGTGCCGAACTGATAGACACGCCGGGAGCCTATTCTCTGGAGCCGAGATGCAAAGCGGAGGAAGTAACCGCAAGGATGCTGGAGGAGGGAGATGTTGTCATAAACGTAATCGATGCGACGAACCTGGAGAGGAACCTTTATCTAACTTTGGAGCTCCTGGAGAGGAAGATTCCCATGATAGTCGCCCTGAACATGTGGGACGACACGAAGCACAGGGGGATTGAGATTGATGCCGAAAAGCTGGAGGAGCGGCTGGGTGTCCCCGTCGTTCCTACGGTTGCAGTTACGGGAGAGGGGATAAAAGAGCTTGTCTCGAGGATTCACGAGGTAAAGATTCCCAAGATTCATAAGCACTCCGATGAGGAGAGGTGGGCCGACATCGGCAGGACTATCGATGAGGTCCAGGTGGTAAGACACAGGCACCATACGCTGCTGGAGAGAATTGGGGACGCGACTGTAAAGCCGCTGACCGGGATTCCCATCGCTTTGTTGATTCTGTTCCTGACGTTTCAGCTGATAGTGGCGGCCGGGGAATTCCTGATTGGGAGCCTTCTCGACCCATTCTTCAACGGGATTTACGGGCCGTGGGTAGTCGGTCTGTTCAGCGGATTCCCCAGCGACGGGATTGTCTACCAGCTGCTGATAGGGAGAACCACGGCAGGAATCCCGGATTTTACTGAATCCCTCGGCCTGTTAACCACGGGGCTTTACATCCCTCTCGCGGTGGTGCTCCCCTTTGTTCTGACGTTCTACCTGATGCTGGGGCTTCTTGAGGATGTCGGCTATCTGCCGAGGTTAGCAGTACTGGTCGACAACGTTATGCACAGGATAGGGCTGCACGGTTCGGCAATAGTTCCGTCGTTGCTGGGGCTGGGCTGCAACGTTCCCGGAGCCCTGTCGACGAGAATTCTTGAGACGAAGGAGCAGAGATTCATTGCTCTGACCCTGATAAGCATTGCAGTTCCATGCGCAGCCCAGCAGAGCATGATTTTCGGGATTCTCGGGAAGCTCGGGGTGGAGTACATCCTGATTGTATACGGAGTCCTTGCCCTGCTCTATGTCGCGGTCGGCTATATCCTAAACAAAATCCTGCCGGGGGAGAGGCCGGAGATACTGATGGAGATTCCGCCCTACAGGAGGCCGGATGTTGAAGCATTGCTGAAGAAGACGATGATGAGGGTTAGGGGATTCGTGACGGGGGCGATTCCGTACGTTCTCTTCGGCGTTTTTGTCGCCAATCTCCTGTATCTCTTGGGGATAATAGACATGCTCTCGTCCCTGTTGGGGCCGCTGTTCATTACATGGTTCGGAATTCCCCCGGATGCCATAGCAGCACTGCTGATAGGGTTCCTGAGAAAGGACGTGGCGATGGGAATGTTGCTGCCATTGGGAATGACGGCAAAGCAGCTTGTCATATCGACGGTAATCCTGAGTATCTACTTCCCGTGCATCGCCACCTTTACGGTAATGCTGAAAGAATTAGGTGTCAAAAAAATGCTGAAGTCAGCAGGTATCATGCTGCTGACCGTCTTCATAGTGGGCGGTCTGCTGAATCTCACTCTTCCACTTTGATTGCCTGGGTCGGGCATGAGCTTTCGCAGGTTCTGCATACAACGCACTCGTTCACGTCTCCTGTAAGCTTGGCCTTGCCGTCCTCCATAGTATATATGCTGACCGGGCATGAATCGACACAGGTTCCGCAGCCCTCGCATTTGTCCGCATCAAGTGTTATGTTCACCATTTTTAATTATTAATCATTATAGAAAATGGATTTAAAAATACGGCAATATTTAGTTTTCCAGTAGAAGATTATTACATGGATAGAAGATTTTCCCTTATCATCCTGCTCGTTTTGCTTTCAATGCCGGTGAATTCGGATGAGGGAGAGGGGGCTGTTATCTACTTCTTCTACAGCTCGACCTGCCCCCACTGCGCGGCAGAGAAGCCGTTTCTCGAGGAGCTTGAGGGGATATATCCGCAGCTGGAGGTGAAATATCTGGAGGCCGGGAAGAACATGGAGCTCTTCAGGAAGATGGCCGAGGAGTACAACACCAGCGCCAGCGGCGTCCCGAGGACCTTCATAGGCGACAAGGTATTCGTCGGCTTCAGGGAGGATGACTGCGACCTGACATACCTGCAGGGCTATGGCGGATTCATGGGCTGCCCCAACCAGATAGAAAACTGCATAAGGGAGTGCCTGAATATGAGCTGCAAGGTGCCAATGGACAACGTGATACAGAAATCGCTGGAGCATCCAAAGGTTAAAGAATTCCTAAATGAGAATTCCAATGCGATAGCAACCATCATCGAGAGCAATGGGGTGTACCTGGTCGGGTGGTGGAGCATTGAGAGGGTGAGGTCAGAGCTCGAATACCCAGATATCGTTGCAAAGGTCGACGGTAATTCAGGAAAGGTTCTGAGGGTTGAGGTGCCGGAATCCAACGAATATGGATTCACAAAGCCCGAGCTGGGTAAGATTAACTGGGTCTGGACGGGCTTTCTTTTGCTGATGATTGTTTATCTCCTCTCGTACCTGGTACTGAACCGGAGGCTCAAGGTAGAGGGCAGGCACTGGATCATCGGCTTTGTCGTGCTTGTGGTGGTCGGGCTCTTTGCAATGGCCATAACGACTCCGGAGAGCGAGATAGAGAAATTCGCAGGGAAATTCCCGTTCCCCGGCTTCGTCTTCGTTATCGCTCTGGCTGACGGGTTCAATCCATGCGCCTTCACGGTTCTGATAGTCTTGCTTTCTCTGCTGACGCACACGAAGTCCAGGAGCAAGATGCTCCTGATAGGTTCTGTATTCATACTGACCTCGGCGCTGATGTATTTCCTATTCATCATGGTCATTCTAACTGCAGGTTCCTGGGTCCTGTCGCAGTATGGGGATGTCCTGCTGAGGCTTATAGGGCTTATCGTCCTTGCCGCGGGGGCAATAAACCTGAAGGACTACTTCTTCCTCGGAAGGGGGCCCTCTCTGGGAATCTCGAGTGAGAAAAGAAAGGACATCTTCGGAAAGGCCGGGAAGATTGTCAGGGGGGTGGAGAAGGCTGGGGACAAGAGGGCCATGGCCCTCGCAATCCTTGCGACTGCCGGCTTGGCGGCCCTGGTGAATCTTGTCGAGCTGGGCTGCACGGCAATGTTCCCCATGGTGTACATGGCCTCGCTGTTCAATACGCACGGGACCTCCATTGGTTTGATGCACGTGCTCTACACCGCCCTCTATTCGATAGCGTATGTAATTCCCTTATCCGCAATCCTCGTGAGCTTTGTTTATTCATTCAAATCTGAAAGGCTGGGTGAGAAGCAGGCAAGGGTTCTGAAGCTGGTTTCAGGGCTGTTAATGCTCTGCTTCGGCCTGGTCATGATACTGAAGCCGGAGCTGCTCGTGTTTGGATAGTCTATTTTACAGAATTCAGAAACCACGAATAAATCCCTGCAGAAATCCTCAGGCCGTTTGCTATCATGTTGTTCAGAATCTCAACGGCCTCTTCTTCGGTTAGAATTTTATCCTCGGCTGCCTTTCTGAGAACGTAGAGTGTTCCTCTAACCTCCAGGCCGAGGGCCCTTGCAACGGCTCTGGCGTCCTCCTCGTCAATAAGGGCGATGCAGTTATGCTTCTTAGCCAGCAGGATTGTGTATGCCTCTCCCTCGTGAATTCCCTTGAATTCCCTTTTCTTCTTCAGTCTCTCTACTGTTATCCAGCCCTCCTTTATCGCGCTCTCGATTACAAACGCATCGGGGGCCCCTTCCTTCTTCCCCTGCCCGACTGCCTCCTTCCAGACCTCCTCCTCTATCAGAACGTCCCCAAACAAATCCTTCAGAAGATTTAGTCTGCCGGACTTCGCGAGGGAGATCAGAGGCGACGTATTGGAAACAATCATCCTAGGTCTTCCTTCAGTGACTGCCCAGAATAGTGCATCTCGACTCCCCTCTCCTTGAGCAGCTGGTTCATTCTCCTGAGAGAAAGGTTGGCTATCTCAGCCGCCTTCCAGGTGCTTACCTCTCCCTGGATGTATTTTTCAACTGCGAGTTCTATCCGGTACTCCCTAAGGCCGAGGTTGAGAAGCTCTCTCATAAAGGAAGACCGTCCGGTATAGTCGGCACCTATCCTGTCCAGCGACCTTATGAACCCCCTGTCAAGCCTTATCGATATCGTTTTTTCCATTGTAATACAATGTATTATTTTGTATTACAAGTATAAAAATACCTTCCTTTTATACTCTCCCTCGCATTATTATCTTTACCGTAATCGGCTGACTCATACGGATTTTGATGCAATAAAATGATGGGGATTAAAGACAGGCTAGGGGAAGATAGCTACAGGAAGCTGAATGATATAGACAACCCGATGCTCCACCAGTTCATATCAGATTACGTAAAGCTGTGCAACCCGGACAGGATTTTCGTAAGGACCGACTCCCCCGAGGATATAGAATTCATCAGGAATGATGCGATAGGGAATGATGAGGAGAGAAAGCTGGCTAGGAAAGGCCATACGGTCCACTTCGACGGCTATGAGGACCAGGCAAGGGACAAGGAGCACACGAAATTCCTCGTCGGGAAGAGCTCCAAGCTTGGGCCGTTGATAAATTCCATGGACATGGACGAGGGCCTGGAGGAAATCAGGGGCTTCCTGAAGGACTCGATGAAGGGCCATACCATGTACGTGGTCTTCCTCTGCCTCGGGCCGCTGAATTCCGACTTTTCCATCCCCATTGTGCAGATTACCGATTCGGCCTATGTTGCGCATAGCGAGGATTTGCTCTACAGGCCAGGCTATGAGGAATTCAAGGGAATGTGTAATTCGACCAGGTTCTTCAGGTTCGTGCATTCTGTCGGGGAACTCGATTACAGCAAGAGGAGAATCTACATCGATGCAGAGTACGCAATCACGTATAGCACCAATACTGAATATGGAGGAAATACCTTGGGGGCGAAAAAGCTTGCTCTCAGGCAGGCCATTGCTTTGGCATCGAGGGAGAGCTGGCTCGCGGAGCACATGTTCGTGATGGGAGTCCACGGGCCGAATGGCAGGATGAGCTATTTCATGGGGGCATATCCATCCGCATGCGGAAAAACATCAACCTCCATGCTCGACGGTGAAACAATAATTGGGGATGATATCGCCTATCTGAGGAAGAAGGACGGGAAGGTCAAGGCAGTAAATGCGGAAAGGGGCATCTTCGGGATAATATCCGGGATAAATTCCAAGGAAGAGCCGGATATATCCAAAACGCTCAGCAGCCCGGGCGAAATAATTTTCTCGAACGTTCTCGTTAAGGATGACGGGGGAGTCTACTGGAACGGCAAGAACGAGGAGATGCCAGAGAAGGGATTCAACCACTCCGGCGAATGGATGAAGGGGAAGAAGGACAGCAATGGAAACGAGATTCCGGCATCCCACGGCAATGCAAGATTTACATTCAACATGAATCTCCTGGAGAACCTGGACAAGAACTCCGAGAATCCGAACGGCGTTCCTGTTGCAGGTATAATCTACGGGGGGAGGGACTCGGACACCTATGTCCCGGTTCAGGAGTCCTTCGACTGGGTCCACGGAGTAATAACGATGGGTGCGTCGCTGGAGTCCGAGACCACTGTGGCAACCCTGGGCAAGGAGGGCGTCAGAAAGTTCAACCCCATGTCGAACCTGGACTTCATCTCCATTCCCGTGGGGAGGTACATAAAGAATAACCTGGGCTTTGTCAGGGACGTGGAGAATCCCCCGCTGATATTCTCGGTGAACTATTTCCTGAGGTGCGAAAAGGGGGATTTCCTCAACCATAAGAAGGACAAGAGGGTCTGGCTGAAGTGGATGGAGCTTAGGGCTCATGGGGAGGCGGAGGCGATTGATACTCCCACAGGCAGGATACCGAAGTACGAAGACCTCAAGAGGCTTTTCAAAGAGGTCCTTGACAAGGACTATAGTGAGGAAGAGTACATCGAGCAGTTCACCCTCAGGATTCCGGAGAACCTGGCCAAGATTGAGAGGATTACGAAGATATACAGAGAAAAGGTCAATGACGTGCCGGATGTTCTTTTCACTGCTCTCGAGGAGCAGAAGCAGAGGCTTGAGGAAGCGAAAGAAAAGCACGGGGATTACATAGCTCCGAAAACCTTTATGATTCACGAACGTAATGCTTAAAAACGCAAAAATGTTAATATAAATCCATACTATAATTAGTTATAAGCAATTTTGGTTCCTTAAAATGGGTTTAAAATTCAACTCCTATGGAAACATAAAGGAGGTTGTTTTGACTTTTGATTATATTAGGTATGTAATCATAATCCCTTTGTTTCTGATAATGACACCAATATTTATTTTATTATTTTTTAAGAGCAATAATATTGGTACCTTTATGATATATTTAATATCTCCAATAGGGCTATTTCCGTTTTTGGTGTTTCTATTGGTATTTCCTCTAAAAACTAAATTAACTTCAAATCAATCAGACGGTTCACTTAACATAATAGTTAGAAATGCATTTTTCAAAAAAAGAGTTTATAATCTGAAAGCAAAACAAATACAAGAGTTATATGCAAGAAAAGAACGCCGCGTGGGCCCCGTAAGTATTATTCTATCAGAAAATTACCACCCCAATATTAGATATAGTAAGAATAATGAACAACTTGAAATTGATTTATGGCCCAGAATGATCCATAGAGCTCCTGGGAGCGGAACGTGCCTTCTAACAAAAGATGAACTTAAGAATATTGCAGATTTTCTGAACATAAATCTAAAATTAGTTTAAAATAGATGGGTGGAATATACTCTTCGTCGTTTCGTTCCCCGTTCTCCAATAACCGTACATAACCCCAAACAGATTCTAATCTCCTTTATTTCTGAATAATCAAAGAACTTTACATCAGAATGACTTCCGAATCAGTCTCTTATGCGACCGGAATTATCGCGTCCTGCAACGAAAAGGATTCCGCCTTTGCGCTGGGTCTGGAGATTAGGGCAAGGGCGGTGCCGTCAAGGGGAAAAGGAATAAGTTTCAAGGGATGCAAAGTTTCCAAGAGCGCAAAAAATTCTGTTGAGAAGGCAAAAAAATTCTTGAAAATAAAGGGCGGAATTCTTATAGAGATTGATAATGGAATTCCCCCAAAATCCGGATTAGGTGGGAATGAGGCGATTGCTGTCGCAGCTGCTCTTGCCCTTGCTGCAGAGAAGGGCCGGGTAATGGAGCTGCAGCTCGACAAGTTCCTCAGGACCCAGGTTTTTGAGACCGGAGACGGGTTCGTGAACAAGAAGGACTTGGTCGAGACCATGGCAGTTCCGGGGATGAGTTTTGCACGCCTGTGTGCCTCTCTTTTCGGCGGGTTCTTTGTTACAGATGGGGAGAATATCCTGAGGAGGGGCGAAATGGAGAACCTCCAGGCAGTAGTCCTTGCCGGCAAGGGCGGGAACCTCAACCCGGCTACTGACATCGCATGGCAGGAGGCGCTGAAGGGAAACCTGTACCAGGCGATGCGGCTGAATTCATCGCTCTGTGGCAATGATGGGCTGATGCAGAAAATGCTTGATAAGGGGGCGCTGACTGTTGCTACTTCAGGGAACTCTGTCATCGGCCTGGTCAGGGGGAAGAAATCAAAGATATCAGGGAAGATAAAGACAAGAATCTCGAACAGTGAGGCGAGGGTTCTTCAGAAGCCGAAGAAGATTCTAAGGATTAATGAGTTTATGAGGCTAAAGGGTGAGCAGGAGTTCTACTTTTTATAAACGGCAACCATAGATTAACGGAGGTGATGACAATGTTTGGTGGCATATTCTCTAGGAGCTGGAATATTACAAAATTGACTTTTAACGTAATCAAGAAGGACAAGGAGCTGTTGCTGTTTCCCCTGCTGGGGAGCATATTTTCCATACTCTTCCTCATAGCCATGATTGTTCCAACGATGCTCCCTTCAATCATGAGTGGGGAGTCCCCCGAGTCCTATGGGACCTTTAACTATGTCATCCTCTTTGCCCTGTATCTTGGGCTGTCATTTATTGCAACCTTCTTCAACGTTTGCGTAGTATATACGACAAAAAAGAGATTTGAAGGAGGCAACGCCACCTTCGGGGAGAGTATAAATTTTGCATCATCAAAGATTCAGCTGATATTCTTATGGAGCGTTCTTGCAGCTACTGTGGGAGTAATTCTGAGGATAATAAATAACATGGCCAGGAAGTCAAAGGGTGTAGGGGGAATAGCCCTGGCGATAACAACCTCTCTGGTAGGAATGGCATGGAGCATAGGGACCATATTCGTGGTTCCTGGAATGGTATACTATGGCCTAGGACCGATAGATGCGATAAAGAAATCCATCGAGACCCTTAAGAAGACGTGGGGTGAGAGCCTTGTAAGATATCTTGGTATGGGATTCATTCAGTTCGTATTTGCTATCATAGGGATAATCGCAGCGATAGTTCTTATCATAGTCAGTGTTAGTTTGGGTCCATCAGGTATATTTTTGGCGATAGTGGTTGTGTTGCTGGCAATTATATACTTTGTGATATTAAGTCTTGCCTTCGGTGTTGCCAATGCGGTATTCAATACTGCACTGTTTGTCTATGCAGATACTGGAAAGGTACCTGAGGGATACACTCAGGAGATACTGAGTAATGCGTTCAAGGGCAAGAAGACGGGTGGTGCTGAATCTCCCGGCTCTTCAGGCGTCAGTCCAGAGGAACCGGCTCCTGAGACAAGCGTTACTGAGCCGCCTAGCTCTTCAAGCATCAGCTCGGAGGAACCAGACCATGGGATGAGCGACAGTGAATCCTCTAGCTCCTCGGGTATCAGTCCAGAGGAACCAATTCTTCCGTCTCAAGACCGAGCCTGAATTTCGAGCCCTGCCTTGTGCCACGGAGCATCATGATTTTCTCTACTCTGGGTCCGACAATCCAGCGGTGGGTGTCCCAGTCAGGGGCTGCCTTGCCGTCAAGGCCGCAGTCCTTGGACATCCGCTGGATAAGGACATGGGGGCTCAAATGCTCCAGGAAGTCGGCCAGGAGAGAGGCATACTCCAGACTGCTGAGCGGCCTGTAGGTTCCTTCCCTGTATTCCTTCTGCAGCCTCGTTCCCTTCATCACGAGACATGGGTAGAGCTTTACGGCATCGACCCCGAGGGCCGAGACGACTCTGGCTGTTTCGACGACCTCGGATGGAGTCTCATACGGCAGGCCCATAATCAGGAAGAACA
>CAZJVE010000018.1:0-15702 GCA_964549685.1 uncultured archaeon | reverse complement strand
ACCTTTCCACAAGGAAGGTCATGGACAAGCTGGGCATAGAGCTGGTCGACATGCCCGACGCAGGCTGCTGCGGTCTCTACTATGAACTTATCAATGAGAAGACATACCTTGCGATGGCCGCAAGAGTTCTCTCGATGGCTGAGGACCTGAAGCTCGACCTGATGGTCCTATGCAATGGCTGCAACGGCTCGCTCTTCAGGGCAAACAAAAAGCTGAAGGAGAACCCCGAGCTCAAGAACGAGGTCAATGAGATTCTTGCTGACATAGACCGGCAGTTCAAGGGTACTATAGACGTCAAGCACTACGTAAAGGTCCTCTGGGAGGATTTAGGAGTTGACAAGATAAAGGAGAAGGTAACCAAGCCCCTGAACCTGAAGGTCGCGGCCCACTACGGCTGCCACATCCTGAAACCCTCGGAAGAGATTGTGTTCGACAATCCAAAGAACCCGGCAAGCCTTGACGAACTGATAGAGGCGACCGGAGCCAAATCGATAGACTACTACGACAAGGCACAGTGCTGCGGCGGTTACGTCCTTGCAGCGGACAAGGACATTGCCTACACCATGACCGGCCAGAAACTCCAGAACGTAAAGAAGGCCGGGGCCGATGCAATGGTTACGGTATGCCCCTTCTGCAACGTAATGTACGACGCAAACCAGAAAGCAGTCGAAACAGCCCTTGGAGAGGAGTTCAAGATTCCTGTCCTGCATTATCCGCAGCTCCTTGGCCTGGCAATGGGCTACGAACCAAAGGACCTTGGCCTTGAGCAGAACAGAGCCAGGGTAGACCCCAAGATGTTTGAGTAGTCTACCGCAGTTATTCTAATCTACTCTGCAATTATTTTCTTTAGAATGCATTCGTTGCCCTGCAGGACCTTCACAGAGCCCCCGCACTCAGGGCACTTCAGCTCGGGCATCATGTGATGGTGGTCCCTCTCGACTTTGATTTCATTCTCGTGCCCCTTTTCGCACCTGACCCTGGTGGGAATTCTTTCTATGCTTATCTCCATTCCCTCGGCAATCGTTCCGTTAATAATCATCTTCAGGGCGGACTCCAGCTCCTTCGCCGTTACCAGGGCAAGGTCGCCCATCTCAATCTCAATGCTTTTCACCCTCTTCGCGCTGTTCTTCTCCGCCTCCTCTAGGATGCTGTCCAGAACGCCCTGGGCAAAAGATAGTTCATGCATTTTTATTGAATTTATACGCTATGGCGCAGGCCCCCTCGCTTGAGACCATGCAGGGCCCAACCGGTTTATCGGGGGCGCACCCCTTTCCAAAGATAGGGCACTCATCAGGCCGTATCAGCCCCTTCAGGATGTCTCCGCATCTGCAGCCTGCGGGCTCTCCCTTATCCTCTACCTTGATATTGAATTTCTTTCTTGCGTCATATTGTGAGAATTCTTCTTTCAATTCAAGACCAGAACCAGGAATTATGGGGAATCCTCTCCACCTGACATCACACGGTTCAAACACTTCACCCATAATCCTCAGGGCCTTCGGATTTCCTTCATCCCTGACAACCCTTGAATATTCGTTTTTCACCTCTGCTTTACCTTCCCTCAACATCTCAAGTATGAGAAGAATCCCCAAGAGCACATCCAGCGGCTCGAAGCCCGCTATAACCTGGGGCACGTTGAATTTCTCAGTCAGGGGCCTGTAGGGCCCTAAACCTATTATCGCTGAAACATGGCCCGGGTCTATGAAGCCGTTTACCTTTACATCTCCAGAACTGAGGAGCAGGTCCATGGCATTCGGGATTGTCCTGTGGCAGCAAAGCACGGAGAAATTCCCTGGTGCCGTCTTCAGCTCGGCAGCCGTCGAGGGGGCAGTCGTCTCAAACCCGATTGCGATATGCACGACCTCCTTCTCAGGGTTCTCCGCAGCAATCCTCGCTGCGTCGGTAATCGAATATACTACTCTTACATCGCCGCCCTTCGCCTTCACGCCCTCCAACGAATCCTCGCTCCCTGGGACCTTGAGCATGTCTCCAAAGGTTGTAACAGTAAGCCCCTTATCAGCCAGAGCAATGGCCTCGTCTATCTCCCTTCCAGTTGTCACACAAACAGGGCACCCCGGCCCTGATATAACCTCAACGTTCTCAGGCAGCAGGGAACGAATCCCATATCTGGTTATCGTATCTTCGTGGGTGCCGCAGACGTGCATAATCTTGGCATGGTCGAGGTTCTTGGCAATCTCCTTAATCCTGTCGCACGCCTTCTTTGCCGTTTCCCTGTCCCTGAACTCAGTTATCATCCTGCAGTTTTAGAATATCCTCAAAGTATTTGAGCGTCTCTTTGGCATCTTCCTCGCTCATAATCTGTATGGCATAACCGGTATGCACAATGACCCAGTCCCCCTCTTCCGCATCGACGAGGTCAAGCTTCACCTCTCTTTTAACCCCTCCGAAGTCCACCTCTGCTGAATTCCCGTTTATCTTCAGAATCTTTGCCGGAATTGCTAGACACATCCTGATTTTACCCCTGAATACTCTATAATATAGAGTAATCAATGCAGAAAAATGCGGCAGCACTTATCAATAATCAGGATTTCGGGCGTTGTCCAGGGAGTCGGCTTCCGACCCTTCGTCTACAGGACTGCAAAGAAAATCGGACTGCCCGGCTGGGTCAGGAACCTCGGCGACGCCGGGGTCGAGGTGCAGCTGGAGGGCAGCAAAAAGGACATACTGAGATTCATAGATATTCTAAAAAAGGAAAAGCCAGCGAATTCCAGGATAGACGATATCAAAATAGAGTGGAAGAATTCGCCGGGGAATTTTGATGATTTCAAAATAATAAAGTCCGGTGGCAAGGGCATCGAGGGCATAACGCCCGCCGACATCTCAGTATGCCCCCGCTGCATCGATGACATTCTCGACAGCAAAAACAGGAGACACAACTATCCCTTCACGACCTGCACTGACTGCGGCCCCAGATTCACGACAATCCGGGGGATTCCATACGACCGGCAGAATACGGCCTTTGCTGAGTTCCCGCCATGTAGGGAATGCGAGGGAGAATACTCCAGCCCGGAGGACAGGAGGTTCCACGCCCAGACAATAGCCTGCGAGAAATGCGGCCCGGATTATTTTTTGATTGATGATGAAGGAAAAAGAATTCCGGACCCCATTGAGACTTCCATAAACTTCCTGAAAAATGGAAGAATCCTAATCATAAAAGGCATCGGCGGCATGCACCTTGCATGCAGCACCACCGACGATGCAGCCATCGAAGAGCTCCGGCGCAGGCTCAACCGGCCGCAGCGGCCATTCGCGATAATGGCCACGCTCGCCATGGTGGAAGAATTCGCAGAAATATCTGAAAAGGAGAAAAAATTACTCCTCTCCAAAGAGAGACCCATCATTGTTCTAAAGAAGAAAAAGGAATTCTCCCTATCTCAAAACCTGGCTCCCGGCCTTGACACCATCGGAGTCATGCTGCCATACACAGGGCTGCATGAAATCCTCTTTCAGGGCCTCAAAGAGCCCCTCGTCATGACCTCGGCAAACCTGCCCGGGGAGCCGATGTTCATCGACAACGAAGAGGCTGCGGAATCAAAAATCGCAGACTACTGCCTCCTCCACAACCTCCGGATAGAGAACCGCTGTGATGATTCTGTTATCAAAAGTGTAAACAATATTGGGACGTTCATAAGGCGAAGCAGAGGATTTGTGCCACTGCCCATCTCTATCAAAAAAGAATCAAAGGAGAAAATCCTCTCCCTGGGAGCGGAGGAGAATGTTACGGTGTGCCTCCTCAAGGGGAACAGAGCATTCCTCACCCAGTTCATCGGAGACACGGACAGCCCCGACACCGTGGAGTTCCTGGAGAACTCAGCAAGGCACCTCCTGGAAATCACGACCTCAAAGCCGGACAGGATAGCCTGTGATTTACATCCAAAATTCCATACAACGAAGCTCGCAGAAACTCTCGCCAAGGAATTCAACGTCCCCCTCGTGAGGGTGCAGCACCATTACTCCCATCTGGCATCGCTGATGGCCGAGTCCGGAGCCGACAGCATGGTTGGAATCTGCTGCGATGGCGCCGGTTATGGAGAGGACGGCAACACATGGGGCGGCGAAATCATCTCCTGCAAAGACGGGGAATTCACCAGAACCGGACATCTGAAGGAGCAGAGGATGCCAGGCGGCGACCTCGCTGCCTACTATCCCGGAAGAATGGTTTTGGGAATTCTTTCTGAAACCTATTCTAATGATGAGTTGAAAAAAATTGCAATTAAAAACAATCTGAATTTCAAGCACGGTGAGAAGGAAATCGACGTCGTCCTCCAGCAGCTGGAGAAGGACGTCAATGTTCCCCTTACGACATCGACGGGCAGGGTTCTGGACTCCGTCTCCGCAGTCCTCGGTCTCTGCAACTACAGGAGCTACGACGGGGAGCCGGCTATGAAGCTCGACTCGGCAGGAAATAAGGGAAAGCAGCTCGACTTCCCAATATCCATAAAGGACGGCGTCCTGGACACGACCGGAATCCTTGTTCATGTCCTCTCCCTGAAGGAGGAAGGCAAAATGACTGCTGACATAGCATTTTCAGCTGAGGCCGCAATCGCAGAGGGCCTGACAAATATCGCTGTGAAGGAAGCAAAAAGGAGGGGGGTAGAATTCATTGGAATTTCCGGTGGAGTTGCTTACAATAACGTTATTGTCAAAAAGGCATCAGACGTCGTAAATGATTCCGATTTAAAATTCATACAGCATAATCAAATTCCCCCCGGGGACGGAGGGATTTCCCTGGGGCAGGCCTATTTCTCGGCATTTTATGGCTGATTACCTATCTTATCAAAATGGAGGACTACATAAAGTCGGTTCACGGCGGCGGCGGAGAGGCGATGGAGAAGCTCCTCTCCCGGGTTTTATCAGCGGTAGAGCTGAGGAAGGTCAAAGACGGAGTCGGCCTGGACGAATTCGAGGACTCCGCAGTCATTCCGCTGGAAGGAAAGAATCTTGTTTTCACAACAGACTCCTACACAGTGAAGCCGCTCTTTTTTCCTGGAGGAGATATAGGCAAGCTGTCCATAGCGGGCACTATAAACGACCTGGCTGTTATGGGAGCAAAGCCCGTTGCAATCTCAACTGCATTTATCATGGGGGAAGGATTCGAGATAGAGAAGATTGAAAAAATTGTTAAATCAATAAATAGAATCTCAAAAGAGAATTCCCTGCCCGTCGTGACAGGAGACACGAAAGTAATAGACTCCGACATTGACATGCTGATAAACACTACTGGCATTGGAATCGCTGAGAGAGTCATAAGGAACTCCGGACTTCAGGAAGGTGACAGAATCATAGTCTCAGGCACCGTGGGAGACCACGGCATGGCAATCATGTCAAAGAGAAAGGGCATCGAGTTCGACACACCCCTGGAGTCGGACTGCGCAGCGCTCTGGAAACTGGTTAATGAAATACTGGGCCTCAACATCCATGCCATGAAGGACCCAACCAGGGGAGGAATTGCCAACGCCCTCAACGAGATGGCCGATAAGTCAGGTAATAGAATTCTCGTTCACGAGGACAGAATCCCTGTCAGGGAGGAGGTAAAATCAGCGTCGGAAATGCTGGGCATCGACCCCCTCACAGTAGCAAACGAGGGCAAGGTCTTGATAGGCGTTGCAAAAGAGGACGCAGAAAAGGCTCTCCAGAGACTGAGAAAGAACCCCCTTGGAAAGGAGGCGGAGATTATCGGGGAGGTCGAGAAGGGCAAGGGAGTAATCATGGAGACCGTCATAGGCGGAAAAAGGCACCTCGAAAAGCCGTCCGGCGACCCGGTTCCGAGAGTATGCTAAGATGGAAATTCTTGATATTATAAAAAATAGAAGAAGTGTGAGAGAATTCCTTGACAAGGAGGTCGATGACTTCCTCATAGAAAAGATTCTCGATGCCGGCAGGTGGGCACCCTCCGGCCTGAACAACCAGCCCTGGCGTTTTGCCGTCGTCAGGGATAGTGAGCTGAAGGACGGCCTTGCGAAGCAGACCAAGTACGGCCACATAATCCAAGGAGCGCCAATAAGCATTGCTGTCTTCCTTGACAACTCAGCCGGCTACGACCGCACAAAGGATGTGCAGGCCATGGGTGCGTGCATCCAGAACATGCTCCTTGCAGCACATTCCCTCGGCCTCGGAACCTGCTGGCTTGGAGAGATTCTGAACAAGAAGGAGGCGGTCAGGGAGATTCTCAATGTGCCGGGGGAATTCGAGCTGATGGCAGTCATCGCAGTCGGCCATCCCGCGGAGAAGCAAAGGACATCGGAAAGAAAGCCCATGGAGGAGCTGCTACATGGCGACTGAGACCCAGGTAATCATGCTCGCGGGAGAGAGCAGGAGAATCCCGGACAAGCCGTTCGCAGGATTCAGGGGCAAGGAACTGTTGTTGCACGGCTATGGAATTTTGAAGAAAATCTTTCCAGATGTTTTAGTTGTATGCAATAAAAGAATTGAACCAAGGATGAAGGAATTAATCCCCGAATCACCAATAATCTTCGAGGACCTCAACATAGGGCCCCTGGGTGGAATCCTCGAGGGCATGAAGAATCTAAGTAGCAAATACGTCTTCGTGACTGGCTGCGACATGCCCTTCCTTAACCAGGCTGTTATAGAATTCCTCTGCAGCGAGGCAGAAAAGGACGGAGTAGTGCCGCTAAACAGCGAAAACCTCCCGGAGCCGCTGCACGCAGTCTACAGGCGGGAGAAGGTCCTGGAGCTGGAGGACCTCTGCCTCAGTGGCGGAAAGGTAACGAACCTGATTGACGGCATGGACGTAAAATTAATCCCCGCAGCCAAGATAAAAGAATACGATCCCAATTTAATGACATTCAAAAACATCAATAACCCAGAGGATTTAGAAGATGAACCTTAACAAAAAATGCTACGGGATTCTCAAGGAGCTTGAGGGTGTTGCAGAAGTAACGGAATACGGCAACGCCAGAGTCCTTGACCTTGGAATTAATAAAGACGCTGGCAAAGAGGCCGCAATCAAGGTTGCGCAGGTCACCATGGGCTCTCTCGGGGAGGCCCGGCTTGAGGATACCAAAATCCATGTCACTATCCCTGAGAAACCATCCGTTGCATGCCTGAGCTGCCAGCTCGCTGGTTGGGCGATTCCTATTGGGGGCAAGAACAAGCTGGGCTCCGGTCCTGCAAGAATTCTGGCAAAAAAGCCCTCGGACATCATTGACAGGATTGCTTACCATGAAAAATCCGACAAGGCCGCAATCGCAATCGAGACATCCGTTCTCCCCGATGAAAAAACCTGTAACTACATCCTGGAAGAGACGGGGGCAAAGGAACTGATAATTGCCGCCTTCAGGGGCAATTCCGAGGTGGGCCTCGTCAACATAATGGCAAGGGTCGTTGAGATGGCCTTGTTCAGGCTTGACAATCTGGGCTATGACACGAACCAGATAATCTCCGCCGAGGGGACTGCTCCGATACCAAAGCTCGACGACAGGATTATGTTTACCTCAAACGATGCAATAATCTACGGCAGCTCGGTGAGGATTGAAGTCAATGACTGGGACCCGGAGCTCACAGAGGTTTCAGTATCCCAGGCATCGAAATTCTATGGCAGGAGTTTTGAAGAGATATTCAATGAAGCGGGAGGGGACTTCTTCAAGATAGACCCGGAAATATTTGCCCCGGCCAAGCTTCACATATCCTTTGAGGGGAACGACTACCGTGTTGGATGCGTAAACAACGAACTCCTGAACAGGCTAATATGAAAATAGCAGTAACCGGCAAAGGCGGCACCGGGAAGACAACCCTTGCATTCCATCTCTCCAGAATCTACGCCAGGAAGAATCTAAATGTTATTGCGGTTGATGCAGACTCCAGTCTCAACCTCGCCTCCTACTTTGGGCATGAAGACCAGAAGCCCATAGGCTCCATCAAGGAGCTTGTTGACAAGAGGGCAAGAATATCTGATGTTCTTGTCAATCTGAACCCAGATGTGCATGACCTCATTGACGAATACTCTGCGTCAATAGCAGAGAACCTGAAGCTGCTTCTGCTGGGGGGAGTGAGCAGGGCTGGCTCCGGTTGCCTCTGCCCCGAAAATTCCCTCCTCAAGGCACTGATGCAGGAGCTGGTCCTTCAGAGAAACGAAATCGTAATCTTGGACATGGAAGCCGGACTCGAGATAATGAGCAGGGGCACTCTTCGCGGCATCGATGCAATTATAGCTGTCACTGAGCCCAATCTCGGCTCTATCTCCGTAACAAAGAAGCTGCTGGAATTCTCCAGGGATTTAGAGATAGAAAAGTCCTACGTCATAGCAAACAAGGTCGATGAAGAGCAGCTGGAACATCTAGCCGGGAAATTCGATATTTTCCATGCACTCCCCTTCTCATCTGCCGTGATGAAATCCTCCATGGACCGGGAAAGCGAATTGGAATCCGATGAATTTCAAAAATCCGTAGACGAATTAGCAGATAAACTGCTAAAAAACATCAAATAATTCGTTTATGCATCCCTAATTAAGCCCATTTTTTAATCTATAATTATCAATAATTACAAATAAAAGACAAAAATGAGAATCAAAGGTAAAAATGTCAGAATAGACATAGGTGAAGTCGAGGAGGAGGATGAATGGACGGAGAAGAAGGGCCCGGATAAGAAGCCATCCGTTACCCATTTGAGGGAGTGGGACCATACATTGCTAAATAGATACAAGCCCAAGTACCACGCCTTCATAAAGCAGTGCCAGTTCTGCGCATATGGGCCCTGCGACCTGTCTGCCAACAGGAGAGGCTCCTGCGGCATAACACTGGACAAGCAGATGGCCCGGGAGAACCTCTTTCTGTCAATTACCGGCTCAGCCTGCCATACGGCCCACGCAAGGCACATCCTCGACAGGATGATGGAGAAATTCGGCAGGAACAAGGAGGTATTTCACGTTGAGAATACCGAGGTTGAGGCCCCATGGTTCAGAACGCTTATTGGGAAAAGGCCGGAGACATTGTCAGACCTTGAAGAGGGCCTTGACTATGTCGAGGAGCAACTAACCCACCTATCGGCTGCACTGCACATGGGCCAGGAGTCAAGCGATATAGACTTCAATTCCAAGGCCCTACATGCAGGCATGGTAGACCACCTTGGTATGGAGATAGCAGACATCGCACAGGTTGCTGCACTTGGTTTTCCCAAAGGTGACCCAAATCCCGAGCTCGTGGAGATTGGCTTTGGCTCAGTAAACAAGGAAAAGCCCGTAGTTCTCTGCATCGGCCACAACGTCGCTGGAGGCGTTGAGATAATCGACTATGCAAACGATAACAAAAAGGACGTCGAGATTGCGGGAATCTGCTGCACTGCCCTTGATATGGGTAGGTACGACACCAAGTCGAAGATAGTCGGCCAGCTCTCCTATCAGCTCCCGTTCGTTCGCTCCGGCATTGCTGATGTCATAGTCCTTGACGCGCAGTGTATCAGGCTTGACACTGCAGAGAATGCAAAGAAACTCGGAATACCTGTAATAACCGTATCTGAAAAGAATGCTGGTGGGTTCCCTGACCTTTCGAAGGAGGACCCCGAGGAGGTCGTCAAGAAACTCGTTTCCGGGGAGATTGACGGATGCTTCATCCCAGATCTGGATAAGCTCGGAGAGATTGCTGTAAAGACTGCCATCGGTGTAAAGAAGAGGGGCAAGAAGAAGCCCGAGGACGGCCTTGATTCCGCAAAGGACTGCATAAGCTGCGGCCTCTGTTCGCAGGCATGTCCGGTTGGCTTAAATGTCACGAGCATAGTCGCAAGCATCAACAAGCACTTCAACGGCATAGAGCCAAAGGCGGGAGGCAAGGAAAAGAAGAAGCCCGAGATAATCCCCAAGGACAAGCTCCTTGATGTCATTGGAACCTGCGTATTCTGCGGAAGGTGCGAGTCTTGGTGCCCGAAGAAGATTGAGATTACCTCTGCCTACTCAGCCGTCTACAAGAAGAGATTCGAGAACGACAAGGCAAAGATAAGCCCGGGAAGAGGAGCAATTCAGGATGTCGAAATCAGAAACGTCGGAGCCCCGGTAGTCTTTGGTGAGATTCCAGGGATTCTGGCTCCGGTCGGCTGTTCGCTATGGCCTCACGGAGGAAAGGAACTCGGCGAAATAGTCGAGGAGTTCCTGAAAAGGAATTATATTGTTACTACTTCAGGATGCTCCGCCATGGCCCTCGCAACCGATTACTCAGGTCCTGCTCACAACCTCTATGAAAAATACGGGGGAGAATTCAATGCAGGGAACCTAGTAAACGTGGGCTCATGCGTTGCCAACTCCCACATTACAGGAGCTGCAATGAAGGTCGCAAACATATTCGCAAAGAGGCCCCTCAGGGAGAACTTCGAGGAGATTGCAGACTACATCCTGAACAGGCTCGGAGCAGTGGGACTTGTCTGGGGAACCTACTCCCAGAAGGCAGTTTCTATAGGGGCCGGAGTCATGCGCCTTGGAATTCCCGTCATCTGGGGCCCCTCGGGAATCAAATACAGGAGGGAGCTTCTAAGTGATGAGAATACGGACTGGGGCGTCTTCGACACAAGGGGCGAAGGAAAGTACGATGTCGGTCCCGTCCCGGAGCATCTCAGCTATGTCGCCAAGACAAAGGAGGAGGTTATGATGCTGGTTCCAAAGCTCTGTTTAAGGGCATCGGACGGTTTCAAGGGAAGGCAGATAAAGCTGGCCCACTACATCGACTTGCATAAAAAGGTTCACGGAAAGCTGCCGGAGGATTTGCACAGATTCGTAAGGACCGAGGCAGACATCCCTCTAACACAAAAGGAGGAGTTAATGGACGTCTTGAGTAAACAGGGCTGGAAGCCGGTCGAGAAGACGCCCGACCCAACACTCGTTAGAAGATTAAGCGGAGGCAAAAAATGACAGACAAAATTCCGGTAGAGGTAGGAATCGTACACGAAGGTGAAAGAATTAGAGGCCCTGACATGTTCCTTGAGCTTGGAGGACCAAAGGTCAAATACAAGGCGGAACTGGTGCAGGTAAGGAAGGCAGACGAGATTGAGGACGGAAAGGTAATTGTCCTAGGGAAGGACATCCCGGAATTCGGCGAGGGGGACAGGTCGTCCTTTGGAATTCTCGTAGACATTTACGGCGGGAAGGTCGAGAAGGAACTGGAAGGGGTTATCGAGAGAAGGGTTCACGACTTCCTCAACTATATCCAGGGTTTCATGCACCTCAACCAGAGATATGACATCTGGTGCAGGGTAAGCAAGGACGCGAAGGAGAAGGGCCTTACCTTCGAGCATATTGGAACGGCTATTCTGAATCTATTCAAGACCGCGTTTCCATTCATCGAGAAGAGCCAGATAACCTTCATGACAGACGAGGCCAAGGTCAAGGAGCATCACGACATGGCCGTAAAGATTTACGAGGAGAGGGACAAGAGAGTGAGAGGAATGAAGGACGAGGATGTTGATGTGTTCTACGCATGCACTCTATGCCAGTCCTTTGCGCCGAACCACGTCTGCGTCATATCCCCTCAGAGAGTCTCTCTATGCGGCTCCATATCCTGGATTGATGCCAGGGCAGCAGCAAACGTAGACCCGGACGGTCCGAACTTTGCCGTTGATAAGGGGGAATTGCTGGACGAGAAGACCGGCGAATACTCAGGAGTGAATGAGGCAATAAAGAAGGCCACAAACGGCGCTAACGACCGCTTCTTCATGTACTCCATGTTCGGCTACCCCCATACGAGCTGCGGCTGTTTTGAAGCCATAGCATTCTTCATCCCGGAGGTTGAGGGTATAGGTATAGTGGACCGGAATTACAATGAAGCTGCAGTCAACGGCCTTAAATTCTCCGCCATGGCGACCCAGACAGGCGGCGGGGAACAGGCAGAGGGATTCCTGGGCTTCGGAGTCGAGTGGATGCAATCGGCAAAATTCTTTAATGCCGAGGGTGGCTGGGATAGGATAGTATGGCTCCCCTCCCACATAAAGGAGAGGGTCAAGGAAGCGGTCCCGAAAGACGTCTATGACAAGATTGCAACGGAAAAGGAAGTCACGAATCTCGACGAACTCAAGAAATTCCTGCAGGAGAAGGGACACCCGGTGGTTGAGAGGTGGGGCGCCAAGGGCGATGACCTTAGGGATAAGGTAATAAGCTACATACAGGAAAAGGACGGTGAGATATATCCTGATGAGGCGTCCAAGGATTTGGGCATAACCGAGGATGAGCTGATGAAGATAATAGAGAAACTCCAGGAGGATGGAGTTCTCGGATAAAAATGGAAAAGAAACCACTGAAGCTGAACATCAAGAAGCCGTTGAAGCTGAAGATTAAGGGCAAAGGCGCGGAGCCGGCCATGGCAGGGGATATCGAGTCAACCGCAGGGGGAATAACCATAATCCTCAAGAACGCAAAGGTCTACGCGGAGAAGGTTATAATCAAGAGAGCACATTGAAAGGCAAAACAATAGCGGTAACCGGCAAGGGTGGAGTCGGGAAAACCCTGCTTTCCGCCCTGCTGATAAGGATACTGGGTGACTCGCAGCCGGGGAAATCAATCCTTGCAATAGATGCCGACCCCGACTCAAATCTTGCGGAATCCCTCGGTGTTGAATTCCAGAAGACCGTTGGGGATATACGGGAGGACATGCTCCGAGAGAAGCCATCCCCCGGGGTTGAGAAGAAGAAATACCTCGACGCAAAGGTCTTTGAGATTACCGTCGAGACAGACAACTTCGATTTGCTTGTTATGGGCAGGCCAGAGGGGCAGGGGTGCTACTGTGCCATAAATCATATGCTCCGGGAGATTGTGGACAACATCACAAAGTCCTACGACTACATAGTGATAGACGCCGAGGCCGGTCTTGAGCACCTGTCCCGGAGGACCACAGAGAACGTCGACTCACTCCTTGTGATAAGCGACGCATCAAAGAAAGGGCTGGACACGGCAAAGAGAATCAAGGATTTAACCCGTGAACTCAATATAACATTCAATAACTTATACCTAATAATCAACAGAGTTACTTCCAAGAACAAAGGCGTACTCGAAAAGGAGGCCGGGAAGCTCGGCATCGAGGTAATCGGCTCGATTCCCGACGACCCAGAGGTGAGCGATTTCGACCTCAGGGGCAAGCCAATAACGGGCATAAGTCCGGAATCACCGGCCTACAAGGAGGCCGAAAACATAGCTTCGAAATTAACCAAGAATGGATGAACTCACAGAGAAACTAAAGAAACTCCTCGGAGAGAGCAAGGAGCTTGAGATTGAGAACTTCGACCTCGAGGCAGAAGAACTGGAACTGCAGATTATCTCCCAGCCCATAAGCGCGGAAGGAAAAAAAAAATTAACCCACTTTGAATTCTCTCCTTCCAAGGACGAATACAAATTCGCCATAGCCGAGGTTCAGCTCGGCGCAACAAAGAAAGAGGGCGGCACCCGGTCCATAAGCCATAAAATCGGCGGCCAGACAGCCCCACCATTCTACTTCTTCGAGGGAAAGTTCCCGAACAGGCCTCTGATATCCCAGGACGTCTTTGACATGCCCATTTCACTGCCAACCCACGTGAGAAAATACTTCCCTGACGTGATGGAAGACCCCATAGAGTGGGCGAAATTCAGGGTGAAGAAATTCAACGCCCAGATGATTACCCTGCATTTCGTGAGCTCGGACCCCACTGTCAAGGACACTCCCATAAAGGAGTCATGCAAGCTTATAGAGGACTTCATCCAGCAGGTTAAGGTCCCTGTCATAATCGGCGGCTCCGGAAACCCCGAGAAAGACCCGGAGCTTCTCGAAAAAGCCGCTGAAATCTGCGCCGAGGAGAAGGCCCTTCTCTCCACAGTCGACCCGGACATGGACTACAAAAGAGTGGCAAAGGCTGCAGTCGAGCACGGACACTCAGTCCTCTCGCTGGTCTCAATGAACCCCGATGAAATGAGAAGGCTCAACAAGAATCTGATGAAGCAGGGCCTGAAACAGGAGCAGATAGTGATGGACCTCTTTACCGGCGGGGTAGGCTACGGAATCGAATACTCAATATCGGCCATGGAGAGGTGCCGGCTGGCAGGCCTTAAAGGGGATGCAAACCTGATGATGCCCATCGTTTCAGCAACCTCAAACTCATGGAGCGCCAGAGAGGCCTGGATTGACAAAGACGAGATTGGTTCCAGGGAATACCGCGGTCCATTATGGGAGGGCAACACCGCCCTCGCAGCACTGCTCTCGGGAGCGGACCTCTTCATGATGCTCCACCCCCTCGCAATAGAAACGGTCGAGAAGATATCAGATTACCTCTTCTCGGACACGAAGAAGGGCAAACCATTCAACTACGAATCATGGATTAAGGCAAAATGAAAAGGCTTACGGCACTTCAGGTTTACGGGTATCTTCCAAAGAAGAACTGCGCCAAATGCGGTGAGGACACCTGCATGGCCTTCGCCATAAAGCTCCTTGAGAGGGAAAAGAAGCCCGCCGACTGCCCGGAATTTGGGCCCGGAGAGCTGGAGAAGCTGGTAGAGGCAACAACTCCTCCCGTCAGGGACGTTGTGATGGGGAAGGGAGACTCAGCACTTACACTGGGCGGCGAGGAGGTCATGTACCGCCACGAGCTGCGCTTCTTCAATCCAACGGCACTAATGCTCGACGTCAGCGATTTGATGGATGATAAGGAAATCAAGAGCCGGGTGGATTTGGTAAATAATTTTGAATTCGAAAGAATCGGAGAAAAACTGAGCCTCGATGGAATCTCAATAAGGGCCGCCTCTGGAGATGCCGGGAAATTCAAGAAGGTCGTTGAAACAGTTGCCGGGGAATTCAAGGGCCCCCTGGTGCTCTGCTCCTTCAGCCCGGAGGTTCTGCAGGCAGGAGCGGAGGCCGTTAAGGGCAGGAGACCTCTCCTCTATGCAGCCAACTCGAAGAACTGGGAAAAGATGCTCGCCATAGCAAGGAAATTCGACTGCCCCCTGGCGGTCCACTCGACCGACCTCTCAGAGTTGGGAACCATAGCCGGCAATATCTCTGCAACAGGCTTCAAGAACCTTGTCCTCGACCCGGGCATAGAGCCCAATGGCGCGGGACTTGCCAGAACCCTCGACAACCTCACCCAGCTCAGGAAGGCAGCCCTCCACAAGGTCGGGGAGGTTCGCTATCCCCTGATGGGTTCCACCCTCCCGGTCTGGCAGAGCTCCAAGGACGAAACCCAGGCAGCCCTCTACGAGTCCAACCTCGTTGCCATGCTCCTTGACCGCTTCGTAAGCCTCATCGTCTTCCATTCAACAGAGGTATGGTCCTTCCTGACATCGGTCGTCTTGAAACAGAACATCTATACCGACCCAAGGGTTGAGCCGTCGACAGAGCCGAAGCTATATGAAATAAATTCCCCGGACGAGAATTCTCCCGTCTTTGTCACATCGAACTTTGCTCTGACATACTTCAACGTCGCAGGAGACCTGGAGAACATGAAATTTCCCTGCTACCTCCTCGTCGTCGATACCGAGGGCCTTGCAGTTACCGTTGCTCTCGCGGCCGACAAGCTCAACCCCTCCGCAATCAAGAAGGCGCTGAAGGACAACAAGGTTGCAGAGAAGGTGAAGCACAAGAAGCTGATAGTGCCGGGAGTCCTTGCAAGAATCTCTGGGGCAATCGAAGATGCAACAGGCTGGGAGGTCATCATCGGACCTCAGGACTCCTCCATGATTGGCAGCTTCCTGAAGGAGAACTGGAAGTAGATTTATTCTTTTTGCCTCAA
>CAZJVE010000017.1:0-22004 GCA_964549685.1 uncultured archaeon | reverse complement strand
AGCCCCCGCTGGGATTTGAACCCAGGACATGCAGATTACAAGTCTGCCGCTCTACCAGGCTGAGCCACGGAGGCACAATCTATTATTTGTATTCTGGGGATAAATTTGGGGCCGCCGAGATTTGAACTCGGGTCACCAGCTCCCCGAGCTGGAAGGATAACCAAGCTACCCTACGGCCCCCTTGTTGATTCCGTTAAGAATATCTTGGGAATTCTGCTGGGGAATTTATGGTGCGTTACGTGGGGTTGAGCAACGCGAAACCCCACATACTCGCCCCGGTGTGAACTGACGTGTCAGTTCAATGGACCCGTCGGGATTTGAACCCGAGGCCTCCCGCATTTTGGCTAATTGTTGCCAAGCGGACGATCTACCAGGCTGATCTACGGGCCCTGTTTGAAATTTTAGTGTAAGTTCGCCGAGGTTGGGATTTGAACCCAAGAGGCCGCAAGGGCCACAGACTTAGCAGGCCTGCGCGTTAACCAAACTCCGCCACCTCGGCTCGTTGAATGACCCTTTGAAGCCGAGTGGCGGGTAGTGAGCGAAGCGAACCTGATCGCCACCTCGGCACGAGAGGTATTTAGAATAATGGATTAAGGGGTAAAAATCTACTTTGAGTGCCACTTCTTAGGATATGTGCCCGATGGCATGACAACCCTCTGCAAATCCACCACCTTCCCTTCCTTCATATCCATTATCTCGGCAGAGTTTCTGAGGCTGCTTCCTATTGCTACAAGCTCGTCCTTTAGAGTGAAAATGGCCACGTGGTCGTTGGGCTCTATCTCGCTGTCCAGCCTGCAGATGCCGGGGGCATTGAGGTCCGCTCCGTGGCATATTGCATCCACGGCTCCGTCGTTTATCCATATCCCCCAGAGGTGATGAACCGCATGCTCGACCGGGAGGATGTATTTTCTGAGTTCCGCTTCATCGCCTGATTCGCGATAGAATTCATACGCGTCCTTGAGGTCGTGGAGAGTTACAAGGTTGCTCTCGTCGAAGGGCCCTGCCTTCGTCCTCCTGAGCTCCTGCATGTGGGCCCCGGTTCCAAGGACAAGGCCTATGTCGTGGCACAGCTTCCTTATGTATGTGCCGGCCTCGCAGCCCACCCTGAAAAGGACGTCCCTGCCGTCCCTCTCAATGAGCTCTAGGTAGTAGATGGTCCTTGTTCTCAGACTTCTCTTTACAGCCGATTTGAGAGGTGGTTTCTGGTAGATTTTTCCATGGAAGTATTTCAGAACCTCATTAAGTTTTTCGTCTGATATGTCTCCATGCAGGGACATCAGGCACACGTACTCCTTGGGCGCGAGAAGAAGCGTTTTGAGAATCTTGGTTGAGTTTTCGACCGCCATGGGCAGAACTCCCGTAACTGCGGGGTCGAGGGTTCCGGAGTGGCCCGCCTTCTCCACCTCCAGAATCTTCTTGACCCACGAGGAGACCTGGTGGGAGGTGGGGCCGGAGGGCTTGTCCAGGTTTATTATGCCGTTCCTTATGTGCTCGTCAATGGTCCTTTTCCCGGGCTCGGTCCCGTATCTGGGGTCGGTCTCACACTTGCTCTTTACCAAAATCTCTCCCGATGGTTCGGATTCCATTTCGTGAAGATGTTAGAGGCCTTCCTTCTCAAGGGCCTTTGCTACTGTGGCCTTCGTTGCGCCCTTCTTTATCTTCAGAACGACAGGTATGGGCTCAAGATGCCTTATGCTCGTCTTCTTGCGCCTTACGTCCTTTCCCTCTACCGTGACCTGGTTCTTCTCGGCCTTGTCCACAACTACGCAGTAGCTCCCTGCATCCCTTCCGCGGGTCTTCCTGCATACTCTTCCTACCTCTAGTATCATTTTGATTCGGATTGTGTTGAATTCCCCTGGGAATTTCCGGGGGTCAGTTGGGCCCGACGGGATTCGAACCCGCGACCACTCGGTTAAAAGCCGGGTGCTCTACCAGACTGAGCTACGGGCCCGCAAGATAGATAAGAATATAGTAGGTAACGTTTAAATAATTTATACAGACATGAAATGGATTTGATTTCAGCGATAATCCTGGGGGTTCTCCAGGGGGTTATCGAATGGCTCCCCATAAGCAGCTCGGGGCAGGGAATGGGCGCAATGATGGGTTTCTTCGGGCTGAGTGCAAAGGATGCCTTTTCCCTTGTAATTTATCTCCATTTGGGAACCCTTCTCGCAGTGATATTGAGGTTCAGGGACGATGTCAGGGATATAGTATATTCATTACCTAAATTTAGGGAGGATAAACTGGTCCAGTTCATTCTTGTATCCACGCTGTTCAATGCAATGGTGGGGATCCCCATCTATATGCTGATGAAGGACCTGTTTTTGTCGCTTTACGGCGGGCTGGTCATGGCGATAATTGGCGCGCTGCTGATAGCGACGGGGCTGGTTCTCTATGCATCAAAGGGAATAAAGAGCGGTAAGAAGCTGAAGGACATCACTACCATTGACATGGCGATTGCCGGAGCATCACAGGGCTTGGCAATCCTGCCCGGAGTCTCGAGGAGTGGAATTACAATCTCCACATTGCTGTTCACGGGAGTCAGGCAGGAGGACGCCCTGAGGCTCTCTTTCCTGATGTCTATTCCTGCAGTAATCGGAGCGAACGTCCTTGAATTTTCGGGAGGGGGCACGATGGCTGTCAGTCCAGTAGCCGTTATCGTTGGAATCCTCTTCTCCTTCATTGTGGGATATCTCAGCATTGACTTACTCATGAGGATTGCGCACAGGATGAGGTTTGACCTCTTCTGCGTTATCTTTGGTGCAGTTACAATTGCACTGGCAAGCGTGGTATGATGGAGGAGATGGTATTTTACTTCATGGAGTGGATAGCAACACCGTGGCTGGATTTCCTTATGGTGATTCTTAGCGAAACTCTAATCTATGTCGTTATCCTGATAGCAATAAACTTCCTTTATGCAAGAAGGAAGGAATTTCCGGGGATGGCTGTTTCGGTTCTTGGTTCAATGGCTCTTGGAACCATGCTAAAATTTATCACAAAGTGGCCGAGGCCGTGCGAATCCTCACTTCCCTTCATCCACAGGGTCCTTGTCAACGGAGTCCCTTACTGCAGGGACTCCATATTTCCCTTCGAATTCGGTACCTCATCCTTTCCTAGCGTTCATGCAGCGATTCTATTCGCTGTTCTTCCATTTACGGCCTATGACAGGAGATTCTTCGTCGGCTTTCTCTGTTATGCAATCCTGACGAGCATGAGCAGAGTCTATCTTGGGGTGCATTATCCACACGATGTTCTTGTAGGGGCGGTTATCGGGGTTTTAATCGGGGAATTTGTCATAAGAAGATTCAGGCGATTACCTTAAAGATTCCGGGCTTTGGTTCATACAGTGCTCCAGACTCCATCAACTCGAAGAGCTTGTCCCCTATGAACTCCCGGTCTTCGAAGAGGCTCAGTATCTCTTCAATCTTGACTCCCTTGCCCTTGTCCTTTCCTTTTATTATGTCCAGAATATCCGAATTCGATATTGCAGTCAACTTCTCCCTTGTTGTTTCATCCTCGACAGGAAGGCCGAATTTTTCCCTGAGATACCTTCTGCTCTCCATTCCCATCTGATGGAACCTTTCGTAGTTCTTCTTGCTGACAACTATTACTCCGTTATCATGGTTCACGTTGATGTAGAGCTGGTCCGTTTCATATGGACTTCCGTAGAGCAGGATGTATTTCTCTTCTCCGACCTTGAACTCCTTTAAAATCTCCTCGGCGTCTTTCCTTACGTTCTTGCTGAATGTTCCCACCGTCACGCCCAGAGAGCTGCCGTCGTTAATCCAGAGCCTCGGGCCGTATTGAGTATACTTTATGTTCTCCAGCCTGCCGCAGAGCGCTACCGTATCCCCTATCCCGAACTCTGTCTCCAGAAGATTCCTGTTCCCTTCCCTCCTGTACTTTGAGTCCTTCAGATCATTTATCTTGAGGAACAGTGCGTTCATTCTATTACGTCCTCCACCCAGAATTTTTCGTTCCTCAGATAGCCCAGAAGTGTGTAGGGCCGGTCCATAATCGCCTTGGGTTTGATTTTTTTTGCCTCCCTCCTGCTCGCCTTGGTGAGCTTCTCGGCCACTCTTTCGGAGGTTGTTGAGAATAAAAGCGTCTTGGTTCCGTCGGAGAAGAACCCCCTTATCCGGAATATGGGCTTGGGGAAGTTTCCGCAGTTGCACATCTCGTCAGAAAATTTCTTGCACCTCTCGCAGAAATAGGATGCGGTTTGATAGACCTGGTTTATGAAGCCAGTAGCTATGCCATAGCTGTACTCAGAAACCTGGTCCAGGAATTTCCCTTGTATGCATTCCTGGATTGAAGGGAATTTTACCTTTTTCTTAGTTACGTTAGTTTTTTTTGTGACTAGCAGAGTGGGCGGGTGTCGGGTATCCTTGTGTAAGGCAGGGCATTCCCCATCCACTATCTCAAGAATTTCATCCTTTGCTACGTTCAGTCTATCAGCTTCCCGGTCCCATGCAACAAGGTTGGCTATATTGTCACCATCACCAATCATCGCTCTTAATTTCTTCCTGCCATTAATCTTGTTCTCTTCCGGTTCGTCCAGCACTCTCACGGCTACAGATATTGTCTCGCCCGGCAGGAGCTGGCTTAATTTATTCATATCTAATAATTAATGATTAAAGGTAAGAAAAATGGGATGGGTAGAAGATAGAGAAACTCTGATAGAGACGCTCAAGTCCGAGGGCTATATAAAGAGCGAGGCCGTTGAGAAGGCCATGTTGAGCGTAAGGAGACATGAGTTCATACCGGAATGGCAGAAGGTTCAGGCCTACAGAGATGTCCCTCTCTTTATAGGTCACGGGCAGACCATCTCAGCGCCGCATATGGTTGCAATGATGACCGAAAATCTTGACCTGGTGGAGGACAGTAAGGTTCTTGAGATTGGTGCCGGCTCCGGTTATCAGGCCGCAATAATTTCAGAGATTGTAACGAAGGGTAAAATCTATAGTATCGAAAGAATTCCCGAGCTCGTTGATCTGGCGCAGTGGAATCTGGGCAGGGCAGGGTATAAGAACGTCCATGTCATCTATGGTGAAGGTAGCAAAGGCTATGAGGAGGAGTCCCCCTATGATAGGATTATCGTGACTGCGGGAGCCCCGAGGATTCCGAGGGCATTATTCGAGCAGCTGAAAGATGAGGGGAAGATGCTTATCCCTGTCGGCGGTAGAATGTACCAGGAGCTGAAACTTGTGGTTAAGAGCGGTAATAAAAAGATTATAGGGGACCTGGGTGGCTGCATGTTCGTTCCCCTGGTCGGGGATGATGGGTGGTAGCTATTTCTCAATGACTTTTTTGCCCCTCTCCTGAGGAATTATACTTTTCCTGCCATTGAATTTCCTGCTCAGTTCTTTTCCATCAAATAGTCTGTCAAGGAATATGGAGAGTGCTGCAACCTCTGAGTGGGGCTGGCTCCCTATCGCTATGTTATAGTCAGCCAACTCATAAAGGTCGGAGGGCACCTTCTGCCCGCCGATGATGATTAGCTTGTCCTTCTTTGATGCCCGGATATCGGTTATGCGGTCATCGATGTTGATACCATACATCGTAAGATGAATCTTCTCTCCGTCAAACTCTCTGAGAAACTTCTTCCAGTTCTTTATGAAGCTTATTTCGAATTCACCACCCCACTCTTTTGCAATTCCAGTAATGCTCTCACCCAGCTGCTTGTCCTCAACGTCCATAAGAAGCTCATCCGCTCCGAATGCCCTGGCCACAAGACCGACATGGGTGCTTATCCTTCTGTCCCTGCTGTATCTGTGGCCGAGTCTGAGAACCTTAACTTTCAATTTTTGCTAGAATTCCTCTCCCTGCAAGAATTCCTGTCGCGGCAGAATTCACCATGTCCCTGGATAGTCCAGCGCCATCGCCAGCAGCAAAGAGGTTCTTGATGCTGGTTTCCATCCCCCCGTTTATCTTCACTTGCGTTGCATAGAATTTTATCTCAGGGGCATAGAGGAGGGTGGAGTCCGAAGCGACTCCGGGAATAACCTCGTTGAGCTTCTCAAGCCCTTCGATAATGTCCATTACAATTCTATGAGGGAGAGCCATGGATATATCGCCGGGGGTTACTTCCTTCAGAGTTGGCTGCACCGGGTTCTGGAGGATTCTCTCCTTGTGGGAGCGCCTTCCCCTTCTGAGGTCGCCGAGTATCTGCAGGATGGGTTTGCCTCCACCGATTGTTGTTGCCAGTTTCGCGATAGATTCACCGTATTTTATCGTATTCTCGACCGGCTTGGTTAGTGCCACTCTAACGAGAAATGCAAAGTTCGTGTTATCCGAACCCTGGGCTATGAAAGAGTGGCCATTGATTCCGACCATGCCATCATAGTTCTCCTTTACTACGTAGCCGTGGTCATTGGTACAGAACGTCCTCACGAAATCATCATACCTTTTGGTCCTTATGTGAAACTTTGGGTCCCTGTTTATTTCAATGACGGGATCCATTATTATCGATGAAACCTCTACTCTCACTCCAACATCTATTGGCCCATGCCTCGCCCTTATCCCGTGCTTTTCTATCTGTTTGTCAAACCATGAAGCCCCGATTCTGCCAGGAGCGACAAGAACGAACCTTGCCTTTATTTTCCTGTCCTTTTCCAGTTTGACTCCGGAACATTTCCCGTCCTTTATCAGGATGTCCTTGACGTCTGTCTGCAGCAGGAATTTGACTCCCTTTTTTCTCAGGTGCTTCTCGAATTTGCTTATTATCTTCGGTGCTTTGTCGGTGCCTATGTGCCTCTGGCGAATGTCAACGAATTTTATACCGGCTGATGCTGCCTTTCTCTTCAGCTTGGTTACGCCCTTCTTATTGGCCCCGGATAATTTCCTTGAGGCCCCGAATCTCAGAAAGGTTTTATCGACCTCTTCAACCAGAGAATATGCCTCCTTGGAATTCCTTGCGAACTCGGACAGGTCGCCGCCGATGTCAGGTCTAAGGTTTAGTGTTCCATCGGAAAAGGTTCCGGCACCCCCAACGCCGCACATTATGTTACAGGGGTCGCAGTTAATGCACTTGCCATCCACCTCCATGGGGCACTCCCTCCCGCTTATGGGCTTGCCGGAGTCGATAATCAGAATCCTCAGTTTTTTGTTGAGAAGCTCGTTGGCCGCGAACATTCCTGCAGGTCCGGAGCCGATTACTACTATGTCATAAGAATCTTTCATACAGTAAAGTTTTGGGGATTTAAGCATAAATCTATACCTTGGGGATTATAATCCTCCCGTTATCATCGCCCACTTCCTCAGTAGAACCATTCAGGTGCAGATAGCCGGTAATTGCAGCAAATATGGCATCCAGCTCGTCCTTTGTCAGGAATCTTTTGTCAATGTCGCCGGATATCTTGGCCTCTATGAGTCTCCTCTGCATCTTTTTATTGTCTGGGTCATGAAAGCCGAGAATCTTTGCAGACGTTTTTGCAGATATTTCAATCAGATTTGGATTCAGTTTTTTGATTTCTCTAGCTAGAGATGAGCCTCTCTTTGCGAGAACCTCCATACCCCTCAGTGTCACGGGCAGTGCGCCGTATTCCCTGAGCTCGTCATCACAGGGCCTGTTCCTTCCATCGAAGATGAGGGGGGCGTCTATCGCAATTATGCTTGGCTGAATCTCCTTGAGCCTCTTGAGAATATCAGAATCTGATTTTAGAATTGATGTTGTAACGGACTTCCCATCATCATCGGCCCTTAGAACGCAGAAACCCGTATCGTTTGTTGGGTGTCCTGCAAGGTCGATGCCGACGATTTTCACTTTTTCCTGAATTCAGTATAGCTGCATTTGCCACAGGTGTCCCTGTCATGATGCCTTGCCATGAAGACACCATCACCGCACTTGGGGCAGCTCTTGTTCTTCCTATCTACCTTCTCTCCAGAGGTATCGTACTTCTCCCACTTCTTGCTGCTGGGGGATTTCTTCTTCTCCTTTACATTTCTCTTAGCCATCCTTCTTCTCCTCCTTGGTTTCCTCTACCTCGGCTGGTTTTGCTTCCTCTTTGGATTCTTCGGGCTTGGGTTCTTCCGCTGGTTTTTCTTTGGGTTCTTCCTTTGGCTTTTCCTCGGCTGGTTTCTCTTCCTGCTTCGGTTCCTCAGGCTTTGCTCCCTCAGCTGGCTTCTCAGCTTTCTCTTCTGCTGGCTTGGCTTCTGCTACCGGCTTCTCCGCCTCAGGTTTCTTTTCCTTTTTCTTCTTGCCCCTGATGTTCTTCTCTATCCTGTAGCCAGGTTCTACCATCATGCTCTTCTCGTCCCTGTAAATCTTCGCGTAGGCAAATGCGCTCTGAGTCCCAAAGTCGGAATTAACCGAATCTATAACCGTAAGGTTGTTGTCAGCATTTACCTTCTTTATCAACTCATTCCTTACCTCCACAAAGCTAGGGGTCTTCCCTTTATAATCAATCCTGAACCTAACCTCCTTCCTCCCAAGGAGGGGATTCTCCTTCTCTTCAAGAATTTCAATGTTCATTTTCTTCTATATCCATCTGCTCAAGTACCTTTCTTGCTCTCTTTTTGCTTTCTTCGTTGACCTTCACAACTACCAGACCCTCGTGTGGCTGACCATAGAGTACTACCGAGCCCGCTGGTGCGAGGTCTATTGCAGCAATGGTCAGCAGGTCCTCCTCCCCATCAACCCGTATCTTGACCCTCCCGAAGCCCGTCAGTCCTGCGTATATCGCCTCAAAGGATTCCCGGGTTATGTAACCTGCCGGATTCTTGACCCTTACCTCAGTCGCTTTGAAGTTTCTTATTATGGCCGGAATCGGGACAGATTCCCTCTTTATCCTACCATCATAGACCAAAACCTTTGGTTTGAGTCCGAATTCCAGCGATAATTTTGATGTTTCGTCGCCGACACATATTATGTTCTTGTTATGCCTTAACTCCTCCAGGCCGGCCAATAGTTCTCCAAACGGTTCCTTTAGCCCTTCCCTCAGCGACTTGGGAAGCTTTAGGGTTTTGTTCCTCATTTGACTTACCGTACTTTCAGGGCATACTCCCCTGGCGTCTTTATTTCCATTATCTTCGCTATCTCTGACTTCTCAGGGTCAACGATTGCCATGTAACCGCTCCAGTATTGTGATGTTGGGCCCTTGCAAACGGGGCATGCTTCCTCTTCGCTCAGTCTGTGACACTGCTTGCATGATCGAATCATTTTATTTCTTCTTCTCCTTTTTCTCTTTCTTTGCCTTTGTCTTCTTTTTCTCCTTTTCCTTCTGTGCCTTCTTCGCATCCTCGAGCCACTCCTTCTTCCCGAGGTATGGCTGTCTCATCGTAAGGCCTATCTTGGAGTCTGAGAACCTTGGCTTCAGGCTTACCGAAACTATCCTAGCCCTTACATAATCACTCAGCTTGAGGACCTTCTTCGACTCCTTGCCCACAAGGTTTGAATTCTTCTGGTCGTAGCCCATGAAGTCCTCTGTAACTTGAGAAACATGGACAAGACCGTCCATTGGACCGAAGTTCACGAAGGCTCCGAATTCCGTAATCTCGGTTACTGTTCCTTCAACGACCTCGTTCAATACGGGTTCGTACACTATAATTTCAAGAACCGTGTTGTAGTAGATGGCCCCGTCACCCATTATTATCTTGCTGTCCCCCACCTCAATAACCTGGGTTGCCGCAAGAACGAGACCAATCTCCCGGTCTATTCTGCCCACCATGGTGTTCTCGAATTCCGTCATGAGTGCTTCCTCCAGGTCTTCGTTAAATCTCTTAGGCGGGAGTCTTACCGTGTCCTCTACAGTGAGTAGTTTATACATTTTCTTTTTTGATATAGATTAGATTCTTATAAAGCCAGCATACCTCCGTAAGTTACGAATAGCGGCGCAAATACCAATGAGACTACGGACATCAGCTTTATGAGGATGTTTAATGACGGTCCGGAGGTATCCTTGAATGGGTCTCCAACCGTGTCTCCAATGACCGCTGCCTTATGAGCATTGGAACCCTTGCCTCCCATGTTTCCTTCCTCTATGTACTTCTTTGCGTTGTCCCATGCCGCCCCGGAATTCGCCATCATTACGGCCATTAAAAAGCCCGTCACTATGGAGCCTGCAAGAAGCCCACCAAGTGCCTCGGCACCAAGTAGAAGGCCAATGGTTATGGGAGTTATTACTGCAATCGTTCCAGGAACTATCATCTCCCTGATTGCCGTCTTTGTGCTTATGTCAACGCATCTGGCATAATCTGCCTTGGCCTTCCCGTCCATCAGGCCCGTTATCTCCTTGAACTGTCTCCTGACTTCATTGACTACTTCAAAGGCGGCTCTGCCAACAGCATCCATTGTGAATGAGGAAAAGACGAAGGGCAGCATTCCGCCGATAAATACTCCGGCTATCACTCCCGGCTTCGTTATGTTTATCACATCGACGTTTGTTGCCGCAGTGTATGCCGCCATTAAAGCCAATGCTGTTAATGCTGCTGATGCTATCGCGAATCCCTTTCCTGTTGCTGCCGTTGTATTGCCCAGTGCATCAAGAGCGTCGGTCCTCTTCCTTACATCCTTTCCGAGGCCCGCCATTTCCGTTATGCCCCCCGCATTATCGGCTATTGGACCATATGCATCTGTTGACATAGTTATACCGAGTGTTGAGAGCATTCCGACCGCTGCTATGGCAATCCCATAGACACCGGAGAGTTTGAATGTTACAACGATTGCTATGGCAATAAGGATTATAGGTATCGCCGTGCTTTTCATTCCAATGGAGAGGCCGCTTATAATGTTTGTGCCTGCTCCTGTCTGTGAAGAAGCAGCAACGTTCTTGGTTGGATTGTAATGGCTTGATGTGTAGTATTCGGTTATGAGTCCTATAAGGACTCCAACAACAAGGCCCGTTACAGCAGAATAGAAGACGTTCATGTCGCCAACTGTTTGTTGCACCAGGAAGTAGGCCGCGATGATGATGAGGGTTCCTGCTGAGAATACGCCCTTTCTCAGAGCCGATAGGAGCTGTGATGCGGTTGCATCCTCCTTGGTCGAGACGAAGAACGTCCCGGCAATGGATGCGAGAATTCCGGCTCCCGCAAGGGCCATTGGGAATACGACGCCATTGACTCCGTATGAAGTTATTGTCAGTCCTATGACCATCGCAGCGATTACCGAGTTCACATAGCTCTCAAACAGGTCCGCGCCCATTCCGGCAACATCTCCAACATTATCGCCAACATTATCTGCAATGACTGCTGGATTTCTGGGGTCGTCTTCTGGGATTCCTACCTCCACCTTTCCGACTAAATCGGCACCGACATCAGCGCCTTTAGTGAATATGCCACCGCCGACCCTTGCAAAGAGTGCTATCGAGCTTGCTCCGAAGCCGAAGCCGGTTATTACGTTAATCATTCGGTTGTCCTGCATGATTGCATCCTGAAGTATCGAGTATGAGAAGTATATTCCAAGCAGGCCAAGGCCGACAACGGAGAGGCCCATTACCCCCCCACCGGAGAATGCGACTCTCAAGGCTTTGTTGATGCTCTTCTTTGCAGCCTCTGCAGTCCTTACATTAGCCTTGGTTGCGATATTCATGCCGACGAATCCTGCAGCCGAGGAGCATATGGCTCCCGCAACGTAGGCTATTGCAGTTGGGATACCTATAAACGTCGCCAGAACTGCCGTCATTATGACGGCAAATACCAGTATTGCAGAGTACTCTCTCTTAAGGAATGCCATCGCACCCTCATGGATTGCATCCGAGATATCTCTCATCTTCTCAGAGCCGGGGCTCTGCTTCATAACCCTCTTCGCGAGGAACGCAACAAATATCAATGCACATATTCCCGAAATCAAAGGTAAAACCGTAAGATCCATTTTATCATGCATAGAAGTGAGATTAATTATTACCTTCAATCAATTTAAATTAGCTAATTTATCAGTTCCAGCCTGTTTTTGCCCCTCAGATGCACCACAGGGACTCTGGATTTTCTCAGTCTTCTCTTGAGCTCCTTGTCATTGGTGCATACGACTGAGCCAGGATTATTCGATGCGAAGTCGAGTATGAATTCATCTACATCACCATGGCTGTGTATCTTATGGATGTGCCTGTCCCTGTCCTCGATGAACTGCAGCGCAACCTTTGCCGCTATTGCATCTGAACCACCCTCCTCCTGAATTCCCTGCAATTCCTCTATAACTCCGGTAGGAACAAGTAAATCGTATCTGGCGACGATAATTCTCTCAATCTCTCTGAAGATATCGACCCTCTGCTGGTGGGGAATCATCAAAAAATTAGTGTCAAGAATTAGTGTTTTCATCTCCCTTGATTGTTCCATAGCCAATTAGGCGCCACCTTGCACCGAACCTCCTGCTTATGGCCACAAGGTCGTTCTCCTCCACACATACTGGAAGTTTGAGTTCCATCCTGCCCTTCTTCGGGTCCGTGACTATGCCCACTGTCACCGCACTCCCGGCGGACAGCATCAGTGCCTCGTTCTTCTGCAGGGGCACTATATTTATCTCCTCCTTGCTACCTATCAGCCTTTTCAGGAGATTGACCTTGAGAGTAAGCTTGCTCCTTGCTTCAGGCAGGGTTCCTGGCTTGCCGATTACGTTTCCTGAGAGGTTGTCTGATTTTGTAAGGGAGGGGTCGAGTTTCGTTCCTATGGCTATCAAACCGCCGGGGTTTGCATCCTTCAGCTCCGAACCCCCAGCACTCAGGCTGACTATCTCCGTTTTAATCGGCCTGTAGACGTTCTTCTTTTTCACTCCTGGAGAGAGTTCAATCTCATCGCCCACCTTCAGTTTACCCTGGACTAGCGAGCCGCCTATGATTCCTCCCTTTATCCCGTCCGGCTTTGTTCCGGGCTTGTTTATGTCGAAGGAGCGGGCAATCATCATCCTGGAGTCCTTCTTTGGGTCCCTCTCCGGCGTTGGAATCTTCTCCTCTATTGCCTGAATCAGGGCATCGATGTTTGCATTGTAATGGGCAGCAATCGGGATGATGAGTGAATTCTCAGCTACTGTACCCTTGATGAATTCCTTAATCTGGTTGTCATTCTCCAACGCCTCCTCCTTTGAAACCAGGTCGATTTTGTTCTGTGCAATGACGATATTCTTTACTCCCAATATCTCAAGTGCCATGAGATGCTCTGCTGTCTGCGGCTGCGGGCACGACTCGTTTGCTGCTATAACAAGAAGGGCGCCATCCATTATTGCTGCCCCAGAGAGCATTGTGGCCATCAGGGTTTCGTGGCCAGGGGAGTCAACAAAAGAAACTCTTCTGAGAAATTCGGCCTTTGCACCGCACTTGGGGCATTTCTCGGAGGTGCAGTAGCACTCCGACCCCTTGCAGGAGGGGCATTTGTAGAAGGAACAGTCCGCATATCCCAGTCTGATGGATATTCCCCTCTTGATTTCCTCCGAGTGCTTGTCGGTCCATATGCCTGATAGGGACTTTGTTAATGTTGTTTTGCCGTGGTCTACGTGGCCAATAAGACCGATATTGATTTCTGACTGAGTCATATTGAAAATGAATTTTCAATAAATCAAAATTCGCCCTGCGAATTTTCATTTAGGTAATTGAATAAGATTGGGTTCATAAAAGCAGTTCTAGGCCTTCTTTTCTCCTACTGGTTTCTCAGCTTCTTCTGCTGGTTTTTCATCTACCTCGGCTGGTTTCTCTTCAGGTTTTGCCTCCTCTGGCTTGGATTCGGCTGGTTTTTCCTCTGGTTTTGGTTCTTCGGCAGGTTTCTCCTCGGCCTTGGGTTCTTCTACCTTTGGTTCTTCGGCCGGCTTTTCCTCGGCTGGCTTGGCCTCGGGTTCCGGAGCTGGCTTTTCTTCAGTCTTTGGCTCCTCAGCAGGTTTCTCCTCGGGCTTTGCTTCCTCGGCTGGCTTCTCTTCGGCCTTGGGTTCATCTACTGGTTTCTCCTCGGCTGACTTGGCCTCAGGTGGCTTCTCCGCCCCTGCTTCTGCTGCTTCGCCTTCTTCTCCAGCAGCGCCAAGTAACTCCGATATATCCTTCCTGCCCTTCTTGATGACCTTTGTATTAACCTGAGTTATGTCCTCGTCTATGTTCTCCCCCCTCACTCGCTTCTTGCTGCGGACCTTTCTCTTGGGATGGTAACCTATCCCTTCGGTCATGAGAATCTTCGGCCTTGCGGTTCCATGGACGCCCGGCTTTATCGGAAAGCCGCTTCTATCGCTGCCTCCAGTTATCTTAAGGGTGTAGCCCTCCAGGCCGAGAACCGAACCGCTTATCTCATCGCCCAGCTTCTTGCCCTTGAACCTGATGGCCCTATCGTCCTTCAGCTCCTGCTGATATGCCTTACCCGTCTCAGGGTCCGAGATTACTACCTTTAGCTCCATTTCGAGAAGTACTCAAGATATTGGATGGGATGAATAAAAATAGCTATTTTACTTTCTTTAACCTCTCTCTGACAATCCTGCTTATCTCATTTCCGTCGACTCTGCCCTTGAATTCTGCCATTGCCTTGCCAACCAGGGGCCCGACTGCTCTCTCTCCCTTGCTCATGACGAATTCGATATTTTCCTCTATTATCCGGTCTATGTCCTTCTCTATATCCTTCAGGGATACCTTGGCTGCCTTCTTCTTGATTGCTTTTTCTATGCCCCCCGCCTCCTTTGCAATGTCGGCAATAATCTCCGGGATGGACTCCTTTGAAATTCTTCCCTCGTTTACGGCCTTCAGGACATCGTGATAATGAGGTATCTCTATCGAATCGAGCTCTATTCCGTATTTCTTCTTGGCCTCCTTTGGGGTTGCCAGCAGGGTTGTCGCAATAAGCGAGGGCCTGAGATTCTTGAATTTCCTGGTGAATTCCTCGAACTCTTCCAGGAATCTGGACCTCACAAGCTGATTAGCAAGCTCGTGACTAAGGCCCATGCCGGTGAATTCACCGATGCGCTGTTCCGGGAGCTTGGGAAGTTTTTTCCTTATCTCTGAAATCCTTTCCCTCGTTATTGGGACAAGAGGTTCATCCGTTTCAGGGTACATTCTTGCAGAGCCTGGCAGGGGCCTCATGAATTCCGTAGTGCCATCGTCTTTTGCCCTTCTCGTCTCCTTGGGGACTCCCTCCAGTGCCGTCCTGCATCTATCAATAACGGCCTCAAGGGCCTTTTCTGCTGTGGCCTTCTTCTCGACGACGATGGCAAATGCATCATTCCCTTTTGGGGAGAATTCCTTAACGACTGCCTCAACCTCCTTCTCTGTTATGCCGTAGCCGGGCAGCTCATCGGAATGGAAGATGCCTTTGACCCCTGCTGCGGCTCTTGCATACTGGGCAAGCTCAGGGCCCAGCTTTCCTTTTAGGAGTCCATTGAATTTGGGCAGTCTTACAGCGACTACCTTGGAGCCCCTGTCCTTTAGAAGTGAGGATATTAATTTTGATTTAGTATTTTTGAATATATTAGTCACGTCATGAAAATCAGGTTTTAATTCCCCCGGGCTCAGCTTCCTTTTCTTCAGTTCCTTTGCCACCTCAATGAGCATCAGCTGCCTTTCCACCTCCAGCTTCACGCCCTTGGAGATGATACGGAGGTCCTGCACCCCTTTGGCCTCTATTCTCTGCCCACCTTTGATTGATACGTTGAGGTCCTGCCGGATGGTTCCAATGCCCCTCTTGACCTTTCCAGTCGCCCTGAGAATCATGCCGAGCTTTTCTGCGGTTTCCCTTGCCTGCTCCGGGCTCTTTATGTCCGGGTCGGTTCCAATCTCTATGAGGGGGATTCCCAACCTGTCAAGACGGTAGGTGGTTGTATTGCCCTCTTCAGATATCTTTCTGGCAGCATCCTCCTCAAGGCAGATTGTTGGAATTCCGACCCTGCCGGAATCCGTCTCAATGGAGCCGTCCATTGCAACGAGAATAGTCCGCTGAAATCCGGAAGTATTCGAACCGTCTATAACCGTCTTTCTCATGACTTGTAATTCATCCACGGGCCTTGCATTGAGGAGGAGTGAAACTTCCAGCGCTATGTTCAATGCCTCTTCGTTTAGGGTATGTGGCGGCTCCTCGTCCAGTTCGACAAGGCAATTGGTATCAGAGTAGGCCTGGTAGATTATCTCCTTGTCCCTGAGGAATTCATGAAGAGCGGCGGGGTCTATGTCCCCCACCTCTCCTGCGACTGCTCGCAGCTTTCTCTTTATCGTGAGGTGGGGTTCGTCATCCCTTATCTTGGAGGGACAGGAACAAAACAGCTTCTTCGTATCAAGCTGCTGATGAATTTCGATGCCGCACTTCAGACCGAGTTTTTTGTAGTCAGGATTCATTACAGTTATGATATTGTGATAAAATGATATATTTAATGCCTGACAGCATATAATTTCATACAACCAGATAAAATGTACTCTACAATCCAAGTCCCAAAAACGGAATTTCTAAGTATGAAGAAGGAGATAGCCGCAATGGAGGAAAGGATAGATATCTTGATGGATAAGGAACTGATGGGGCAGCTGATTGAGAGTGAGAAAGATAGGGAGGAAGGTAGAGTCCATCGATTGGAAGATGTAAAGAAAGAGCTTGGATTTTAGTTCTATTTCATATCATTCTTGTGTTTTATTGCATCTACTGTCAGGGTTTTGTCTTTTTCGTTTATTTTGAAGATTATTCTGAAACTTTTCTCGAAGTAGTATTCCCATTGGCCTTTCATGTCTGAGCGAAGGGGTTTTAGAAAAGTTTTCGGGTCATCTTTCACCTTATCAACCTTCTTGAAGAATCTTCTCTGGATTTCTCTGTCAAACTTCCTGAGCTTTTTCTTGGCGGTTTCGGTGATTAGGATTTGGTATGGCATTTTATCGTTTTTTAGTTAGTATTTTGCTTTTGTTAATTTTTATAATACTATCTCTTTTCATCTTTTAAAATTAGTTGTGATTTATGTTAAACAATTAGTATTGCTTGCAGGGTTGCATTTAAGGATAATGATTTGTATCATTATAGCAATTTTGTTAAACATTTTAACCCCAGTATTTTGAGATTTTTACTCTCAATCTGAAATGCTAATAATGAACACCGAAACCAAAATCTTCCTCAGCAAGAGGTTCAAGGATTACTACTGGAAGAACCAGGCGCCAGCGCCTCCAGATATTGAGATGAGGGAATTTGGATTCGGCACGCTGGAGACGAAGATAAAGGCAAGGCACAGGGCCTTTAAGAATTCCACCGAGCTGGGGAACTTCCTGAAGAGGGATGCACCGTTCTACATCTCCTATTCCGCGGCATACTATGAATTCCCCGGCAACCAGCCGATGAGTAGCAAGAACTGGTTAGGGGCGGATTTGGTGTTTGACCTCGACATGCCGATGGAATTCCTCAGCTCTGAAAAGATGGATGAGGTGAAGAGAGAGACACTGAATCTGGTGGAGTTCCTCGAAAATGATTTCGGATTTTCAAAGAAGGATGTGGAAATAAATTTTTCTGGTAGCAAGGGCTACCATCTGAGAATAAGAAATGAGGGAATCAGGGGTCTTGGCAGAGAGGAAAGGAGAGAGATTGTTGACTATGTGAGTGGCAGTATAAACTTTGTGGATTATCTCAGGGTGGAGGAGGACAAGGACGGAATCCCTGTCCTCATGGGTCCAAAGGACGGAGACTCCGGGTGGGCGGGGAGGATATATACCGGCCTTTATAATTTCATCAGGGATTCTGGCATCAGGGAAATGGAGGCCATCAAGGGCATAGGTGAGAAGAAGGCCAAGGAGATTCATGGCAACAGGGACAGAATTCTCAGAGAGGTGGAGAAGGGCATATACAGCAGAATTCCCGAGATTGTCACGGTGGATACCTCCTCGGTCAAGACCAGTACGCCGAATATAACAAGGCCAGTTATAAAGAAGGTATCATCTCCGCTCATGGACGCAATAATAAGGGAGAGTGCCATAAAGACCCTTGCTGCCGAGGACACGGACAAGATGGTCACAATAGATACCGCAAGGATTATGCGGCTGCCCGACAGCCTTCATGGAGGTACTGGGCTTGAGGCAAGCATTGTTGACAATATTGATAAGTTCAACCCCTTGGTTGATTCTATTTCTTTTTCTGATGATGAAGTAGAAATTGAATTGAATAAGAAGGTTCCGAAATTTGATTTTAATGAGAACAAATTTGGACCCTTCTCCGGCAGAGTTAAGGTCCCGGAGTACTGCGCCGTCTATTTGTTGCTGAAGGACTGCGCAGAGATTATAAGAGGGAGTTGATGAAGTCGTTCAGTTCCTTTACCAGCCCGATGGCGGGATGCTCTTTGCCTAGTTTTTTCTCCATCTTTTTGATTGTTTCCGAGATGGGGACATATCCTTTATCGGCAGTAAGATTGTCGGCATGCGCAATTACCTTCTCCTCCAGTGTTTCTGGGATGTAGTCTTTTTCAGGAAGGCCGACAGATGCTGCCTCTTCCTTGTCTATTCCAGCACCCAGATGGACTTCACATATTCTTGCAAATTCTGAGAATTCAGAATTCCTCAGGATTTCAGAGCCTTTGATTCCGTGGTCTATGCCATGGCTCCTGGAACGTCCGATGTCGTGAAGAATTGCACCGGTCTCGACAAAATCAGGGTCTATGTCGTGTCCGTTTGCTTTAATTTTGTCGGCAATTTCCCTCGCCTTTTTAGAAACAGACAATGAGTGATTGACTATGTCCCCAGCACATAGTTCCTTCAGAAAGAGCAGCGCCTTATTTTTTCTTCTTCTTGAGAATTCTGTTGATTTTTGCAATTTGACCGTTTAATTGTCGTACGGTTTTGTTATTATTGAACTCCGTGAGCGCTCCATTGCATTCAGGACACATGAAGTTGAGCTCCATTGCCCTGCCCATCGCGACCTTGCTGCAGGAGCATCCAAAGAAGGCCGTGTCCTTTTCGGATTCCAGCTGGCCGTTCAACTCCTCGAGGGTCTCCTGGAGATAGCCATTCAGGTACTCATCAATCTTATCCTCTCTCTTCATCCAGAGGTAGGTGTACCAGCCGGTTTTCTTGTTCTTCATGCGATCGTATTCAACCAGACCCTTGGCATGGAGGTCATTGAGCAGAGTCCTCACTATCGTCGCCTTTATCCCAAGCTCCCCCGCAATATCCTCGTCGTGCTTGGGCTTGGAAAGCTTCTTCATAATCTCTACATGGTCGTTACTCATACTCATGTTAAGAACATCAACTAGTACTGGATTAAGACTTACCCTAGATGCCATAGTATATTATTGTGTATTCGAGAAATAAATATTAAGGAAATGAATGAAATCCTGAATTTAGTGTGGATTACTTTTTTACCCTTCCTGGAACTGAGGGCCTCCATACCATACGGCATCCTTAAAGCCAACCTGAACTGGGCCCCGGTATTCCTTGTTTGTGTGATTACGAACATAATTCTGGGCGCAGTATTATATCCTCTAATAGATACGATAATAAAGATACTTACCCGGATAGGATTTATGGATAACCTGTACAGGAGGTATATCAAGAGAACCCAGAAAGGGATTGACATATATGTAAAGAAATACGGTTATCTGGGGATTGCAATCTTCATAGGGATTCCATTGCCTGGCTCGGGAGTATACTCAGGAGTACTGGCAGCCCACGTAATCGGCCTGGACTATAAGAAATTCATAATAGCAGATATTATCGGCGTTCTGGTTGCAGGGATTATTGTAACAATAGTGTCATTGACTGGTGTCGAAGCATTTGATTTCTTCATAAAGATAATTTAGATTATTCCTTTCCGTATTTCTCCTGGAATTCCTTGTCTATCTCGTCAAGCTCCTCGGCCAGCTCTGGCGTTTCGGGCAGCTCCAGCTCCTCCTCTGGTTCTGGTTCCTCCTCTTCCGTGGGTTCTTCAGGCGGCTCCTCCTCGGGCTTTAGTTCCTCTTTCTGTTCTTCCTCTGGTTTTGGTTCCTCTAGTTTCACTTCTTCGACGGGTTTCTCTTCCTTCTTCTCTGGTTCGGGTTTCGCTTCCTCGGCTGGTTTCTCCTCGGGCTTTGCTTCCTCCTTGGGTTTCTCTTTCTTCTTTTTGGCCGGTTTCTCTTCCTTCTTCTCTTCCACTGGCTTTGGTTTCTCTTCTTTCTTCTCTTCAACCGGTTTCTCTTCCTTCTTCTCTTCTGCTGGTTTCTCGGCCTTTTCCTCGGCGGGTTTTTCTTTCTCTTCCACGGGTTTCCCCTCCCCAATCCTGGCCTTCATCTCCTCTTTCTTTTTGAAGTAGCGCTGCCTGATGATGAGGAATACTATGAGCATGACGACACCTACTCCTATGGCGTAGGGTGCTTTTTCTCGGTTTTTCGTAAAGAAATCTGTGATTGGATTCGGTGGTTCATCATCATCGATGGGCACAATCGTCACAATGATTGTGGTTGGAGAGGTGGTCGTAATGTTGGTGATTGTGCTCGTAGTTGAGGTTATGTTCTCCACGGTGACGTTCTCCAGCCCCCCCTCCCTGTTTATATCCCCTATCAGAGAGCTGCACGTTCCGATTCCCTCTGGATGGTTAATCTCGACATAGAGCTGCCTGGCTCTTTCTGCGAGCACTTTTGCGTTGAGATAGTCGTTCATAAGATACCTCATCATCGCCTGGTTATAGAGGGATTGCGCTTCTATCTCCTTGTTTCTGTTTATGCCTTCCTGTATTTTCTCCAACAGCGAATCGCACTTTAATATCCCTGCAGAATCATTGATTTCAGAATATAGTTCCTTTGCTATCTCAGTAAATTCCATTGCATTCTGGTAATTCTCCAGGCCATAGTTTTTTTCTGCAAGCGAGTAATAGATGGTGGCATTATGCCCTATTATGAGTCTCTCTGATATCTCATAGCTATAAACGGTGTCCTCTGACGTGAGTATAATCTCCTGATAGCTGTCGTTGTCCATGTCCGTGGACAGAATGTTGTCAATGCCCTCGAATATCCAGAATTCCCTCTTAAGTCTACCGTCTTTGTCTACGACATATACGCTATTGGATGAGGCAACCAGCGCCTCTTCCTCCTCGTCCAGGTCAATGTTCCTGATGGAGAAGCCCCGAACTACGTCGCCCTTGACCCTGTACTCCCAAATTTCCTCGCCTTCTCTTTCGATGACGGCTATTCCATTAACGTTTGTTGCCCTGAATTCGACAATAATCTCTTCATTTCCGTTCCTGTCAATGTCAGATATCTCTATTTTTTTGACATCGCCCTGAAGAGGATAAGTCCAGAGGAGTCCCAGGTCTTTGTCCAGTTCATATACGTTATCGCCTGAGCCAGCCACTATTTCCTCGTCCTGGTCATGAAAGAGGTCGGATGTGCTTAAACCCCATACAGGGTTATCAAAGACGTAGTTCCCAAGAACGCTCCCATTTCCTATCAAAACGTAAACGGAGCCGTTGTTCATCTCGTAGGAAACACGATGCCAGCTTATGTTATGGACTGTTTCGTTACATACGTATATTAGAACATCACGACCGGGCTGATCCTCATAGCGACAGAGAGTTTCCGTCCATTCACTATATTCCATCATCCAGTCGGTGTTGGCTCCGCCGGTTCCGAGTATTATCTCATCCGTTCCGTTGTTGTCCAGGTTTGAGATATGAATTGCCCTTATCCACTCACCTATGTCTTTCAGCTCACTAATCTCATCGTCCCTTATGACGTACAGTTCCCCCTTGTTCCTTATCGTTTCATAGAGATACTCTGTCTTTTCAGTTAGTTCCGTCCCTGTGAATTCGAACCATGTTTCATTGGAGCGTTCCCTTAGCGTGAACCCGGTCCCGAATAGAAGTTCATTCCCTGTCTTGTTGTCTATGTTTCCAACAGCCAGTGCATAAATTTCTCCGTCCGAATCGATAGTATATTCCTTCTCCAGCTCCCCTTCAGAATCCAGGATATAGATGCTCTTTGAAGCAGCTACAATAATCTCGGTCGAGCTGTCGTTGTCCCAGTCACCGGCTATGATGGCTGTAATTCTGGAGGGAAGCTGGCGCTCCCAGTCCAGTATGAGTCCCTGCTCTTCCTCAGCCACGGGGGTTGTTGAGACTAATATCAAGAAAACCGCCAATAAAGCCCATTTCACTGACATTTTTACATTAACTAATAAATATTT
>CAZJVE010000016.1:0-23754 GCA_964549685.1 uncultured archaeon | reverse complement strand
ATCATGCGCCAGAGTGGGAAGACCACATGGGAAAGATTGAAACCAGGATTGAGAATCTGGAACGAATGGAGAGGGAGATGTGGGGAAGAGTCAACGATATAGAGAGTAGGGAGGAAGACATCGAAGTAAAACTGGGTATGAAGAGCAGAGTATCAAGAGTATACAAGCCAAAGCTTATTAAAAAGCAGACCAATGACGCCAAGATGAGGATTGAGAGGGTGAGGCGGCTGGGAAGCGAGAAGTTGAAGGAGAGAAGGGCAAGGATGCAGAGACAGATAAAGGACGTGGTGAAGAAGGCCGATGATGTCAAGGAGGGGCCTGTTTCTGTTGAGGAAAAGAGCCCCGAGGAGGAGAGGAAAATTCAGGAGGAGAGGAAGAATATTCTGAAGAAGCAGGTAAGCGGCGTGATTGAGAAGCATAGAGGGGCTAAGAAAGAGGAAAAAGAGATTCCAAAGGAGATAAAGCAGCTGAAGATTTTAACAGGCGAAGAGGCCTCGGATGCGAGGCTTCTATTCGCGTTTCTGCTCAAGAGGGGCTCCGTCAGCCTAGAGGATGCTATGAATGAGCTCGGTTCCGATAAGGAAGCCATTGAGTCCTGGGCAAACGACCTCAAGGCCAGCGGTCTGATCGATGTTAATGTTTTTGCAGGAAAGACTATGATGAAGCTGAGAGATATCTCGGCAGCCACGGGCGAGAAGTAAGCCGATTAATTCTTTACAATCCCGCTTTCTGTTATGATTCCTGTTATGTATTTGGCAGGAGTTACGTCGAATGCAGGGTTCCTGGCCTTTGAGTTGAGAGGCGAGATTCTGATTGTGGTGGAGTTCTCCCCAAACATTGAGAGGACCTCGTTTTCATCCCTCTCCTCTATGACTATGTCGGCCCCTGTGGCACAACCCTTGTCGAATGTGCTTTCAGGGGCAGCAACATAGAACGGAATGCCGTTCTCCTTTGCGAGGACTGCTTTTTCATAGGTTCCTATCTTGTTGGCAACGTCGCCGTTCTTTGCTATCCTGTCGGCCCCGACTATTACGATATCTATCTCGCCCTTCTGCATGAAATGTCCCGCGGCATTATCGACAATGATTGCATGGTCTATCTCCTCCTGGAGAAGCTCCCAGGCAGTGAGCCGTGAGCCCTGGCACCTTGGCCTTGTCTCATCCACGAAGACGAAGGGCTCTTTGCCGTTGTATTTAGCAAATCGAATTGGGGAAAGGGCGGTGCCGTAGTCCACGCATGCGAGGGCTCCAGCATTACAATGAGTGAGAATTCTGGAGTTCTCTTTTATGAGCTTCTCTCCCACCTCACCTATCTTCTTGCAGCGCTCGGCGCTTTTATCGGCGTAGGCCTGTGCGGCCTTTTTCGCCAGTTCCGAGGCTTCGCTGACCGACTTTGTCTTCCTCAGCCCGGATTCAATCTCATCAACGGCATGGAACAGGTCGTAGGCCGTGGGCCTTGCGGATTTTATCTCCTGGGCCGCTCCCTCCATATGACTGGGGAATTCCTCTGCGCTGCCGCCAGTGAATTCACCGGCTGCCTGGGCCATGGCATAGGCTGCCGTTGCGCCGATAGCCGGGGCCCCCCTGACAACCATGTTCCTGATTGCATCGGTCGTAGCCCGGTAGTCCTTTGACCTGTAAATCTCAAAGCTGTGCGGGAGCTTGGGCTGGTCAATCATGCAGACCTCGTTGCCCTCCACCCACACGGTTCTATAGTCCTGCTGCCTGCCGTTTATCTTAACCCTCATCTTTTATGCAGTCCTTTTATATTATACTATACCAATGGACGGCTATATAGACTACCAGCGAAGGGAGTTCTGCAAGGACGTGGAGTGCCCGACGCAACTTGAGCTGAATTCCATGGAGGAGGGTTCTGGAGATTATGAAAGAATCCGCGCAACCTGCAAGGACTCGTGCAGGTTCACAACATATCAGTTTCATCACTGGCTCATCGATAAAGGCTATTTAATCGTGAGGCCGGAGGGATAAAATGGACTGGGGAATGAGAAACAGGCTTTCAAGGATTATAAAACCAAAGGACGGAAGGACCGTGATGCTTGCCGTGGACCACGGCTACTTTCTCGGCCCTACAACAGGGCTGGAGAATCTGAAAGAAGCAGTAGAACCATTGCTGCCGTATGCAGACTGCCTGATGCCTACCAGGGGCGGGCTGAGGAACTACATCGACCCGAATACCGACGTTCCAATCGTGCTTCGGGTTTCCGGAGGCACGAGTGTATTAAGCAAGGAAATGCTGAGGGAGGGGATTACAGTAGGCATAGAAGATGCCATACGGCTCAACGTTGCAGGAATGGCGTTCTCGATAATGGTCGGTTCGGAATATGAAAGAGACACGCTTCTTGGCCTGACTGAGGTCATCGACGCCGGGCAGGAGTATGGAATCCCCGTCCTTGCAGTAACAGCAGTTGGCAAGGACATGAAAAGGGATGCAAGATATATGTCACTGGCGTGCAGGATGGCCGCCGAGCTTGGCGTGCATTTCGTCAAGACCTACTACTGCGAGGACTTCGAGAAGGTTGTTGACACGTGCCCAGTTCCGGTTGTGATTGCCGGGGGGAAGAAGCTTCCCGAGAAGGAGGCTCTTGAAATGGCGCACGGCGCAATCCAGGCAGGGGCAGTCGGGGTCGACATGGGCAGGAACATCTTCCAGTCGAGCAATCCTGTAGCAATGATTAAGGCTGTCAGGGCGGTTGTCCATGATAACGCAACCCCGAAGGAGGGGATGCAGATTTTTGAGGGAGAAGGAGCAGTGCAAGATAACGCAAGTCCGGACAAGGCTCTGCAGTTTTCAGATAGAAAGGAATAACGAGGTGAAAAATATGTGTGATGAATGCGGTTGTACTCCATGCGGGTGCGGGGCCAAGGTAGAGGAAGGCGTCTGCGAGAAGTGTGGCAAGCCCCCAGAGGAGTGTGAGTGTGAGAAGGAGGAGTAAGGTTTTTTCTTCAGGCAAAAATGCAGTATGAGGAGATTCTAAAGAGGCTGGATTCTCTGGCGAACCCCGAGAATGTTGCAGGCATGGCGAGGTTCGGGATTAATCCGAAGGGCACGCTGGGCATATCCCTGTATACGCTGAGGCCGATGGCAAAGGAGATAGGCAAGGACCACAAACTGGCCCTGCAGCTCTGGAAGTCTGACATCCATGAGGCGAGAATTCTTGCAGGAATGGTCGGTGAGCCCGACAAGGTTACTGAGAAGCAGATGGAGTCCTGGGTGAAGGACATCGACTCATGGGATATTTGTGACCAGGTCTGCAGCAACCTCTTTGACAAAACCCCCTTTACCTATGACAAGGCCGTTGAATGGAGTTCCAGAGAGGAGGAATTCGTAAAGAGGTCCGGCTTTGTACTGATGGCCACCCTTTCGGTGCACGATAAAAAAGCCCCAGACAGCTTATTTGAGAGCTTCTTCCCTATAATCAAAAGGGAGGTTGATGACGAGCGGAATTTCGTCAAGAAGGCCGTCAACTGGGCTTTGAGACAGATAGGGAAGAGGAACCCTGCCCTGAACAGGAAGGCCATCAAGGCCGCCAAAGAAATCCAGAAGATGGATTCCAAAAGCGCGAGGTGGATTGCCTCGGATGCCCTTCGGGAATTGACCGACGAGAAGGTTCAAAAAAGGCTGAAGAAAAAATGAAAGGTATAATATGCTATTATTCGGGTTCGGGGAATACGGAATTGGCCTGCCAGTATATCGCGAAGAATGTCAAAAATGTCGAGTTCGAGCTTTTTGACATTGTCAGGGCCGATGCTCCCGATTTGGAGCAATATGACGCGGTCGGGTTCGCTGCCTTTACGGATTTTTTCGGGCCGTCATATATAGTTCGGGCCTTTATGGAAAAACTACCCCGGCAGAACAACAAGCCTGCATTCGTGTTCAACACCTATGGTTTCATAAGCGGTAAAACGCTCAAGGTCTTCAAGGGATGGGCGGCTGCAAAAGGGTTTGATGTTATTGCAGGGCATTCCCTACACACTCCTGAGAGCTATCCGCCCATGATAGCAAGAGGTAGAGCCAATGAACAGGCACCCAACGAAAAGGAGATGAAGAGGTTCAATGGCTTTATCTCTGACCTGGACGGTCTGCTGGGCGATATTAAGGAGGGCAGAGAAATCAAAAGGGGGCTGGATATCAGCCTGTTGAACAGGCTGTTGCCAGTGTTCTCCCGAACCAGGGCAAGGAAGGACATGGGTGAGAAGTATGTCGATGAAGCGCTCTGCACCGAATGCGGCACCTGTGAGAAACTGTGTCCCTACGATGCCATCAAGCTCAGCCCAAAGCCCGTCTTTGACATGGAGAAATGTCATGGATGCTGGGTTTGTTACAATCACTGCCCCAGCAAGGCAATCTACACCAAGAAGTTCAGGGGGGTCGGCCATTATCCAAAACCTATTGACGGGTTAAACAAGAAGTTGAAGGTCTAGATAAAAATGAAAGTAGCAGTCTACTACAACAACAATGACGTGAGGGTTGAGGAATTCCCAAAACCGGAGATTGGCAATGGAGAATTTCTCCTGAAGATGATGGCCTCGGGAATCTGCGGCTCCGACGTCATGGAATGGTACCGCCTGAAGACCGCTCCAAGAGTTCTGGGTCATGAGGTTACTGGCGAGATAGTCGAGACCGGGGAAGGTGTCCCCTACAAGGTAGGGGAGAGTGTCTTTGTCTCGCATCATGTGCCATGCAATGATTGTGAGCAATGCAAGGCCGGGCACCATACCGCCTGCGAGACACTGCACAAGACGAACTTCGACCCCGGCGGATTTGCGGAATTCATCAGGGTCCCTGAGATTAACGTAAAGAACGGGGTCTACAGGCTGCCTGAGAATGTTTCTTATGAAGACGGCACCTTTATCGAGCCCCTGGCATGCGTTGTCAGGGGGCAGAGGCTCGCGGGGGTTGGGAAGGGGCAGACCGTTCTTGTCCTCGGTAGTGGGATTTCAGGGCTGTTGCATGTTCAGCTTGCGAAATTGAAGGGAGCGAAAAGAATCATTGCGACGGATGTAAATGAATCGCGGCGTGATATGGCCCGGAGGTTCGGGGCTGATGAGGTTATGGGTGCCAAAGAGGAGATAGAGGTGAAGGCCGACGTGGTTATCGTCTGTACGGGAGCCGAGGCAGCAGCAAGACAGGCCCTAAAGTGCGTTGACAGGGGCGGGACGGTTCTCTTCTTTGCTGTTCCTGAGCCCGGTTTTGAATTGACGGTGCCTATAAACGAATTCTGGCGTAACGAGGTAACGGTAAGGACATCATACGGGGCCGCGCCTAACGACCTGGAGGGGGCGCTTGAACTCATCAAGGAGGGCGGGATAAACGTGCGTGATATGATAACCCACGTGCTCCCTCTCGATAAGGCCGCGGAGGGATTCAGGCTGGTTGCTGAGGCGGAGGTGTCTCTGAAAGTAATATTGAAACCAAATAAATAGATTGCATCCAATAAATAGAAAATGGATTACGACGTTAAGGACATAAAGCTGGCGGATTCAGGAAAGCTGAAGGTCGAGTGGGCCAGGGCCCACATGCCGGTTTTGATGGAGATTAAGAAGGAATTCTCACAGGAGAAGCCCCTTGAAGGAATTAGAGTGGGGTTCGCTCTTCACGTAACGAAGGAGACCGCGGTTCTTGTGGAAACGCTGATTGCTGGGGGGGCAGATGTTTCAATAACGGGCTGCAATCCCTTATCTACACAGGACGACGTTGCGGCATATCTTGCCTCCGAAGGAATCAAGGTGTATGCATGGAGAGGCGAGACAAAGGAGGAGTACTACAAGAACATCAATAAGGTCCTGGATTTCAAGCCACAAGTAACGATAGATGACGGCGGCGACCTGGTCTTTGTCGTGCATAAGGAGAGGCAGGACCTCCTCAAGGAAATAAGGGGTGGGTGCGAGGAAACCACGACCGGCATAATAAGGCTCAAGGCCATGGAAAAAGACAACGCACTAAAGTATCCCGTGATGGATATCAACAATGCGATGACCAAGCACTTCTTTGACAACCGCTATGGAACCGGGCAGTCTACGATTGACGGGATTCTAAGGGCTACCAGCATACTGTTCGCCGGGAGGAACGTGGTCGTTTCCGGCTATGGCTTCTGCGGCAGGGGAATTGCCGCAAGGGCGGGCGGCATGGGGAGCAATGTCATTGTTACCGAGGTGGACCCAGTCAGGGCACTTGAAGCCGCCATGGACGGATTCAGGGTAATGTCAATGGACAAGGCATCTGAGGTTGGCGAGATATTCATAACTGCTACAGGAGATACAAAAATACTGAGAAAGGAGCACTTCGAGAAGATGAGGGACGGAGCAGTTGTTGCTAACTCAGGGCACTTTAACAATGAGATTACGATTCCCGACCTTGAGAGTCTGTCAAAGAGTAAGAAGGAAATTCGCGACAACGTCGTCAAGTATGAACTGGGAGATAAATCGATATACCTCCTTGCCGAGGGGCGGCTGGTGAATCTTGCCGCTGCAGAAGGACACCCCTCCGAGGTTATGGACATGAGTTTCGCTAACCAGGCAATGGCAGTCAAGCATTTGATTGAGAACGACCTGAAGCCCGGCGTACATCCAATCCCACAGGAGATTGACAAGGGGATTGCTAAGTTGAAGTTAAAGACGATGGGCATAGAAATCGATGCTCTGACAGACGAGCAGAAAAAATATCTTGAAACGTGGGAGGAAGGGACGTAGCTAATTTCCGATTATATCCCTAATCTCCAGAAATTACGATATATTCGCCTTTTGCGTTGATAACTTTGTAAATGCATATATTCCTACACCCAACGGAATGCCCAAACGAATTCCTGCACATTTTATTCGTTGAATCCTAATGTATAGGGAATTAATGAGGCCTAAGAATGACTAACGATATCAAGCAGATAGGAGATTTACTCGGAACGATAGAGGAATTCGTGCCGGGCAAAGGCACATATACCGAAGACGGTAAGATTTACGCCTCGATAATGGGCAAAGGAGTTGTTGACAGGGAGAACCATTCCGTAAGAGTCGAGGGTAGAATGCCGGCAGAGCTCAAGGTGGGCCAGACGGTGTTTGGAGATGTTCTCAAGCTAAACAAGAACGTTGTTACTGTGATTGTAAAGAGAATACAGGGCGCTGAGGGTGAGGTCGACATCAAGACCGGAATTTATGTATCTAATATAGCCGATGAGTACGTGGAGAAGCCGGAGTCCATGTTCGGTCTTGGGGACATAGTCAAGGCCAAGGTAATCAAGATTCAGCCGGGCATGATTGACATCTCAACCAAGGGCGATTTTGGAGTTGTGAAGGCCTACTGCAGGCGCTGCAGGCATCCCCTGAAAAAGTCGGATGAGAAGAACAAGATGGTCTGCTCCAACTGCGAATTCAAGGACACAAGGAAGTTCTCCAAGGACTACGGCCAAGTCGAAAATCTTTAGCTGAAAAATGGGGGTAAACCTCAAGGATATAATTCCTCACGAACCCATCTACTTTGAGGACCTCAAGGGGAAGGTCATTGCGATAGATGCACTCAATACGCTATACCAGTTTCTCGCTTCTATAAGGCAGCACGACGGCACGCCGCTGATGGACTCTCAGGGAAGGGTTACTTCCCACCTGTCCGGAATTCTCTACAGGACCGGCAGGCTGATGGAGATGGGGATAAAGCCCATCTACGTCTTTGATGGCAAGCCGCCGGAGCTTAAGAGGAGGGAGCTGCAGGGCAGGGCAGAGATAAAGAAAAAGGCCCAGGCCGAGTGGAAGAAGGCCATGGACGAGAAGAGGTTTGAGGACGCGAAGAAATTTGCGGTAAGGACCTCAAGGATGACTGGCGAGATGCGGGAGGATTCTAAGAAGCTGCTGGGGCTGATGGGAATTCCCTTCGTGCAGGCCCCTTCCGAAGGAGAGGCGGAGTGCGTACATATCTGCAATAAAGGGGATGCCTGGGCCGTGGGGAGCCAGGACTTTGATTCGCTGCTTCTTGGCGCTGAGAGGCTCGTAAGGGGCCTGACCCTGAGCGGGAGGTTCGAGCTCGAGATGATAAATCTCAATAATGCGCTGGAGGAATTGAAACTGACGAGAGAGCAGCTTGTAGATGTTGCAATTCTGGTGGGGACTGACTTCAATTCAGGAGTTAAAGGAATAGGCCCAAAGAAGGCGCTCAAGATAGTCAGGGAGAACAGGTTTAATTCAATCGATATTGGATGTAATGTAGACGAAGTAAGAGAGTTGTTCCTGAATCCTAAAGTCACCGACGATTACAGGGTGCAGTGGAATTCCCCCAAGGCAGATGAGATGGTGGAATTCCTCTCTGAGGAACATAGCTTCTCCAAAGACCGAGTCAGGAAGGCTGCAGGGAATCTCTCCGATGCCATGAAGGAATTTTCCCAAAAGAACATCAGCCAGTGGTTCTGAAAGAATTTAAGTCCATAAATCCCATTCTTAATTATGTCTGACGTCTACAGGCTCACGGAGCTGGGGGATATTTCCAAGGTCAGGGAGCTGCTCCGGAAGGTTTCCGGGATAGAGAAGGGTTCTCTCGTTGCGGTGAAGCTACATATGGGGGAAACCTTCACCCACGGATTTATCAAACCTCCTTTTGTCAAGGAGATTGTGGCTGAGATTAAGAAGATGGGGGGGAAGCCATTCATTACCGATACCACTACATTATATCCGAGGGGTAGATTTACTGCTGTAGACTACCTGGAAACTGCAAGGAAAAACGGTTTCGACTCCTCAACGATTGGCGCACCAGTCATAATAGCCGACGCTCCAGATGGAGAGAGCGGCGTTGTTGTTGAGACGGGGGGCAGTCTTGTGAAGGAGATTGAGATTGGCCAGGCAATCCACGAGGCCGACTACCTTGTTGCATTAACGCACTGTACGGGACACATAAGCGTGGGATATGGAGGAGCGATAAAGAACCTGGGCATGGGGTGCATGACAAAGAACGGTAAGAGAGCCGTGCATCGATTCTCGATGCCGCAGGTGGATACGGTAAAGTGCGAGAAGTGCGGCGCCTGTGTAAATTCCTGTCCTTATTCGGTAATAAGAATGAATGAATTCCCGGAGATGGACGTCAAAAGGTGCGTGGGATGCTGCCGCTGTGTCGATGTCTGTCCAACGAAAGCAATGCAGCAGCCGGAGGGATGGTTCGATGACTATATCCGGGCCCTGGCCGAGGCAGCCAACTCCGTCGTCAGGAAGTTTGGAGAAAATGCCTGCTTTGTCAATTTCCTTACCGATGTCACTGCCATGTGCGACTGCGGTGTGCAGGAGGAGGCATTGGTCCCGGACGTTGGAATCCTTGCCTCTGCAGATATAGTGAGCGTGGACAGGGCGTCCTACGACCTGATAAAAGAGGCAGCAGGAAAGGACGTCCTGAAGGAGGCCTGGAACGTTGACGGCGAGCTGCAGCTCAAGATTGCCGAGGAGCTCGGGATGGGAAGTGAAGAATACGAGATAAAATGATTGCATTGATTGATTATGGAGCAGGAAACCTGAGAAGTATAAGCAATGCCTGTATGAAGCTCGGGGAGAAGGTGGAGCTTGTTACAAAGGCAGAGCAGCTGGAGAAGGCGGAGAAGATAATCCTCCCGGGAGTGGGCAACTTCGGACCCGCGATGCAGCGCCTCGAGGGCTTCAGAGAGGTCCTGCTGGAAAAGATTGAAAAGGACGTGCCGTTCCTCGGCCTGTGCCTCGGCATACAGGTAATTCTCGAAGGCAGCGAGGAATCCCCCGGTGTGAAGGGTCTTGGGATTGTTAAGGGAACTTGTAAGAGGTTCCCATCATCTGTGAAAATTCCACATATGGGGTGGAATTCGATAAAGGTCGGGAAAAGCAGGCTGCTGGACGGGATAGGGAAGGAGGATTACTTCTATTTCGTGCACTCATACTATCCAGTCCCAGAAGATGATGTTGTTGTTGCGACGACGGATTATGAGGTAGAATTCCCTTCCGTTATAGAAAAAGGGAATGTCTTCGCAACGCAGTTCCACCCGGAGAAGAGCGGCGAACCGGGGCTGAGGGTGCTGAAGAATTTTCTGGAGATATAGATGGGGACTATATTTCAAACGGAAAATGAGATGTCCAATATGTGATGAGAAGATAACAGTAAAGGAATTGAATGAAAAGAAGGAGGATGTGGGGGGCTACAGGAAACAACACTTCTGGGTTTGCCCTAAATGCGATAAACTGATATTTATTACAAGTTCAGCAAAGTAACCAATCAAAAAGTTAGGCACTACACCCGCCGAGGCCGCAGGGATAGACCTGAATTTGGGAGAGAATAAGATGTTGGGGTTGATGATGGCGAGTGTTAAATGTTAATCAAATAGTTCTTCATGGTCTTTTTTAAAAATTTCATTAAGACTCATGGTAGGATGTTTAACATCAGAGCCTTGTGCAGTTATTGCCTCAGCCTTCTTCAAATTGAAAATGGCCTTATTCATATCCATAGCCGTTAGTGAAAGTTCATTTTGTAAGAACTCTATTCTACATGGACGATACCCATATAATTTATTCAATCTATTCATAATGCTCAGTTCAATATTGTTGAAATCCGTTTTAGAATATTTCTTCAACTTTTTTCCATTGGTTGGACTTTTAGGTTTTTTAGATTCTGTTTCTTCAGATTGATTAGACCCACTAACGGCACTTTCTTGGGTATTAGAGAGGTAATCCCCCATACCCTTCAACTCTCCTAGAGAATAATTTAACAAAATCACTACTGCAACGCTCAATGGGATATATAAATCACTTATTTGATTTCCAAAAATAAAACTACCGTCAGTAAGTATAAAATAAAGAATTGAAATACAAGAAACAATTAGATAGGCATCTAGAATTATCCGCACATAATCATCACTACTAACTTTTTTACCTGCTCTTCTCTTTAATAAAATTACAATACCCGCAATAAGCCAAGTGGCTAGTATGCTTGATTGAAAAGTATAAAAAAAATCTTGGAGTATCATCGTCTACGTAAACCAATAAGAATACCAATAATCGCCCCTACAACAAAATAATCATTCTGTCCAAGAACAATAAAATTTGATACGTGGGGGGATATAGCGGGAAAAAGAAAAATGGCTATTAAGCCCCCAAATACAGCATAAGCAATATAATCTACTAAATCAGGCATTTTCTTATCATTTAATCCTTGTTTTTCATCCTTTAAATCGGAGTTAGGCACTACATTTTTATCCATTTACATCACATCCACCCCCACCAAATTTTCTGGTTTTTCTGAGTGGGGATTTTGCAATGAAAATCCCAAATTCGGTAGAAAAAGTCCCGCGTGCGACAAGCAAACAGGTTTTTCGTAGAAGTCCCGAATTTGCGACAGAACCAAAATATTGTTTACAAAAATGTGAACAATTTTCTAGGTTTTGTCGCGTTTTCGAGACCTACCGTGCGGTGTCGCACGCGAGGCCTAGAAAATAAAATCATCTAATCCACCATATACCCTTTCGGATTTGTACAAAAAGTGATTTTTCTGCTTTATTTTCTGATTAATTAATATGACGAAAAAGAGTTTAATCTCTGAAATTTTAAAGGTAATGGAGGATATTGAGAAATCCTCGCTCGTATTTCTATTCTTTATGATTTTCTTTGTTAATGGCTATATTTTGCACGGTACATTTATCGGTTTCAAACCACTTGATTTATCACAAATACTAATATCGGTTACTATTGGCTTTTTTGTTTCTGTTCCTCTTATAGCCCCCATTTTCTTCATTATGGGTACGATAATCATCGTGGAGAAAATCAAAGAAAAAATTGAAAAGGAGGATACAAGTGGGGCGGGTCCTTCCAAAGAGAAAGTTAGAGTGATGAATTTAGCCTACCTCATCGCCACAGGAATGCCCATCTACATCTATAATTCTATTGTCCTTTTTTGTTGGTTTGTGTTCACTAATATGAAACCAATAGTAGAGAATTCCTTAATTTTAGCCATATTACTCTGCCTCTATGCACTACCGGTTGTTATTTTAGTTAGTACCGCAGTAAAGGTCAGTAACAAAAAATACAAGAAATGGAAAAAGAAATATGATGAAATGGTGAGTAAAAAAAGAAAAAGTCAAAATTGACGATGCATAAAGTGATGAAAACGGGTTCCATCATTTTACCAACTTATTCTTATGCAATCTTACTAACCACATCATCTACGCCTCCTTTATCGAAATAGAGAACCTGTAGAAGCTCTTTCCGTCCCTGACACCCGCCTGCTTTGGGGATTGCCCGGTCTTGTAGCCCTTGTCGCTGTAGTGGGCTGCTGTCTGCCTGGCATATCGGATGGAGGTGATGTAGAAGTCGTAGCCGCCCCTGACCTTCTCGACCTTTGCTACGTATCTTGGGTCGACGTCCTTGTCGGTGGGGGTTTTCTTGATTCTGAACTGGAGAATTGCCTCATAGTATCCGCTGGAGCGCCGGCTGCAGTCCTTGCAGTTTCTCTTGTCGAGCTTTATGGAGGATTTCAGCTTGGTTTTGAATTTCTCTCCCTGGTATTCTGCTGTTATATCAATATCGAGTTCTAGTTTATTCCTTTTCTCCTCTGATTTGAATTCGATTCCTCTTATTTTTATGTCGTGGTGGTGGACGAGGTTGTCAAGGATGATTCGTTCAAGGGACCGGTCAAGGTTTTTGTTCCACTTGCCCTTGTACCTGAATTGATTGCAACTAGTGCAGATTATGAGCTCTATATCCTTCATCCTGATTGGATTCCTGTCGAGGAAGCACTCCTCGCACAGGCCTTTTCTCGTTTCCTTCCCGCATTTCGGACATAGCATTGTATTTATTTATAAACTCCAAATGCTTTAATTAGACAATGGCAAGAAAGAAGACACCGCTGCTGAAGGGAATCCTGACCAAGATGAACAGGGTCAGGAAGAGAGCGCCCATCTGGGTATTCGCAAAGACCAACAGGAGGGTCAGGGACAGTCCTAAATCAAACAGGAATTGGAGAAGGGATAAAATATTTTAGACGATGAACCTCATGCTCGATTTTTTGAGTATATGCGTCCTGCTGATATGTCTCATCATAGCGAGGGATATAGTCAGGGAACTGGGCGGTAAGAAGAAAGAGGGAGTCAGGGCATTCTTTTTTCTAAGGGCGCCCCTGTTTATCAAGAGCCTGAAGGTAATGATATCTGCCATAATACTGTGGGCTATCAAGGATGGAATCAGGCTGCTTTCCTACTACTACCCCAATGATATTCTTGATCTGATGTATGACTTTACAGGGATTGCAATCGCGATAATTCTTTCCTACGGCCTTTATCTCTTCATAATACTGATAAAGTCGTCTGAGGGCCAGATAAGGCTGAAGAGTGAGGATCAGCCGAAATAGATTCCCGGTTTCATCGGCAGTGCGACCTTTGCTTTTCCTTGGGGATCGTGCTCTGCCTTGGGCTGAATCTCAATATCACAGTTGAATTCCTTCTTCAGGAAATCGGACGACTGGGAGAGATAGTTGGTTTCTTCATCAATGGTGAGGGTCAGGGATGGAATGTCATCGGGCCTTATCCTGTTCATCAGGGATGAGATTTCCTTTCCGTGCGGTTTTAGCTCGGGGTTCTGCATGAGCTCTTTCATCTCCTTTCCGGCTTTTATCCCGACGAAGAGCTTTCTCTTCCAGTCGGGAGCAGGATACAGGTATATCTTCTTGGGCTTTGTCTTCGTTGCTCCAAGGATATTCTGGATGTCCTCCCTCAGCTTTATGACCATGTCTTCCTTCACAATGACCTCACCGTTGATTAACTCTTCATTGACATCGGGGTATAGTGCCTTTGAAACGAAAAGGTCGTTGCCCATCCTCTCCCAGAGCTCCTCGCAGATGAATGGGGTAAAAGGGGTCATAAGCCGTACCCAGAGGTCCGCTATCTCCCTCATGACATTGCTGTTGGGCTCGCATCTTCTCAGGTACCAGGTCAGGTCGTTGAGAATTCCAAAGAAGCCGGTCTGGAGGGCCTTCCTCATCTGAAAGCCGTCGAGGTATTTTCTTGTGTTCAGAATCGCCTCGTTCACTCTGCTTAGAACCCAGCGGTCTATGTCCCTCATCGGGCTCTCGTCCTTCAGTCCATTGGCATGCTCCACCATCTCATAGAACTGCTTCAGTTTCCTCGCGGTGTTCTTCAGGAGGTCCTCCCTCCAGTCGAAGTCCTGCCACGGTTCTGCATTGCTCATCAGGAACAGCCTTATGGTGTCGCTGCCGTACTCGTCTATTGCGTCCTCAAGGAGAATTACGTTGCCCTTGGAGGAGGACATCTTCTCTCCCTCCATAAGACCCATGCCGAATACGACTATTCCCTTCGGCCAGGTTTCCTCTGGGAATATGGCCGTGTGGTGGAAGATATGGAACGTGAGATGATTGCCGACCAGGTCCTTGGCTGAGAGCCTCCATTCTGGGGGATACCAGTAGAGGAATTCCTTCCTGATTTTTTTCAGGTTGTCGATGCCCGTATTGGCGGAGATTTCCTCCTCCTTGCCCTTCCCCAGGAAGATGTAATCGAAGACCTCCGGGCCTAGTTTCTCGGGTTGAATTTCCCGGAGGTGCTTTGATATCGTGTAGTATGCCATGTATATGGTGGAGTCCGAGAGCGGCTCTATAATCCACTTGTCATCCCAGGGAAGTTTCGTGCCGAGGCCCACCCTCCGGGTGCATGCCCAGTCATTGAGCCAGTCGATGAAGTAGGAGAAGTTGTCCCTCGTCTCCTGTGGGAATATGCCCATGTCGTTGAGGCACTTGTGGGTGGATTTCTTCCACTTTTCGTCGCTGTAGCGGAGGAACCATTGGTCCTTCAGAATCTTGACGAAGCACTGGCTTCCACATCTACAGGTTACGGGCTGCTCCGAGAATTCGTAGAAGATGTCGCCCCTACCGGAATTCACCAACTCTTCCGTTACCTTTTCCCTTGCCTCCTTGACAGGCATTCCGCCATAGCCCTTGATGTCCTTGGCCATCCTGCCCTTGCTGTGCTCCTCCCGGTAGAGGATTTCGGTGGCTTCCTCCAGTTTCGGGTCTTCCTGGCTCTCGATGCCCATCTCCTTGATGACTTCCTTGGCAGGGGTTCCCTTGTACTTGTCGCCGTCTATGATGACGATGGATTCTATGTCGCTGCCCAGGTCTTTTAGGGCTATGTAGTCGTAGGGTGCGTGGGCCGGGACTGACATTACAACCCCTGTAGCGTATCCGGGCTTGACAAAGGACGCTTCAAGGATAGGGACCTCCTTGTTGTCCAGGGGGTTGACACATGTTTTTCCTATCAACCCAGAGCCCATCAACTCGCCCTCCTCCTTAAGCCCGTCTTTTATGAACTTCAGCTTCTCGAATGCCTCTCTGCTTAGAAGCCAGGTTTCTTCCCCGACTCTGACCTTGAGGTAGTTAACATCGGGGTTGAGCCACATGTTCGTGACTCCGAAGACTGTCTCGGGCCGCAGGGTGGCGGCAGGAAGAACAATGCCATCGCAAGTGAATTTGATGACCGTGAATTCGTTTATGGTTGCGCTCTCCCCCTCCATCAGGTCGTGGTCTCCAACGGGATTGTCGCAGGATGGGCAGTAGCGGACCGGGTGTTCACCTGTTTTTACCAGGTTCTTCCCCTTCAGAGTCGTGTACTGCCACTCGATAAACTTGCTGTATTGCGGCGTTATTGTGATGAATTCACGGGACCAGTCTATGGTGTAGCCCATCTGGTTCATGAGCCTTTTGTAGTCCTTGGAGAAATAGTCCACTATCTTGAGGGGGTCGGTGAATGTGTCAAGCGTTTTCTTAGGGACCTTGTACAGGTCGCCGTATATTTTCAGGGTCTTCTCGTCCTTTCGTTTTATCCTCTCCGCGGTTCCGAGGACTGGGCTGCCGGTGACATGCCAGGCCATGGGAAAGAGGACATTGAAGTCCTGCATCCTTTTGTAGCGGGCTATTACGTCAGGGACCGTATAGGTGCGGGCATGGCCCACATGCATAGCCCCAGAGGGGTATGGATATGCAACGGTAAGGTAGAATTTCTTTCTTTCGCTGTCGGGCTTGACTGTGAATAATTCTGCTTCCTGCCACTTCTTGAGCCACTTGCCCTCTATCTCCCCCGAATTGAATTTCGATGTCATTTCAGACTTCGCATGAATCTGTCCATCCGCTCAAGGGCCTCGGATATTGCCTCTCTTGAGACACAGTACGCACACCTTACGTGGCCCTCTCCAGCATCTCCAAAGGTGTTCCCGGGAACTACAGCCACCTTTCCTTCCTTGAGGAGATGCTCTGCAAAGTCCTCAGAACCCATTCCCGTCTCCTTTATGTTCGGGAACGTATAGAAAGCGCCCTTTGGCATGATGCACGATATGCCAGGTAATTCATTAAGCCCCTTGACCAGGAGTTTTCTCCTGGCATCATACTCCTTGACCATTTCCCTTACGGGCTCCTCCTGCTCGAATGCATTCAATGCAGCATATTGCGAAACGGTGGGGGCGCACATTATCGTATACTGGTGAATCTTCATCATCGCCTCTATTATCTCCGAGTTTCCGGCTGCATAGCCCAGTCTCCAGCCGGTAAATGCATATGCCTTCGAGAATCCGTTGAGCGTTATTGTCCTGTCCTCCATCCCGTTGAATGAGCCTATACTGTAGTGCTTCTCCCCGTCGTAGATAAGCTCCTCGTATATCTCATCCGAGATTGCGATAAGGTTGTGTTCCTTCACTATATCAGCAACGTCCTCCAGGTCCTTCTTTCTCATGACGCTGCCTGTCGGGTTATTTGGCGAGGGAATGAGTATAGCCTTCGTCTTCTCGGTTATCCTCTTCTCGATGTCCTCCGACTGGACCCTGAACTCATTCTCCTCCGTGGTTGGAACAGCAATCGGTTCCCCATAGGCGAACCATACGTTCGGCTTGTAGGATACGTAACTGGGGTCGGGTATGATGACTTCATCTCCCGGGTCCAGGATTGCCCGTATGGCAAGGTCAAGCGCCTCACTTACTCCGACCGTGATTAGAATCTCATCCTCCGGGCTCCTGTCAATGCCGTTAACATCTTTCAGCTTCTTTGCAATCCTTTCCCTCAGCTCCGGCATTCCGTAGTTTGAGGTGTAGCACGAATGGTCGTTCTTTATTGACTGAATTGCATCATCCTTCAATGCTTCGGGAGTGGGAAAGTTCGGCTCTCCAACCCCCAGGCTAACGATGCCCTCACTCTTCTGGACGAGTTCGAAAAACTTCCTGATTCCCGAGAATGGGATTTCCTTAACCCTCTTGGCTATCATTCTGAAGTTTATAATATTAGGCAGCATAATCAATTAAATAGTGCAAGGTGAAAATTCGCAAGAGGTTTTTGTTCGGCGTTGCATTGGGAATTCTTCTCGGGGCGATTATTGTGGTCCTTGTTGTGAATGTTTTTCAGGAGCAGCTATGTTCCTCCGTCACGTGCGTCAGCAAGGCATCTCTCGTTCCCATAGCGGATAGGGGCTATTTTCCCGCAGTGCATAGGGAACTGCAGAGGGCGCAGCAATCCATTCATATCGTCGCCTTCGAGATGAAGTACTATGAGGATTATCTTGACAGCAACCAGAACAAGATTGTCAAGGCGCTGGTTGATGCCCATGAGAGGGGGGTGGACGTAAGGGTTATAGTGGACCAGTATTCCAAGGAGAACAATGCGTATGAGTTTTTGAGGGAAGAAGGAATTCAGATTAGGTATGACTCAGAGGACGTAACGACTCACTCGAAGCTGATTATAATCGACGGGAAGGTTGTAATCCTGGGTTCTACGAATTTCAGCTATTACGGCCTTGAGAAGAATCATGAGGCCAATATTCTTGTTGATGCGGAGAATGTGGCAGAATACTTTGAGGGCTATTTTGAGGAGTTGTGGTCTATCCAACAACCTTGAAGCCCCTGTTTGTCAGCTCGAGCTTGCCCTCCTTCCTCGGAGTTGGGAGTGGCAGGCTCTGGGCCCTGAGGGTCAAATCATCGGTCAGCTCTATGGTGCCGTCCATCATGTGCCTGAGCGTCATCTCAATCTGCTGGTCGTGCATTTTCTCCCCAAGCGTGAAGAATCCAACTCCGCCGGATGCTCTAAGCTTTGAGATTATTACTCTCAGAAAGCGGTATATGGTCGTGGCGTCGTTGTAGATGAAAAGGGTTGAAAGAGAGTCGAAAATAAAGCGGTAATGGTCGCTGACCTGGTGGTATTCGCGCTGAATTTGGCTCATGCCAATCGTCAGGTCCGAGAGGGCTATGGAGCCGCTGATTCTCTTTATCGTGTCGCTGCTTTTCACGTCCTTGTTGGCGTTTATCGAATAGCCGTCGACCCATTTGAGAATCTTATCCTGTTCACCACGGGACAAATTCCACCCGTACTTGAGCGCCTTTATCTTCATGTCCTCGGGGGAGTGGTCCATTGTGACAATCATGCCAGGCTCCTTGTTCAGAATGCCCCTGTAGACGAATTCCATGCAGAAGAGATTTGCCTCAATCATTGGAGGCGTTATCAGAAGAACGCATGAACCTATAGGAAAACCCTCGCCGATAATGTTTTCAATGCCCTCGATGTTCAGGGGTATGGCTTTTGCCTGTCCCTGCGTTTCGGGGGTTCCCCCGGTTGCATCTGGACTTGATTGTGGTGCTCCCGCAGGGCTTTCCGCTGCCTTCGGTGCTACCGGTTCCTGGGTTGTTCCTACAGCCCCTGGTGCTCCAGTAGTTTCCTCAACCATCATAAGCTATTAGATTCCTCGGATTAATATACGCAACTATTAAGCAAGAAAAAGGGAGAATTTATTCCATCTCCTTTTCTATCATATGGGCGGTTCTCTTCATCTCAACCAGGATTAGACCAAGATTTGCGCTCTTGTTGACCATGGAGACGAGGACTGCATTGGGGCCAGCTCCAGTCGTTATCAGCTTTGTCTGCTCTCCCTCCGCTATTACTCTTTCCACCGTCCCTCTCTTGAGCTCGGAGACTGCTGTCTCTGCCGCTCCAACCATGGTAGCGGACATTGCTGCAAGAGTTTCCGCGTCTATGTCGCCTGACAGGTCCGAGGCTATCAGAAGGCCGTCTCTGGTTACTATTGCAGAGCCTTCTATGTCGCCTATGCTTGTCAGCTCCTTGAGCGCCCTCAAAAGGGACTCCTTTTTCGATTCTGGCATTTTATGAGATATCCTCCTCTATCATGTGGGATGTCCTCTTCATCTCGACCAGGATTAGGCCGAGATTTGCGTCCTTGTTTACCATGGAAACCAGGACTGCGTTCGGGCCAGCTCCAGTCGTTATTAGCTTTGTCCGCTCTCCCTCGGCTATTACTCTCTCGACCACCCCTCTCTTGAGCTCGGAGACCGCTGTCTCTGCTGCTCCGAGCATTGTTGCGGACATCGCTGCAAAGGTTTCTTCATTGATGTCTCCCTTAGAGCCGGATGCTATCAGGAGGCCGTCCCTTGTCACCAGGGCAGCGTATTCGACATCACCCTCCTGCTCCAGGCCTTCTAGCAATGTTGTAAGTCTTTGCTTTTTGGAATCCATAATTACTCTATCTCCTTTTCTATCATATGGGCGGTTCTCTTCATCTCAACCAGGATTAGACCAAGATTTGCGCTCTTGTTGACCATGGAGACGAGGACTGCATTGGGGCCAGCTCCAGTCGTTATCAGCTTTGTCTGCTCTCCCTCCGCTATTACTCTTTCCACCGTCCCTCTCTTGAGCTCGGAGACTGCTGTCTCTGCCGCTCCAACCATGGTAGCGGACATTGCTGCAAGAGTTTCCGCGTCTATGTCGCCTGACAGGTCCGAGGCTATCAGAAGGCCGTCTCTGGTTACTATTGCAGAGCCTTCTATGTCGCCTATGCTTGTCAGCTCCTTGAGCACCCTCAAAAGGGACTCCTTTTTCGATTCTGGCATTTACTCACCTCACATTAATGTCTTGAACAAAACATCAAAAACGTTATGTAAATCCTCCTCATTCAACTTGGCCGGTTCCTTGCCCTTTTCTTTTGAAGGCACCGAGTCAGCACTTACTGGAATTATAGGTATGTCCTTGGGCAATCTCATCTTCGTCCTGATATCTTCAGGGCTCAGAGACCCCTTGAGATTTGCCTTATTTGCGGCAACAACACATGGGAGTCCGACGCTCTTTGACCTCTCCATCATCTCCTTGGCCCTGGCAAAGCTGTCCGGGTCTGCGGAATCGACGACAACTATAACCCCCAGAGCTTCTCCTCCAAGCAAACCGAGTATTGGGTCAAAGCGTTCCTGACCGGGCGTTCCAAAGAGGTCAACGGAGAATCCGGCATAGTCTACGTGGCCGTGATCGAGGGCTATTGTGGTGCCCAGCCTGTCCACGGAAACCGCTCCAGTAGATGCTGAATGAACAAATGAACTTTTTCCGGCATTATACGGCCCGGTAACAAGTAGCTTGGGTATATAGACCTTGACTCCGCCGGGAACCGATATCTTGAACGGGATTCCGACCCCCTCGTTCTTGCCGTTCCAAGCCACCTTGGATATGGTGAAATACTCCCTCAGGATTACCTTCTCCTCTATGGCCTTCAGATGGACAATTGCATCGGCCATTAGTTTAATCTTGTTCATGACCCCTTTTTCATAGGGCCACTCTATAAAGAGAAAAACCCCCATGGCGTTATATTTCTCGAATAGTTTCTTCCAGTTCGACATCTCTTCCAGGGATTCTTCGCCGCAGTGGTCTATCAGGGTCGAAATGGAATCGAATACAACTATCTTGTTCTTGTCCTTGATATCTCCAAGCGCTTTCTCAAGCATCTCGGTGATTGCCTTGGGATTCCTTGCGTCCTTGACATAGAATTCATCCGCAGAATCAGCATTTATCAAACCGGAGTATGCATCTATAAATTTCAGCGTCCCCACTTTTCTGTACTGAGTGGCGTTCCAGCCGTAGTGCTCTATCTCCTTCTCGACTGTGCTGCTCTTTTTTGACTGGGTGACATATACACAGTAATCCCCGCGCTCGAGGCTCTCCATCATAAGCTGATAGGCAAAGGGAGTATTCTCAATCCCGGGGGTGGCCCAGAATACGGTTATCGTTTTCGGCCGTATGCCACCATCCAAGAACTCATCCAGCTTGGGTATACTTGTCTTATAGAGCTCCATCTTGTTGTGGTTATAGTTTAATATTCAGAGTATATATAAATAAATATGCTTTACCTGTTTCTGCTGAAATGCTCATAGCCCTTCCGCTTTATTCTGAATCCTCTGCCATTTCTTGTCGCACCTATTCCTCCGGCTCTTGTTACAGTCCCAATCATGGTGGAGTTGGTAGCCTCCCTTAACCTGGTGAAATTTTTCTCTGGCATTGTGAACAGCAGCTGGTAGTCGCCCCCGCTGTAGAGTGCGTGGTCAATGGAGGATGTCGGGATTTTATCGATGTCGATTTTCATTCCCACGCCGCTCTGTTCCGCTATTGAGTAGAGGCTTATGGCAAGGCTGTCGCTGATGTCCGTCATTGAATTCGCATGTTTTGCCATGAGAAGGCCCTCCTTTATTCTTGGCTCGGGCTCGAAGGCTGCCTTCAGCAAGGCCCTGTTAGGTCTGCGTTTTTTTTCCAAGAGTTCGAAGCATCTTCCTGCAGAACCGAGTTCTCCTGTAACTGCTACTATGTCGCCGGGCCTTGCCCCGGAGCGAAGGACCGGTCTCTTTGCTGTTCCAACAGCACAGCCAGTGAGGGTTAATTCCTTCATCTCTTTTGTATCTCCGCCAACCAAATCGATTTTGAATTTCCTGCATTGCTTCTGCGCAGACTTTATTATTTTTTTGAATCTGGTGAATTCGCTGTCGGGGCCGCCGTAGGAGAGGAGGAATGCCAGGGGCTTCGCGCCCATGGCAGCAAGGTCGCTCAGGTTTACGGTGACTATGAATTTCCCAATCTGTTGGGGGGTCATCTCCGGGGGAATGTGGGTGGGGCCGTGGATGGTGTCGGTCGAAAGAACCAGGAATTCGTTCCCCGCCCTGACGCAGGCTGCATCATCTCCGATGTCAAGGAATCTGCCCAGCTTCCCGATTATCTCCCTTTCGCCCATGTCTGATAATTTCATACCTATTAATTCTAATCTTCTAATTATTAAATCAGATAATGGAATTTGACACGGAGGATATAAAGAAGAAGGCAAAGAAAGACTTCGAAAAGGCCTGGGTTGATACTGCGAAGATTCTGCCGTCCGGGGCAAAGGACTATTCAGGAGGAGCGGGAAATGCTCATCCTGTGCAGGAGGTATCGCAGGAGATAAGGAAGATTTTTCTGGAACTTGGTTTCGACGAGGTCGAGAACCCGCTCTTTGTTCCCGAGGAGGAAGTATACTGGCAGTACGGTCCAGAGGCTCCTGTCATTCTTGACCGCTGCTATTATCTGGCGGGGCTTCCGAGGCCCGACATCGGGCTGGGCGACAAGACGGTTGCAGAGATTAAGAAGATTGCGAAGGTCGATATAGAGAAGTTCAAGGGGATTCTCCGCGACTACAGGGAGGGCTCCGTTGAGGGAGATAATCTATTCGAGGAGATAGTCAACGTTCTCGGAATTAAAGCTGAAGAGGCAGCAAGAATTATCGGGCTGTTTCCTGAGTTCAGGTCCCTTAGTCCCGTCGCTGAGAAAACTACCTTACGCTCACACATGACCGCGGCATGGTTCCCGACGCTGAGGGAGCTGCAGGGCAAGGCGACGCTCCCGGCAAAACTCTTCTCCGTGGGGCTGAGGTTCAGGAGGGAGCAGAAGGTTGATGCTCATCATCTAAGGGCGCATTATGGGGCTTCCTGCATCATAATGGACCCAGATGTCAGTCTCGAGGCAGGCAAGAAGGTCTCGGAGGGAATCCTCAAGGAGATGGGCTTCAGGGACATAAAGTTCGTCAAGAAGAAGGCGACCTCTAACTACTATGCTCCCGAAACAGAATTTGAAATCTTCTCGGGCAATGTCGAGATTGCCGACTGCGGCATGTATTCTCCAATAGCGCTGTCGAACTACGGCATAAAATATCCGGTCTTCAACATCGGCTTCGGGCTTGAGAGGATTCTGCTCATCAGGACAAAGGCGGATGACATCAGGAAAATCATGTACCCGCAGTTCTACCAGGCCCTTGATTTGTCGGATGAAGAGATTGCGAAGGATGTCGGAATCAATAAAGTTCCTGAAACGGATGATGGAAAAAAGCTGGCAGAGTCGATAAAGAAGGCCGCCGAGAAGCACGCTGATGAGGATTCCCCCTGTGAATTCCCGGTCTATGAAGGGGAATTTCTCGGCAAGAATATAGAAGTAAAACTGGTCGAGAAGGAGGACAATACCAAGCTCCTGGGCCCCGCAGCCCTGAACAAGATTTATATCCACGACGGAGGAATCTACGGAATCCCCCGGAACCCGGAGAAGCTTTCTGCCAGTCTTGTTGGGGTGACGAAAAAAGGGGTAAAAACAGAATTCGCCTTTCTCGATGCAATAACCAGCTACTTTGCTGCGGGGATTGAGGAGTTAGTAGGAGAGGGAAAGAAGAGCGGCTTTCTCCAGATAAAGATGGCCAAGTCTCCATCAGATGTCAACATCGGGGTTGGAGACAGGGCGAGGCGCTTCATAAGCTCCAGGCAGAGGGGAATATCGATAAAGGGTCCGGTATTCATGGCCGTGGAATTTACAATAACTTAAAATTTTTGAAATTTATGGATAGATGTTCACTATATTACATCATTTTCTAAAGATTAGCGATGAAACCCCGGATTCAACTGACACTGAACTCCATGAAGCTGGAGGATGCGATAA
>CAZJVE010000015.1:0-27312 GCA_964549685.1 uncultured archaeon | reverse complement strand
CCCGCCAGTTCCAGAACCTTCCTGCTGAAGTCCATCCTAAGCATTTATATAAGGGTGAATAAATTATTAATGTATAAAGATAATTAGAATTAACGATGACTGAAAAAATAAAGACCGGTGTCGAGGAGCTTGACGTTATTCTGGATGGCGGGCTTCCGAGGGGTCACGCAGTGCTTCTGGCGGGAAGCTGTGGAACGGGCAAGACTATACTCTCGCAGGAGTTCCTTTTTGAGGGGGCCAAGGAGTACGACGAGGTCGGCATTTATATATCATTGTCTGAATCAAGGGAAAAGATGATATCGAACCTGGAGGGTTTCGACTTCTATGATGCCAAGATGATGGAGCAGAACAAGCTGAAGATAGTAGATATAACCCAAGACGCGAGGCTTATGAACCTCGAACCCCTCACGGTGAATGGGGTAATGAACATGATAAGCTCAATCATCAGGGACAGTGAGGCAAAGAGAGTCGTCATTGACTCTGTCACTGCAATATGCAACAGTCTCGGGAATGAGAAGAACATACGGGACTTTCTATTCGAGCTTGGGCTGCAATTGGAGTATCTGGACTGCACGACTCTATTCATATCTGAGGTTCCTCCAATGGAATTCACCTACTCCGTCTTTGGAGTAGAGGAATTCATAGCTGATGGAGTAATTCTTCTAAGGGAAATGGAGGACAAGACGGGCAACCTGATAAGGACTCTGCAAGTGGTCAAGATGCGTGGCGTGCACCACTCAAGGGCAAGGAACGCCATGGAGATAACCCAGGCAGGGATTGAGCTGAAGCCTATGTTCGAATTGTAAAGGAGAAAATGACCCTGGCAAGCCATTATGTGTTAAAGGATATGTTGAATTCGCTGGGGGATGCAGAGAAGGCCAAGAAGGTCTTCAAGAAATTCTGCAGCAGGTACAGCGACGATATCGAGCTCATGGACGTATGCAAGGCATTCAAGAAGTACATGAAGTCAAAGGATTCGAAATCGCTTGAGGATATAAAGAAACATCTCAAAGAGCTCGTCGACGGACGGAGCATAGATACGGGTGGGGGCGAAAGGCTGTGGTATAAGGATAGAAGGCCTGGGAGGAGCGCATAGGCCAATTGTCATGTAAAATTATGAAAAATAACACGCTTTTATAGTTTATTAACGAAAAATATATATAGGAATATAGTTTATTAGCAAAAAAATATGTGAGAGTATAGTTTATTAGCAAAAAAAAGGTAGGTATAGCAATATATAAGTATGAAATCCAGGTAATATATATAAACATCGTATGGTGATACATATGTATGTACATGAGGTAATGACGAGGGGGGTTATAACCATTGAGAGAGACGCGAGCGCTGCCGAGGCCCTGAAGAAGATGATGGACCGGAGGGTTACGAGCCTTCTGGTCGAGAGGGGAGGTACGCTGGACGACTATGGGATTATAACCAGGAAGGACCTTCTGGACAAAGTGGTTGCGGCAGGAGGGAACCCGCATGACGTGAAGGTGAAGGAGATAATGAGTGAGCCTCTGCTGAACATAAACTCCAACATAAGGGTTGAGAACGTTGCGAGGCTCATGGCAAGGACAGGCATAAGGCGGTTCCCGGTTCTGGACAATGGACAGGTCGTAGGGCTTGTATCCAACAGCGACATAATCAAGGCATATGCCCTTGAGCTGATGGAAACGGAAAAAAATCAGAACTAACCCTCGCTAGATAAATAGGAAAATACTGTAACAACAGGCAGAATTTCTGCCATACAGATTCTACTGACCCGATACAGCTTGCAGTTGCTCTACCAATTGGGACACGAATTCAGCATCATCGGGAAACCCTATTCCTCTTTGATACCTCTTCTCGCCGTCGGGGGTGTAGTACCCCTTCGATATGTTCAAAAAGACGTTCTCGTCAGGCATTGCCTTCTTTTTAGACACTTCCAGAAACTTGTTCTTCCCGTAATCCAGCGTTTCTATTGCTATGGTCTCATATTCCATCCTATCCCACCAATTTCAGATTTTAATAATTTTACTTTCCCCTAATAAATAGGTATTTAATACAATAAGCAAGATAATTAATAAAGATGGTGAAAAAAGGACAGGCGTCATTGGAGTACATGATTATGCTGGCCCTCGCTCTGGGCGTATTCACCGCAATTCTCTACGTGAGTACATCTCTTGTTGTCAGCTCGAGCACGCAGCTCGGGGTTGACTCTGCAGTCAGGGCAGTCCAGGAGATTAAGGAGGCCAGCGACTTTATCTACATCAGGGGCCATCCGTCGAAGACCCAGGTAGACGTGAGAATTCCCAGCAACATAGAAGCTATTTCAATAGCGAATTACACGGTCAGGCTGAGGATATCCGTTGCCGATTCATACACCGATGTTTATCAAGTGAGCAAGGGCAATATGACGAGTGACATATCATCGATTTGTCCCGGGGGCAGCTGCAGGGAGGGCTACTATGTTCTCTCCGTGGAGTCCCTTCCCTCCGGCGGCTCCTATGACATAAACATCACCACGGCGTAGAAATGGACAAAAGGAAAGCACAGGCCAGCATGGAGTTTCTCGTTACTATGTCCCTCATCCTCATGATATTCATCGTCATCGGCTTTGTAATCTTCCAGAAGTTCAACTCGACGACCTATATGAAATTCGACATCGAGGGGCAGGACACCGCGAATTCAATAGCGGAAGGAATCAACGGGATGGCAATCGCCGGGGACGGCTATTCACTGTATCTCACTCTCCCGGGCGACATACAGAACATGCCCTATACCGTCAGCTTCTACGTGAATGAATCGGTACTCGAATTAAATGCGCTGGATATGACCTGGGCCTCGCCCATGTCAACTCCCCAGATTAACTGCACCATGAGCATATGTTCCTCCGACGGCAAAAAAACGGTCATGACCGTCAACGAAAGCAGGAGGATAAAAATTGAGAACGTTGATGAGGTTATATACCTAAAGAATGAAACACTCTGAATTCCCGCTAAGGAAGGGACAGGCGTTCATCTCGGACTTCGTTATTGCAACCCTGGTATTCATGATAGTCCTCGCCCTCATTGTCTTCATGTGGGACGAGATGCTTTCAAGGATAGATGTCCTGGAGGACATCGGGGACATGGAGTGGTCATCCTCCAACGCAGTTGAACAGCTCATGAGAAGCGAGGGCTTCCCGGAGGACTGGTACCTCGACCCGGAGAACGCCGAGGTGATAGGCCTCGTCGACTCGGGTTTTTTCGGGGAAAGCGAGGACAGGGTGCTTGACCCCGACAAGGTAATGCATCTGATAAACCTGACGAAGAACAACTACGACACAACAAGGAACAAACTTCTCAGGAGGGGAGATTACAACTTCTACATGAATATCTCGTGCATTAACGCCTCAAACAGGGACTGCTTCGATGGCCTGAAGATTGGCAGGTTCTCCGAGGGTGGCGTGACCTGCCTCAACGGCTTTACGCTTGGCGCCCATGGAGGTTATACAGATGCATATCTCTGGAGGGAGGCAGAGGCCTATGATTATGAATATGGAACAACCACCGGGTCATCCAACGAGGCGTCCAACAGCACTTATATGAAACTAGGTGCAAATGACGAGCTCATGTACAGACTCAACATTGAAACCCCGGGTTATTACAAGCTGCTGCTGAGGGCCTCGAACACAGGGGGTGCAAAGGACATTGATGTGGACATAGGCAGCGATTTCTATACAATCATTGTCTCAGACACCGGGGACCTGGATAACTATGTATGGGTCTCTGCCCCGGATAACGTCTTCTTAACAAGCGGGTTGCTTGAGGTAAATTTCAGCAAAGGCACAAACTTCGTCCACGTCGATGCCTTTATTCTCACAACCAATGTGGGCTATGTTCCGGACAACACAGCACCGTACTACGGAAACTTTCACCTCGTAGAGCCGACCACGTGCATCATCGGAAATTACACGCAGCAGGCTAATTCCAGCGAAATCGTCTCAAGGAGCGGCCTGGCCACCTTCTCGTCAGGGTCCAACTCCACGGTAAGGCTGGGCCTTGTCATGTGGAGTGGTAGTGCAACTGAAATTCCCGTGACAACGACGGTGACGACAACGATTATTCCAGCAGGGGCATTGATATGCGATATCTTCACGAGCAACGACGGTGAGGTGAGCAGCTACTGTTCCGGCGGAGCGGGAGAGTATACCTGCGTATTCTCGCTCTGGCAGCCGAGCAATTCCCATGCCGGATGGTGTAGCTATGGCTCAAGGGACCTGTGCTGCAAGGTCCCGGGAGAGGACCTGACCGTAACGGCAAGTGATGGCTGCAATGCAGGAGAAGGCGGGGTAGTCTCAATGACGGGCGCCTCGAACTCACACGTCGAGGAGTATGGTACAGGGGCCTATGACAGCGACATCTGCCTCGAGGTAGGCGGCGGAGGGGAGATTCAGTGTGCAGTCTATTCAAACAACTGCCCGGCCGAAGGCAACTGGGGGGAGGTCGGCTCAATGTACAGCACATCGAATTCCCATGCCGCGCAGTTCAGCTACTACGACAACAAGATTTGCTGCAACGTTACTGTGATGCCAACAAGTACGACGACGAGCACCAGCACGACGAGCACGAGCCCGACAACGAGCACGACGAGCACGAGTACTACGACAACCACCACCATTCCTGTGCTGAGCTGCTCGACAAAGGCATCCTGCCTTGGAACCGAGGCGTGCATATTCACGATGTATGATACGTATACTGACGATACGGCCGGGGCCCACGGGGCTAACTGCACAGGGACAGGAATCTATGACAACCTGGTATGCTGCTCCGCAAGCGGCTGCGCCCCGACGTGCGAGGTTGTTGGTTCGCCTTCATCGTGCTCGCCCGGCTATGAACGGGTCATCTCATTATACAACGGGACCGATGCCCATGCACAGGACCCGGACGGCTACAACACCTACACGAACGTGATATGCTGCTCGACCGGGGCCTGCGGAGGCACCCTCAGCTGCGGAGTCACTGCAACCTCCTGTGATGTAGGCGAGGAAACCCTCGCATCGATGGCCTCGAACGATGACTCCCATCTCGGGGGCATCAACACATACAGCGACAAGATATGCTGCGTAATCAATCCGTAGATATTTAAACGATGAAATTATAAAGAATAACCAAGAAAAAAATGATTAACATAAACATATCACGAAAGCACATACTATTTTTGGTCTTTATCCTTGCAGTTGCAACGGTCATCAATTACACGATTGCGCAGGGGGGCACGCAGAGCCATCCGATAAGCGAGGTCACCGACCTGGATACCAACGTGGACGGTGTGGTGGACCTTGCGAATAATTCTAATTATCTGGGAGGGCAGCTTCCTTCGTATTATGAGGGCGGGGGATGTGCCGCGCCCTTAACGCAGAGGGATTTCACACCAGGAGGCCCTGGCGAAAACTGCGTCAACGAGTGCAATGAGATAAGCAAGGACTGTGCGTTCGGCATAGACAACGGCGACTGGGGCGACAGAGTGGAGGCCTGCAACTGGGCTAGCTATTCAGCAGGCGGCGGGGACCAGTGCATGTGCTGTGCATAAAAGAATTTTCTAGTCTTGGTAGCGGAATTTTATAGAAGTAGATTCTACTTCCTCTCTATCATCTTGTCGATTCTGCCACCCGGCTTCATCATCGGCAGGACGTGCTCGTCCGGGTCCACGACGATGTCGACTATGAACGGGACGTCTGACTTTACCGCTTCTTTCAGTGCTTCTTGGATTTCGGAGGGCTTCTCGACTGTCACTCCTTTTGCGCAGTAGGCATCTGCCAACTTAACAAAATCCGGGACCTTTCCAAGGCACGTGTGGGACCTCCTTCCATCGTAGAATAGGTCCTGCCACTGCATAACCATGCCAAGGTAGCGGTTGTTCATCAGGACGGCTGCGACGGGAATGTTCTCCTCCACGCAGGTTGCCATATCCTGTCCAGTCATCTGGAAGCTGCCCTCGCTGCCTATGTCTATGACCTTGCAGTCGGGCCTTGCGACCTTTGCGCCTATTGCGTAGGGGAAGCCGGCTCCCATGGTTCCCAGTCCACCGGAGGATATGAAGTGCCTTGGAGTCTTTATGTCGAGGTAGTGAGCAGCCCACATCTGGCACTGCCCGACCTCCGTTGTTATGATTGTCTTGCTGTCGATGATCTTGTTGACCTCCTTCATGACTCTCTGCTGCTTTATCGGCTTGGTGTCATAGTCGTAGATGGGGGCGAACTCCTTCTTGAACTTCTGGACCTTCTTATCCCAGGCGGTGTTCTTCTTCTGCTTCATCTTCGCTATAATCTTCAGGAGGTTCTGGAGAACGAGCTTTGCATCTCCCACCACAGGAATGTCAACCTCGACGTTCTTACCGATTTCCGAGGCGTCTATGTCCACCTGAATCTTCTTTGCCCCCGTTGCGAAGGTGTCTATCTTGCCGGTAATCCTGTCCGAGAACCTGATTCCTATGACGAAGAGTACATCGCACTCTGTAACCGCCACGTTTGCTGCCTTTCTGCCGTGCATTCCGAGCATTCCAAGGGATAGTGGGTGGTCTTCCGGGAAGCAGCCCTTGCCCATGAGGGTGGTTGTAACGGGAATGTTGAGGGACTCCGCGAGCTTGGTCAGCTCACTGCTTCCGCTTGATAGTATTACACCTCCCCCGGCGATGATTACGGGCCTCTCGGCGTTCATGAGAGCATTTGCAACGTCCTTGAGCTGCTTTGCGTGGCCGCCGCCCTTGACCACCTTGTAGCCGGGAATATCAATATCCTTTGGGTAAGAGAACTTCTTCAGCTCCTTCTGCTGGGTGTCCTTTGGCAGGTCGATTAGAACGGGCCCCGGCCTTCTGGTGGATGCTATCTTGAACGCGGCCTTTATGGTATAGGGGATGTCGTTCACATCCGTAATCTGGAAGTTGTGCTTCGTTATCGGCATGGTTATGCCGACTATGTCGGACTCCTGGAAGGCGTCGTTTCCTATGAGGTGGACAGGCACCTGTCCGGTGAGTGCAACTATCGGTGTAGAATCCATGTGCGCATCAGCCAGTCCCGTAACGAGGTTTGTTGCTCCGGGCCCGGAGGTGGCCATGCAGACGCCGACCTTGCCGGATGCTCTTGCGTATCCTTCTGCAGCATGGGCCGCGCACTGTTCATGGCGCATGAGAATGTGCCGTGGGCCGCCCTCGTAGAGGATGTCGTAGACCTCCATTATCGCCCCGCCCTGAATACCGAAAATGTGCTCGACTCCCTCCTCTTCGAGGGACCTGACAATCGCCTTAGAGCCTTTCATTCTGAGTTCTAATATATTTGGAATGGTTTTATATATGTCACGCTCTCCGCATAACCCAAACCTTCCGGGTCAGGCTCTTGTGAACATAGAGGGAGAATTCCCCGGCAGCTGAAAAATTCTCGGGTTCCGGGGTGAATTTATCGGGCATTACAACGACTAGGTGTTTGCCTTCCTTCAATAAATTCCCTGCAACAGATATAAATTCGTTGTATAATTTTTCCATATCCTTATCGCTCGTGAATGAAGAGCGGCCGTAGGGCAGGTCCGTTACGATTGAATCGGCACCGGTGAATTCTTTGTCCAGGTTCATGGCGTCGGTCCGCTTTATTTCTCCTCCGAGTCCGAAGTGCTGGAGGTTCTTCCTGCAGCCGCCGACCATCTCCTCGTTGATGTCGGAGCCCATGGCCTTCATCCCCATCAGGCCGGCCTCTATCAGAATTCCCCCTGTCCCGCAGAAGGGGTCCAGGACCGTGTCGCCCCTTTTTACTCTTGCAAGGTTTACCAGTGCCCGGGCAATCCTCGGGTGCATGGAGGTGGGGTGGAAGTATGGTCTGAACTGCGGCTTCCTTCGCTCGAAGTCCCTGTCGAGGGGAATCTCAATGGCTGCAAAATATTGCTTACCGGTCTTGAACAGAGGTATGCTAAACTCCGGCTTTTCGAGGTCAATACCGAAGCCCTTTTCTGTGAGCATGGCGCCGAGCTCCTTCTCAAGAGGGAGGGAACCCCTGACTGCGATTTTTGAGCCTGCGGGGATTTTTTCCGCGATGAGGTCGGCTATCTCCTCCAGGCCATGGGACATGCCGACGAATTCCCCTACGAGCTTTGTCAGGGCGAGCCGCTGCAGGAATTCCGTGTTCTCTGCCTTTGCATCGACGACGAGAATCCTGTCCCTGTCGAATTCCGCCAGGACTTTGTAGTCTATCCCCTCGCCCTCCATGACTGCGATAACCTCCGCCCTGGGCAAAGAGGGGTGCTCTCCCGATAATCGGAACAGGATTTCCATGGTGAATTTTTTAATGCTGGATTAAAAGTATTAAGGGTTGCCGGCACCTATATAGTCCCCGAAAAACTTATATAGACTGGCTTTAATCCACACAGTATAATACTATACTATCCGGAAGTAAAATTCGGAATAAGTGTGACCATGGCTGAAAAGGAAGAAAAATTTATACTCTGGTTCGACGAGGTAGGTATTGGAGACGTCCCGCTTGTCGGGGGAAAGAACGCCTCCCTGGGGGAGATGATTCAGTCACTCAGTGAAAAGGGCGTTAAGGTTCCTAACGGATTTGCCGTTACTGCCCATGCATATCGCTATCTTCTGGAGCATGCTGGGATTGAGGATGAGATAAAGCAGATTCTGTCCGACCTCGACACCCACGACATGCACAACCTGAAAGAGCGGGGCAAGAAGGTCAGAACCCTGATTAGGAACAGTGAATTCCCTCCCGAGCTGGACGAGGCGATTCGGAAGGCCTACGCTGAAATGCCCAAGAAGCTGGGCTATGATGAGGAGCCGGACGTTGCCGTGAGGAGCAGCGCAACGGCAGAGGATTTGCCTGATGCATCATTTGCCGGGCAACAGGAGACCTACCTGAACATAAGGGGGGCAGATGCCCTGATAGATTCCTGCAAGAAGTGCTTCGCCTCCCTGTTTACCGACAGGGCGATTTCCTACAGAGGTGATAAAGGGTTCGATCACTTTGACGTATACCTCTCGATTGCGGTCCAGAAGATGGTGCGCTCGGACTCGGCCTCTTCTGGCGTGATGTTTTCCATCGACACCGAGTCCGGGTTCAAGGACGCTGTATTCATAACCTCTTCTTATGGCCTTGGCGAAAACGTCGTCCAGGGTGCTGTAAATCCCGACGATTTCTATGTCTTCAAACCCACGCTCAAGGAAGGCAAGAAGCCGATAATCGGGAAGAAGATGGGCACAAAAAGGATAAGGATGATATATGCCAAAAAGGGAACGGAAAACGTGGACGTTCCCGAGGAGGAGCAGAATAAATTCAGCGTAACTGATGAGGAGGTTCTCAAGCTTGCGGAGTGGGCCTGCGTAATCGAAGAGCACTATGGAAAGCCGATGGATATCGAGTGGGCCAAGGACGGGGATGGAAAGTCGGTAGGAACCGGGGAACTGTTCATAGTCCAGGCCAGGCCCGAGACGGTGCATTCGCAGAGGGATGTCTCGATGGCAAGAACATTCGAGCTGAAGGAGACGGGGAAGGTGCTCGTGGAGGGGCAGGCCGTCGGGGAGATGATAGGTCAGGGCGAGGTAAACAACATTGAGTCGGCCGAGGACATTCATGAATTCAAGAAGGATCAGATTCTGGTTACGGACATGACCGACCCGGACTGGGAGCCCATAATGAAGATTGCCGCGGCTATTGTGACTAATAGAGGGGGGCGTACATGTCACGCCGCGATAATCAGCAGAGAGCTTGGAATCCCATGTATTGTTGGAACAGAGAACGGCACAGACGTCCTGAAGACAGGTACTAAGGTAACGGTAAGCTGCGCCGAGGGCGAGGCCGGGAAGGTCTATGAAGGGCTTCTAAAGTTCGAAATCAGCGAAATAAACCTCAAGGAAATGCCCAAAACCAGAACGAAGATTATGATGAACGTCAGCATTCCCGACAAGGCCTTCGTGGAGGGCCAGATTCCAAATGATGGCGTAGGGCTTGCGAGGGAGGAGTTCATAATCAATTCCTATATCGGGATTCACCCTCTCGCTCTGATTCACTATGAGGAGCTGAAGAAGAGGGTCAGTAAGGACGAGAATGTTGCCGAGTTGATAAAGACAATAGACGAGAGGACAGGGGGCTATGACGACAAGACGGAGTTCTTTATCGACCAGCTCGCCCAGGGCGTCGGAAAGATTGCGGCCGGCTTCTATCCGAATGATGTCATTGTCAGGCTCTCGGACTTCAAGAGCAACGAGTATGCCAACCTGATTGGCGGCTTCCTCTACGAGCCGGAGGAGAGCAATCCGATGATTGGCTGGAGGGGCGCCTCCCGTTACTATGATGATGACTTCAAGCCAGCGTTCGGGCTGGAGTGCAAAGCCATTCTAAAGGCAAGGGGTGAGTTCGGTCTGACGAACATAAAGGTGATGATTCCCTTCTGCAGAACTGTGGGGGAGGGTAAAAAGGTACTGGAGACGATGAAGGAGTTCGGCCTCACCCGGGGCGAGAACGGGCTCGAGGTCTATGTCATGTGCGAGATTCCGTCGAATGTGATTCTTGCAGACCAGTTTGCCGAGATATTCGACGGCTTCAGCATAGGGAGTAACGACCTGACGCAGCTCGCCCTCGGCCTGGACAGGGACTCTGAGCTTGTAGCGCATATCTATGATGAGAGGAACGATGCCGTCAAGAGGCTTATCAAGGACGTCATAGACACCGCAAAGTCGAAGGGCAGGAAGATAGGAATCTGCGGCCAGGCGCCATCCGACTACGACGATTTTGCAACCTTCCTGGTTGAGTGCGGGATAGATTCGATGTCTTTGACCCCGGATACTGCGATAAAGACGAAGATCAAGATTGCTGAGAAGGAAAAGGAGTTGGGGATTAGTCCTGATTAGGAGCAGTAGAATTCTGTGTTGGGTCTGTGTGTTGCCTCTGAAGCATTTCCCCCTCCTCCTGCCTCTGTTTCTCTTCTTTCTCCAGAGTAGCTATAAGCTCCTTTTGTCTATTCAGCCCTGTCTCTTTCTCTGCTGGAGGAGCAGTGCTTGGTTCAACCCCCACCAGAGACATCAGGGTTTTATACGAGATTGTATAGAGAAGGGCAATCATCACCAGGTCTATAAAAAGAAAGAGATACCACGACCTATCATCACCTTTTTTAAACCCGTTGGTTAAACCAAAAAAGTAGATAGGTATAATGCTGACAAGGATAGATACCACAACAAGCACGGTTCTCGTCTTCGGAGCCATTTCCAGAGTCATATATTCATACCCTTGACCTTTTCCGAGAGGGCTTTCGTCGCCTTGAGGTGTGGGTCGGTTCTGTCACCGCCTATTTCTATCATGCCCTTCGTCTTGAGATCCAGTGCTGCCCGCGACATGGTCACTATGTCAACCCCCAACTCCTTGGAGGCCTCGCTCAGCTTTATGTTGCGCTTGTATATCATCAGCCTGAAGAGGTTCTTTGCCACCTGGTTCCTCTGCGTCTTTTCCCAGGTATTCACCCTCTGCTTCTCGGCGATACTCAACTGGTCCATAATCTTTTTTCTCTTGCGCAGGTCTTCCTTGTAGTCTATCTTCCCGCTGGCAGGTATTGCATCGGCGCTCCCGGCATAGAGAGAGCTGAAGACCTTATAGGCCGTTTCAGAGATGAAGGCCAGAATGATTAAACCGACGCCGAATCCCATGTACCACATGACTTCCCCCAGGGGGCTCGAATCTTCCTGCGCAACTGCCAGGTTGATAAGCAGTAATAGTGATGCAGTGATGAGTAAAAATTTCGAGTCCATCTTGTTATTAATGATTGCATAAATTGGTATAAATACGTTCTATAAGGCCAGTATGGCCTCGGAAATGCCGGAGATGATGAACTGAACTGCTATTGCCGAGAGCATGAGGCCCATTACCCTTATCGCGACCCTGGTTCCTGTCTTCCCCAGCACGTTATAGACCAGATTGGAGCGGGAGATTATGAGGTAGGAGACGATGAATACGAGGATTATGTCCGCAAGGACTATTGCCTTCTCGATGAGCGTTCGTGCCGAGTCGAAGAGGAGGATTCCCGTTGTTATCGCGCCGGGGCCCGTAAGGAGAGGGATTGCCAATGGCGTTACCGCAATGTCGACATTCTTTCCCACGGCCAGGTCCTCCTCCGAGGAATCGGTCCTGCTCTTCCTGCCGAAGAGCATCTCAATGGAGATTATGAGGAGGAGAATCCCGCCGGCTATGCGGAAGGAATACATCTCGATGCCCAGAATGTCGAAGATGAAATTCCCGGCTATTGTAAGCAGGAACAGGGTTATGGTGGCAATCATAACCGCCATTCTTACCATGGCCCTCCTGTCCCTTTCCCTGAATTTCTCCAGGAGCGGAATGAATAGAGGGACATTGCCAATGGGGTCGATTATTATGAATAGAGCGGCAAAGGAGCGTATGAAGAAGGTGATGTCTATCATGTAAATATATTTGCTGCGGCAGTATAAATTCTTATTCTTCCAGATACTCTTCCAGAATCTTGAGTGCGCAGTATTTGCCACACATGGTGCATACCTTCTTGCCGCAGAGGTCCCTGTGCTTTTCCTTCACCCTGCCGTCTATGCAGAGCTCGAAGATTCTGTCCCAGTCCAGCTCCTTTCTGGCTTTTGAGAGCTCATCATCTCTCGTCGTGTCGCCGAGCCGGACTATGTCTGCTGCATGGGCTGCAATCCTTGAAGCAATGACTCCCTCCCTCACGTCCTCGACCGTTGGAAGGCCCAGGTGCTCGGAGGGGGTGACATAGCAGAGGAAATCGGCTCCATGGATTGCAGCCAGGGCCCCTCCGATTGCTCCCGAGATGTGGTCGTAGCCAAGGGCTATGTCGGTAACAAGGGGCCCGAGGACATAGAACGGGGCATTGTCGCAGAGCTTCTTCTCGAGCTTCATGTTCATCTCTATCTCGTTCAGAGGGACGTGACCGGGGCCCTCGATGATTATTGGGACATCGGCCTCTCTTGCCCTCTTCGTGAGCCTGCCCAGGTTCAGCAGCTCCTGGAACTGGCACCAGTCGGAGGCGTCATGGATGCTTGCGGGCCTGAGAGCGTCGCCGAGGCTGATGACGGCGTCGTATTCCTTGACTATTTCGAGAATCCTGTCGAACTCAGAGTAGAGGGGGTTCTCCTGCTGGTTCTTTATTATCCACGCGGCGATGAAGCTTCCGCCCCTGCTGGTTATGGGAATGAGCCTTTCCCCGACTCGCTCCACTATGTCCTGGGTGATTCCGCAGTGGAGGGTGATGAAGTCGACGCCGTCTTTGCAGTGCTTCTCTATAACCTCCAGAATTGAATCGGCAGTCATGTCCAGCTTCTTCTCAATGAAGGCCTGGTAGATTGGCACGGTGCCGAGTGGGATGTCCGTCTTTTTTAGAATCTCCCTCCGGGTGGAATCGAGGTCTCCACCGACGCTGAGGTCCATAAGGGTGTGTGTGCCGGCCTCGATTGCAGCCCTTGCCTTCTCAAGCTCGTTCTCTATGCCCGATGTGTCGGTGGAGGTGCCGATGTTTGCGTTGATTTTGACCCTGGTTCCCTCCCCGATTGCGATGGGCTCGATGTTTCTCTCAGAGTTCTTGGTTATGACAACGGAGCCGCTGCTGACTCTCCTTTTCAGCTTCTCTTCAGAGATTCCTTCCTTCTTTGCTATCTCCTTCATCATCTTGCTCTACGCTGGGGAATTCCCCGTTAAAGCTGGGGAATTCCCTGGTGAATTCACGAGCCACTAGCGAGCGTATGTGGCTCAAGGTGTCAACTGACTTAGCAGTTGCCCGCACCGGGATTCGAACCCGGGTCGGAGGCTCCGCAAGCCCCCAGGATATCCTGGCTACCCTATGCGGGCGCATAGATTGGCAGGCGTGTAATAGATATAGAATAGGAAATAAAGAAGAATTATTCTTCTATGCTTAGTTCGATGCGGTTGCCTTGCTTGTCGTATGCTGCAACATCCTCGATGCTCCTGTAGGGCTTTCTCAGGATAAGGTGCACGAAGCCCGTCTTGCTGAAGAACCTTATGTCTGCCCCGGACGGCTTGAAACTGCTGCTGGGGTGGGAGTGGACGCTGCCTATTATCGAGTAGTCGATGGGCTTCCTGTACAGGGGGGTGCTTGCGAATCTGTTACCGAATACCGTGCCAGGGATTATAAGAACCTCGCCTATCGTCTCTTTGGTGCCTCTGAGAAGTGCGCTGAACTCCTTGGGATAGACCTCTCTGGAAACGCCGAGAATAAACTCCAGAGCGTCACGCTTAATGAGAATTCCTTTCAATCTCTTTTTTCATCCTTCTCCTGTATTTGCCGTAGGGGTCCTGCGGCGAGAATCTTGCAGGTTTCGAACCGATAGCGCTTCCCCCGCAGCCGGGGCACTTGTCCTTTAAGGTATATTTCCCGCAGCTCCCGCACCTGTGAATCCTTGACTTCATTTCTGTTTCTCTGGAATCTCCTTGTGGAACTCCCCCCGGCCCTGGTTCTTCTCCATATACTCGATTCCCTTGTCGGTGGATTTGTGAAGCAGCTTCTCGGCGCTCTTGTAGTCTTCTGCCGTGACCTTCACCCTGTAGATAGGGGGCGAAACATAGCTCACATCTATCTCTTCCTTTGAGCCCGATTTCTGAATCTTGGTTAAAGACTCCTTGATTATGTCCACTCCGTCGGGAGCATGGCTCTTCAGCTCCACGAAGCCGGTAACCACGACGAACGGGGTCTTCACGTTCTTGGTGATGATGTCGAGTAGCTTTGCCCTGAGTTCCTTCTTGAACCCGAGTTTTTCAATCAGCTCGTTCTCTCCTGCAATTGCTTCGAAGCCGTCGTAGGGGGAGGCATAGTCCGTGAGCTTCGAGAGAATCTCGGTCTCCAGGTCCTTCTTCGTGAGCTTCAGCTCCTTGGTGAGAAGTTGGAGTATTCTCTTGGTTCTCTGCTTCTGCTTGACTTCGTAGAGCTTCTCCTTTCGCTGGGCGTCGTTGACCCTTCTCAGGGACAGGTCGATGTGTCCCCTCTCGGGGTTCACGTTCAGCACCTTGAGGACGACCTTCTGCCCCTCTTTAACGTAGTCGCGGATGTTGCGGACCCACTTCAGGGATATCTCCGAGATGTGCAGCATTCCCTTCTTGTCGCCGTATTCATCCAGGGTTACGAAGACACCCTGCCTGAACACCTCCTTTGCAGTTGCTAGAATGAATTCCCCCTTTTCGGGATACGCGTCCTTCTTCGCCATGCTATAGAATTGGATTGAGTTCTTAAAATGGACTGGTAGCGGGATTTTTGTTCAGCGACAAATAACTAACCATGGATTTGAGGCCTTTGTTCGCTCTGGCTCTTTTGGTGTTTTTCATAGGGGGTGGTTGTCTGAGCGAAGAGAGAGTAAGATACTTCTGCCCCGATGGCAGGGAGGTCTCAGACAGTGAGCTCTGTTTTGCGACGGAGGGTTTGTGTGACTCAGTATCTGGAATACTGGAGAACCGGAACCGCTGCAACCTGAAGGGGGTCGAGGTAGAGGGCGAAGTGAGCGAGGTTGATTTCAGGACGTCGGCAGCAGGGAATAACTATACGACCTTCACTCTGGGGGACGATGAGGAAGAGCTCAGCGTGTTCGCCTGGGGGCATCTAACGGTTCGGGACGGCGACGAGGTAAGGGTGGAGGGAACCTTCCAGAAGGAAAAACGGGTGGGTAGATACACATTCGAGAACGAGATTGAGGCGGATGCCGTCGAGGTAAAATGAGGGAAAGGTCTCTGAGAAAGGTTGCCATGGTGTGCTTCCTGGCTGGTATGGTGATGCTGTTTCTTGTTTCCAGAAATCTGGAGCTGGAATCTGAACCAAGAGACATAGGCAGCATAACCATTGAGGACCTGAACAGGGCAGTCAGGGTCTGCGGCAGGGTGACGGACAAATCCGTGTCTGGAGGGAGGCATGTCTTCCTGGAGATAAGGGATGAAAGCGGAGGGATAAAGGCGGCTATATTCAACGATACCGCAGAGAACCTGGGGAGATACAGGATTGATGTCTATGACGTCCTGGAGGGGGATGAAGTCTGTATCCGGGGGGAGGTGAGCGAGTGGAATAAAGAGATAGAGATAGTTGCAAACTGGGTTGAGATTTAAGATGTTTCTTGAGATTCTGTCACTTACGCTGCTTGGAATAACGGCGGGAATCTTTACCGGCCTTATTCCGGGCATTCATGTGAATAATGTCTGTGTTGCTCTCCTTGGCTTTGGGTCCGTGTTCATTGCATACGATATTCCCGCCCATGCCGTCGCATCCTTCATAATCGCCATGGCGGTAACCCATACGGTTCTGGACTTCATACCATCGATATTTTTGGGTGCTCCGGAGGGGGCCACCGCCCTTTCAGTCCTCCCGGGGCACAGGCTGTTGCTGCGGGGGAAGGGCCTTGAGGCCCTGTATCTCACGGTTCTGGGCGGTGTCTGGGTCACTCTGATTTTTGTCCTGCTGAGTCCTGTACTCATCCTGGCCCTGCCGGCATTCTACGGGGCGATAAAATCCTACATCCATCTAATACTTCTCGCAATACTGGTTGTTATGATAGCCACCGAGAGAAAGAACCGAAGGTGGGCGTTGCTGGTGGTCATATTATCAGGAATTCTCGGGCTGTTGCTCTGGGACAACCCCGTGGCCCCGTTGACAATCCTGTTCTTTCCCCTCTTTACGGGCCTGTTTGGAATTCCCACGCTCCTGGTGAGCCTGGGGGAGAAGAGCATAATCCCGCCGCAGGAGAGCTGGATTGGAGTGATTGACAGGGACCTTGTCGTGAGCGGGGTAGTCAAGTCCTTCTTTTCCAGTCTGCTTGTTGGAACGCTGCCGGGGGTGGGGGCTTCTCAGGCAACGGTCATGGCCCAGGAGATAACCAGGAAGAGGGACGCCAGGGAGTTCCTCGTCTCGGTCGGAGGTATAAACACTGCTGTTGCCATATTCTCAATCCTCTCCCTCTACACGATAGATAAGGCGAGGTCGGGGGCGGCAGTCGCCATCGGCAGGTTCCTTGAGGACTTCGGGCTCAACGAGCTTGTTCTCCTCATCTCCGTTGCCCTTATTGCCATCTCGGTCTCGTCGCTCCTTGCCCTCTTCATAGGGAAGAGGTTCCTGCATCTGATAACGAGAATCCCCTACCACAGAATATCCGTCTTTATAATCGGGATGCTTGTGCTTCTTGTCTTATTGATTACAGGGCCGTTCGGGCTGCTTGTTTTGTTTACGGCAACGTCACTGGGGCTGGTTGCGCCGTTGACGGGGATTAAAAGGAGCCATCTGATGGGCGTTCTTCTTGTTCCGCTGATAATATTTTATGCAGGGGTGGTCATCTGATGAAAACGGTTGTGAAGGTCGGGGGGAGCCTGTGCAGGGACAGGGGTGTGCTGGAGAGGCTGTGCGATGAGCTGAATGGGGCAGAGGAAATTCTCGTCGTCCCCGGCGGCGGGGAATTCGCGGATACTGTCAGGGGGATTGACAGGGAATTCGGGCTTGGGGGGGAAATTGCCCACAAACTTGCAATCCTCGCGATGCAGCAGACAGGAGTGCTGATAGGGGAGTTCTTCAAGGGCGAGATTTTTGACTGTGCCACGCTGCTGGATGATGAGAACCTGAAGGCGAACTGGGACGTGACCTCGGACTCCATTGCTGCGTATGTTGCAATGGAGAGAGGGGCGGAGAGGCTCATCCTCCTGAAGGACGTTGACGGGGTCTTTACGGCAGACCCGAAGAGGGGGGGCGCTACAGCAGAGCTGGAGAAGGGGAAGGCAGAGCTGATTCCGGAGCTAACAGCGGAGGAATTACCCGCGATGGAGAGCTCCTGCCTGGACAGGGAATTCCCCGGCTTTGTAAAAGACTCGGGCCTCGATATTTGGATAATAAACGGAAAACATCCGGAGAGAATAAAGGATATAATGAATAATAAAAAAACGAAGGGGACGAGGATTCTATAGCTCACCCGTCTTTACCTTCTCCTTCAGGGTTTCCCACTGCTCCTTTGTGAGGGTGCACGAGTTGCCATCCTCGCCGATCTTTACCGATTCCTCAGAAACATCAACGACTGGGCAGCAGTCCTTCCCGGAGCAAAGATATACAACTGTCATTTTATCCATTCAATATTTAGCAGTCCATCTTAATAAATTACATGGCCAAAAAGCCCGGCAATCCGAATCCGAAGCCCCCGGTGTCGAAGGGCATTCCCGTTGCGGAGAGCCTGTATCTGCCGAAGCACTACGGTTCCGAGGTAAAGGATAAGGGGGGGCTGGAGAAGACCGTCATCTGGGAGGTTGATGATATCATAGACTTCATATTTCCGGAGAAGTATCAGCCCACCTACTTCAGGGTTGCCAGTGACTTCGTAAGGCTTATTCTCAAGGATGGGAGGGTGACGAAAAAGGAGATATCGAAGTTTCTCAAGGAGACCGGCTACTCCCGTTCTACACTGGAGAACAAGATTATTCCCAAGCTCGTGAGGTTCGGCCTGCTGAAGAGGGAGAGAGAGATTGAAGCGGGAATGGGAAGGGGCAGGGCGCTGATTCTTAACGAGTCGCTGACGTTTACGAATTATCTTGAGAGGATTGCGTTCGGGTGGAACATGCTGGTTTCAACAGCGAGGCAGAAGAGGAAGGCGAAGGACAGTAAGCTGGAGGAATTCGAGTGAGAAGTTAGCTGGAGGAATTTTAGAGAAGGTTATGTGCTGGGGGATTCTGTTGTGAGTGTGGGCCGGGGGATTCTATGCGCGCTCCAGCTCCCGTATCCTGAGGTTGAGTTCCATGAGCTCCTTCTGGTAGCCGGAGACTATCTCCCTGAAGCTTTTCTCGTCGAGTTCCCTCTTGTGGTACTTTGCCTTTGCCCGGTCTATGAGGTCGGTTATCTCCTCGCCCTTTTTCTTCAGGCCTTTGAGCTCCTTTGGTTCTGCTTCTATCTTCTCCCAGATTCCCATCTTCAGGCGCTGCCTGCGGGACCTCCAGAGCTTGCTTATCCTGCCCATCTCGGTCAGTACCTCTTTCTCCTCCCTGCCGTGGAGCTCCTTTCTCAGTTTCTCGGCCTTGTTGGAAAGCTTCTTGAGCTTTGCTGATGCCTTCTTCGCATTTGTGGCGCCCTCCGCTGCCTCGGCCTCGAGCTCTTTATGGGTTTTTGAACCGCTGAATATGAGTGCCAGAAGAATCAGACTAAGGAGTCCAATCATGAGCAGCAGAATTCCACTGATGCCGTTGATAGCGATTGGTTGCAGCATCTTTATTCCTTCTTTTCTTCCACCTTCATCAGTTCCTTGGGGGCGTGAATCTCCAGGGTGTTGCCCTTGTAGGTTACAATCAGCTTGCTGGGGTTTATGGCGACGGGAATCCCATAGATGACGTTTACGGGAATGCTCTCATCGTCACTTATGCCCACTACGATGCTCTCCTTCGTTGCGGAAACATCGACGTAGTCCTTCCTGGACTGGGCTATGTGGGTTCTGAGTATTATCTCTTCCCCGGCGTCCTCGATGTTCGGTAAATCGGCAAGGGCGCTGAGCTCGTCCTCGATTCCGCTCCAGTGTTCCAGCTCCTCTGCTGAACCGGTAGATTCATACTTCCTGATTTTCGCCTCGACGAAGTCTATCAGCTTCTGGTGCTTTTTCAGCTCCTTGGAGCACCCCCTGACAGATTTACTGATTTGGGTGTATCTGCCCCTGGACCCGATAACCAGAGAGATTAGAACAACCAGGAACACGAGGATTCCGGCCAGTATCAGGTCCGTGTCCGTCACACCGTAACTCGTAAGGAGCGCGGTGGGGTCCATTCCGTTCATTCTTCCTCCTCCTCGGCTTCCTCCTTCTTTGGCTCGGGAAGCCTCTCAAGTCTCCTCACGGCCCCTTCGAGGTCGTGGGCTATGTCAGCTCCAAGGTCTGTAAGCATTACCTCCTTTATCCTGCCCTCCTTCTTGAATTCAAGCAGGCCATGCCCCTCCATGGTGGAGAGTATCTTCAATGCGTGTGTATAGGTGCAGTCGGTTTCCTTTGCAAGAATCGATGCGTATTTTCCTTCAGAATCCTTCAGGCTCAACAGAATACCGACGGGTTTTTTGTGCAGAAACAAATCCATAAGGCTCTTTTCGTCCTCCATTATGACCACCAAAAATGTATATACTCCAATAAATATATAGGAACATATATAAATATCTTTCTCAGGAAATTACTTCTTAGAAGCAGGTTTCTTTTTGGTTGCGGCTGCCTTGGCTACGGCCTTGCCAAAATCCTTCCAGTCCTTCTCAACCCTCTTGACCGAGCCCTTAAGCTCCTTCATGGCGTCCTTCGCGTCCACGTGCAACCTGTAGCCAGGAACCAGTGGGTGGGGGTCGTGGCAGTATGAGTCCAGTCCGTGCTCGATAAGGTCTGTCCTCAGGAGGTTGGGGAGGACCTTGTCGTCGAACTCCACCTCAACGGACTCCTTCTTCTTCTCGATGAATTTGATCGTCATTTTGTCTGAGATAAATATGTGCAGGCGTATATAAATACCACTATGAAGCTTTATCCGGAATGCGGACCGTGTATGCTCAGGAGAGTGCTGATGTTCTGTGAGAACGAGAGTGAGGAGACGAGGTACAGGGTCGTGAGGGATGTCTGCAGGCTTTTCTCTGAGAGAATTTCCCCGGATATGTCGACAACCGCCTTGGCCAATGAGAGGAACAGGATTCTTGAGGAGATTACGAAGAACAAAGACCCGATGAGGCATCTGAAGGATGAGTCCATGGACGCCGCCCTTGAGCTGTATCCGAGGCTCGAGGAGCATCTAAAGGGGCTTGAGGGGGAGGAGAGGTTCAGGACTGCATTGAGGATGGCCCTGGCAGGCAATATAATAGAGTTCGGCGCAAGAGACCATCAGGTTAATCTCGACAGGCTGGAGGATGAGATTATGGATATTGTCGAGGGGGATGCGGAGATAGATGACAGCGAGAGGGTTTATGAGAGGGTGAAGAAGGCAGAGAGAATCCTCTACGTTACGGATAATGCAGGGGAATTGGTTTTGGATAAAATATTTATTGAAGAATTGAGGAATTATGCACGGGTTACTGTGGCGCCGCTCTCCAGACCCGTGCAGGACGACGCGTGTGTTGAGGATTTGAAGAGGGTCGGCATTGAAGGGGAAATCCTGCCGCGGGGTGATTTTATTGGGGTGTGGTTCGAGAAGACTCCCAAGGAGTTTCAAAAGGCGTGGGAAGAGGCGGATTTGATAATCGCGAAGGGGATGGCCTGCTATGAGACACTGGTTGACAGGCCGGACATACTGAAGGGAAAGGTTGCTTTGCTGATGAAGGCGAAGTGCAGGCCCGTGGCAGATGATATCGGGGTGTCTGTAGGCGCCACAATAGTGAAGTTACTATAATTAATTTAACCTCAGTCCCAATCTTATTCTAGGATGGAATTTAATGCTGCCGGATGTGCAAGGCCCTGGATTTCCGGGCTGGATGTATACGAGCCGGGGAAGATGCGGGAGGGCTACATAAAGCTCGCATCGAATGAGAACAATTATGGCCCTTCGCCCCAGGTAGTTGAGACCCTAAAGAAGGAGTCGGGGAGGGTGAATGTCTATCCATACAGGTTCCGGGAGGCGAGGAAGAAGATTGCCGGCTATTGCGGAACAAAGGCAGAGAACATCCTGCTGGGCAACGGCTCCGATGAGCTGATTGACATGCTTCTGAAGACGTTCAAGGGCCCGGTCCTGAGTTTCAGGCCGGCTTTTGCCGAGTACAGATTGGTTGCAGGGATTCTGGGTGAGGAGTATGACGAGGTTAATCTGAACGATGACTTTTCGTTTCCTGCTGAGGAATTCGTCAACAAGGCGAAGGATGCGGAGGTTCTCTTCCTGTGCTCGCCGAACAGCCCCACAGGAGGAGTTATTTCCGAGGAGGATGTCAGGAAGGTTCTCGAGCTCGGGAAGCTGACCGTGGTTGATGAGGCATACGTGGAGTTTTATGGGAAGAGTGTAATCCCCCTGCTGGAGGAATTCCCGAACCTGGTTGTCATGCGGACCTTCGCGAAGGCCTTCGCGCTTGCGGGGCTGAGGCTGGGCTATCTTGTTGCCAGCAAGGAGATTGTTGAGCTGCTGTCGAAGGTCAGGCTCCCGTTCAACGTGAATTCTCTGGCCCTGGGGGCGGGGATTGCAGCAATCGATAGTGTGAGTTACATGAAGGAGACGGTTGAAAATATAAAGAAAGACAGGGAAATTCTCCTTGAAAAGCTCGCCGGGAAATTCAAAGCGTTCAAGTCGGAGGGCAATTTCGTGTTTGCGGATGTTTCCCCCATGAAGGCCAGGGAGTTCTTCGACCGGCTTATGCAGGAGAAGATTATCGTCAGGTGCTTTGGAAAATTCGAGGGCTTTGAGGGAGAGTACGTGAGGATTACCGTCGGGACCGCGGAGGAGAACAAGAAGCTGATAGAGGTCCTGGACGGCCTGTAGGGGATTTTTCAATACTGATTCTTATTATTAGACTATGGTCGATGACAAGCAGAAGCCGCTAGCCATAATTGCTTTGATACTCGTGCTCGGAATTGGGGCGATACTGCTGATGAACCTGGGGAAGGAGTGCCCAGGGGTTGACTGCCCCGACTGCGAGCAGCGCGTCTGCCCCACCGACAAAGGGGGGATTGAGTTTATCTATCTGTATCCCCCGGGGTGCGATGGATGCGATGTTTCTGCTATTGCCGATATGTTCGGGGACCTGAATCTCGAGGTTGGAATCTATCAGAACGACGGCGTTCCCTTCCCGCATCTGGTCGTCATGAAGGAGGAGGACGACAGGGGCAATATATCGACGATGGTTTCCGCCCTGAACAGGTACAATGTCCTGCAGTTTCTATGCCTCACGAATCATGAGAACGCATGCTATCTATCTGATGGTTATCTGAAGCAGATGCAGAACTGCCTTGCTGACATTAACATAAGCAGGGACACGGTCGCTTTTCACTACTCGGAATCCTGCAAGTCGTGCAACAGGAGCTACTGGATGGTGGATGAGATTGAGGATGAGGGGCATAATTTCCTGTGGCTGAAGGAGGAGTCGACGAGCCGGGACGTGAATGACCAGATGGCCTGCCTGGACGGCTTCCTGAACATTCCCGAGGGAGTGCCGCAGTACATCTGCGTTTCGACGGGTGAGATTTATACGGATACAAGCAAGGAGAGCTACAGGGCAGGGGATATAAGGTCTTTTGTCAGGAGATGCGAAGAGGGGGCTGAGGACTAGTCCTTCTCCACCGCGAATTCTCCCGCTATCATTATCTTTCTTACGTTCTCAGGCTCCGTCCTGTGGACTATTGCTGCCAGAAGGTTTTTGTTTTCCCTGAGGTTCGGGGCGTTCCTGTCGAGGAATATGAGGTCGGCCTGCTTTCCCTTCTTTATTATCCCAGAGTTCAGGCCGAATGCTTTTGCAGCGTTCGAGGTGGCCATCCTGAGGATGTCAGCAGGAGAGATTCCTTTCTTTAAGTAGGATAACTTCGATATGAATTCAAGCTCTCTCCATAGAGACGGGGAATTCAATATTACGTTGTCCGTGCCTATGGCGACATTGACTCCGCGGTCAAGAAGCTCCCTGACCGGGGGGATTCCGACCCCGAGGAGCGCGTTTGCCCTGGAGCAGAGAACGACGGAGACCTTCTTTCTTGCCGCCGTTGCGACGTCCTCTTTTGTTGCGAGTGTGAAGTGGACGATGATGTCCGGGTTCTTTGCAAGGGCCTCGGCTGTCTCTCCCTTGGATTCTCCTGCATGGACTGCAACCAGGCCCTTGCCGTTGGCTGGAATCTGGTCCAGCTGCCAGGGGTTGAGTCCCAGGCCGTCGAAGTTCTCTATGCCGTCGTCTCTGCCGAGGATAATGGGTCTGACGGGAATCCCCTCGGTTGCCTTTCTGAGAAGGTCTGCCCCCTGAATTCCGCCCTCTCTGAAGTCTGCAAAACAGGAAATTCCTGAATTTAGCATATACTGAACGGAATCCCTCATGGCCCTGAGAATTTGCTGGCTGTTCGCCTTTTTATACAGCTCCCATTTCAGGCCATCCTGGCCCATTGCCTCTCCTGCCGGGAGACCGAGGGCGGCCTCCTTGGCGAAGGAATCCCCGATGTGCGTATGCGCATTAATCAGGGCCGGGATGCAGAGAAGGTCCTTTGCATCGGTTCCTCCGGTTATGAAGCCGTCATTGACCTCTTTTATCCTGCCCTTCTCAACCACCAGGTGGCCCTCCTCGAGCAGCTCAAAGTCCTCGCCCACCAGAAAGGAGGAATTTACGGATAACATATTAATTTATCCCGATTCTAATACAATAAGGGATATAATGAAAGTTCAGGAGACTCTGGAGGACCGTGGTAATGGAATCAGGATAATGAGGGTGGAGGGCATATCCACGCCCCTCTATTATGTGCCGCAGACAACGCTGTCCGAGGAGGAGAACAAATTCAAGGAGAAGCTCAAGGTAGCAGTGAAGGAAAAGATGCTCCAGGACATTGAGGACATCGAGATGCTGAGCGAGAGGAGAGCAATCATAGACCAGGAGCTGGGGAAGCTGCTGAAAAAGCACCATAAATTCTCGGACGAGAAGAGAAAGATAATCAGGCAGAAGGTGATTGATGAAACGGTCGGTTACGGGCCCGTGGACGTCCTGCTGGGAGACGAAAACTTGGAGGAGATAATGGTCTCCGGCTCGAAGCTGCCGGTCTTTGTTGTTCACAGGGACTATGGGACCTGCGTGACAAACATCCAGTTCGGTTCCGACAGGGAGCTGATGGACCTGATTCAGAATATCGCAACCCTGCTGGGTAAGGAGATTACCTTCAAGAACCCCATGCTGGATGCCAGGCTCTCGGAGAACATGAGGATAAACCTTGTCATTCCTCCGGTTTCCCTTGACGGGCCCTCGATGACAATCAGGCAGTTCAGGACTGCTCCCATGACCATAGTCGACCTACTGGGGAATAAGACGATGACCACGGATTTGGCCGCCTTTCTCTGGGTATGCGTTGACGGGATGTGCATAAAACCGGCCAATATACTGATTGTGGGGGGCTCCGCAAGCGGTAAGACAACGACGCTCAATGCCATAATTACCTTCGTCCCGGAGGACGAGCGGATGGTCACCGTAGAGGACACAGAGGAACTGAGACCCATACACCAGAACCGGTCCAGAATGGAGACCTTCTCCATGGGTGTCAGAGAGGGGGGCGGGATAAACATGGAGATGCTGATAAAGAATGCCTTCAGGATGCGGCCGGACAGGATTGTCGTCGGGGAGATGAGGGGTCACGAGGCAAGGAGCCTCTTCGTTGCGATGAATTCCGGCCACGACGGCTGCATGGGCACCATACACGCGAACTCTGTCGATGATGCGATTACACGGCTCACGAACCCTCCGATGGACGTGCCAAATCCGCTGCTTGTCGGACTTGATTTGATAATACTGCAGAGGAGGGTGTTCGGCGGAGAGCACGGTATCATGAGAAAGATTACCGAGGTGTCAGAGGTGATAAAGAGAGGCGACGAGGTGGTCCTGAACAGGATATTCGAGTGGGATGTTGAAGGCGGGAGCATAGAATTCAAAAAGAGCGATAGCATCATATACTCAAGGTTTGCAAGCACGTTGAATTCCATGGGTATCGATATTGAGGATATACTGGAAAAGAGGGAGGGGATTCTGGAGGGCCTTATAGAAAGGGATGCGGGTCCTGACGAGATTCTCGGTGCGATTAAAGGGCACACTGCGAACCTGGAGACTCTCCTTAAATCGAGAGGTAACGAAAATGGCTAATGAGAAGGTAAAGGTCCAGAAGGTTCTGAAGGAGTACGACAACGTGAAGATTTTCAAGGTCAGGGACGTGGAGATTCCACTGTACTATCTGCATGCCACGGAGCTCTCAGCAGCGGAGAAGAGGGCAAAGGACAAGATGCGGGTGGATCTCTCAAGGGGAATCCTGCCGGATATCGGGTATTCCATAGCAGCTCCCGAGGACAAGATAAAGTTCATGGACGGGATTCAGTCCCTTATGGACGGACTCAGCGGTATTTCGGAAGCAAGGAGAGAGCTGATAAAGGGGGAGCTCATAAAGGAAACAATCGGCTATGGCAGGATAGACGCGCTCATCTCTGATGATGGCCTTGAGGAGATAATGATATCCGGCTCTAAGCTGCCGGTCTTTGTCGTACATAGGGAATTCGGAACGTGCAATACGAACATAAAATTCGACTCGGACGATGAGATTCTATCGCTGATACACAACATATGCATCAAGATAGGGAGGGAGGTCAACTTCAAGAATCCGCTGCTGGATGCCAAATTGGCCGAGGATATCAGAATCAACGTGGGGATACCGCCGGTTTCTCTGGACGGGCCCTCGATGACAATCAGAAAATTCATCCCAGGCAGTATGAACCTGGTCGATTTGATAAGGAGCCATATGCTTTCGGTTGATGTTGCCGCGTTCCTGTGGACGTGTACCGATGGCCTGTACGTCAAACCGGCCAATATCCTGATAGGCGGCGGAACTGCCTCTGGGAAGACTACACTGCTGAACGCAATGCTTGGCTTCGTGCCGCATGGTGAGAGAGTGATTACCATTGAGGACTCCGAGGAGCTGCACCCGAACCATCCGAACAGGGTGAGATTCGAAACCAGGTACTTTGGAGCCACGGATAAGGGGTCCCTGGGCAAGGTCATTAACATGAACATCCTGGTGAGAAATGCCCTGAGGGCCAGGCCCGACAGGATAATAATAGGTGAGATGCGTGGACCAGAGGCCAAGAGCCTGTTCATTGCGATGAATTCCGGCCACGACGGCTGCATGGGCACCATACACGCGAATACAATCGATGATTTGGTTATTAGGCTCACGCACACGCCGCTGGACGTGCCAAAGCCGCTCCTGTCCGGGCTTGACCTTGTCGTAATGGTGCAGAGGGTCTTCAGCAAGAAGGCCGGAATCCAGAGGAGGATTATAGAGATTGCAGAGACATACTACAGGGAGGATGATATGATTATGAAGGACGTATGCAGATGGGACCAGAAGACTGACTCGATGAACCTCCTTCTCCACGAGAGCACGATATACAGGAATCTTAGCAATATGCTGGAGCCCATGGGCTTCGATGTGGAAAAGATAATAGATGAGAGAAAGAAAATCCTGCAGAAGCTATCGGAAACGGGGGTTGACTCCGAAAAGCTGCAGAGCATAATCAGAAAGCACAGGATGAAGAGCATGCCCCTCAATCCGGAGGAACTCTCACATTGAATGTTTATTTTCCGGATTTTTGATTATTTTTTATATATTTATTTTAATATATCTGTTTTATTAGATATATTAGAATTATTTATTTATATG
>CAZJVE010000014.1:0-31854 GCA_964549685.1 uncultured archaeon | reverse complement strand
TCGCTTCTGATGAATATGGTAAACAAAAACATGGTTAAAAACATGAATCCTGCAGCCACCAAAAACAATGAAAAATTTGCTATCTCTATGGGGTTGATAATCGCAACAATCCCCAGGACAAGTGTCGAATTTGTAACCAAGCTCCCGAATAAGTCGCCAAGGGTCATCTCCTCAAAGCCTGACATTGCAGCCTTGGTTTCAAATGCCAACTCAGGCAGGGTTGTTCCTATCGCGACTATCACGAGACCTATCAACAGCAGTGGAACTGCCATTTCTGTTGCAATGGCTGTGGCGAACATCACAACGAATTTTGCACTTATAAGCAGGCCAATAACTCCAAACGCAAACCAGATAAAACTTTTTCTGGCACTCTTTTTTGATACATGGTTTGTGGTCTTTCTGAACTCCTTCCTCTGGCCAAAGAGCCTTATCATGTACATTGAAAATGCCAGGAGCAATATAACGCCGTCAATCACAGAGAGGACGTGGTCAAGCATAAGGAGTATGGGGATTAGTGCAATCAACATCATATAGAGTGCATCCTTCCTCGCTATCTCACTTCTGGCCTTTATCCCCCTGGAAAGCAAAGCCACTGTCCCTATAACGACAGTCAGGTCCATAATATTGGCGCCTATAACATTACCCAGGGATAGCACAGATGTGTTTTCCAATGCGGCAGCAATTCCGACGAAAAGTTCAGGAAGTGAGGTAGCTACCGCCATTAACATAAAACCGACAACGAATTCCTTAAGCTCAAGGTAAGAAGCTATCTTCACCAGAGAATTGAGCAATACTCTCGTGCTTACCACGAGCAGAGCACACGATGCAACAAATAGCAATATATCTAAGAGCAACATATTATCTATTACGCAAGGGGGTTTATTATCTGCTACCTTTCACTCCCTTTATGCTTCTCGGGAGCTTCACCTCGTAGTGTCCCCCAATTGGGATTATCCTTATCATGTGTATTTCATTACACTCGGGACACTTAACCCCCTGCTCTATGACTGGAATCTTGGCAGTATGCTTGAATTCACTCACGCACTTGCCGCACTTGAATGCAAATTTCCTGTAGAACGACGGAATCTCACCCTTATTGGCTTTGGGGGCCCTTAGCCCCAGCCTGTGGTCCCTCCTCTTGAGGTCATCATTAACCAGTACCGACTTGCCGAGAATCTTCAGCTCAACACCCTTCTTCTTTGCAGATTTTTTCTTTACCGCTCTCTTCACGGCCTTCTTCTTTACCGCTTTCTTGGCTTTCTTTCTTGTTGCCATAGTTAGAATTAAGCAGGAGTTTATAAATCTGGTCAATTAAGTTATAACATAGGATGAAATTCACAGCTAAATGCTATCCGATAAAAGCTGAAAAGCCCATAGTCATTATGAACGAGGCCGATGCCAAGTTTCTTGGAGTTTTTGTTTCCGGCAGAGTCACTCTGTCCTACAGAGGCAGGGAGATAACTGCAATAGCCAATACCACAAAGTCCTTCGTGAATGAACACGAGATAGGACTCTACAAGGACGTGACAGACATCCTGAAGGTAAGGGCTGGGGACAAGATAATGCTCAAGCCGACGGAAAGGCCAAAGTCCGTGGAATTCATAAAGAAGAAGATAGACGGCTACACCCTGAATTCTGAAGAGATATATTTGATAATCAAGGACGTGGTCGATAATAATCTAAGCTCGATAGAGCTGACGGCATTCGTTACCGGCGGTTATATGGCAGGATACAACCTCGATGAGATAGTCTTCCTGACGGAGGCCATAGTCAAGACAGGCAGGCAGATAGATTTCGGCAACGACATAGTTGACAAGCACTGCATTGGAGGGGTTGCGGGCAATAGGACTACAATGCTGATTGTCCCGATAGTCGCGGCAGCCGGGGCAACCATACCAAAGACGAGCTCAAGGGCAATCACCTCTCCGGCAGGGACTGCAGATACCATGGAGGTTTTGGCCCCCGTCGACTTCGGAGTTGAGGAGCTCCAGAGGATAGTCAGAAAGATTAATGCGTGCATTTCATGGGGTGGGGCAGTAAATCTGGCTCCCGCGGATGACAAGATAATCCAGGTGGAATATCCTCTCAGTCTTGATGCTGAGGGACACGTGCTCTCATCAGTAATGGCGAAGAAGATATCTGTTGGTTCTGATTACATTCTGATAGACATTCCTGTTGGCATTGGTAGCAAGGTCCCGAACCCGGAAAAGGCAGATGAGATGAAACATAATTTCATAGAACTTGGTAAAAGGCTCGGTGTTGCGGTGGACTGCGTTATCACCAACGGCTTTTCTCCCATAGGCAATGGAATAGGGCCCGCTCTTGAGGCAAGGGACGTTCTTCTTTCCCTGGAAAACAATGGCTCTATCAGTCTTGTGAAGAAATCCGTAATGCTCGCGGGGAATCTACTGGAGCTTGCCAACAAGGCAAAAAAGGGCACGGGCCGGAAGATTGCAAAGAGGATTCTTGACTCCGGGAAGGCAAAGGCAAAGATGATGGAGATTATAGAGGAACAGGGCGGCAACCCTGAGATAAAGCCGGACGACATAAAGATAGGTAAGAAGGAGGAGACAATCAAGTCGGACGGGGAGGGCAGGGTAAAATCCATCAATAACAAGGAAATCTCCGCAATCGCAAGGGCTGCCGGGGCTCCCAAAGACAAGACGTCTGGCCTCTACCTCCATGTAAACCCCGGTGATTTTATAGGTAGGGGGGACGCTCTTTTCACGATATATTCGTCAAAAAACAGAAGACTCAAGAATGCGATAGAACTGGCCGATACAGCGAAGCCTGTAAAATACGTCTAGGCTCCTTCTATGGAACCCCATATCTTTCCGGAGCTCCTGTAAAACTCCTGCGTTCTTGAGTCGTTATACTCTATCGAGAGAAACAGGTCATAGCTCGAGCCGATGCCCCCGCCCCGGAGCCCTGATGTGCTTCCTGACAGGGAGTAGGTGCTCTGGAGTCCCGGAGTGATGCTTAATGGGGTACTCATCGGGTCTGTGTATGTAATAGTCCCGCCCCTTACCTCGACCTCCGTTATATTAATGCCCCCGCCGACCCCGTTCTTCAGCGACAGTATCAAATCGCCATCAGTGTTATAACTGAAATCAATGGGTCTCACGCCCCAGAAACCAGAGGAACCCTTCTTCACAGCGCCGCCCGGGTTGAAGAAGCCCCACTGCCACGCAACCACGACTATGACAAGAACTATCAGAATCGCCCAGCCGTAGGTCATGAGGAATTCCAGCGAGGTTTGAGCTTTTTCCTTCATATTAAGATATTGGAGGGTTACTTAAATTACTTATCGCTGAGGCTCTCTATGGCCGATGATACTATTTTGACCATGGAGTCGATATCAAATTTCCCGGTATTGAGGATTAGGTCATATCTGCTCATATCAGAGATGTCAATATCATAAAACTCCCTGTACCGCTTCTTCTCGCTCGCTTCCCTCTCAGTTATCCTCTTCTCAGCCTCTTCAGGGGATATACTCTCCCTGTAGCTCACTCTCGTAGCCCTTACATCCAGTGGAGCAATCAGCCAAACGCTGATGTCGTGTTCAAGAAAATGTGCCGAGAGCCTGCCCTCAGCAACGCAGTTCTCGCTCGCCATCTTCTTCTGCCCTTCGTCAATCTCCTTGTCTATCTGGGAATTCTCTTCCGCAAATTTTGAGAATTCCAGCAAATCCATGCCCTTCTCTTCGGCCATCTCCCTCATTATCGACCCTGCCGAGATATGTTTCAGATTGAATCTCTCAGCAATCCCCTTCGCAAGGGTGCTCGTTCCAGAGCCCGCCGAACCGCCAATCGTCACTATCATTTCACTATGTCGGAATTTTTTATTCTGTCGATTACCTCCTGCAGCCTCTCCTTGTTCTGGGTTATCGCACACCTGGCATAGCCCTCGCCATACTCGCCAAAACCGACGCCCGGCGTCATTACTACGCCAGTCTTATCCAGGAGCGCTTGGGAGAATTCAACGGATGATTTGTAACTGGGGGGAATCTTGAACCAGAGGTAGAAGGTGGCTTTTGGCTTGTCGACCTCAAAACCGATATCGTTCAGGCCATCGACCATGACATCCCTCCTCTCCTGGAGAATCTTCATATTCTTTGCTACGGCGTCCTGAGGGCCTTCCAGTGCTTCAACGCCTGCAAGCTGCACCGCCTGAAACGCCCCCGAGTCGATGTTCTCCTTTACCTTCCCCAGCCCTGCCAGAATTTCTGCATTTCCTGAAACAAAACCAATCCTCCAGCCCGTCATATTATATGTCTTTGACAAGGAATGGAATTCCACTCCCACGTCCTTGGCATCTTCTATCTCCAGGAAGCTTGGGGCCTTGTAGCCGTCGAAGGCCATTTCCGAGTATGGGTTGTCGTGGCAGACAATGATGTCATTGTCCTTGGCAAAATCAATCACCTCCCTGAAGAATTCCTTCTCTGCTGTTGCTGTGGTGGGGGCATTCGGATAGTTTATGAACATCAGCCTTGCCTTCTTAGCATCATCTCCGGAGATTTTGGACAGGTCCGGCTTGAACCCGTTCTCCTCCAGGAGTGGCATATCTCTGGGAATTCCATCGGCCAGAATTGTCCCGATTCTGTAGACTGGATAGGCAGGGCTCGGAACCAGGTTTATGTCGCCCGGGTTCGTGAATGCCAGTGGGATGTGCCCTATACCCTCCTTCGAGCCAATCAGGGTTACAACCTCGTTCTCAGGGTTCAGCGATACATTGAATCTCCTCTTGTACCATCCCGCGACAGCCTCCCTGAAGCGAAGCATCCCGACGTAGGACGGATAGCGATGATTCTCCGGCTCCTGGGCAGCCTTGTGGAGAGCATCGATTATGTTTTTCGGGGTGGGAAGGTCAGGATCCCCTACACCAAGACTTATTACGTCTACACCCTCTCCCCTCTTCTTCTCAATGGCCCTGTCTATCTCAGCGAAGAGATAGGGTGGAATCTTTTTGATTCTTTCCGAGTATTCCATCATATCACCTCAAAAAACGGCAGTATCTTCGTTAAATCTTTTTCATATATGACCTCGTCTGCCATCTCCACAACCTCATCACTCTTTGGGTTGAACGCTATCCTGAAGCCGGCAATCTCAAACATGGGAATGTCATTGATGAAATCCCCGACGACTGCGCACTCATCGAGAGCAACGCCATTATCCTTTGCAACCGCCTTCAGGACCTTCCCCTTCCCATGGAAATCCACTACCTGGTCCACTCCACACACCTTGCCCTGGTTTACGAGGAGGGAATTCCCTACCGCATAGCCCATCTTGAATCTGTCCTTTATCCTGTCGGCCATAATCTGGAGCCCACCGCTGATGATACCTATTCTGTATCTTCCGTTCAGCCTCGGAATAGTTTTTTCTATGCCGGGCATTAATTCAACTTTGTAGAGAATCTCCCTGATTCTGTTAATTTCTACTCCTTGCCATAGGCTGGCGTCCTTCCTGGCCCATTCATCGAAGTTAATCTTCCCTTCACGGTATTCATCCGCATGCTTTTTGGCCCGCTCCGTAGTGCCTAACCCCCTGTGCACCTCTCTCCAGGAGCCGCAGCCGTCAATCAGAACGCCGTCAAGGTCAAAGGCGATTAATTTTATTCCCATTCTAACCATACATAGGGGAATACTCCCCAACACCCTTGTGGTCCTCCTTACCCTTCTTCAGCTGTTCTGCAATCTCCTTGAACTTCTCCTCAATCTCCTTACCCTTTTCGCTGAGGTTCTTTGTGTCTACGTTCAAACCCAGCAGGCCGTTGAGTATCTTAATCATTGACGCGGCCCCCAGCGGATCGGGAATATAGCGGGTTTCCGCCATCAGGCTTATGACTGGTATCTTACTCTCTATGCAGTCCAGGAGCAGTTCGGATGAGATTCCTGTCAGTATCCCCTCCTCAATCTTTGAGACGTCTAACTTCTTCAGCTCTTTCTCAAGCTCTCCATTGCTCGCTATTCCGAATATCTCGTGCTCCTTGTTGGTTCCCTTACCGCTGATTCCTGCAAGAAGGATTACCTTTTCCGGGTTTATCTCCTTGAACCACTTGCTGAAAACGGACGAGAATTCACCTATGTGGGGGATTGGTACGCTTACCTCGGAGAATACCAGGACCAGGTTGTCCTTACTGTATATCCTTATTGGATACATCGGCTTGGAATCGTGGACAACAACGATGCTCTTCACCCTGTCTGACTTGATACAACCTATCTCCTCCATCTTGAGCTCGTCTATCATATACCTCGTTGCTATGGTGCTTACAAAACCCATCGATGGAAAGCCCTCCATAACTACCGGGTTCTTTGGCAGCTTTCCTTTAATCTCTATTTTCGTGGTCATTTTAATTCATCTTGGATATTTCCTGGAAGGAGTCGATAATCTTCTTCAGCTCCTCCTTGTTTAATTGATACGTACTCAGCTTAAAATTCTTCGTAAGTCCTGGCTTGATACCTACAATTCCTCTCTTCTTCAGCTCCTGATAGAGGAAGAAGCCCTTCTTCTTCTGCTTCTGTGATATTTCATAGAATATCTCGGCTTCGAGGAAATTCAAGTCATGGGTGGTAGGCCTTACACCGAGTTGCTTTATTCCACCAATCGATTCGATTTTATTAATAAAATACTGTGAATTCTCGACCTCCTTATCCCAGTTATTCACCCTCTCAACAACCGATGGAAAGCTCGCCATAAGCGTAATCGTGGAGAATCCTCTCGGGCCGCATCCGAGCACCTCAACCTCCTTCCCCTTGTACTTCCCAGACTTCCTGAGAACGGTCTCCTCCCAATCCTTCTTCATTCCAAGGACGCCTATTGGTCCTGAAGAAGCCATCGACTTGTGCCCTGAACCAACAATAAAATCAGCCCCTACATCCTTTGCGCTTATCGGCATCCTCCCTATCGCATAGGCGCAGTTCAGCAGGAATGGCACACCATGCTCCGCGCAGATTTTACCCACCTTTTTCGCATCCGGGAGATTTCCATAATTGCCATCAGGATAGGTCAGAAGGGCCAGCCTGGGCTTGACCTCCTCAATCTTTTTTGCATAGTCCTCTTCATTAATTTTAAATTCAGGATAACCCGAATTCTCAATCAGTTCAATCTTTAACCTCGCCCTCTCTGCAGCAACGTAGCTGGAATAATGAGCATTCCCATCCATCAGGATGGTGTCCCCCTCCTTGCAGACGGAATGCATGATGGCGAATTTGGCCTCCCTGGCCCCGTTAGTCAGCCGCGCAACATCACAATCAAGGAATTCCGGCAGGGCCTTGTGGACGAACTCCTCTATGGGGGGCTTCTTTATCCTGTCAAGACATCCTCCGCAGAAGTCACAGACCGAGTAGCCGTCAATCCAATCAGGAGCTACCTTTCTCGCCTCTTCCGACAGGAGGCCGCCCCTCTGGAGAGGGTTCAGGTTTATGAGGTTTTTAGATTCCCTGCAAAGGCCCGTGAACTGGTCTAATTCCATTGTCTTACTTCTATTTTGATTTGGTGCTTAATAATTTTATATCCTGATTTATTTACTGCATCTAATTCCTTACTATCCAAAATGCGCGTTTTGCTGATACATTCCGACTACCTGAAGTTCGAGGCCAAGAAGCCCGCAATCAAGGGAGCGGAGAAGCCAGAAAAGCCGGAAGGGGAGGCAAAGAACGTCCTCGTTGCATTCATTGCTGTTGAAAAGGAGGACGAGGGGAACCCCAACTCCGTCGTAAAGCAGCTTGTGGCGGATATAAAGGACACGGTAGCCAAGGTCAAGGCAGAAACCGTGGCGGTCTATCCATATGCCCATCTCTCCAGCTCGCTCAGCTCCCTGTCCGTGGCAAAGAAAGTCCTCGAGAATACCTACAAGGGGCTGAAGGACGACATCCCGACGATAAACGCGCCCTTCGGCTGGTACAAGAGCTTCGAGCTTAAATGCAAGGGCCACCCCCTCTCCGAGCTGTCGAGGACCATCCTGCCCGAGGGAGCGAAGGAGGACAAGGGAGAGTCCGAGGCCCTGAAGGCGGAGAAGAAATTAAAGTCGGAATTCTTCATTCTCGACTTGAAAGGGAATCTCACTCCTGTGAAAAAATTCAACTTCGACAAACACAGCAATCTCAAGAAATTCTCCGACTATGAAATCTCCGGCACAAGAGCCGCTGAAAGAGAGCCACCTCACATAAAACTGATGAGAAGCCACGAGATAGCAGACTACGAGCCGGGCTCCGATGCAGGCAACATGAGATGGTATCCCAAGGGCTCGTTCATAAAGAGGCTTCTTGAGGAGCATGTGAGCAATATCGTTGCTGACAGCGGCGGGATGCAGGTCGAAACTCCAATCATGTACGACTACGCCCACCCTCAGCTCTCCAAGTACCTGAACAGATTCCCTGCAAGACAATACAAACTGAATACGGAGGACCGGGAATTCTTCCTGAGGTTCGCTGCCTGTTTCGGCCAGTATCTGATGAAGCACGACATGCTCATCTCCTACAGGAATCTCCCCCTCAAGCTATACGAGCTCTCGCACTACAGCTTCCGCTACGAGCAGAGCGGCGAGTTAACCGGCCTGAGAAGACTCAGGGCCTTCACCATGCCGGATATGCATACCCTAGCCAAGGACACGGAGCAGGCAAAGGAGGAGTTCCTCAACCAGTACAAGCTGTCACTGGACTGGATGAAGGACCTCGAGCTTGATTATGAGGTGGGAATCCGCTTTGTCAAGGAGTTCTATGACAAGAACAAGGAATTCGCAAAGGAACTCGTAAAGCTCGTAGGCAAACCAGCCCTCGTCGAGATGTGGGACTCAAGGCCCTTCTACTTTGTCATGAAGTTCGAGTTTAACTTCGTCGATGCCCTTGACAAAGCATCGGCCCTCTCCACGGTGCAGATAGACATCGAGAACACCGAGCGCTTCGACATAAGCTACATAGACGAGAAAGGTGGCAAGAACCACCCCCTTATGCTCCATGCCAGCATCTCGGGAAGCATAGACCGCAACGTCTATGCATTGCTTGAGAAGGCATTTCTCGACCAGGAGCAAGGCAAGAAGCCAATGCTCCCCATCTGGCTCTCTCCAACCCAGGTCAGAATTCTCCCCGTCTCGGAGGAATTCAATTCATTCGCTGAAGAATTATTAAAGAAATTTGAATCCACCAACATCCGCGTGGACATCGATGACAGGAACGAATCCATCGGAAAGAAAATCAGGGAGGCTGAGAAGGCATGGGTACCCAGAATCATCGTAATCGGGGAAAAGGAGAAGAAATCAGGGAAACTCTCCGTGAGAGTGAGAGAGACCTGGGAGCAGAAGGAGCTACCCATCGACAAGATTATAGCAGAGGTCGCTGACAGTGTAAAGGGCTTCCCGTTCAAGAGACTGCCATTGCCAAGACTCCTCTCCAGGAGGGCGAAATTCGTCGGTTGAAGATGACTGACTCTGAGGAGCTCTGGACTCACATAGCAAATGACACAAAGATTAACAAAACAAGATTCAATCCCTACTTTCTCACGCAGGCCGGCGAGATTCTGTCGAAGAGAGGGTTCCACGAGGTTAGGATGTTCCTCTGGGATTCCCGCAGGGACAGGAGGCTGAGGGAGCAGGCGGAAGCGATACTCTACGTAATCAACCTCATGGAGTCTGCCGGCGAAATCCACCTTGACAGGGACAAGGGCAAATTCATCATAAAGCAGCTATCAAAGATTAGGTAAAATGGACCCAGAGCTATCAAAGAAATCCGCGGCCGCGAAGGCTATTGAATACGTCGAGGACGGAATGGTCCTGGGCCTGGGGACAGGCTCGACTGCCAACTACTTCATAGAGCTCCTTGCAGAGAAAATCAAGGAGGAGGACCTGAGCATAGTTGGGGTCCCTACCTCCACCAGAACGGAAGAACTTGCAGCCAGACGGGGAATAGAACTCTCGACCCTGGAGCAGCACCAGCCCGACCTTGACGTCGACGGAGCCGACCAGATAGACGGCGAATTCAACCTCATCAAGGGGGGCGGAGGAGCACACACCCTGGAGAAGAAAGTCGCGACCGCATCAAAGAGGTTTATAGTAATCGCCGATTCAACCAAGCTCGTTGACAGCCTTGACTGGCACGTTCCAATAGAGGTCCTGCCCCACTCTAGGGAGCAGGTCGAGCAGAAACTTTTAGAGATTGGAGGAAAACCAGAGCTAAGGGAGAATTTCACGACTGACATGGGAAATTTAATCATTGATACCAAAATTGAGATACCAGACGCCCTGGAACTGGAATCCAGGCTGAACTCTATTCCAGGCGTAATAGACAACGGAATCTTCGCTAAAAGAAGGCCGGAGCTTGTGATAATAGGTAAAGGTGAAGGCACAGAGGTCATGGAGAGATAAAAGAAGATGGAACCACAAAGAGAGGAACTGCAGAGGATGTACCTTGAGGCGGAAAACTATAGACGGCAGCTGGAGGGCATCTCAGCCCAGATACAGGTCTTAGAGGCTGCGATGGCCGAGACAGAGGCTGCGATAAAGGCTCTCGACTCCCTCAAGGAGGCAAATAAAGGAGACGAAATTCTTGTCCCGATAGGCTCGGGCTCTTTCATCAAGGGAGAGATAAAGGACAAAGAGAGCGTGATTATCGGAATAGGGGCCGGAATCTCCGTTGAGAAGAAGGTAAGCGAGGCCAAAAAGATTCTGGATAAGAGACAGAAGGACATGCAAGGCGCCATGGAAAAGATGAGGAACGGTGCAACGGAAGCGAATAAAAAACTGATGGAGCTCAACTCAAAATCAGAGGGGATTATCCGGGAGATTCAGGCAGGCGAACAGAAAGGCTAAAATGTTCCAATCAATCAGGAAGAGACTCAATTCTTTTATAGGCAATGCCGAGGAGCAGGCCGAGAAGAAGCTGGCTGAACAGCAGGCCGAGGAGAAGCTGACTGAGGAACAGCCCGAACAGGAGCCTACCGAACAGCAGCCCAAACAGGAACCTACTGAACGGCCCAAACAGCAACCAATCGAACACTCCGAACAGCAACCTACCGAACAGCCCGAACAGGAGCCTACCGAACAGCAGCCCAAACAGGAACCTACCGAAAAGAAGCTGACTGTAAGCAAGGTTACTCAGGTAAAGAGCGCACTCAGCAGAAAGGTTCGGCTCTCGGAGAAGGATCTGGAAGGCATTCTATGGCAATTGCAGCTGGGCCTTATCCAGAGCGACGTTGCTGTCGAAACAGCCGAAAAGATTCTCAACGAACTGAGGCAGAAGCTGACGAGCAAGGAGATAGAGAAAAATAAACTCGATGAATTCATAAAGAATTCCCTTAAGGAAACACTGATTGATATTCTCACTCCTGAAAAGGAAATAAAATTTTTAGAACTCATTCAAAATTCCCCAAAGCCTGTAAAGATTCTCTTCCTTGGCGTCAATGGCACTGGAAAGACGACGACCATGGCCAAGGCTGCAAAGTACCTTATGGATAATGACCTCTCTGTAATCTTTGCGGCTGGAGACACATTCAGGGCCGGGGCGATAGAGCAGCTTGAGAAACATGCCCATAATCTGGGCGTAAAGGTCATAAAGCACAGCAAAGGCGCTGACTCTGCTGCCGTAATCTACGACGCAATCGAGCATGCAAAGGCAAAGAACATCGACGCGGTTATGGCAGATACAGCGGGAAGGATGCACACCAACATAAACCTCATGGACGAGATGAAGAAGGTCTGCAGGGTCAACAACCCCGACCTAAAAATATTTGTTGGAGATGCCCTTACCGGCAACGATGCAGTCGAGCAGGCCAGGGAATTCAACAAGGGAGTCGGAATAGACGCAGTAATTCTAACCAAGATGGACTCCGACGCAAAAGGAGGTTCTGCCCTCTCTATAGTGCATGAGACAAAGAAGCCGATAATCCTCGTTGGAATGGGCCAGACCTATGACGACCTGAAGGAATTTGACGCTAACTGGTTCGTGGATGAGATTCTGGAATAATCTCTATGGGCAATCACTATCTGCACCGTCTATATCTCCATCACAGTCGTTATCTAGTCCATCAGAACAGTTTGCTTCTGTCCCACCACAATTACTGTCAATTCCATCAATGCAACCATCACAGTCGTTGTCCTTGCCATCAGCGCAATAACTTCCTTCTGCCTGGTTATAATTGCCGCAGCTGCAGCTGCAGTCAGAGCAGTCGTCTGAAGCTGTAACGTCATCCGGACATGATCCCCCCGAACAGTAATAATCATGGTACTCATCTGTGTTACCGTTGCATACCCATCCATCATAACCGTCACAGTTATCTGACCCTGCAACGCTGTAGGTACACGACTCACCGGAACAGTAATAATTCCGATTCTGTGCAGTATCAACGCTGCAGTAGTGCCATCCATCGGTATTCCCACTGCACCTGTCCGGGTCGTCATTGGCCGGGCTCGCTCTCCACAGCCAGGTCCCTGAATGCTGCGTGCATATGTAGCTCTGCTCTATATTACATTCTCCGGCTGAAGGACACTCGAGCCAATCACCCTCGTCGCATATGTATATGTTGCTCTGACCCCCCGTAGTGCCCGTGGTCCCTTCGCTCCAGCAGTAGTGCGAGGGCATGAACGAGCCGCATGATGACTCCTGCGCGCAACAGACCGTGTCCCACGAGCTCTTGTAATACTCCGCTGGATCATCACCACAGCACTTCGGCTTTTGCGCACAGTCATCCCCTCCTTCACAGTACTGGTTGCCTAACCAGTAGCCACCTACCCCGAGACATCCCTGGATGTCTGTGTCGGCGGGGATTACATCGCCAATAGCACCACCATATACGCCCCTTATAGTGCCGTTTTCGACCTTCTCCACGTCCATGCCCGGCATGCTCATTGTATAGTTTATGGTCAGGTGTATCAGGAACGGGCGTCCTTCGCTATGATTGGTGTTGGAACAGGCCGTGCCGCCCATGTTGAATGCCTTCCCAGCCCTGATTATATTGGTGCCGTTTATCGTACAAAAACATTCCGTCCCATCGTGGTTGACTACCGTTATATTATTGACAGTTATCATGTTTCCGGCCCCGTTAACAAACTTCGCAGCAAAATCTCCATCAGTTGTAAAGATGATGCTCTCCACGAGCGGCTGAATCCTCGCGAATCCTTCGTATGAAGCAACACCACTCCCTACGTCGAATATCCCGAGATACCAGAGAGACACACCTATAACTACTACTAAAACTATAAGCCAGCCATAGTTCATCAGATACTCCGTGGAACTCTGGCCTTTTGAATCATGCATAATAGAATTTATGCTGTCTCTATTAAAAAACATCTTCAGAATGAGAATTACCGCCCCTAACCTTCGTTAGGGGCGGAGGTGGTTGGTTTTCGGAGGTGGTTGGCTGAATTTGCCAGCGTGATTTAGTCAGGATTTGGCCACGTAGTAGACCTTCCTGCCATGGTAGACCTTCTCAAGCAGGTTGTCCTTGAACAGTCTGCTGAGTCTTGCCGATGCAGCGTTCCTACCCTTGTATTCAAATTTACTCTGGACGTCATCGGCACAGGCCTTACCCTCTGATTTCACGAATTCCAGTATCTCTTCATCCCTTTCGGATATTGATACTGAGGGATTTTCGACTTGATGAGGGACTCCATGCTCCGCAAGGACCGAGAGCTTCCCGTATATCTTGTCCAGCTTCTCGGCTATATTGTCGAACTTGGCGTTTATGTCCCTGACGATGAGATTGTTGCTCTTCTTCTCCTCCGCTATCGAGTAGAGCATGGTTCCAATCGCGACAGGGTCACCCATATCATCGATAGCACTGGATAAATCTTCAGTCAGCTCCTCGAATTCCTGCTGATAGTTTGCGTCTGTGCGAGCGGTTGGGGCTTTCATCGTGATTGTTATCAACTAGTCATGACTCCAAATTTGTATTATGATTTAGTCATGACTCTTTAAATACTATTCGCTTTTACTCATGACGCAATCAGGGCACATTTTGAGCAAATCAGGTATCAGTCGCGACAAGTTCTATGATTTATTAAGCTCATCCACCATAATCTAATATGTCTGCCCAGTTTAACATCAGTCTGGAGGAACTGGTAATCGCATTCTTCATTGTCATAACCTCTGCCATTATAGCGAAAATCTCCGATTTCGTAGTCGAGAACTATGTAAAAGCAAGGGCAAAACGAACCAATTCCGATACTGATGACAAGATTATCGAGATACTCAAGGGCCCCCTCTACTATATCATAATCCTCGTTGGCCTGATGGTTGCATTGAAGCAGGTTTCGATTCCTATAGAATATGCCGGGATGGTCGACAAATTCATTCTAGTCATGATTATTGTGATATCCTCATGGGTTGTTGCAGGAGTTGTGCAGATATTCATCTACTCCTTTGGCAAGAGACTGGCAAAGAAGACGAAGAGCACCATAGATGATGAGGCGATTCCGTTCCTTTCCAAGATTGCCTACTTTGCGGTATATGTCATAGCATTCATGATTATTCTATCGCAGCTTGGAATCGACATAACTCCCTTGGTAGCAATGGGCGGGATAGCGGGATTCGCAATCGGCTTTGCTGCCCAGGAGAGCATATCCAATGTAATTGCCGGGTTCTTCATCCTTGCAGACCGGCCCTTCAAGAAGGGCGACCGGATTGAGATGGGGGGCTTTCTGGGCGAGGTGATTGACGTTGGCCTCAGGAGCACAAAGATAGAGACGCTGGACCATACCCTTATAATAATACCCAACTCCAAGCTAATCTCTAACGAAGTCACGAATTACGCCCTCCCGAATCTCCAGATAAAGGTGAGAATTCCCTTTGGAGTCGCATACGGCTCTGACGTAGATGAAGTAAAGAAGCTGGCCATGAGGATAGCAAAGAAGTCCAAAATTGTTCTTGACGACCCCGAGCCCAGCATATATTTCCTGGAGATGGGAGATTCTTCATTGAACCTCCAGCTCATCGTCTGGGTTGATGATTTCCGGGACAAATTCAACGTGACTGATGAGATAACCTCTGAGCTCTATGACGAGTTGAACAAGGCAGGAATCGAGATTCCGTTCCCTGCTAGGACCGTCTACCTGAGGAAAGAATGAAACAGAAGGTTGGGGGAATTCTAAAACGCCTTAAAAAGAAATACAAACCCCGGACGGCTCTCCGTTACAAAAACCCGCTTGAGATTCTTATAGCAACAATACTCTCTGCCCAGTGCACGGACAAGAGAGTGAACCTCGTGACGAAGGAACTCTTCAAGAAATACAAAACAGTGGAGGACTATGCCCACGCGGACCCTGAGGAATTCCAGCGGGATATTAGGTCAACTGGGTTCTACAGGAATAAGGCCAAGAATATAATAAATTGCTGTAAAATTCTAGTAGAAGATTTTAATTCCAGAGTCCCTAAAACAATGGAGGAATTAATCACCCTCCCGGGAGTGGCAAGAAAGACGGCAAACATCGTCCTGCAGGCCGGCTACGGAATAGTCGAGGGCATCGCCGTCGACACACACGTCACGAGGCTATCACGGCTGCTTGGCTTAACAAAGAACAAAGACCCCGTCAAGATAGAGCAGGACCTGATGCAACTCACGCCGAAAAAGGACTGGATGAATCTTTCCCACCTTCTCATAATGCACGGAAGGGAAACATGCATAGCAAGAAGGCCCAGGTGCAGTGAATGCATTCTCAACGACCTGTGCCCTTCAGCCCGGCTCTAATCCTTAACAACAATCCCTCTCGCCTCATCGATGATGTCCCTGAGCTTCCCCTCCTTTATCCCGGTCCTTGATGAAATCTCTGCCGGACTCTTCTCGGTCAGGTCCTTCAGGAGCATCATATTGGCATCAGACAGTTTTTCCTTGGATTTTCTGTTAACCTTGCGCAGTATCGTTATGGGATAAAGTCCCTTTGACTCTATCAGGTTCTCTATCCCCTCCCCCTTGGGGTATCTCCATCCAAGGAGCTTTACCCCCCTGCATTTTGCATACTGTATCGCATCAAACGAGAATTTGGTATTGGTTGCCAGCCATACTCCTGTGAAATTCTTACATTTACTCTCCTTGGCGCATTCCTCGAGGTCGAGGAACCTTGCATATGTGTAGAGGGTGGCCTTCAGCCCCGTATAGATTCCATACTCGTTATGGTACTTGCATTCGACTATCGTATGCTCATTGCCCCTGTTGAGGACGATGTCTATCTCATGCCCCACACACTTACCCTTGATGTTCTGCCTCAGTTTGACATCATAATCGTGCTCTGCAAGAACCTCGGCCAGATAGGTCTCGAAGGGGAATCCCGCAGGACCCAGCCGCATTATTGCCCCCTTGAGGTCGTATCTGGAAGCCAGGGACGGCTGTTCCTTGTCCAGAATCCTGAACGTAATCTTATAGATTTCCCTCGTCGAGATTCCCTTGTAGAGTTTCTTCTCCAGCTTCTTTATCACATTGTCAGCAACGTCGGGAGTCCCTCCAGAGCGGATGATTGCCGTAACTACCTTCTGCGGGTTGAATTCCTCCATGTCCCCGCTGGCCTTTCTTATCATTACCATGGTTATATATCCGAGTGATTCGTTATATTATCACCATGCCTCTCGACGAATACAACCGGAAGAGGGATTTCGAGAAGACCTCTGAACCAAAAGGCGAAGAGAAAAGTTCAGAGCACGGCAACGTCTTCGTAATCCAGAAGCACCAGGCCAGGAATCTCCACTACGATTTGAGGCTGGAGATGAATGGCATCCTGAAGAGCTGGGCCGTTCCAAAGGAGCCGCCGCAGAAGGATGGAATCAAGAGGCTCGCTATCCAGACCGAGGACCATCCCCTGGACTATGCGGGCTTCAAGGGGGAAATAGTCGAGGGAGAGTACGGGGCAGGAACAGTTGAGATATGGGACAGCGGAACCTACGACCTTGAGGAAGAGAAGGAAGACAAGCTCCTTTTTAATCTCCATGGAAACAAAATGAAAGGCAGCTTCGCACTCATCCGGCTAAAGAACGAACCAAAGAACTGGCTCTTTTTCAGGGTGAAAGGATAGATAGAATCTTCTTGATGACGTTTGCTGCAAGGAAGGCCGTGGGGGAATTGAATCCCTTTGGAGAAAATTCCACTATATCGGCCCCAATCAAATTCTTATCCTTCAATAAATTTAAATTTTCAATAAAATCATCGAATTTCCATCCTGATGGCTCAGGCAGCCCCGTCTCCGGGGCGATGGCCGGGTCGAAGACGTCCATGTCGACCGTCAGGTATGTCGGGCCGGAGATTTTGTTATTATTTAATTTATCCACAGAATCTTTTTCCTCTTTAGAGTAACTTCTGATACCTCTTTGAACTAAATTAAAATCCTTTGCTACGTAGTGCGCCCAGTCGGCGTGGGAGTATTTCTTCCCGATGAAGTCCTCCCGCAAGTCTGCATGCGCATCGAACTGTAAAACGGTCTCTGGTTTCAGGGTTTCTATCACAGGCAAGGAAACGAGATGCTCCCCGCCAAGCGACAGGACAAATGCCTCCGGGTTCTGCTCCCTTACCCACCCCATAGTATCCACTATCCTCTCAGCCGTCAGCTTATATGAACCGGGAACAACCTCGACATCTCCAAGGTCTGCAATCCTCAGCTTCTCGAACGGACTCACTCCTGTTTCAGAATCATAGCCCTCCACGTCCTTCAGGGCCTCCCTGATAGCAGCGGGACCGAACCTGCTGCCGTGGCTTATGGATGTTGAGTCGAAGGGAATTCCCAGCAGGCAGACATCGGCTTCCTCTATCGGACAGCTTTCCACGAACGACTTTCTCAGATAAATCATTTCAATACCTCTTGCACAGGACGGACGACAGGATGGCTGAGAGTATAATGGCGCCTATTATGGCTGAATAGATGCCCTCTGAGATTATTTCCAGTTCATATCCAAGAAGGGTGGCAATTATTCCGAGAGAGAGGCGGGAATTCAGAAGCGCAGCGACAAACTTGGCCTTCTTTTTTGCATACATCCTACCCCCAAGATATATCCCAAGATACCTGGACAAAAAGGCTGCCAGAAGTAACACCGTTAAGGGAACCAGATTCCCCAGGAGGTCGGATAACCCTATGGCCAGACCTACCTTGAAGAAGAATATCGGGGCAAAGAACCCGAAGACTATGCCGTTAAGTTTCATTACAAGGGTTTCATGCTTTACGACAACCTCTGCGGTTATCATTCCCATGAGGAAGGCAATCAATGCGGCTTCCACACCGACCTGCTCGGATATGATGGCGACGCCAAGAAGCAGAAGAAGGATGGCCTTGAACTCGAATTCTACTACATTCCCCTTGAAGTGCCTGAACACCCTCCTGCCGAACATGGGGAACGTATAGGCGAAGATGAACAGCCCCAGCACGAGACCGATTAATGGTATCGATATCCCTGAGAAGAATATGCTGAGGAAGGCCATGCTCAGGATGTCGTTAATCATCGCAATCGAGAGTATTAGCCTCTTCCTGGCGATGGAGAAGCCCGCCGTTTTCATAATCGAGTATATCATCGGTATCGACGTGGCTGACAGGGCTATGCCTGCAATGAGCGACTGCTGCTGACTCAGGCCCAGGAGATAGATCGATACAAGGAATACGGCGGTGAATGGCATCGCAAACGAGATGGAGCCTATCGTAAAAGCGGGCTTGAGGTTCTGTTTAAGCAGGTCAATATCAATCTCTAATCCAGCAACATACATCAGGGTTATGATTCCAATATTGGCAAGCAGGTCTATAATCTCAGTCGATTCGAAAGAGATTATCTCTTTGGCAAGAATCCCAGCGACTACCTCAATTATCGCGGCACTCATCCCCAGCTCTATGGCAATAAAACCGCTCATCACTATAAAGAGTGTTGCTATGATGATTTCTCGCATTTTAACACTTTAAATCCCAAGATTTAAAATACAGTAGATTAAATAAAAGGGAGGAATATAACTATGGATCCGTTTATAGAGATTGGTATAATCATTGTTATCACTACTCTACTTGCAGGAATAATGCGATTATTAAAACAACCCCTAATAATTGCTTATATTTTTGCAGGCATAATACTTGGCCCTTACTTTCTTAACATTGTCCGTTCAATAGAAACAATAACCATACTCTCCCATATAGGTGTGGCGTTAATTCTTTTTATAGTTGGTTTGGGTTTAACTCCTAAAGTCATAAAGGAGGTAGGTAAAATTTCATTGATTACAGGAATTGGTCAGATTATATTTACCTCCCTCGTCGGATTTTCCATAGGCAAACTATTGGGTTTTTCTGCGATAGCCTCTCTATATGTCGCTATTGCCTTAACATTCAGCAGCACCATAATAATCATGAAGCTCCTATCAGATAAGGGAGATACTGGAACATTATATGGTAAGATAGCTATCGGATTTTTAATTGTTCAGGATTTAGCTGCAGTACTCATTCTGATGATTGTCTCGTCAATCCCGGTCGGAGAATTCAATTTTACTACTCTAGCTTTTGAAACAATTTTTAAAGGAGTTGGTTTGTTAATGCTATTGTTCCTGGCAGGCATTTACGTGCTTCCAACAATAACAAAATTCATTGCAAAATCACAGGAATTTTTATTGTTGTTTTCAATCTCCTGGTGTCTGGCATTAGCGTCTCTCTTTCATTATATAAACTTTTCAATGGAAATAGGAGCGCTATTGGCAGGCGTTACCTTATCATTGACTCCGTACCGATATGAAATCAGTTCAAAGATGAAACCATTACGCGATTTTTTTATTGTCCTATTTTTTATATTGTTGGGCGCTCAGATGGTTTTTGCAGATATAAGTCAGTACATAACTCACATACTAATATTTTCAGCATTCATATTAATCGGAAACCCATTGATTGTGATAATATTGATGGGTTTGCTCGGTTATACCAGAAGAAACGGTTTTTTAGCAGGATTGACCGTAGCCCAAATAAGCGAGTTCTCTTTGATTCTTATTGCCCTAGGGGTCAAAATAGGACATCTAACCAATGAAATTTTATCTTTTGTAACTGCTGTTGGCTTAATAACTATTGCTGGCTCTACCTATATGATCCTTTATGCAAATAGGATATACCCTCATATATCAAAGTATCTGGGGGTGTTTGAAAGAAAGGGTAAAAAAGTCGATGAACATAAGTATCATAAGGATGGAATCTATGATATTATCATTTTTGGATGTGACCGCATCGGTTACGACTTACTAGAATCATTCAAAAAAACCAAGAAAGGAGTTCTGGTTGTGGATTATAATCCAGAAATCGTAATAGATTTGGCAAAAGAAGAAGTGCATTGCAGATATGGTGACGCGAGCGATGTTGACTTATTGAATGAATTAAATCTGGCAAAAGTGAAGATGATGATCTCCACGATACCTGACTTTGATACAAATCTTTTCCTAATTAATAAAATCAGAAACTCCAATAAAGAAGCGGTTATAATTGTTGTTTCCCACCAGATAGATGAAGCTATAAAATTATATGGTACTGGTGCAACCTATGTCATTATGCCTCACTTTTTAGGAGGACATCACTCCTCTACGCTAATTGAAAAATATGAGTTAAATCTTGATGAATTTTTAAAAGAGAGGGCCACTCACATTAAATATTTACGCAACAGAAAGGAGAGGGGACACGAGCACCCCCAGCATCATAAACATTAGACTGGAGTTAACTCATTTTCTCAATCTCTCAAGTAAAGCAGAAATCATTAATGGCAGGATAAGGGTCGCATCCCCATCAACTGTTACGAATTTAGCGTCCTCCTTGAGCTTGCCCCAGGATATCGCTTCTCTGGGCCTTGCCCCGGAGAGGCTGCCGTCGAATTCCTGTGCAGTAGTTATATAGACTGCATACTCTAAACCGCCTTGAAACTGGTTCCACCATATTGTGTGGTGTTTTGCTATGCCCCCACCGATTATTAATGCTCCTGTTTTCTTGGCATCGAATGTAATATCGGCAAGTTTCTGCTCGTCCTCGAACAGATTCAGCCTGAAGTCCTTGTGGTTCTGCCAGAACATCCAGAGCTGGTGCCCGAAAGCCCCATCGAAGATGCCGGGCACAAACACAGGGATTTTGTTCTTGTATGCCCAGTAGATTATCGAGGATTCTTTGTTCTTTTCACTCTTCAAATTCTCACCAATTTTCCATATCAATTCATAAGGTGAAATCTCCTTTTCACTGGAATAAATATCCTCAATCATTGGTTGAATTTTCTCTTCAAGAACTATTCCATATGATTCGTTCGGAATCAGAATATTCCCCAGCCTGTTCAAACCCTTCTTGTGCAGCTCCCTGTCATCGAGCATGAAGCTTCCCTGATAGTAGTCCTTCCAGACCCTCGCTAAATCATGGTCCAGCGTCCCGCACGTCGTAATGATGCAGTCGGTCATCTTCCGCTTCACCATCTCCCTGATGACTCCCCTTGTTCCGGTGGATATTATGCATGCAGGAAAAGAAAGGAATCTTGTACAATCCTCCCTGAGAATTCTCTCAAGAATGTCAACCCCCTGCGAGAATTTCTTTGCTGTAAAGCCGCCACTCTGGTAGAGCTGCTTTGCAAGCTCGTCAATGCTGCCACTCAGCTCTATGTCCCTAATAGGCTCCATGTCTATTAGAATTAAAAATGAGGGTTTATATCCCTCATCCCTCGACCAGCTTCCTTATCTCATTGCCTTTGCTGAACGCAAGCTCAACCACATCGTCGACATCCTTGTCCGTCAGGGTGCCGAATCCGCCGCCCTTCTGCATCGCGTTTATCGTGTCAGTGGTTGCTATTGTAAGCCTCGTGTCCATGGCATACTCCTCGTCCTGCGTTGGATCCAATAGCAACTGGTCTGCAATCTTGGCAACGGTGCAGGCAATCGGCGTGCACTCAATCGGCAGCTTTCCGTCCCACTCGCCTCTTACAATCATGTCATCCTCGAATTTCGGCATTCTTGTGTCCAATAGGGCTGATATTGCTGCTATTCCACCCGCATCGATCAGGTTGCCGCCGTTGTCAAGAACGTGGATGTCTATGTAGACCACCCAGACCTTCTCGTCATTAATGGCAAGCTTGTCCGTTGGAATGGCGCCTGACTCTCTTATGCCTCTGTCAATGACTCTTGCAAGTTCTATAGAATTCTGCCTGGGCGGTCCCGACTCAAAGTAAGGGGAAGCGATTGGCCTGAGCTCTGTGCTGGTTGTCATAACTCCCTGGCCCGGGGAATCAGGATAGGGCTCACCGGCGCCAATGCTTATCCCTGCAAGGACCTGTGTATCGCCGAGCTTTACAAAAGCCGAGCCGCAGGCCTTCTCTCCCACATAGCCCCTCTCTATCTCAAGATTTCTGTACTCGTCAAATTTTCTATTATCCAGCCTCTTACCCTCTTTGATAATATTCCTGATATAATCGCCTCTAAGGTATCCTTCCATCTCCATTTTACTCACCCCCCTCCACTGAATCCATTGAAGAGAGCAGGGCGGCCTTCTGAACCTCGTAGACCTTCATTGCCCCGTCGAACGCAAGCTTGTACGCCTTTTTGAACTCATCTTTAGTCATTTTACCGTCCATCTGCAGCAGGACGACCTCCTTTTTCCTTGGGAGTATCGCAAGAGGAACGTCACTATCCCCGTAGTTGTCCTCATCCTTCATCAAATCGACCGCAATCTCGCCGTCGATTTTTCCTGCCGCGCATGAACTGACCAGGTCCCTCATGGGAATCCCGGCATCGGCTATTGCGACTGCTGCAGCGGTTAAGCCCGCACACCTTGTTCCAGCATCTGCCTGCAGAATCTCCACTGAAACGTCTATTCCCGCATCCGGGTAGTCCTCCAGAAGCACGACCGAACTCAGCGCTTCAGATAGAATCTTGGATATCTCCTGACTCCTCCTGTCTGGACCAGGCCTCTTTCTGTCATCGACAGAGAAGGGGGCCATGTTATAGGTACATCTCAGGACAGCCTTCGTTGGGTCCCTCATGAATTTTGGGTGCATCTCTCTGGGATAATAGACTCCTGCCATTACCTTGTTGTTTCCCCATTCAAGATAGGCTGAACCTGCAGCCCTCTTGAGGACGCCTGTTTTTATCTTCACGTCCCTTATCTCATCCAGAGCCCGTCCGTCCAGTCTCTTTCCATTCTCTAAAAGTTTCATTTCTTCGTTTTTCATTTTTTATCACCTTGATTGTAATTCATCCGACAGAAATTTCTCGATTCTGTCCGTAAGGCCCCTGCTCTGAGCCTCTCGTTCTATCTTCCTTATCGCCTTTATCGCAATCTCTATGTTGTTGCCTTTCAGCCACACCCTGCCGTTCTGACCGACCACTATCTTGCAACCGGTCTTCTCCTTAATCATGTTGAGCATGGACCTCTTCTTTCCAACAACGCGTGGAATCTTCTTTGGATTAACATCTATAATAAGGCCCTCTTCAAGCTTCCAGGGCCTTATCAACTGCGAGGACTTTAATTCGTTAACCTCCGATATCTTCGCACTTATCAAATCCCCTATCTTGAAGTATTTGCTCAGGTCAGAGTTCAGTGCGTCTCTCGTAGCCTCCTCACCCCTCATATAGGCCTTGGAGAACGAACCTATGTCGACCAGCCAGCTGCCCCTCAGGACCTGTGAAACTATGCCGATTATAACGTCGGACTCCTTTGGAGTATAACCACCCCTGAATGGTATTACGCTTGCGGCATTACCCTTCACCCTCACCATTCCATCAATGGACGAGAATACGTTCCTCCCTTCTCTGAAGGAATTTCCACCCCTTCCGATTCCCTCACCGAGAATTCTTCCCGGGAATACCAGTTCTCTGTCTGTTACATCCATTATCTCACTTAACTAATTTTATCTCGACCTCTCCATGGGTCATGTTATTGAGCCGGTTGTAAAACTCATCCCTCAGCCCCGCGGGAATCTCAATGAGCACCAAGAGCTCACCCTCTCTGTCCCATTCCTCCTTCTTTACGGTTCCAAACTCCCTCAGGACATTATAGGCATTGCCTGAATACTGTGCCGGGATTTTCACAGCAATCTCCGAGACCTGGAACTTTATAGGCAGGAGCGGCCTTATTTCTTTGACTGTGGGCTCAATCTGCTCCTTGGCGCTCTTGAATATGTTTATGCTGACCCTTGCTTCCTCCATTGCCTTTTCTATTCTTGCGGGAGGATGCGGATTCCCTGTTTTTGGGTCTATGGCATTTCTTGTAATTATCGATACTATCTTCCGCCTTTTCTCATCGAGCATCTCCTTACGCTGCTCTGTGGTGAGGGAAATCTCCCCCTTCTTTATGATTTTGTCAACGATGTCCTCTATCTTTGTAGTCCCGAACACATCGGTCATGAGATGTTCGGATGCCTTCTCAGCAGAGCCGGAGTCCTTGAACACCTGGTCTATGGCCAGCATGTCCATGAGGTTTACCTCCTTACCGTTCTTGTAATCTAGTGCCAGCTTCGGGTCGACAAGTATTTCAAAGTTTTCCCCGTGCGCCTTTAACCTAGCAACTACGGCTTTCTCAATGCTGACCATTCTCAGTCTGCTTCCACCTACAAGAATGTCGTGGATTCAGTAATTTTGAGTCTGATATATGGATTAGCTGGACTTCTTCTTCCTCTCGGCGTCGAATTCCTTCTCCAGCCTGCTTAGTGAGCTTGATATCTCCTCCTCATCAAGGGAACTGTACCCCTCATCCAGGTCAATCGTTATTATCTCTATATTCTCAACCTTTAGTTTCTCCTCCGAAACCAGGTTCAGACTTCTAAAAGCCAAATCTATCGCTTCTTTTCTGGAGAGACCCTCCCTCCATTTCTCCTGAAAGAGCTTCTCGACATCTGGCTTGCCCATTCCTATGGCTGTTGCTGTAGATTGCGTAAAGGCCCCGGAGGGGTCCGTCTCGAAGAGATATACCTCGGTGTTGACTCCTGCTATGAGCAGGGCCGTGCCAAAGGGCCTTGCGCCCCCGTATTGGGTATACAACTGCTTCATATCACATATCTCCCTTGTCAGGGTTGGAACGGATACCGGCTCATTGTAGGCCAGTTTGTTTCTCTGAGCCTTTATTCTTGCGTCCTCCACCAGCCTTCTCGCATCAGCCACAAGGCCGGAGGTTGCAATTCCGATATGTCCGTCAATCTTGAATATCTTCTCTATCGAATCTGGGACCAGAAGGGGAGAGCTGATGTTCTTATCAACCGCTAGAATAGCCCCACCGTCATAGGTGATTCCGCAGGCAGTGGTTCCTCTCTTTACGGCTTCTCTCGCATATTCGACCTGAAAGAGCCTTCCGTCAGGGCTAAACACGGTGATTGCCCTGTCGTAGGCTGCTGGACCAATGGGATACATTTTATACTAACAAGAATTGGATTATATCATTAAAAGCAGCCTATTAAGTAGGCCTACAAAAAACGCATACTTCAGGAGCTTTCCAAAGAACACGACCACTGAAAACCAGAGGAAATTCATCTTTGCAATTCCCGGGATTATCGTTATTCCGTCAACCGGGATGGGCAGCGGTATCGTTATGATGAACAGGAGACCGAACCACCCGTACCTGTTCATTAGCTCTGTTGCCTTCTCCACTTTCTCGTCATCGACCTTTCCCTTTACATATCTGGAGCCCGCGTGCCCCAGCCAGTAATTGACAAAGGTTCCAAGGGTTGAGCCAACCCCTGCCGTAATTACTATCAGATAGGGGTCAACGCCCGAAGCAAGCAGGGCAGGAAAGAAGAATTCAATCGCAAAGGGCACAAAGATGGTCGAGCCTATTATTGATACCGGCAGCAGACCGAAGATGCCCCACTGGCTTATCATGTCGGCCAGAAAAATAATCACGTCGGTCATCTTGCTCTTTCCCATTTCCTTAGTTCCATAACGCTTGAAAGGGTTCCACCCTTCCTTATCTCCTGCCTTATCCTGTTCTCCTTTTCAGCCACATCCATTGCCCTGTTTGCTATCTCGACTGCCTTATCCTTTGGGATTACTACAACGCCGTCGGAATCCCCCACAATGTAATCGCCGGGCCTTATCCCGACCCCTGAGATTCTTATCGGGACGTTGATTTCACCAAAACCCTTCGGTTCGCCTGCTGCCGGCCTCTTACCTATAGCAAAGACAGGGAACTCAATCCCTTCTATGTCCTCGGTGTCCCTTGCGAAGCCGTTTATCACAACCCCTGCTATCTTCTTCCTCATGCAGCTGTTTGATGCCAGCTCTCCCCAGACGGCCTTTCCTACCCCCATGCAATCGATTACAATCACGTCCCCCTTTTTTGCAATATCTATTGCCTCGACGGGCTTCGCCCAGTCTCCCGGATATGTCCTTACTGTAACAGCCTTTCCAACCATCCTCCCGGACTTAATTCCAGCCATCGGCAGGATTCCCTCCAAGTCACCACAGCGGTGCATTGCATCGGAAATGTTCGTTGTGGATACCTCCACGAAGACCTTCTCCGGCTCGAGATGTTTCTTATACAACTTGGATTTTATCCCTTTTTTTGTTCTCATGACCCTCTTTATCTGCCGGGTCGCTTTCTTTGCGTTCTCTGCCTTTGTTATGGCCCCGCCAACGATAATTATCGAAGCCCCCGCCCTTACAGCATCAGCAGCAGTCTCGGAATTTATACCTCCTGCAATGGCAACCGGAATCTTCACAGACTTCGAGACCTTCTTCAGCTCCCTTATCGGGTCCATTCCTGACATCTGCTGGTCTATGCTAACATGGACACAAACATAGTTGGCTCCGATATCCGCAAGCTGCATTGCCCTCTTCCCCATGTCCTTCACGTTCATCAGGTCGACCATAATCTCGCAGCCGTAGTTTCTGCCTGCCTCGACAGCCTCCCTAATCGTCGAATCATCAGCAACTCCGAGAAGTATTACGACATCAGCTCCGGCCTTTGCTGCAGCCTCGACCTCGTATCTGCCAGTATCAATAGTCTTCATGTCCGCAACAATCCTGTGCCTGGGGAATTCCTTCCTGAGCCCCCTCACGGAATTAAGGCCCTCAGACTTTATCAAAGGAGTTCCTGCCTCGAGCCAGTCCGCTCCCCCGGCTGCGGACTCCTTCGCCAATTCAATTGCCCTTCCAAGATTCACAAAATCTAGTGCGAGTTGAAGAACTGGTTTCATTTTTCAGAATCCCTGCGCTCCCTATATATTATCGAATGACTTTAAGTAAGTCCGCCCTGCTCACGACACCCTTGATTTCCCCCCTATCTACTATCAGAACTGCGGGACGGTTCTCCAGAAGGACGGAAAGAGATGTAAGGGGGGCGTTAAGGCTGACGACCGGGAAGGCCGCTTCCATGAATTCGCTGACCTTTTTCTCTGATAACGCATGAACATCAATCCCTTTTGCTATCTCATCCAGAATAACCCGCTCCGATATGGAGCCCACCTGCCTTTTTCCTTTAAGGACCGGCAGCTGCGAGACGTCATATCTCTTCATTACGCTGGCGGCCTTGTCCATGGAATCCCCCGCCTGAATTCCGACCACCTTTCCAGTCATCAATTCCTTTGCTCTTATACCCTTGCTCTTCATCTCGTCCAGCGCCTCGAAGATTCTCGCGACCTTGGAATAGCGGGGGTCCACTAGCCCGGACTCAACCCTCGCTACCAACGACTGGCTGATTCCCGCCTTCTTGGCAAGCTCCTCCTGCGTCAGTCCAAACTTCTTCCGCAGCCTTTCGATATCGTGCAGTTCCGGGGGTTTCATTTTAATTTATGCAAGTTTGCATAATTATAAGCTTTTATTATTTATATAAGGATATTAGATATTTAATATAAATAAGAGAATGAAAACCATCAAGGAGATTAACGAGAAGATAAAGAAGGGCGAGGCAGTAATCGTAAGGGCAGATGAGATGCCGGAAATCTATGATGAAAATCCGAAGCGGGCTGCAAAAGAGGTCGATATAGTAACAACAGGAACCTTTGGAGCAATGTGCTCTTCCGGCGCTTTGCTGAATTTTGGGCATTCAGACCCCCCTATAAAGATGCAGAGAATATGGCTCAATAACGTTGAGGCGTATACGGGCCTTGCGGCAGTGGACGCCTACCTGGGAGCTACACAGCTGAGCGAGGACAGGGGCTTCGAGTATGGGGGAGGGCATGTCATAGAAGACCTGGTGAAGGGCGAAGAGGTAAATCTCAGAGCGACCGCATACCGGACCGACTGCTATCCCCGGAAGAAGGTTGAGACTGCAATAACCCTGGATGATATGAATCAGGCATGGCTCCTGAATCCCAGGAACTGCTACCAGAAATACAACGCAGCGATAAATTCCACCGGCACCCTACTCCAGACGTATATGGGTACCCTGCTCCCTAACTTCGGAAACGTGAATTTCTCCGGAACAGGGGAGATAAGCCCGCTCAACAACGACCCGAATTACGAAACCATTGGCCTTGGAACCAGGATATTCCTCTGTGGTGCCAAGGGCTATGTGACGAGCGAGGGAACCCAGCACTCGCCAAAGACCCAGTTTGGGACAATCTTCGTCCAGGGCGATATGAAGGAAATGTCACCTGAATTCATAGCCGGGGCCACAATTCCCAACTACGGCACCTCACTCTTTGTCGGGATTGGAATTCCCATTCCCATCCTGAACGAGGACGTTGCAAAGAGCACCGCAATCAGGAACAAGGACCTGACCGTCAACCTCCTTGATTATGGAGTTCCGAGGAGAACGAGACCCGTCGTGAAGGAGGTAAGCTACGAGGAGCTTTTCTCAGGCAAGGTGGACATCAACGGCAAGAAGGTGAGGACAAGCTCCCAGTCCAGCATGAAGGTATCCCACAGGATAATGGAAACGTTGGGGCAATGGATTGAAGACAAGGAATTCTTCCTCTCCAAGCCGATTACGAACCTTCCCGGAGATTCCGAATTCAGGCCCATGAAGGTGAAGGAAGAGACAAAGTTCGTTGGCGATATCATGACTCAGATTGTGAAAACAGTCCATCAGAAGGATTCGCTGAAGGAGGTATCCAAGATTCTGATTACGAGTGGCATAGACCAGGTCCCGATAGTGGACTCCGACAACAAACTGGTTGGCATAGTAACCACCTGGGACATAACAAAGGCACTGGCAAAGGGGGAGAAGAAGCTCTCCGAGATAATGACAAAGAAAGTGATAACCTCAAGAAAGGACGAGCCCATAGACGTGGTCGCAAGGAGGCTCGACAAGAACAGCATCGGTTCAACGCCCGTAGTTGATGAGGACAACATAGTCATAGGCATTATAACGATGGCAGATATAATCCACCGGGGTGTTTCCAAATGACGTCAAAATACCTGCTGAAGTATCCCACGGGGGTGGCGGACTCACCGGTAATCTCAAAGACCGTGCTCAAGACCGGGGTGATGATGAACATCCTTCGTGCCAATGTCGACTACGGGGAAGCAACGCTGATAGTGGACATCCTGGGCGACAAGGAAGAGCAGAAAAAGGTGGTCGATTACCTCAGGAAGGAGGGAGTGGACGTAAGCAAGCTGGAGAAGAACATCACAAACAACATCGAAAAATGCGTCGACTGCGGCGCATGCATAGCTCTCTGCCCGACCAAGGCAATCTCGTTCAAGGACGACTACAGCATAAAAGTCAATAGCGACAAGTGCATAAGGTGCGGAGTATGTGTGGAGGCCTGCCCGCTAAGGGCGCTGGAGATAGTGAGGTCATGATTGAATTCAGTCTGAGGCATAAGAATTCTCTCATCGAGATAATCTGCGACAGAGGCACAAAAGAAAAGGCACAGCAGGAACTGGATAGGCTCTACAACGAACTGGAGCGATACCTGCAGGAAGAACCGTTCTTTCTTTCATCTTATGAACCGCTGAAAGCAGGAGAGAATTCCCCGGAGATTGCAAGGATTATGGCATCGGCTTCGGAGAAGGCAGGAGTCGGTCCCATGGCCTCGGTAGCAGGAACCTTCTCAGAACTGCTCGGAAGACATCTCCTGAAAGGGGGGGCCTCAGAGGCCATAGTCGAGAACGGCGGCGATATATTCCTCCAGCTGAGGAAAGAGAGACTGGTCGGAATTTATGCCGGGTCTTCAGAATTCTCCAACAAACTTGCATTAAAAGTCAAATCCAAATCAACCCCCCTTGGAATATGCACCAGCTCGGGCTCTGTTGGACATTCTGTCAGTCTTGGAAAGGCCGACTCAGTGACGGTGGTTGCGGAATCCTGTCCCCTGGCCGATGCTGCCGCAACAGCAATAGCGAACCAGGTCAAAGGCAACAATGGAATCCAGAAAGGAATCGAAGCCGCAGAAGCCATCCAGGGAATTCAGGGCGCACTGATAATAAAAGGAAAAGAGCTCGGGACTCAGGGGATTCTCCCCGAGATAGTCAGAGCGTAATTTTTAAGCTTTGCTACAGTGGTAAATACAACCATGAAACAGTATTTGATTGTTACAGTACTAGTCCTCCTCCTGAGTGTTGGTCTCTCTTCACCATGCACGGCCTACCTGACTCAGGAGTGGAAGCACCACGCCAAGGGCGGAAATGCAGCCCTCTCCGTTGTTGATATAGACAAAGACGGCAACAAAGAAATTCTTGCGGGATTCTACAGCGATGGCTATGGATATCTTTTCGACAAAGATGGAGAAAAGCTGTGGGGCCTCTGGACGATTGTAGGGGTCGAGGCAGCACATTCCGCAGACATCAACAACGACGGCGAAGCTGAGATGTTCTTCGGTGCCGGAAGGACCTTCTATGCTGCCAACAAAGAGGGAGAGAAAATCTTCCGCTTAGGCACAAAGGGCTCTATAGAGCGGATAGGCTCCGGGGACTTTAATAATGATGGATTTATCGACATAATATTTGCATCACAGGACGTTCGCTCCGCCAACATCTACGTTCTTGACAGGAACAATACCATTCTCTGGAAGAAAAAGGTCGGCGGAGGTGAGACTCCAGATTTTTCCATCGATGATTTTAACCATGATGGGAAAAACGAGGTTGCAATCTCTGCAGGAAAATTCCTTAGCCTCTACGATTCCGACTCAAACCTTCTCTGGAACTATGGGGTTAGCGGTTCAACAACGGGGCTTGAGATTGCAGACATTGATAATGACGGAAGCGTTGACTTCATCGTGGGTGCAACAACCGGAGTTTACGCAGTTAACAACGAAGGCAACGAAATCTGGACCTTCGAGGGTGAAAAGATAGAGGCACTGAAGGGTTCAGACATAGACCGGGACGGCAACATGGAGGTCGTCGCAGGAGGCTATGAAAAGGTCTATCTTCTGGACAACAATGGCAACCCTATATGGTCAAGAAACGCAACAAGGCAGACAAACGTCGTCGAAACAGGAGACCTTGACAGGGACGGCGACGAGGAGATAATAGCCGGCTCCGACATCCTGCACGTCTTTGACACGGACGGAAATATACGGTGGGAATTCAGCCCGTATCTCAGGGTAATGAATATACTCGTCACCGATCTGGACTCGGACGGAAACAACGAGCTCCTCATGGGTTCGCTGGACAATTCTCTCTATCTCTTCAAACCCAGGGAGATTTACATAGAAGAGGATAAATCCCACCGGCTCTTCTCGGAGGCCGAGGAATTCTTCTCGAGGGGAGAGTATGAGAAAGCCCTGGAATCCATCCAGCAGGCAATTGACATATCACCCGGGAAATGCACGGAGAGCCCGGAAGAATGTACTGCTCTACTTGAACAAATAGATGGGAAGATAACGGTTTCCACAACAACTATTCCACCAATGGTATCAATCCCAACTGAAACCCAACAGGAAACAGGGAATTCGAGCAACATGCTTACAATCGCTGTAGCACTCCTTATATTGCTGATAGTAACTGCCGTTGTATTAAAGCTTAGAAAGTAGATATCTGCGTATTCTCATTACTCGGCTTTTATATCGATATTTGAAACCAGTTTGGTATTTGTGCCATAAAT
>CAZJVE010000013.1:0-33544 GCA_964549685.1 uncultured archaeon | reverse complement strand
TGCTGACTGGATTTATGGTCTCCGTTCCGTAGGCCATGGCAGCAATTGACTGCGCGCCTCCAACCCTGTAGATCTCATCAACCCCTGCGATTTTGCACGCTGCAAGAATACCATCTGATATCTTAGGAGGAGAGCAGACTGCAATTCTCTCGACGCCGGCAATCCTCGCAGGAATTACTGTCATGAGAACAGTGGATGGATACGGCGCCCTGCCTCCAGGAACGTAGCAGCCCACGCTATCCATCGGACTCGTTTTCTCGGAGATGGAAACTCCCCTCTCTACCTCGGTTTTCCACTCTTTCTTAATCTGATTCAGCTGCTCTGTGTGGAATTTTTCTATATTCCTCTTTGCATGCTTGAGGGCAGAGATTAATTCTTTATTGACTTTTGAGTAGGCAGAATCAATTTCTTTGGAGGAGATTCTAATGTTATCTAAATTGAGCTCAAATTCGTCAAACTTTTTCGTATACGTGGAGAGAGCATAGTCTCCGTTCTCCCTGACGTCGTTTAGAATCGGCTTTACAGTCCCAACGGCATTCTCCAGGCTCAGGGCCGAACGGTTCAGGAGCTTCTGCACCTCCTCCCCGTCCTCATAATCGATGACACTCATCTTACCTTAACATAAAAATATGGGTTTATAACCGATATATATGTGTATATTGTGGCCTGGACAAATCTGGCAAGTACGAAGAGGACAATGGCCAGGTATCCAGCAGAGCCCTGAAACCCCGAGAGCATTCCAACTGCAAGAGTCAGGAGCGTGAGGAATAAGAATACCAAGTTTATCCCAAGGACGTTCCATCTGTGCTTGAAACTAAGCTTAAAGCTATCCCTGAACGTCTTGGTGAAACCCTTTTTTTCAATAACTGCAACAGGAATCACAAAGAAGACGAGCATTGCAAAGACGAGAGTTATCGCAAGTGCGAGTAACAGGAGGAAGAGCATGAGATAGAGATTCTCCCGCACGAGCGTCATGAATATTGCAAAGGGGATTATGATGAAGAACGCCATTACGGAGATTGCGATTCCAAGGACTATGAGGACAAGCCACGAACCCAAGGCCTTGCGCAAGGCCTTTCTCAGACTTATCTTCTTTTTGTTATGATAGTCACTCACTATTGAGGGATACATCGCATATGTCAGGAGGTCGATGAAGTAGACAAATATAAGAGCTATTAGGGTCATCAGGGCATAGCCGGCCAGCTGGATTATCGTTGCTCTATCCACAAACGTAAAACCCGTGGCAAACTCATTCAGCTCCAGGGTAATCTTCATCAGGACAAGGATGCATATGGTGTACAAAGCCGTAGTCACAAATTTCGGGATGAAGACCTTCGGCTTCGTTCTCAGCAGTTTCAGGGAGTCCTTGAGAAGTTCGATGAGTTCCATCGCTATTTGCTATTTATTATTTGAATTTAGATTATTAGTAGTTGGTGTTCACCATGAGTTTACTAGGATTTATCATAGGGAATCTCTTTTCGTTTATGTTCTATGGGTTTATCATATTGTCAATACTTGGCATGTTCTTCCGTATCATCTACCAGTACGAGAAGGGAGTTCTCTTTGCATTCGGGAGGCTGTCAGGCATTAGAAAGCCGGGGCTGAATTTCATACTACCCTTCTATCACAGGCTCGATAAGATAGACCTAAGAGTCAATACAGTCGATATTCCAAAGCAGGAGGTCATGACGAAGGATAATGTCCCTGTTAACATCAATGCAGTCATCTACTTCAAGGTAATCGACCCTGAGAAGGCAATCCTTAACGTAGAGGATTACAGATATGCCGTCTCCAAGTACGGGCAGACGTCACTCAGGAACGTTGCCGGCGAAGCTTCGTTGGACGAACTTCTCTCTGAGAGACAGAAGATTGCCGAGAACCTGAGAGAGATAGTCGACAAAGCCACCGACCCCTGGGGCATAGACGTTGAGATGATAGAGCTACAGGACATCGAGCTCCCTGATACGATGAAGAGGACCATGGCCAAGCAGGCGGAGGCAGAGAGGGAGAGGAGAGCCGTTATCATAAAGGCCAAAGGTGAGGCAGCAGCAGCCGATAATCTCGTCAAGGCCGCCGGAATTCTGGGAGGGGAAAAGGGCGCCCTCCATCTCAGAACCCTGCATGCATTAAATGACATGTCATCGGACCAGTCGAACGAAGTCGTAGTTGTCGTTCCCCTGGAAATCCTGAAAGCGGTGGAGGCGGTGGACTAGGATGCTTTTCTTCAAGGTAATCAATCAGTATGAGAAAGGGGTTTTGTTTGCCTTCGGCAAGTACAGAGGGCTTCGCAAGCCGGGGCTGAATTTCATAATCCCTATCTACCACAACCTGCTCACGATAGACACAAGGATAAAGGCAGTTGACATTCCGAAGCAGGAGGTCATGACGAAGGATAATGTCCCTGTTAATATCAACGCGGTAATCTACTTCAAGGTCAGGGACCCTGAGAAGGCCATTTTGAACGTAAGGAATTACATCTATGCCACCAGCAAGTACGGGCAGACGTCCCTCAGGAACGTTGCGGGGGAGGTCTCCCTTGATGAGCTCCTCTCGGAGAGACAGCAGATTGCAGAAAAGCTTAGAAAGATAGTTGATGAAGCCACCGACCCCTGGGGCATAGAGGTGACTGCGATAGAGCTGCAGGACATCGAGCTTCCGGAGACCATGAAGAGGACCATGGCAAAGCAGGCCGAGGCAGAGAGGGAAAAGAGAGGAGTCATAATAAAGGCCATGGGTGAGGTAACTGCCGCAAAGAACATAACCACGGCAGCGAAGAAGCTATACTCCGTTCCGGGTGCCTTGCATCTTAGGACCCTGCACTCCATAAACGACCTGTCATCGGACAAGTCTCTCACAAAGGTTTATGCGATTCCAATAGAGCTTCTCAGAGCGATTGAAAGGGCGGGAGATCTCCTTGAGAAGAAGGTTAAGGATAAGAAATAGATTTTTCAAGACTGATTTTTAATTTTTGTTTCTATTAGAGTACTATGGACAAAGAGATAGAGAAACTATCTAACGAGGCAAAGGAACTGGGCAAGACGATAGATTCTCTTGAGAAGGAGATTCGCAAGATTATAGTGGGCCAGGATTACGCCGTAAAACGGCTCCTTATCGGTCTGCTGTGCAATGCCCACATACTTCTCGAAGGCGTTCCTGGCCTTGCAAAGACGCTGATGGTCCATACCCTTGCCGACATAACGCACTGCAGCTTCAGGAGGATTCAATTCACGCCCGACCTGCTACCTGCTGACATTACCGGCACAAAAATCTACAATCAGAAGACCGCAACCTTTACAACAAAAGAGGGCCCCATCTTCGCGAATTTCATTCTCGCAGATGAGATAAACAGGGCTCCGCCAAAGGTCCAGTCTGCCTTGCTGGAGGCCATGCAGGAGAGGCAGGTCTCGATATCCGGGGATACGCTGAAGCTGCCGAAGCCGTTCCTGGTTCTCGCAACGCAAAATCCGATTGAGACGGAAGGCACTTATCCATTGCCGGAGGCACAGCTCGACCGGTTCATGTTCAAGGTCATTGTAAAACATCCATCAAGAAAGGAGGAGATAGAGATAATGAACAGGATGACGACTGGGCAGGAGCTGAAGGTCGATTCCATCCTGAACCCGATGGAAATCCTCGAATTCCAGAAATTCACCCACAGAATCTACGTCGATGACAAGATAAAGGACTACGTCGCTGATTTAATCTTTGCAACAAGAGAGCAATCGGAGAAATTCCCCGACCTTGAGAACCTGATAAACTACGGGGCTTCGCCCAGGGCCTCAATCTATCTCATCCATGGGGCAAAGGCCAACGCACTTCTGGACGGAAGGGGCTATGTTGTCCCCGACGACATCAAGGAGATAGCATATGATGTTTTGAGGCACAGGCTAATCCTCTCCTACGAGGCCGAGGCCGAGGAAATTACTGTTGAGGATATCATAAAGAGGATTCTCGAAGAGACCGAGACTCCATAAAAGATGGAGCAGCTTGAGCGCGAAAGGATAAGGGAGATTCTGAGCAACGTGAGGCAGGTCGAACTAAGAACCAAGAGGTTTGTCGACTCTATATTCCAGGGAGCATACAAGAGCACCTTCAAGGGCAGAGGCATAGAATTCTCAGAGGTGAGAGAATATCAACCAGGAGATGACATAAGGACAATAGACTGGAACGTAACGGCCAGATTCGGCCATCCCTACGTGAAGGAATTCATCGAGGAGAGGGACCTCACCATCCTGATTGCTTTCGACATTTCTGGCTCCCTGGATTTTGGGACCCAAAGCAACCTGAAGAAGGATACTGCAACGGAGCTGATTGCAAGCATCGCTTTCTCCGCCCTAAGAAATAATGACCGGGTCGGTCTGATTCTCTTCAGCGACAGGGTCGAGAAGTACCTCCCCCCCCGAAAGGGCAGGAAGCAGGTCATGAGAGTCATAAGGGAAACGATTTACCACGAGCCGGAGGAAAAGGCAACGGACCTCAACCAGGGACTTGAATTCATCAGCAGGATTACGAGAAAGAAGGCGATAGTGTTCTTCATCTCCGACTTTGGCGAGCCCGTGGAGAACTATGCAAAGTCGATGAGAATCCTCGGGAAAAAGCACGACCTCATCTCCGTTAATATCAGGGATTTGAGGGAGGAGGAGATTCCCGACGTGGGCCTCATATCCTTGGAAGACGGAGAGACAGGAGAACAAATCCTGGTCGATACATCGGATGAGGAATTCAGGCGGAATTTTCTGGAGCTTGCCAATGAGCAGAGGGAGAAAACAATGCGATTCCACCGCTCCAACGGCATCGACCTTATTGATATAAGGACCGATGATGACTGGACCAAAGCAATGATTAAATTCTTCGGGATAAGAAGGAGGAGGATAAGGTGATGGAGCTGAGATTCATGGAGCCTGAGTGGCTGATTGTTCTGCTGTTAATACCAGTAATACTCTATCTCTACCTCTGGGCCATGCGCAGGGGCAGGAAGGTAGCGATAAAATTCAGCAACCTGGATCTCATAAAGAGGGCCGGGGGAAAGAAGGCGGTAAACCGGGAGAGAATTCTCCTCTTAATTAGTCTACTTGCAATTACCTCATTGATTATTGCCCTTTCTGATCCCCATCTGCCATTGGAGCAGACAAAGGAGGGAGTCAACGTCGTCCTTGCAATCGATGTTTCCGGGAGCATGCAGGCATCGGATTACAAGCCAAACAGGCTTGAAGCCGCTAAATCCAGCGCCGGGGTTTTGATAGAGAGCCTTGACATCAAGGACAATGTTGGAATAGTCATATTCTCCGACGGAGCCACCACATCATCGTATCTCACTCCCTTCAAGGATAAGGCAATCGAGAAGCTGAAGACGATAAGGCCACCTAACGGGCAGACCGCGATAGGGGACGGTCTTTCACTCGCGATAGACATGGCCACCTCCATCCCGAACAAGAAGAGAATCGTCATCCTCCTTAGTGATGGAGAGAATAATGCGGGAGTGATATCCCCCATAGAATCGATAGAGTTCGCAAAGACGAACGAGATTCAGGTCTATACGATAGGGATAGGCTCTGAGGAGCCGGTAGTCCTGGGCTATGACTTCTTTGGAAGGCCGCAGTACGCAAACCTGGACGAGGAAACCCTCCGGAGAATAGCCCAGCAGACGGAGGGCCAGTACTTTAAAGCAGTTGATGAGAACACACTGCAGGAAATCTACAAGAACATCCCCGAGACCATAAAGAGAGAGGAGGAATTCACATCGGTAAAGGACTACTTCGTTGTTCTTGCAGCGCTATTCATGTTGATTGGCTTTTATCTGAGATACTTTGGGAAGAGGATTTTGCAATGAGAAAAAGTTTAGTTATTCTGCTGGTTGCAGCACTCCTGGGCATAGCAGCCGGAGAGCAGCTAGAGGTAAGGAAGACAGTAGAACCAGCCGACATCTCAGTCGGCGATGAGGTGATAATGAGTCTTGAATTCACCAACCCATTCAACCAGGAGATTGATATACAGATAGTGGACAGGAACGTCTTCGCCGACAATGGTCTGGATATAGAGTGCCTTGACAGGAGCCTTCCCTCCGACCCCCTAATCGCTCTGGAGTACGAACCGATAGTCGCATATTCCCCAGGGAACTACAGCATTGACCCTGCGAAGATAACCTATACCAACCCCCTCACGGGACAGGAAGAGGAAATTGTTTCTAATGACCTGGAGATCGAGGTCAAGGGGAAGCCAGACCAGAATCTGCAACAGTCTGGCATCACTACGGTCTATCAGTGCGACGGCGTAAACAGGAGGAGCACTACCTACAGCCAGCAGCAGCAGCAACAACAACAGCAACAGCAGCAACAGGACCTCCAGCAGAGAGTCAACGAGATGCAGCAGCAGAACCAGGACATGAACTCCCTCAAGCAGCAGCTCGAGCAGCAGATGCAGCAACAAAAGGAGATGGAACAGGAGATGCAGGAGATGATAGAGAGCAATGAGGATTTTCAGAATTTACAGAATGAATTACAGGAACAGGGCTATGAGCTCCAGAATAAAGAAATAAACCCCGAATCTAATGGCACCGGTGAATTCAACTATGAGTATTCAAAGGGCGATGAAACTGCAGAGATTAGCGGAAGGATGGAGGACGGCGAGATTAAAGAACTCGAGAAGCACACGAGCAAGGAGCTGAAGGAGCTGCAGGAAAAGCTTGAGAATAATCCGCAATTCCAACGGATGCAGGAGATATTGCAGGAGGAGGGCTACTCTCTCGAGGAAGGAAATCTTTCTCCGATTCAGAACAACCTCAGCAAATTCAACTATCAGTATTCCGATTCTGAAAACCGCAATGCAAACATAACCGGGGAGATTAAAACCGATGGGAACATAACCGAGATAGAGATTACGAGGGAGAAAAAGGAGAGCGACAAGCTCGACCCCGCATGGCTTCCCGCTCTCTTGGCTCTGTTAGTAATCCTCTACTTCATCGTGAAGAAAATAAGGGGGAAGGAACCGGTTCCTGAACCCCCAAAGGAGAAGAAGCCCGCCGACTTTAGGAACCTTGCACTGAGAATGATAAACGAAGCCAAGGGCATGTATTCCCGGGGAGAGAAGCGGGAGGCATACACCAAGGTCTCGGAAGCCGTCAGATTATACTTCAGATACGCGCTTAAGCAAAAAGAGGAATTAACGGACTATGAAGTCGTACAGCTGCTGAAGAAGGAGAAGCATAAAAAGCTAGGCACTACAAAGGAGTGTCTCAACCTCTGCAACCTCGTAAAATTCGCAAAGTACAAACCAAAGGACGAGGACTTCAACAGGATTGTGAGGCTTGCTTATGATGTTGTAAAATAGAATCAGACCCAGAACTACTTCCTCTTATATCGCATCTTCCTCTTGCGCTTCTTCTGCTTGTGCTTGCGCATCTTCTGGAGTTTACGCTTTCTTCCACAGGGCATAGGATTATAATTGGTTTGGAGTAATATAAATGGCCTCACGGAGCTATTCCTTATCGCCGCCGCCGTAAAGAATTATCCCGACCTTCTCTTCGGTTATGAGGCCCCCCTTTATAATCCCCTCCAGTCGTGGTTTAATTCCGTCTATCTTCTCCTTTTTATCCACGACCTCTATCACTATCGGAAGGTCTGTCGAGAGCCTGAGTATCGATGTCGTATGGATCCCGCTCGTTTTTCCGAAACCCTCCATGCCCCTTAAAACAGTAGCACCCGCCAATCCTTCTTTCCTGAACGTTTCCACAAGATATTTGTATAGTGGTTTTCCATCATACGTGTCTGACTCGCCGATGAAAATCCTTAACAAAACAGCCTCAGATTCTTTTTCCATTTTAGATTCCCTCTAGGTTTAGGACAACGGCCCTTCCCAAATATACTGCAAGCAATGTTAGCATAATTGTTCCGATTACATTTATCGCTAATAAGGATATCTCCCTTTGCTCTAATAACCTGAACGATTCGTAGCTGAATGTCGACATTGTTGTGAATGCACCGAGCAATCCTATTGTCAGAAATATTCTTGTTTCATCACTGAACAGACCTCTGTACTCTGAGAGATACATAACCAAACTTATAAAGAAACTCCCGATGAAATTGACACCCAGTGTTCCGACCGGGAAACCGGAATTCATATTCTGTATCCATCCCGAGACCAGATATCTGAGAATCGCACCCAGGAAACCGCCAATACCTATAAGCAACATTGAATACATTTTTACTTCCTCTCAAGATTCACAAGGACATGATCCTTGTCATAAGGCCTGAGGTCAATCTTCTCAAGAACAGAGAAATCATTTCTCAGCTCCTCTATCTCCCTCTTGAAAACCTTCTTCGGGCTTTCGATTGCATTTATGCTTCTGGACTTTATCGAGAGCATTGCGAATTTTGGCCTGAACAGTTCGGAATTCTTCAACAAAATTTCGGCCTGATTCTTCTGTGCAACATCCTGATAGATTACATCAACCTTCGCAATCTGGTGCAGATAATTTGCTGGCAAATTTGCATCCGCAAGAACCGGGACCATGTTTCTCTTCCTCATTGTAACCTGCAATAAATCCTGCATCATCCTCTTCGAGAACTCGACGCAATAAATCAGTCCATTGGGGCAAATATCGGCCAGATGGCTTGCAGTCGTTCCCGATGAAGCGCCAAGATACAGTACATTCGAATTCGGCTTGAACGGAAACCTTTTTAGCCCTTTGGCAATCCCTGCAGCAAGCTTGCTGCGGTGGGGGTCCCAGAGCCTGTACTCACTCCCCTTTGATTTCAAGAGCCTTTCGTCATAGACCCTGAATCCAGGGGTTGAATTTTCCGTTGCAATGTCCCTGCCAACACTGTAAACCCCTGGAAATATTTGCTTTGGTCGCATTTTTAATGGGTGAATAGTATAATGATTAGTAACTTTATGGTAAAAATGGAATTCAGGGGTCTATTTACTGCTCTCGTTACTCCATTCAAGGAGAACGGCGAGCTGGACGAGGAGGGATTTAGGAAGAACATCGACTTCCAGATTTCAGAGGGAATTGACGGTATTGTGCCTGTTGGAACGACTGGAGAGTCTGCCACTCTCAATAGTGAAGAGCACAAAAAGGTCATTGAGATTGCGATAGACCAGGCCAAGGGCAAGGTGCCGGTGATTGCAGGAACGGGAAGCAACAGCACCACAGAATCCCTTGAATATACCAAGCACGCGAAGGACGCAGGAGCCGATGCGGCCCTGATGATTTCTCCATACTACAACAAGCCTACGCAGGAGGGAGTCTATCAGCACTTCAAGAAGGTCGCCGAAACAGTAGACATCCCGATAATCCTCTACACCGTCCCGAGCAGGACGATGGTGAACATCGAGCCCGCAACGACGAAGAGGTTAACGGAGATTCCAAATATAATTGGAATTAAGGATGCGACAGGGAATCTGAATCAGGTATCCCAGGAAATTCTCGACTGCGGCGAGAAGTTTGCAGTAATCTCAGGGGACGATTCCCTTAATCTCCCGATAGTTGCGCTTGGTGGAAAGGGAGCAATCTCTGTCGTAAGCAACGTTGCCCCGAAGCTCATGTCCGAGATGGTCCATGCAACCATTGACGGAAACATGCAGCGTGCCAGGGAGGTGCACTATCAGCTTTATCCCCTATCAAAGATTCTGTTCATAGAGACCAACCCCTCTCCAGCCAAAGCAGCGATGAACATGATGGGGCTGGCCGCAGGGAACCCGAGGCTTCCTCTCGTGCCAGTGAGCGAGGACAGCAAGGAAAGGATAAGAAAGGTCCTGCAGGACATGAAGCTTCTCTAATTCTACTCCTTTATCTTCTTGAATTTAGCTATTTTTAAGCATTTATTGTACGATATTTAGGTAATAAACGAAAAATGGGAATAGTGGAGATATCATTTATGCTTTTTGTATTGATTGTGTTTGGAGGGTCGCTCTCCGAGCACCTGACCCGTTAGTTGTAGATTACCTGCTGCAGAACTCGTCCCACAGCCTGCTCATCCTCGAGAGGTAGAATGAAAACTTATCGGAGATTCTTATCTCGTGCTCCTTTATGCTTTCGTTGTAGGTCTTTTCGATCATCCCTGCCTTTTTCAACCTTCTGAGTATGTTGTGGTACTTGCCCTGGCTCATGCCTGCCCTTGTGCAGTAGTTGTCCCAGTCTTCAGCCTTGTAAGGGGAGTCGGTCCTGCCCCACTCCTTCACATGTCTCAAGAATTCGATGGCTTCGTCCGTCAGGGATGGTTCCTTCCAGAAGATGAGGTCAAGAAGGTCCTCTACCTTTTCCATGGGCTTTTCCGGCTCCAGTTCGACCTTTAGCGGAACTTTGGACCTTCTTTTTTTCATTTCTATTTTACATTATGTATTTATCTTTTAAATATCAAATAGTAAAAACTCACATAAAAAACATACTATTTTACATTATGTAAAATAATAACTCAGAGAACATTAATAATCTCAGAAACATCACCAGAAACCCTCAATCCGAGCCCTGAAAAGTGTGTTCTCTCCACATTGAAGCCCCTTTTCCCCAGATTTTCCATTATTTCGGGCATTGGAATAGCTGGTTTGTGCAATTTCTTGAAGATTTTGTGGATATTATAGTATGGCAGGGTGATTTTTTGCTCCGAACCGATGAGATTGGCGAGTTTTACGGCCTCAGCCCTCTTATTGAAGTCGGAATTCACCAGTGTTTTTTTTAATTTACCACAAAATTCCCTGTCAGCAAAGCCCCCAGCCCATAGCGGCCCGGCAGTCTCCAGCTTACCGCCGCATTTGCAGACTGGCTTCAGCTCTTTCATGTCTGCGTAGCCCCGCCAAAGGCATGAGAAACAGTGCTGCAGGAATCTTACATTGTCGAGAGTCTCATTGACTGCCCGCCTGCCCTTCACCACCCTCACATAGGTCCTGAAGTAGTGCCTCGTGCAGTGCGAGAAGAGAGGGAGAATTCCTGCCTCGTGCCTCAGCGCATTCCTCGCAACGAAGCCGATGAGAGTCCTCAGCCCCAGCTCGTTGTAGTAGTCCGTCCTGACAGAGACGGAGTCGTACTTTCTCTTACACGCCTTCGGATAGGTCCCGCACAAAGCCGAGGTGTCGGTTGCGGTAACTGCGAGAATTCCTTTATTTTTTACTGACTGAATTGCGGAATCAACAAAGCTTACAGGCGGGCCGAAGGGGTCTATGTCTATAAATTCGAATCTCTCGCTTGCGAGGAGCTGGTTTGCGCTCTGCTGGGTGATTGTACACCTAACCTTGTTCAACTTGCAGTTTTTTTCAATAAGCTTTACAGCACTTGGATTCAAATCATTCATTATGGTGGGAATCCCCACCTCATTTGCTATCCTTACGCCCCTTGCTCCGCTCCCTGCAAGAAGGTCGCAGAATTCCCCGGGATTCAGAATTTTCACAACCGCAACCGAGATGTCTCTAGCCAGCTCCATCTCAGGATTATAGAAAACCTCGTTCCTCTTCGTCAGCTTCTCCTCCTTTGGCACGAGAAGCTTTGTTCGTCCTTCAACGACTTCTATAATGCGCATCTTTAAATATTGGAATGAACTAATTTAATCTTATGGGCGTAATAGTCGCAGTAACCGGAGCCTCCGGAGCGGCAATCGCCACGAGGCTGCTGGAGGTCCTGAAGGAGAAGAGGATTGAGACCCACCTCATTATATCCGATGCAGGAAAGAAGGTGATGGGGTATGAACTGGGGAATTCCGATGAGATTCGCAGCTTCTCCACGTTCCATTACGATGAGAATGAAATCGACGCGGGAATTGCGAGCTCCTCAAACCCCGTCGATGCGATGGTCATAGTCCCCTGCTCGCTGAAAACCATGTCAGCAGCAGCAAACGGCTTCTGCGACAACCTGATAACTCGCTGTGCAGAGAACATGCTCAAGCTCAACCGGAAGCTGGTGGTGGTTCCAAGGGACACCCCGCTCAGCCTCGCCGCAATCGAGAACATGCGCAAGCTGAAGCTTTCTGGAGCAATAATCCTGCCCCCCAACATGGCCTACTACTACAAGCCGAAGACCGTCGATGATGTAACGGACTTCTTTGCAGGAAAGATTCTCGACTCCATTGGTGTCGAGCACAGCGTCTACAGGAAGTGGGTAAAGTATGACGAGGCCAGCCCCGTCATCAACCTTCCAGGAGACTGAAAAATCGACGATAGTCCTATTTTTCCTCTGCCGAATATTAATTAACAACTACCAGGTTCTATAAAATGAGCATGAGGGAATTTATCTCAGGAGTGGCTGTAGAAAAAATATTAAAGGAAGCCGACCCAAACCTGGAGATTGCGAAAATTCTAAATGAAAATTCTGGTAAACTAATTCAATTTGAAAAAGTAAGGAATTCCTCCTATCAAGTCGTCGGAGGAGTATGCTCCTCCAGAGAGAATTTCGCCAAAGCCCTCGGCGTGAAGAGGGAGGAGTTGATTCAGAGGATAAGCAGGGCCATAGACAGTCCCACCAAGCCCAAGACAGCCGATAACGCCCCCTGTCAGGAGGTCGTTGAGAAAGAAGTTGACCTTGCTACCTTGCCAATCCTGACACATACAAAAGGAGACATGGGACCATACATCACAGCAGGAGTCTTTGTCTCCAACGACCCGGAATTTGGTCTCAACCTCAGCTTCCACCGCGCGAGCCCCATCTCCAAGAACAGGCTGGTTGCAAGAATCTGCAGCCGGCATCTTATGGAGTACCTGAAGAGGGCCGGCGGCGAACTGGACATTGCAATCTGCATTGGCCTGCATCCATCTGTCCTCCTTGCGGCAGCAATCTCGACAGGGATTGAAACCAATGAATTCGAGATTGCGAATTCCCTCCATCCCCTCGAGCTCGTAAAGTGCAAGACTAACGACATCCTTGTCCCTGCTGATTCAGAGATAGTCCTTGAGGGAAAGATAACGAAGGAGAGGCATGCCGAGGGGCCGTTCCCCGACATAACGAGGACCTACGACATCGTCAGGGAGGAGCCGGTCATTGAGATTAATCTCATAACGCACAGGAAGGACGCAATCTACCAGGCCCTTCTCCCTGCCTCAGAAGAACACGAGCTCCTGATGGGCATGCCTAAAGAGCCCGTAATATTTAATGCAGTCAATGAGGTCTGTAAGTGCAAAAACGTCCTCCTTACTCATGGCGGATGTTCATGGCTCCACGCAGTTATCCAGATAGACAAGAAGAACTCCGACGATGGGAAGAAGGCGATTGAAGCCGCATTCAAGACCCACAAGAGCCTGAAGCATCTCATAGTGGTTGACTCTGACATAGACATCCACGACTCGGAGGATATAGAATGGGCAGTTGCAACCAGATTCCAGGCTGACAAGGACATAATATCTTTCAGGGAGCCGGGCAGTTCATTGGACCCCTCGGCCGAGGAAGACAGGAGCACTTGTAAAGTAGGACTGGACGCAACAATCCCCTCCGACGGGGAGAGGGGGAAATTCAGCAGGATTGAATTCTAACGCAATGGAACTGACAAAGGAAGAGCAATCGATGCTGGACGGAGGGCAGGGCGAAGGAGTCCAGAAGGCCATGGAAATCCTTCTCGCGCTCGGCAAAATCTATGGTGCCGGGAGATTCATCCCCGTTAGCAGCGCACAGGTCGCAGGAGTCAGCTACAAGAATCTCGGCCAGGCAGGGCTGGAATTCCTGGAGGATTGGGCTAACAAAGGGGCAAGGGTGAGAATTCCAACTACTCTTAATCCAGCTGGAATTGACATTAACAACTGGAAAAAGCTGGGAATTTCCGAGGAATTCGCTGAAAAGCAAACTCGTGTTATTGAAGCCTACAAGAAGATGGGAATTCAACCAAGTTGTACGTGCACCCCCTACCTGGCAGGCAACGTCCCAAAGCAGGGCGAGCATGTCGCATGGAGCGAGTCCTCGGCAGTCAGCTACGCAAATTCAGTCATTGGCGCAAGGACGAACAGGGAGGGAGGTCCCTCAGCCCTTGCAGCAGCGATAGTTGGAAGGACCCCAGAATACGGCCTCCATCTCGATGAAAACAGGAAGCCGAATCTCCTGGTTGAGGTTAAGTGCGAGCTCAACAGCATATCCGACTTCGGCGCTCTAGGTTATACTGTTGGAAAAAGTGCAGGGAATTCCATTCCTTATTTCAAAGGGATAAGGAAAACAGACTCCGACCAGCTCAAGTCACTGGGTGCTGCGATGGCAGCATCCGGGGCTGTGGCGCTCTACTACATTGAGGGAATCACACCGGCTAGAGAGTTAGGCACTACAACTGCAGAAACCCTCACCATCGAAACCCTCCTGGACGGCTACGACGCCCTCAACTCAGATACAAACGAAATAGACCTCGTCGCGATTGGCTGCCCCCACGCCTCGCTGAACGAATTGAAGAAGATTTCAAATCTCCTGGACGGAAAGACGGTCAAATCAGAGCTCTGGATAACCACCTCGAGAAAAATCATGGATGCTGCAGACACCAAAAAGATAGAATCCTCAGGCGCGAAGGTCGTTGCCGACACCTGCATGGTTGTGGCTCCAGTCGAAGAGCTGGGCTTCAAGACCATGGCAACCAACGCAGGAAAGGCAGCGTTCTATGCCCCCTCGCACTGCAACCTGAGCGTCAGGTTTGGAAACCTGGAGCAGTGCATCAACGCAGCAGTAACAGGAAAATGGAGCTGAAGGGCAGAATAATACGGGCCGGGAAGGTAGAGGGAGAAGCCCTCAAGTCGAATTCACCGCTCTCATTTTTTGGTTGTATCGACTCAGAGACAGGAATGATAACGGAAGAGGGTCACGAATTGCAGGGAATTTCAATAAAAAATAAAATTTTAATCTTTCCTCACGGGAAGGGCTCAACAGTTGGCTCATATTCCCTCTACAGGCTCAAGAAGAACGATGCTGCCCCGGCAGCCATCATAAACCAGGAATGCGAGCCGATAGTCGCTGTCGGGGCAATAATCTCCGACATCCCGTGCATTGACAGGGTGGATATCGGCAAGATAAAGAATGGCGACAAATTAATTATCGACAACGACTCAATTATTATTGAAGATGGCTGAACTCATAATCCTGAAGCTGGGCGGCTCCGTGATAACCAAGAAGGGCGAGGGCAAGGCCGAGGTAAACCAGGAGATTCTGCAGAGACTGGCCACTGAAATATCCGAGGCCAAGAAAGAAGGGGAATTCTCCCTCCTGATAGTGCACGGCGCAGGGCCATTCGGCCATGTGCCTGCGAAGGAATACCAGCTAAACGAGGGCCTCAAGGGTGACAGGCAAGTAGAGGGCTTCTCCATCACTCATCACTCAATGGAAAAATTGAATTTCCTTGTCGTCGAGGCCCTGAGGAAAGCCGACCTCAACGCAATCGAGTTCCAGCCCTCGGCGGGCGGGATTCTGAAGGATGAAAAACTGGTTCAATTCCCTACTGAAGCACTTGAAGGAATCCTCAACCTCGGTTTAATCCCTGTCGCATATGGCGACGTCCTCATCGACGAGGAGAAGGGGATAGCAATCCTATCCGGCGATCACCTCGTCCCATATCTCGCAAAGAACCTCAACGCCTCCAGAGTAATAATAACAACCGATGTCGCAGGCATATTCGACTCAAACCCGAAGGAGAACGAAAACGCAAAGCTTATTCCGGAGATAAATTCCGGGAACATCGACTCGCTGAGCATTGGCAGCTCGACCTCCACCGACGTAACCGGGGGCATGCAAAGAAAGGTCCGGGAGCTCCTGAACCTGGAGATTGAATCGGAGATAATAAGCGCACTGGAGCCGGGGCTTGTGAAGAAGGCCCTCCTCGGTGAAAGAAATCTAGGGACCGTAATAAGAAAGTAAGCCAAATAGATAACAATGAAGGATAGAAAACTCGACCACATAAGGATATGCCTCGAAAAGGACGTCGAGGCCGGAAGCACGGGATTCGAGAGGGTGAGGCTGGTTCACAGGGCTCTCCCCGAGCTGAACCTGGACGAGGTCAATACCGAAATAGAATTCCTCGGCAAGACTCTGGAATACCCGTTAATCATCGAGGGTATAACCGGGGGAACGAAGGAGGCGGAAAAGATAAACAGGGAGCTGGCTGAAATCTCCCAGGAACTCGGAATCGGCTTTGGAGTAGGGAGTCAGCGCATCGCAATAGAGGACAAGGCTCTGGAATTGACATTCAAGGTGAGAGACATTGCCCCGGACATACTGCTCATAGCCAACCTTGGTGCAATACAGCTGAACAACGAATACGGCCTTGATGAATGCAAGAGGGCAATCGAGATGATTGATGCAGACGCTCTTGCTCTCCATCTGAACCCATTGCAGGAGGCAATTCAGCCCGAGGGAGAGAGAAACTTCTCAGGCTTAATCGAAAAGGTAAATGAGATATCCTCAAAGCTCGACAAGCCAGTAATAGCAAAGGAGGTCGGCTCCGGAATTTCCCATGAGATTGCAGCCCAGCTCAAGGTGGATGCAATAGATGTTGGAGGAGCAGGAGGCACTTCATGGAGTCTTGTGGAAGGCTACAGGGCCAACCAGGAAGAAATAGGCAAAACCTTCGCCGGCTGGGGAATTCCAACAGCTGATTGCATAAGGGAGGTCTCAGGCAACGTACCGGTCATAGGGTCCGGCGGGATAAGAAGCGGCCTGGACGCTGCGAAGGCAATAGCCCTGGGAGCCGACTGCGTTGGAATAGCACTCCCCGTCCTGAAGGCATACTCTGCAGACGGAAAGAAGGGAGCCATGAAATTCCTGAACAGGTTCCTTACCGAGCTGAGGATAGCGATGTTCCTTACGGGCTCCGGGGCGGTTGGTGAGCTCAGGGGCAGGGTACGGGAATGAGATTCCTCGATAGATTCTTCGGCAAAGGAGAGAAGCCATCTGAAAAAATAAAGAGTATCAAATTCTCAGAACTAGATGACTGGCTGCGGGAAAGAATAGAGAAGGAAAGCAAGGAAAGCTACAGGAATGCCAAGCCGATAGTTGATGATATTCTAAAATCCGTTGGGAGGATAAATGAATATGCAGACAAGCTTGAAATGACCGACTGCCCAAAGAACATCCCTAAACGGGCCAAGAAGATAGTCATTGCTTCAAAGCCGGAGTTCGTCAGGGGGGTTCACGATTATCTCAGGGACATCGAGAATTCCAGCAGGGAGGACATCGGGGAATTCCACCGTAATCTCAATGCTACAATCCTCAGCATGGGAAAGGTGATTGGAGGGCAGGGCAGATATCTCCCAGTGGCCTTTGGCGACGTAATCCAGGACATGGCCAAGGAGCTGAAGTCCATTGTCGCGAAGGGAAAGGAGTTGAAGGAGTTCATCCCAGAGAGCACCTATGAGTCCATACTCGATAACATCAGCGAAATCGAGAAGGAATCCGGAAGGCTGAAGGAGCTTGCTTCCAGGGAAAAGGAGATTGAGAAGGAACTGAAAAAGACGCTGGAGGATAAGAAAAAACTTATCCAGGAGCGGGCAGACTTCGAGAAAAGTCCCGAGTTCAGGGAGTTTCACTCCCTCCAGGAAAAGCTGAACGAGCTTGGCGAGAAAAAGAGGGGCATAGAAACAAAGATTCACGGTTACCTATCACCAATTAAACGACCCCTGAAGAAACTCAAAAAGGAACTGGACAGGAAGGACATCGACGCCTACATCAAAAACCCACTGCAGGAGTTCATATCCAGGGGCCCGGACCTGGACTCCATCGTTAAGGACATAAAGAAGGCAATCGACTCCGGGAAACTCAAAATAAAGAAGAGCGAACTCGATAAAATAGCAAGAGTCGAGAAGAACCTTGAGGAGCTCCTGGGGCTGAGAGAACTTCATGCATCAATCGAATCAGAATTGGTCCAGGTATCCAAGAAGCTTGCATCCTTCAAGAAAAGCGGAAGGGGCAGGGAGCTGATGGCGGAGATAGAGCACCTTGGCACAAAACTGGACGAACTCAAAAGGGAGCCTGAGAAGATAGAAAGGAAAAAAGCTCAGGTCAGGGAAAGGATTCTGGCGGCAAGGAATTCAATCGAGAATTCGCTGCGTGAATCTAAGCATAAGGTAAAGGTGGAATGGGACGATAGGTGGCAAAAAGCATAAATATTTATGCATAAAAATTAAATCTTAAATAGAGATGGATAAACGGTTTGCTTTCATTGGCGTTGTTGCACTGATTCTGGTTCTGTTGCCTAGTTTCGCTATTGCACAGCCCGAAAACTCCGATTTGATGGACACGCTCACCCAGATATGGGAATCCATTACCGGCACCGATACTGCCGATGAAACAACCGAAACCATCGAAACCCCGCCACTCATGGAATCAAGAGAGGGGGACCAAATCAGCGGTTCGGGGATAGCCACCCAGGAAGGGACAACAACATCCCTCCCCTACCACGAAACGAGAGAGGTAAGAGAATTCGAGGTGGTTCCCGTGGAGGAGTACAACATATCCCTCTACACCGGCTGGAATCTGATATCGACTCCATATCAGCTCGTAAATGAAACGCTTGACTCATTCCTGGAGCAGGTTGACGGAAAGTGGAACATCATACAGACCCACAGCAAGGATGACTGCAGGTCTGCTGAATGGTTTTGGTGCAAGAATAAGGTAGGGATTCCGGTTCCAGACCAGATAGGTAAGATAAGCAATCTAAACAGCTATTGGGTTAACGTAAGTGACACCCTAACCAATGATGACAATATCACCGCGACAGGAATCCATTACTACAAGGAAATCGAGATGCAGTTATATAACTCCACCTATTCGCAGGATAACTGGGATGGATGGAACATGATTGGCTATCCAAGGAACGCGACAATCTCTGTTGAAAATTTCCTTGATGCCTCGCTTGGCAGCAACTGGGCCCAGCTCCGGGCCTATGAGAATGGGGAATGGATGGATGCGATAGAATCTATCCCCGAACCCCTGAGAGACGAATTATGGTCACTCAAGAACGTAACTCCTACAACGGGGTATTTCATAAAGATGACCGAAGACGATACGCTTGTAATACTGGAAACCACAAGACCATATTGAAACAAAATGAGAAAACATAGCCGTTACCTTGCAGGAATCCTAATCATCATCGGGATCTACGCTGCAACGTCACAGCTCATGCCTGCATCATACTATGGAGGCATAATAAGAGACAGTGTCGAGGCGCCCATGGGCACAGAGATAACGATATGGATTGACGGGGAGGAGATAACATATTCCGCATATCTCACCCGGGTGAAGGGAATATACGGTCCGCATATAAGTCTGGACCCCGAGGCCTCATATCTCACAATACCGCCGGACAACGGAGACACCCCGGAGAAAGACGGCGGCGTAAGCGGCGATACCATTGTCTTCAAGATAAATGGCTTTACTGCCGACCAGACAGCAACATGGAACTCAGGCAATATCGAGGGACTTAACCTTACCTGTACAAATTGTGACAATCCGCCCGTATTGAACGGAAGCGTTAGCCCCTCCATCGGATATACAGATACCACATTCACCTTTACGGTTTACTATAGCGACCAGGATAATGATGCTCCAAGCTGGCTGAACGTCGATGTGAGCGGCACTCCCTATGACATAACCGGGGACTTCTCCGACGCAACGACGCAGAGCCAATACAAGGACGTGAATCAGTATTCGGTCCAGGTCTCCGGACTCTCTGTAGGAACGCATACTTACAAGTTCAGCGGCTCTGATGGCTTTGTTGCTACATCAAGTGCAACACTACAGGGACCGACGGTCTATGACCGCTCCACCATAAACCTCAACCAGGGCTGGAACCTGATATCATTACCGTTCGAGCCAGTTTAATCTAAGAAAATCTAATATTAATAAAAATGAAAGGAAGGAACATAATCGTCTTGGGTTCGGCCCTCCTGATAGCTGCGATACTGCTCATCATGGTATATGCACAGCCGGTCATATATCCGAATTTCTGGGGGAAGGTTACAATCGATGGTTCCCCGGCTATTGATGCGACAGTCAAGGCCTACGTCGAGGTGAGCCCGGGCAATTATGAATATAGAGATGAGACGACAGCAGTCGAAGACCAGGGAGAGGCCTGGTACAGTTTCAATATTCCCGGCACCGGAGTTGATGAAGGCAAGGCCATAAGGCTCAATGTAACCCCCTCGGGAGAGCCTACCGTTTCGTACCTTGGCGGAACAGACACATACAACTCAGGGGACAGCACCCTGCTTCACCTTTATGCAAGCACCGCATCGCCTCCAAGCGGATGCAACCTTGGAGCACCATGCACCGGGTGTAGCGACTGGAAGACAGCAGATACGGGGCATTCAAATTGCGACCCACCCGTTAGTGGCTGCGTCAGGAAAAACGGAGGAGCAAATTACGAATGGGCCTGCTGCGGCGGGACAATCGACCAGATATCAACCTTTTAGAATGAATCCAAGCAAGAGAGGTCAGGGGGCATTTGAATACGTGATGGCCTATGGATGGGCAATCATAGTCCTGCTGATAATAGGGGCGACCCTCTGGTATCTTGGAGTCTTCAACGTGGAGCAGACGGGAGTCACAGTGTCCGGGTTCTCAAAGATTAAGCCCCTTGAAACAAGCATACTATTAACCCCTGACGGGAACTTCTCGGGAATCTTTGTTAATGGTGCGGGCTATGTTATCAACGTCAGCAATATCACGATAATGAATATGATCGGGCCGCCCGCCAAGGAATGCAACATAACCAACGGGACCGGGAATAAAAGAAGGGACGAGCAGTTCTGGATTCGTGCCACTGATTGTGTGGACGGGCTAAAGCCAAGGGGAACCCCATATACTCTTTACGTCAACCTGTCCTACTCCGGGAGGGTGGGCAGTACTGAAATATCGCGCTGGGAAAGAGGAGTCATCCACGGCTTTTATGAGTTCCATCTGCAGATAACAACAACCTCTGTGACAACGACCACGTCAATATCTACTACATCAACAACCTCAATATCAACAACCTCAACGACATCAACCTCAACGACATCAACCTCAACGACGTCAGTAGCCCCTACAACCACGACCATACCCTCATCAAGCGTTATGATATGTTCGACCGTCTATGATTGCGGCGATAGCGACAGCATATGCCCCACAGACTACGGTGTAAGCTGTTCTGACCCGGACTGCTAACTAGAAATCTGTAAGCGACCTCTGCCCGGAGCCCCAGAATTCGTCCCCTTCTCCCTTGAGGGTTGGCCTGCCGTACTGTCCTCCGCCACCACCAACGTACTGAATCTTACCCTGCCGGAATTTTTCTATGACCCTGCCCACTTCAAGGTCGGCTCTCTTGACATCTGCTATCTCAGAATCAACAAGCACGTTTATCTCGGTCCCGAATAAATCGACCAGGGACTTCCATCTTTCCTGTATGGTTTTACTTGTTATCGTCCTGATTCCGGTAACGACGGATATTACCTCTGCGAGAGGGATTATGTGAAGATATGGGGGCCTGTGCCAGGGATGCTTCGGCTCCTTGAATTTCGCAAGCTCTTCAATCCTGTCAAACACGCCCTTCTTTATCCTTCCATTGCATTCGGGACACTTCCACTTCATCATCAGCGCGTCCTTTAACATGAACCTCTGATAGCATCTTGAGCACGCCGACAGATGGTATTTACCCTCCTTTGGATTCAATCCGACATTAAGGACAAACTTTCGCCCCTTTTTTCTCTCTATGACATCCTTTATATCGTCGAAGTCCAGGTTCTTTAACTCCAAGCGATTAAATTCTCTCCCGAGGCGATGGGGCCACGGAGAATGTGTGTCGGAATTGCTGAGGAATGTAACCCCATTCAGCTCGGGGATTCTGTCAGCGAGATACGAATCTGCGGAAAGGCCAAGCTCCAGGAATTTCACTCTCTTGGAATTCGAGCCATAACACCCCTCTATTGAGTCGTATTCCTTGTAGATAGCAGTCCATGGTGTGAATGCATGCGCAGGGCCTACCATGGCATCGACCTCCCTGGCATAGTCCACTATCTCTTCGCCAGTAAGTCTGATACTGGGCCTTCCGTCTTTGCCTATGTCGTTGGAGTATTTCCTGAACCTGTCAATCAGGGATTCCGCGGCTGACCTTGAGGGAAGAAGAAGGAGATGATGAACCCTCCTCGAATCCTCCACCTCGGCAGTAATCATGAAGTGGGTCTTCGCATCTTTTGTAAAGTAGATTCCATAGCTGTCCTCAATCAGATTCTCCTTCAGATGCTTTAGCCATCTTGGGTCCAGTGCATCTCCCGTGCCGACAAGATGAAGCCCCTTGAGTTCTGCCTCCCTTGCTATAAGGGGCAGCTCCATGCTACTTGAAGTCCCCCCCGAATACTTCGAGTGTATATGGAAGTCTACATCGTATCGCTTCATATTCAAATCCCTTATTCTTTACTCATAAAGAAAAATAACAGAAACAGCTTCTCACCTTATGTAGGTGGGAACCTCTTCAGAAAACCTCTGCTGCCTTTCCTGGGCCTTTTTCTGCTCCTCCATCATCTTGCTCATCTTGCTGAGCTGCTTTTCGGTCTCCTTGGCCTTCTTCTCGAGCTCCGTCATGTCTATTTTTATTTCGAGAAGCTTGGTAAGGACCGTGAGTACAGCCTCTGCTGCCTTTGCGTCTATTATCTGACCGTGTGTCTCTCCCATTAAACATATGGCATCCACTCCCCTATACATCCCAAGCCCTAGCAGAAGGCCGCTTGCGCCAAAAATAGCTCCAGTACCCCTGAAAACAACCCCCGCCTTTTCCAGGTCGCCCACCAGCCCCTTATGGGTTACAGCACCAAACACCCTTGGTTTATTCGTTATATTCCCTGTCCCAAGCCCGCCGAGAGTGAAGATTTTATTGACGTTGAATTCTTCCGCAAGGTCGAGAGCCTTTTCAGCAATCCTGTACTGGCTGTCGGGCGTGATTCCTTGGAATTCCCCGACAAGGATAATTATGTCGTTCTTCTTCCCCTTTGCGTAGTAGAACTCCATACTCACCAGCCTTACGGTGTTGTCCTCCTGTATATTAACCTGCGGAGGCAGATAGGGAGAATAAAGTTCGGCAAACTTTTTTGCCTTCAATTCATCAAGCAACTGGTCGCCGGCAAGCTTACCTACCAGTCCGATTCCCGGCAGGCCCTCTATAAGAACGGTGTTCTTCAGCTTGGGCTTCTTCATGATTTTAAGGACCGCGTCTTCCATTTTGCTAATTGGAGTGGATAGTATATATTTATGATGAGTGCTAAAAAGCCGCTCGACAGATACCTCTCAATTCTCGACGGCAAGGAGAAGGCCAGCTTCCTTCTCTGCAGGAATCTGGACGGGAAGCTTAACAAGGCCGGGGAGATTCTGGAGAGCTGCCACCTCTGCGAGAGAAGGTGCGGAGCCAACAGGCTTGAGGGAGAGAAGGGATTCTGCAGAGTCCTTGAACCAAGAATCGCCTCCGAATTCAGCCATCTCGGAGAAGAATCAGAGCTCGTCCCTTCCTACACGATATTCTTCTCGGGCTGCACCTTTTCATGCGTCTATTGCCAGAACTGGGACATCAGCCAGTTCCCGAACCGTGGCATCGAGATAAAGCCGGAGACCATGGCAGACATGATTTCCAGAGCGAACGCAAAGAACGTCAACTGGGTCGGAGGGGACCCGACCCCGAACCTGCCTTACATCCTCAAGGTCCTTACAAAGCTGGAAAGGAACATCCCCCAGGTATGGAATTCCAACATGTACCTGACCAAGGAGTCCATGCAGCTCCTCGACGGAGTCATCGACATCTACCTGACCGACTTCAAGTACGGCAACGACAGATGCGCCGAAAGGTTGTCCGGGGTGAAGAACTACATGGCAGTCACTCAAAGGAACCATCTCTTGGCACAGAAGCAGGCTGAGGTCATAATAAGGCACCTTGTCTTACCAGAGCATCTGGACTGCTGCACCCGACCTATTCTGGAATGGATTTCAGAGAACCTCGGCAGGACGGTAAAGGTGAACGTGATGGCTCAGTACAGGCCCGAGCACAAGGCGATGGACTACGAGGAACTGACAAGGAGACTCACCTGGAACGAATTCCAGCATGCACTGAATCTGGCCAAAGAACTCGACCTGTGCCTGGTGGAGATGTAATCACTCCCTCTTGTAATCCCCGACCATAACGCCGATAACAGAGCCGACTGAATTAGCAATCACGTCAAGAACATCGCACTGTCTACCCTGCACGAAGAACTGATGAATCTCATCAGAGATGCCGTATAGAATAGCTACTGAAACAGCGAGAAATATAACCCGTTTCCTGACCCTTCCAGTGCTGCTAAAAGAGCAAAAGAGGAGAAAACCAAGGACCGAATACTCGATTATGTGCTCGACTATCGGTGCCTCCTTGCCTCCCAGAGGACCGCCCTTCACCACGAATGGAATGGAGGAAATGATGAATATCACTATCATATAGCATACTGTAAGAGTCCAGGCGATTCTAGAATTCTTTTCAAGCCATCTCACGACCTTGGAAATCATAATGGGGCACACCTACACCCGAAGCCCCTCTTTGTGTACAGAATTATCAGAGGTAAATTCCTTCAGGATGTTCTCGACAGAGACAGAGACGTTCTCCAACGTTCTCCTTGCGGCGATACCTATGGCATCGAGCTGGTCCTTCTGAACCACAAGGCTGAAGAATTTCGAGTCGGATATATAAAGGCCGTTAACCGCCCTCTTTATGCACAGCCCCGTGGAGTCGGCATAGGAGAGCTCCGACTCGTTATGGATATAGTCCTGGAATATCTTCCAGGGGACTGCCAGCCTCTTCCCGGCCTTCGGCAGGTGGAATACGATGGCGCTGATTCTCTTCCTCAGACTGCTGTCATAGCCGAACTCGAACTCGACATCATAGCTTGTTTTCCAGTTCTTGAACCCTTCTTTGAATCTTAGAATGTCCATTCTTAGCAGAAAATTTGGAGGATTAATCCTTAAATTTCTTACTATAAAAACCTCGAAAATTTCAGCGCAGTATGCCTCTTTTGGAATTTAGATCTGGAGTGGTGCCTCCCCACTTATCGGTTTTAATTCCACCAAAATTACTCCAAATCCCTTCTCCTAATCTTTTTTGTTGTAATCTCAAGCAATGGGTGCTGGGCGTTCCCGATGACCTTGATGTCGTGAAGGCTCATGAGGTTCTTTCCCCTGGCGGTCTTCTCCATCCCCAATTCTATGTCCTCGCTCAACTCAAGGACATGGGCCATGAGTTCGGGAATCTTGAGATGCAGGGCAGCAACGGCCCTGTGATGCCCGTCCACGAGGACGAAGTAGCCCCTCTTCTTTACAACGATTAGGGGCTCGGCAAGCCCTTTCTTCAGTTCATATTCTCTTCCCCCTAGCTCGTCGGCATACACCTCCCTTTGCGTCGGATGCAACTTGTCTACTGGCACTATATACCTCCTGGTATCGACCTTCAGATTGTGCCCAGACTCGATGAGGTTCTTCACCATGTCCACCTTCTGTGGCGTTGCCCTCTCTATGTGAGACCTCAGGATGTCTGTGTTGGCAATAATCCCCACCAGCTTGCCGCCGCTATTAACTACGGGCAGCTTGTTGAACCCGTGCCGGAAGAGAATCCTTGCTACGTCATCGAGATACAAATCGGGAGTTGCAACCACGACCTTGCCGGCGGGCAGGATATCTCTCACCTGTTTGTCCAGCGTCTTGGAGTTCTTTAGTAAATCCCTTGCCGTTATAATTCCCACAAGGGTGCCGTTCTTCACCACGGGAAACTTCTCATGCCCCGATTTTAGAAAGAAGTCAATCGCCTCCTTCACCGTCATTCTATGGGTGAGGTAGTCAACGTCCTTGATCATGTAGTCCTTGACCTGCGCTTTTTTGGTCATGCTAAATTATTATACCTGAAAGAGGATATTAATAATAATGAAAAAAGATGTAAATTTCACCCTGTTTGGAATAATAGCACTTCTTCTAATTTCGATAGTGGGAATAACCATCTACTACAACCTTACCTATCAGCGGCTGAATTCCGACTATCAATCAGCCATTGGTGACGTGAGTAAAACAAAGGACGAACTGAACAGAACTGCGGAGGAGATGCTCCTAAAGAACGAGGAGCTGATAAAGAAGGAGAAAGACCTCATAGATATAATAAACGAGCTCAATCTATCAAAGCAGCAGGTCACCTCCCTGGGGGAATACTACACGGACCTCAAGGGTGAAAAAGAGAGCATTGAAGCCAACATAGACGACATAAAGGGTGAAAGGGACACATGGAAATCCGAATATACCTCGGCGAGTGTGGATCTTGAATACTGCGAGAGGAGCTACGGTGCAATGCAGGTTCAATTCAGCAACGTGAATTCATCCCTATCAAGGTTCCAGGAGATGGGCGATGAAATAATAGGATATGCGAACGAGGGCAAGGGCTATGTGAACGACATAAACGACGTAAAGATAACTGAGATAAAAGGCTACATAACTGCACTGTCGAACCATATAGATATGATGGAGCAGGCATGCGAGAACGGCACGATAGACGAAGTGGAGGATGACCTGGACGAGGACAAGGAGGACATATTCAAGGCAGTTAACGACATAGATGAAATAGCCGTGGAGCTCGCGAGGGTGCTCGAACGGATAAAAGACCGGGCAACATAGGATGAAAAACGAGATTGTAACAAAACTTACGGAGGTCGATAAGGCAATCAGCAACATTATGGTATTCATTCTCCTCATCAATTCGGTCATACTCTTCCTGTTATTTGCAACGGTCTTCACACTGTTCGGAATCGACCTGAGGCTCGTGGTTATCATCCCCCTGTTCTATCTACCAGTCGCTCTCATCTGGAAGAAGATGAGGACAGATACGATAAACCTCGTTACTCAGGAGTATCCAACGCTGGACGAGAGGCTGCAGACGGCCTATGACAACAAGGACAGGGACAACTTCATCATGAGGAGGCTGAACAACGATGTCTCAAGGAGGATGGATGACGTATGCTGCTCCTCGTTCACCAACGTAAAAAAGCTGACCTCCAGGACGATATTTGCAGTCATCCTTGCGTTTGTGTTCCTCTCGATAAACTTCATAAACCTCAGCCAGATTCTTCCCTTCGGCGATGAATTCCTCGGTGAGCTCAATACCGTTGGGGAGGCCCTTGGAATCAACATAGGGTTGTCATCGCCCAGCGAACCCGGCGCATGGGAGTCCAGTAACTACAGCAACGAGGAGGAGCAGGAGAGACTCGGCGGCAGGGCGGGAGGGCAGCAGCCAGGAATAAACGAGGGTCCGGTACCAGGCCAGGGCGGAGGTACAGGATATACCGGGGAGCAGGATATATTCGGCAACCCATCATCAGCAAAGATAGAGGGCGAGAACGTAAACATTGAAATCCATCCGGAATACGGCGGGGAGATTGAGATAAAGGACGTAGGGGACGACTCACTGGAGAGCGACGAGTTCTCCCTCTCCGGCGTTCAGGGCTCAAGAGCTCCTGAGGAGGAGCCCCTTAAGTATGAACAGATAATCAAGAACTATTTCGAGAAGCTCATCGAGGAATCGGAATAAATTTATCTATATCTAATATTAACTAAAACAAAAGGTGTAAAATTGAAGGCAGGCGGAAGTTTATGGGAAAGCACCCAAAAGGCAAAAAAGAAGACGTCCGATTTAGGTAAAGTTAAAAAGGGAATCGATTCAAAGAGGATTGAAAAACCGCACCTGGAAAAGGACCTCGAGAGGACATATTCCGAGATTGGAAAGACATACAAGGGAATACTCTCGCAGATGGGTAAAACCGTACTGGGCCAGGAGGAGGTCATGGAGAACATCCTGATAGCCGTATTTACAAGGAGCCATGCACTTCTTGAGGGATTCCCGGGGCTTGGAAAGACGCTTATAGTCAGGACCCTCTCCAACATAATGGACCTCAAGTTCAAGAGAGTCCAGTGCACTCCTGACCTGATGCCCTCTGACATTACCGGGACCTATGTTGTGGAGGAGAAGGAGGGTAAGAAGAGCTTCAGGTTCGAGAGAGGCCCTGTCTTTACGAACATACTCCTGGCGGACGAAATCAACAGGGCGACTCCAAAGACCCAGTCAGCCTTACTCGAGGCAATGCAGGAGAGGCAGGTCTCCGTGGGAACCTCAACATATCCCTTGGACCCTCCCTTCTTCGTCCTCGCTACCCAGAACCCGATAGAGATGGAAGGGACGTACCCCCTCCCGGAGGCGCAGGTGGACAGGTTCCTGTTAAAGATTCTTGTCGATTACCCCGGCGAGGAGCACGAGGAGAAGATTATGGACCTCTACAGCGGCGAGAAGGTGCCCGAGCCAAGGAGAGTAATAAGCAAGAACGAACTGCTCAACATACAGGAGCTAATAAGGAAGATGCCCATAGCGGCGGTCATAAGGAAGTATGCCCTGAATATAGTCAGAAACACGAGGCCAGCGGATAATGGCATAGCCAGCGAATTCCTCGACTATGGAGCCTCTCCCAGAGCCTCCATCGGGCTTGTATTGGCTTCAAAGGCAAGGGCCCTGATAAAAGGAAGGGACTACGTGAGCAAGGAGGACATTGAGGCGATGGCCTATCCGATTCTGAGGCACAGGATAATTCTGAATTTCGAGTCGGAGAGGAAGGGAGTCAAACCAGACGACGTAATCGAGAAGATTATAAAGGAATCCTGGTAAAATGCCCATAGACCCCACCTTTCTGGACCAGTTGAAGCAGATGAACTTTCTTGCCAGGAAGAAGGTTTCCTCTCTCTATATGGGTGGCAGGAAGAGCGTTATGATGGGCCGGGGAATAGAAATAGTCGACCACAGGGAATATTATCCGGGAGATGATTTCAGGGCCATAGACTGGAAGCTCTATGGAAGAACCGAGAAATTATACATTCGGAGATTCGAAGAGGAGAAGAAGCAGATATTACATCTCTTGGTGGATTCCTCAGCCAGCATGGACTTCTCTGTCGATGGAATGAGAAAATTCGACTATGCAGGAAGCCTTGCCGCGGGCTTTGCTTTTGTTGCCATGAGGAACTACGAGAAATTCACGACGACCCTCTACAGGGAGGGCATAGGCCGCCTGATGCAGCCGAAGAAGGGCAAGAGGAATTTCTTCAGGGCCATAGAGATGCTGAACAGGGCAGACCAGTCGGGGGAAACCAATCTCAAGAGATGCATAGAACAATACTCTTCGATGATAAAGTCCAAGGCATTCATGATAGTTATCTCAGACTTTCTGGAGCCCATGCAATCACTCCGCGACGGAATCTACAGGATAGCAAAGAGCTCAAAGGACGCCAAGATAGTACAGGTCCTCGACCCTGGCGAGATAACCCTAAAATGGAGAGACGACGTGGAATTCGAGGACATGGAGGGCACAGAAACCATAAAGACCTTCCTCAGCCCCGGCTTCAGGAGAGACTACCGGAAGAGGCTGGAGGAGCACATACTACAGCTCCACAGCATCTGCGACGACGCGGGAGTGGATTTCCATTCGGTAAGGAGCAACGAGCCACTCTTCAATGCATTTGTCAGAATTATGGGTGCCGCCTGATTCTAATGCTCGATGGTATCGAAGTGCCCCTCTTTCACACCCTTCCCTATGAACATGGTGAAGTAGGCCCTCAGATATCTGATAAAAACCCTGAGGTAACCCTCCTGTTTGAACCTCCTTGCAGAATTATAAACCCACAAGTCCTTGTCAATTATCATTTTCCCATATTTTTTCATCCTGATGGAGAGCTCCGTATCCTCAAGCATGGATAGCGATTCGTCAAAACCCCCTGCCTTGAGGAATGCATCTCTTCTGTAGGCGCAGTTCGGAGTCCCGAGCTGGTAGAAGCCAACCCTTGCAGTAAGCCGGTACCACCAGTCGGAGTTTATCTTGAACATAATCCTGTCCAGGAGCCTTGGGTTCCTGGGCCTCAGTACCCCGCCTACCCCTACAATCTCCGGGTCAGCAAAGTCCTTCGCTATCCTCTCAATCCAGTTCGGAGCAACTTGCGTATCGGCATCAGTAAAAGCGACAACATCGGCTGTAGTATCTCTGGCACCGAGATTTCTCGCTGGACCTGGCCCCTTAACCTTCTTAATAAGAATCTTATCAACGTATTTCCTTGCTATCTCAACGGTTCTGTCATTTGAACCGGAATCCACGAGAATTATGTCGAAATTGGGGTACTTCTGAGCCCGTATGAACCTGAGGCAGTGCTCTATGTCCTTCTCCTCGTTGAGTGCCGCCACAATTGCAGAAATCCTTAGCATACTGTTAAGTATTTTACCCAGTTCACATTAAAATACATATATCACAAAGATGCACCGCAAGTTATCGGTATTGTTTTTGATTGGAATTGGGATTCTGGCAGCCCTCTTCTACTCTGTGGATTTCGACAGAGTTCTTTCAATGCTCCAGTCCATCTCCATTGAATACCTAATCCTCCTTTTCATAGTCCAGCTCTCGACCATGCTTCTTGCTGCACTAAAATGGCGCATGATCCTAAAACACTCGAAGGTCTCGATGAGGAACCTGGTTCCGGCGGTCTTTACCGGCTTTCTCATAAACAACATAACTCCCGTCGGCCTGGCGGGGGGAGAGCCTGTTAAGGCCTACATCCTCTCAAAGACAGAGAAGATTCCAATAACCACTGCGGCTTCAAGCGTAATCGCCGACCTATTCCTGGAGATATTCCCCCTATTCATCCTGAGCGCGACAGCAATTGTACTGGTATTCATGATGGGAATCCCAATAGAGCTCGGAATCGCCCTGGGAATAATCGCCCTGGTTCTTCTTATCGCCTTCGTAATCGCCCTCTCCGCCGCCCTGCACAAGGAGGTTTCGGGCAGAATAGTCTGCCTCTTCGTTGGATTAATCTCAAAGATACCTGTCCTGAGAAGAAAGTACCCGAAACTCAAATCCGAGATAGACACCCTCTCATCAAAATTCAACCGGGCCATGAGGAAGCACATGCTCGACAGGGATATCATAATATCGGCAACCCTGATATCGATTACCGTCTGGGTTCTAAGAATTCTCAGGCTATGGCTGGCATTCAAGGCTCTGGGCTCCGAAATCCCAATCCACTACGCCCTGATAACGGAAACGACAACCTCAGTCATCTCGTTCTTCCCTGCCATTCCGGGAGCGGTAGGAATCTGGGAGGGAACGTCAGTCGCAATTTTCGTTGCCCTAGGCATAGGGGCGGAAATAGCAATGGCGGGAACAATCCTGAACAGAATCTTCTTCTACCTCCTGCCCACGTTCATAGGTCTGTTTGCAGCCCTCTCCCTCAGAATCGGCGTAAGAGGAATTCTGGATGTACAGGGCGCTATGAATGGAAAAGAAGCCAGACAAAAAGAGAAGCAGCAACCAGGTCAGCAGTAGTCCCTGGATTCAATTTCTTTTCGGAATTCCTCAGGAAATCATCGAATTCATCGATGGCTTTAATTCCATCGTCAGTGAAAATTCCCCCTTTCTCAACCACTTCTCTAGCCTTCTTCGAAACCTCTTCAGCATCTTCCATAGACAGCTTCCTCGCTATGAAGGTATCGGGGAATTCCGCAAGAAGCTCAAGATATGTCTGGGTTACCGCATCCCTGATTCTACCGGTCTTCTTGTAATGTCTCTCCAGCGCCGGAATGCCCTTCTCAAAGACTATCGGCATCCCCTTGCTCAGCTCATCTGCTATGGTATCCTTCTCTAGTGAATTCTTCATCAGCTCATGGAAGGGCAGCTCCTTTCTAAGCAGCTTGCCCAGGCCGCCAACCCCGGAAAGCTCGATGGCATCATACAGTCTGCTGGAATCATCCATCGTAGAATTCCCCAGCACCTCAATTATAGAATTCCTAAGCCCGTCCTTCAGGCTGTTGTTGCCCCTCCCGAGACACAGCCCCGCCCCGGCAGCTATCGGCACGAAAAGCATCACAATCCCGAGGTGGGTGTTCCCCCCGCCGTGGGATTCCTTTATATCAGTAATACATTTTAGAATAGAATTCCCAATCCCAATCTCATCAATCCCAATCTCACTCTTTCCTGCCCTGAATCCATCCTTGGCAGAAATTCCAATCCCTCCACCAATAGCTATAGACCCCGCAACAAAGTTCTCATAGGTCGTGTCAGGAAAGTCATGCTCCGGCCCCACATTACCCGGCTTTCTCGAAGAAACCTCAAGCACGGCAGCCAGCCGCGCCAGGTCAGCGATTCTCTTTATCATCTCTTCAGATTGATTTTGTACTTGCCCAGCTTTCCTCCGTAGTTGCCTGCTGAAATCTTCATAAGGCCCGTGGTGGATTCAGCGGCATCTATGGCCCTTGCCATCGCCTCATTGACCTTGTCCTCGCTCACGCCATTAAAGACAACCTCCGAGACGGACTCCACTCCGTCCGGAACGCAGCTCTCCTCCATGTTGCATTTCAAAGTTGGACATAATTTGCAGTTAGTAGAAGCAATAAGGAACTTATACTTCGAGCCAACCTGTGAGCCCGAGGCACACACCCCTCCCGGAAACGTTGTGACGACTCCGTTCACACCCTTTATCGCCTTGACAGCCTTCTCTGCCGCCTCAAGCGCCGAGTCCTCGGAATCGCCGAAGAACCAGAGGTTGCCGCCCATGACTCCCCTGGCATAGCCAATCCCCTCCTCAATCAGGAACTCCCCCATCATTCGGGGAATTCTAATAACATTTCTATCATGAATTTTATCCTTCTTCTGGAATCCATCACCAAAGAAACCGAGCTTCTTTCCAATGTCGAATTTCTCGCCATCCGTTGAATTCCAGACGGCGGTAGTCGGCGCGGTCAGTATAGACTGCCCTATCCTGTTCAGCAGCTCGTTCTCCAGCACCTTCACCGCGTCCTTCTTGAAGGCCGGGACCCAGAACTGCAGGGTCGCCCCTATTCTCCCATCGGGAGTTCCCTCTCTCAGGACCCGGCCTATTCCAGCCTCGCAGCTGCATCCAATCCCTGAGGTGGCGAATCCAGTAGCAGAATTCACTGCTGCCATCAACCACTTCTCGTCCCTTGCAGTAACCAGAATCTCTGAGTAGTAGCCGGAAAAGGCCTCCGCATATGTATCATCAATCTCGACCATCCTTACTATTTTGGTTTGAGTACTTTTAATTCGATTATCGCCTCGCTGCCATGCTTCAGCCTCTCAACCAGTTCCCTGTCCAGATCGATGGATGCCTTGTCAGCCTTAACAGCAAGAGTCCTGCCGCAGACAAAGTCGCTCTTCCTCACAACCATGTCCGTGGGGTGGGTTAAGGTGAGATTGTGATGGCCCTTTGCCCTGACCGTCTCGGAGATTCCACCACATTCTATTATAATCTCAAGAATAGCATCATCATCTCTCAGCAAATTCTTGAATTCCTCTGAGAATTCCTGCAGTCCTCTATCGGCCCCGACAGCAACGATGCAGTCGCCCCTCGGCGTGAGATGTTTCTCCCTGGTAAATTCAATAGTCGTCCTGTGCCTAGCAGTAACGCTCTCATGCCCTTTGGCTCTGATAATTTCCTTCGGCATATTGAGAATTAAAATTAATAAGAATAAAAATCAGGGGCAAAGCAAGCCCCATACAAATAAAATATAGCACTACCGAATTCAGATAACTAATAGAATTAGTA
>CAZJVE010000012.1:0-39145 GCA_964549685.1 uncultured archaeon | reverse complement strand
AAGAACAGAAGGGCCGAATTCGTCTCTGCCATCGGCTACTGCGACATAGACGGGGTGCAGATTTTCGACGGCACGGTTGCAGGGAGGATAGGTACGGAGATTACAGGCACCGCAGGATTCGGCTACGACTCCATTTTCATTCCAGAGGGCGGGGGAACGACATTCGGTCAGGACCCGGAGCTGAAGGCAAAAGTATCTCATAGAAAGAAGGCATTCGAGAAGTTCTGCCAGTTCATTGACGAGCACTGGGAGTAGTCTCGTTCCCCAGCTCCAGCGCTCCGAAGGGAATCACCTGATCGCCGAAGGTTATGGTGTTGAGGCTGATGTTGATTTCATCTCCTACAACTGTATCCATCTTGAGCATTGTGTTAAATGCCTCGTAGTTCTCTATCGGAACCAGCATCTCGCCGACTATCACCTCGGCAGGCATCGATACGAGCCCGACCTTCTGGAAGGTTACGTTCTCGGCGCCGTTTTCAGCCAGCAGCGATTCGACATAGCCCGTGCTATCATTCAGCCCGATCTGGAAGAATACTGCTCCGGGTTCGAAGGTGTATGGCAGCCCCCCGTCTTTGATGACTGCCTCTATCTCGTCCTTTGACGTGTTGAAGCGTATTGTCGTTACGTTGTTGACCTCCTGTATCTCCGCCTCAATCAGCTCGAGGCTCTCCCCCGGCAACGTTCCATTGACCCTGAATTCCGGCTGCCTGGAATTTAGTTCCGTATCGTTCAAATCCAGTGCATCCATCACGGCCTGCCGGTTGAATTCATCGGGAACGGAGCCGCTGACGCTGATTCCCGTTAGGTTGACGACCGTTGCAGGGACGCGGGACGCTTCCGGGACGATTCTCTCCTCGAGGCCGAGCAGCCCGGTGCCTCCTGCAATCAGGTCCCTGCTGAAGAGCGTCGCCCTGACGTAGTCCCCCTCCTTCGTCTCCGGGCTGCCGATGATGTATATCTCACCGGCGCCGAGGACAGCCTCCTGCAGCTCCACGGTATAGCCCCTCATCAGGCTGTATTCGCTCAGAACGTTGCTCAGCCTTTCCCTGACCCTCTCATTAACTCCCGAGTCGTTGAGGTCGAACCGGAACCGGAACATGATGAACGTGCCGCAGATTATCGAAAAGGTGGGGTCCATCTGCGGGTTCGCGACCTCGCAGCTTATGCTCTCAACCCCGTCGATGGATGAATTCCTCAGCTCGACTATGCTGTCGAGTTGCATGCACTGGCCCATCGGGATTGCAAGGAGGTCGTTTTTCAGCTCCCCCGCCCGGACAAGAACCGAACCGCTCGTGGCGGGCTCGATATTGTACTGCTCTATGAGCGAAAGCTTCCCGCTCGGGTCGTTCTGAATGGGCGCAGGGCCCCCGCCTATGTTGATGTAATAAATCCCGGAGAAAAGCATGCTTGCAGCTACGACAAGCATCATAATGACCAGGAACCTCTGCTTCCTCTGAGCCTCCCTTTCCTCCCTGCTTAGCTTCGCCATTATACCTATTACTTAGTCTTAGGCAGATAAAAATCTATTTAAGTTTAGATTCGTTATTTTAGATTAGCACTGAATTCCGCCGGTGGATTCACCCGGTGAATTCAAGTGCGACTAACGAGCCGTAGGCGAGTGTACGTCGCACAAAGTGTGAACTGATTTTGCAGTTCCGCCGAAGTAGCTCAGCTGGTTAGAGTGCCACGCTCATAAGTTAGCCCTCGCGGGCAAACCAGAGCATTCTAACTGAGAAACGTGGAAGTCACGGGTTCAAGTCCCGTCTTCGGCATAATGAAAGCGGCTGTATGCACAAAATACGGACCACCGGACGTTCTCAAGATTGAAGAGGTGGAAAAACCTGTTCCGAAGGATAACGAAGTTCTTATCAAGGTATTTGCAACGACAGTATCGTCAGGGGACGCGAGAACCCGGAGTTTCGACGTTCCTCCCCTTCCATGGCTCCCCTACCGAATAATCTCGGGTATCAGAGGGCCAAGGAACAAGATACTGGGTTTTACCCTGGCCGGGGAGGTTGAGGCAGTGGGCAAGGACGTAAAGAAATTCAAGAAAGGCGACCAGGTCTTTGGCTCCGCCGGTTTTGGAATGGGCACCCATGTCGAGTACAAGTGCCTGCCCGAGGACGGGACGCTGGCAGCAAAGCCGGCCAACATGACTTACGAGGAAGCCGCCGCCGTTCCGTTTGGTGCACAGACTGCGCTGCATTTCCTTAGGAAAGGGGATGTCCGGGACGGGCAAAAAGTCCTCATCTACGGCGCTTCCGGAGCGATAGGAACATTTGCGGTACAGCTTGCCAAGCACCTTGGAGCGGAGGTTACAGGGGTATGCAGCACCACGAACCTGGAAATGGTGAAATCCCTGGGCGCCGACAAGGTGATTGACTATACAAAAGAGGACTTCACCAAGAACGGCGAGACCTATGACGTTATTTTTGACACTGTAGGAAAGAGCCCGTTTTCAGGCAGTGTAAAAGCATTGAATGAGAATGGGCGCTACCTTAGGGCCGTCCACATGACGCTGTCACCTCTTGTCCGAGGCATATGGACCTCCATGACGAGCAGCAAGAAGGTAATCGGCGGGGTAGCCGGGGACAGAATCGAGGACCTGCTCTTCTTCAAAGAGCTTATCGAGGCAGGGGAGTTAAAGGCTGCCATTGACAGAAGCTATCCTCTGGAGCAGATTGTCGAGGCCCACAGCTATGTCGACAAAGGGCACAAGAAGGGGAATGTCGTCATAACGATAAAGTGAAAACGCTGATAATAAATAAATCCATACATCAAGTTACCGTATTGGTTATGCGAACATTTGATTGGGTTCCGTCTTCGGCATTTTATCTGGTTTCTGCTCGGTATTTAAAGATTGATTCATAATATCATATATTCGATATTTAGAAACTATGAAACTATTGATGTTCGACTCCCCGGAATTCTGGTACAAGACCTTCAGCAAGACGGTGGAAGGCGCTGAGACCGTGAACACAGAGCAAACGACAAACGATTCCGTTGTCGTATTCCTGCAGTCCGAGGCCGAGGACGAAAGCCGCAGGGAGAAGGTTCTGAAAAAGGCCACCAGCAACATATCCTGGCTCGCAAGGAAGGTCGGGCGGGAAAAAATAATGCTCCATTCCTTTGCGCACCTGTCCGAGAGCAAGTCAGGCATTGAATTCGCCCAGGAGATGATTGAGTCACTCAAGTCGAAACTCACCGAAAAGGGATTCGAGGTGGATTCAACACCGTTCGGTTACTTCCTTGAATTCAAGATACACGTTGGAGGGGAGTCGCTGGCGAAGGTCTGGAAGACCCTATGAGGGAGAAAATGGATAAAAAAATATACGAGCTGCACGCGGAGGTCTGCAAGACCATGTCCAACCCCAAGCGGCTGGAAATAATAAACCTGCTGCGGGACAGCGAGATGTCGGTAGATGAACTGACATCAAGGATGAAGATACGCAAGGCCAATCTCTCCCAGCACCTGGCATTGATGCGGAACAAGAAGATAGTGCTGACAAGAAGAGACGGACTCAGCGTATACTATCGAATAGCAAACCCGAAGGTTGTCCAGGCCTGCGACATCATGCGGGAGGTCCTGCTGGAGCAACTGACAAGCGGCCAGAAATTCGCAGAGAGAATCAAGAAGAGGAGGTAACCAACAATGGACAAAGACACGGCACTCTGGGTTCTCATCGCGGCGGTAATCCTTTTGTTTATCTTTGGAGGAACGGGCATGGGAGGCTACGGCATGATGGGATTCGGCATGGGATTCGGATTTATATTCATGCTGCTTTTCTGGGGCGCGATTATCTGGCTTGTAGTCACCCTTGTCTCTTCCAGTAGGGGGGAGACCTCAGACGCGCTGACCATAATCAGGATGAGATATGCCAAGGGCGAGATAACAAAAAAACAATTCGGGGAGATGAAAAAGGAAATCAAAAATGAATGACTCAATGAAAGAACACTGGAACAGCGTCTATCATTCAAGGGAAGTGGATAAGCTGGGCTGGTACGAGGAAGAATCGACGCCTTCCCTGGGCCTGGTATCCAAGAGCAATGTCGGCAAGGCCGAGCCCATCTTGGACGTGGGCTCCGGGGCATCGACGTTCATAGACTCCCTCATCGACGGGGGGTTCAGTAATATCATCGCCACCGACATAAGTGAAGCAGCCCTGGACAAGCTAAAGGAGCGGTTGGGGGAAGAAAGGGCCTCCTCGGTCAGATGGATTGTGGACGATATCGGCCAGTCGGAACACATCCATGCTCTAAAGGACATCGCCCTCTGGCATGACAGGGCCGTGCTGCACTTCCTGGTAGAGGAAGAGCAGCAGCAGGCCTATTTCTCGACGCTGAAAAAGGTAGTCTGGAAAGGCAGTCACGTGATTATCGCCGTTTTCTCTCTGGAAGGGGCGGAAAAATGCAGCGGTCTGGACGTCAAGAGATACGACACCAAAATGCTGGCGGAAAAACTGGGGGAAGACTTTGAACTGGTTGACTCCTTCGATTACCTGTACCACATGCCCTCAGGAGACACCCGGCCGTACATATACACACTATTTCGGAGGAAATAATCTAACCGTCTTCGGCAAAATGAAAACGTTGATAATAAACAAGTCCATACACCACGGCAACACAGAGAAGATTGCCAGGAGGATGGCTGAAGTTCTGGATGCGGATTTGATAGAGCCGAAGGAATTAAGCGATATCGGGGAATACGACCTGATAGGTTTTGGCTCTGGGATTTATGATGCCAAGCACCACCGGGCCCTGCTTGAGCTTGCCGACAGGCTGCCGCAAACAACAAAAGGAAAGGCGTTCATCTTCTCGACCAGCGGGGTTGCCGTTGATTCGCGCATATTCAGAAGTACTGCGCGTAAATTTCATGACGCCCTTAGGGAAAAACTGCAGGCAAAAGGCTACGTAATTGCTGGTGAATTTAATTGTGTGGGCCTTGACACCAACTCCGTTCTCAAATACATCGGGGGAATAAACAAGGGCAGGCCCAATGCTGAAGACCTCAAGGATGCACAAGAGTTTGCCCGGAGCCTTAAGTAGACATCGAATTCCCCAGCCAGAATCAGCACTCCATATATGGCCGGGGTAGTTCCACTAATCCCCCCTTTCTATCAAGAGAATCATCTATCAACTCGATTGCCATAAATGCTTCGTCAGGGACGTCAAACGCCAGTCTGATTTTCCATCCGCTTGCTGGCTTGAAGCCAAACCGCGGATAGTACTCCGGATGCCCAACCACTATCACCGAGTCGTAACCTTGCTCTAATGCCCTCTTCAGTCCCTCTTTGATAAGCTTTCCGCCGACGCCCTTTCTTTGCATTTCCGGCTTTACGCACATTGGGGCAAGTATAAGTGTCTTTCTATTCACCGGATAAAAAAGTATCTGCCCGATGACTCTATCGCCCATGGTTGCGACAAGAGATAGAACCTGATTAAATCTTTCTGTTTCGCGCAATTTCCGAACGAGCTCTGCTTCATTCTTCTGGTTAAATGCGGATTCGATGACCTTGTCTATCTCGTCATAGTCATCGGCACCCTCCTGGCGTATCAGGACATCCATAGCTTAATAATAGATTTCGAGCAAAAGTATGCTCCGAAATTCTCAGGGTATAAACGGCTCGTTCTCCTTCAGAATCTTCTTGAAGTCCAGGGCATCTCCACCAACGACCTTTATCTTCGCGTCTATCTTCTTCTTTTTCACCTTGATGATGTTGTAGGAGTTTGCGAAGAACCCGCGGAACTTTTCAGATGAGACTGTCCCTGCGTTCAGTATGGTGGTGCTGTCAAGATGAAGGCACCAGGGCCTGTGCCTGTGCCCGCAGAGAATCAGGTTCACGTTGCTCTGCGTCAGTGCCCTTATCACATCTCCTGCATCGTTTATGGTGGTCCTCTCCAACCCCGTGTCGGGGATGGGAATCATGTGATGATGAAGGGCAACGACCTTGAACTTCTCCTTGTTTTCGCTCAGGGTTCTCTTCAGCCATTGAAGCTGCCTGTAGCCTACTTCGCCCCCATCCTTGTCCGGCCTCGCGGTGCTCAGGTATGTTACAATGGCGTTCTTGTGCTTTATGGTCTCGGGCCTTTTGAAGTACCTCTGGGACAGCAGGTATCCCGTGGAGCGGTAGTCGTGGTTCCCCGTGCCTATGATGGTCCTCTTGCACTTTATCCTGTCCAGATATTTCTTGGCAATCTCGTATTCCCTGAGAAACCCATTTTCCGTGAGGTCTCCTGTTACGACAACCATGTCCGGCTTCAGCTCGTTTATCTCCTCTATGGCCAGGGCAAGATTCCCCTCACTGAACCAGCGCTTACTGCAATGTAAGTCTGAGAGGTGGACGATTTGCATTGTATACTCCAATATTTGTATTCCTATTATTTAAGCCCTCCGATGACCTTCTCCAGAACGTTTATCGCTTTTTCATACTCCGCTATGGAGATGTGCTCGTCCGGGGTATGGTCAAGCGACGAATCTCCGGGGCCGTAGGTGCAGATAGGGACGTCGAAGGCGGCCCCAAGGACGTTCATATCCGCCGTCCCCGACTTCTTCTTGAACTTTGGACTGCCTCCATTCTCCCTGATGGCCGAGAGGAAGGCCCGGATAAGGGCATTATTCTTTTCGGCAACATAGGCGTCTTCCCTCCCAAAGAAGGTGAGTTCTGCACCACCACCTATCTTCTCAAGGTGCTTTTCCAGCCCGTCCGTATCAAAGCCCGGCGGAATCCTGAAACCAATCCTCATGTTGAGGCTCTCTGTCAAGCCATCATCGCTTGTGTTTATCCTGCGCAGGCTCGGCTGCAATGAATTGAAGACACTTTCTGACTTGAAGCCGGTCGCAAATTCGTTCACTGCCTGCCAGAATGAAAAGCCATCTTCCGGGGCCGATGAACCCTCGGCAGCAGTATGCTCCTTCGGCTTCTTCAGCTTGTAGTCCACAAGAAGGCGGCCCTTGTAGCCAATGGTAATGTTACTCCAGCCGCTCGGCTCCCCGACGATTATGTAGTCTGGTTTTACTGTCTTGACCAGGTGCCTGGCTCCCTTGGACGTTGCAGACTCCTCCTCGACGCAGCCTGCAACGATGATTTTGAGATTCTCGGAATGGAGGTGCCTTGCAGCAGCCATGACAAAGGCTGCGAACGGGCCCTTGGCATCCACGCTGCCCCTTCCATAAAGCAAATCGCCCTCTCTCCTCACGCGAATTTCCCCGGCAACGGTGTCTATGTGCCCTGCCATGAGAAGGGTCTTCTCGCCATTGCCGCATTCTCCAATGGCATTGCCTGCCTCATCAACCCTGGCATCGAAGCCGATGTCCGACATCAGGTCGACAATCGTGCCAGATACCGTGTCCTCTCTTCCCGAAGGGCTGTAGCAGGAAATGATATGTTCCAAAAAATCGGTCGCATCCATCATGTCAGTACCTTCCTTACCTTCTCCAGGACGAAGTCCATCTCGGAGTCTGAGATTACTAATGGGGGCAGAAACCTTATCGCTGCGGAGCCTGTCGGAAGGGTGAATACTCCCTCCTCCATTAGAGCTGTGATATACCTGCCTGCCTTTTCCTTGAATTCCAGGGCAAGCATTAACCCGCGGCCCCGTGCCTCGCGGATATTCCCTGCATCGATATCCTTCAGCCCCTTCAGCATGTATTCCCCCTTCTTCGCTGCTGCCTTCTCGAGCTTGTGGTCTTCAATATATCTTATGGCAGCGAGTGAAGCAGCGCAGGCCAGAGGATTCCCGCCAAAGGTTCCGCCGTGCCAGCCCTTCTTTAGCCTTGAGGCAACAGCATCTGAAAAGACGGCTGCGCCCATCGGAACGCCCCCTGCAATGGACTTTGCAAGGCACATGATGTCCGGCTCGACCCTGTCGTACATGCAGGCGAACATCTTGCCTGTTCTTGCAAAGCCGGTCTGAATCTCGTCCATGATAAGGAGGACGTCCTTTTTCCTGCAGAGCTCTTCGACCTCTTTGAGATAGCCGTCCGGCGGGATTCGGACCCCGCCCTCTCCCTGGATGGGCTCTATTAAGACGGCTGCTGTGTCAGAGCCAATCTCCTTCCTCAGTTCATCAATCTTCCCATAGGCAACGTGCCTGAAGCCAGGAACGAGCGGTTCGAATGGCTTCCTATATTTCAGATTCCATGTCGCGGAAAGCGCACCCATTGTTCTGCCGGAAAAGCCGTTCTTGAATGCTATAATCTCCTTCTTTCCGGTTGAGCCCCTTGCGAATTTGATTGCTGCCTCCACGGCCTCCGTCCCGCTGTTGCAGAGAAAGGTCCTTTCCAGGCCCTTGGGAGTGATGGTTGCGAGTTTTTCGTAGAGCATTGCCCTCAGTTCGTTGTTGAGCAGGGGAGAAGACATTATCAGCTCCCTGGCCTGCTTCTCTATCGCCTCGACGACATAGGGATTGCAGTGCCCGACGTTCATGGCTCCATGAGAGCCAAGGCAGTCGATATATTCTTTGCCGGAGTCATCCCAGAGCTTTGCGCCCTTGCCCCTGACTATGTTGATGCCTCGCATGTTGAAAAGACCGCTTCCGTGCTTCTCCTCCAGTTCGATTGCGTTCATTTTATGCATGTGCCCTTTCCGTTCAGGGCATCGGTTATCGGGGTTTCGCTGCGGGCGTCGCCTATGACAACTTCCTTTACTCCGTTGTCCAGGGCCTCCTTGGTTCCGAGTATCTTCTTCTTCATTCTGCCCTTCGCATACTCGGTGAAGGATTCAATCTTAGCCTTTGGTATCGTGTCTATGAGGCTGCCTTCATCCTCCGGGTTCTTCAAGAGGCCCGGAACATTGGACAGCAGCAGCAGCTTCTCTGCTCCCAGTGCGGAGGCAAGCATTGCAGCCGCGCGGTCCCCGTCCACGTTCATCGCCTCTCCATCATAGCTTATGGCGGGAGGGGTGAGGACGGGGATATAGCCGTTTTCCATGAGCAATGAAATCAAAGAGGAATTGACCTTCTCGACCCTGCCTGTATAATCTCCATGCAGGACCTTCTTCTTTCCGTTCTCGACTATCCTTACTGAGGATTTGCGCGTTCCCTCGAAGATTCTGCCGTCTATGCCTGACAGGCCCACGGCATTTATGCCCTCTGCCTGCAGCTTTTCTACAAGAAGCTTGTTTACCTTTCCTGCATAGACCATGGTGAAAATCTCGAGCGTTTCCCTGTCGGTGAACCTGCTTGTATAGCCAGACGGGGAGGTAACCATCTTCGGTGGATGGTCGAGCAGCTCCGAAATTCTGTTCGTTTCTCCGGAACCGCCGTGGACTACGACGCATTTTCCCACATAGTTCTTCAGGTCCCTGGAGAAAGAATCCAGGTCTATGCCCTCTGCCCCGCCTACCTTAACAACGAACATTTTTATATCGGATGGAATCCTAGGCCAGTCAAGCCGTCCTTCTCCTGAAGGTTGCAGATGATGTTCATGTTCTGGACTGCAGCCCCCGCAGCCCCCTTCATGAGGTTGTCGAGGGCGCTCATCACAACCAGCCGGCTGGTGCCCTTCTCCTTCTCAAAGCCGATATCACAGAAATTGGAGCCCGTCAGAATCTTGGGTTCCGGATACCTGTAGACGCCCTGCCTCTCCTTCACTATCCGGATGAACGGCTCATCGCCGTACTCTTTTCTATAGACCCTCCAGATTTCCTTCTCTTCGACAGCGTCGTCTTTCAGAAAGACGTGGCATGTTGCCAGTATGCCGCGGACCATCTCGATTGCCTGGGGGGTGAACGAGATTCTCGGCTGAGTCCCGTTGACTGTCAGCTCCTGAATCATCTCGGCGGTATGGCGGTGACCTGTCGGCTTGTAGCTCCTGACCGCGCCGGAACGCTCTGGATGATGCGAGTCAAGGCTCGGCGAATTCCCTCCTGCCGATGAGCCTATCTTCGCGTCTATTATGATGTTTTCCGGGTCTATGAGTCCGTTTTTGACAAGGGGATAGAGTCCCAGAATAGCAGTCGTTGCAAGACAGCCCGCCCCGGAGACGTGGCTGGACTTCTTCATCTCATCCCTACGGAGCTCTGCAATTCCATAGACGAATTTGTCAAGAAGCTCGGGGCAGCTGTGCTCGTGCCCGTACCATTTCACATAGTCATCGGGATTCCTGAGCCTGAAATCAGCCGACAGGTCTATAACCCTGTCGGCAAGCTTGATATAGTCCAGCATGTGCTTCATGGCCGAGCCGTGTGGCACTGCAGTAAAGAGGACATCGTAGCCCTTTCCCAGCTCGCCCCTTCCAACGAACTTCAAGTCAGTGGCCCCCCTCAGGTTCGGGTGCACCGAGTGCAGGAATTTCCCGGAGAACCTCTCCGAGGTTACCGCCTCTATCTCGACCTTCGGGTGGTTGAACAGAATTCTCAGGAGCTCCCCCCCGGTATAGCCGGAGCCGCCGACAATGGCCGCCTTCATCATCTCTTTGCGACCTCCACCACATAGTCCATAATCTTCCCGGGGATGTCAACCCCTGTTGGCTTGACGCTGTTCTTGAATTCCACGGTATAGTTGACCTCGCATATCTGCATGCCGTCCTTCGACTCGAGGACATCGACGCCCAGCACTCCCCCTCCAACCGCCTCTGCTGCCTTCATGCATATCTCGTTCAGCTCCTTGGTAACCGGACAGTTCTCCGCGACCCCGCCCCTGGCAGTATTGGTTATCCAGTGGTCGCTCTTCCGGTATATTGCCGCGATTGTCTCATCTCCAACGACAAACGCCCTTATGTCCCTCCCGGGCTTGTCGACGTAGTCCTGTATGTAGTATATCGAATGGTGGTATGAGCCGAGGATTGACTTGTGCTCCAGTATCGACTCTGCTGCCTCCGGGTCGTTGACCTTTGCTATGAGTCTGGCCCATGAGCCGACGGCGGGCTTGAGCACCGCAGGATACCCCATCTCATCGAGGGCCTTCAGAGCGCTCTCAGGGGTGAAGGCAATCATGGTCCTCGGAGTAGGCACCTTCTTCTTGGCAAGCGCGGCAGAGGTAAGAATCTTGTCGCCGCAGGTTTGTGCGACGCCAGCCTCGTTCACCGTTTTGATGCCCATAGTATTGAAGTATCTTAGAGCATATAATGCTCTTGAATGATTGATACACCTCTCCATGACCACGTCGTAATCGAAGTCCCCTTCCGAGAGGTCGAACAGAAATTCCCGGTCGTCTATCTTCTCTACGGTAAGCTGCCTCTCCTTTGCAGCCTTCAGCAGCATCTTCTCATCGGTCCGGATGCGCGAATGGAGCAGGCCTATCTTCATTGTCCCCAGTCTTCCTCCTCCTCTGGCGCGACCTCGGTCTTGATTGGGTCAACACTTGTGACCTCAAGTTCCACCCCGCACTCGGGACATTGAATTATCTCACCCGTCTCAACGTCATCCCCAAAGCTAAGCGCCCCATCGCACTCGGGGCACTTTACATCTTCATCTGTCATTTAAACACCTCAGTTATGGAATATAATATTGGAATAAACTATATATCTATAGGGAACGTGAAAAAAATGAACACCAAGAGGATACTGATTGCGACCTTTATCGGTCTGCTGGCCGGATTATTCTGCGCCTATGGCACCATCTGGATGGCCGACAAGGGGGAGCTGGGCTTTCCCCTGACCGCTGGAATGCTTGCGGTAATAATCTACAACAGGATTCTGCTGGGCTTCGTTGTCGGACTGGCTGACGGGATAAAGCTGCATCCGGTCCTGCGGGGCGCGCTGCTCGGAATCGGCGTTGGAATGGCCATGAGCATAATGTCCATAGCAGATGGAAACGTAATGGGCGGCATCAATCTGCTCGGCTTCAGCATGGTCTACGGAATAATTGCAGACGTGGTTGCCACAAGGTTCGGGAAGTAATCTACTCCGTGAGCGGCATCTCGCTCAGGGTTTTCTGTATGTATCTCAGGATGTCCCTCACGATGTCCATGATTATCTGCAGGATATCGGCGGCCTTCTCCTTCATCTCCTCCTGGTTCTCGAAATACTCCACGGTCGTTGTTTCCTCTTCCACGGTGGTCGAGGTGGATTCAGCCTCCACGCTAGTGGTGGATTCATCTTCTGCTTCCTCCGTAACCGTGCAGAGGTCGTCCGAGACCCTCTCCTCCATCCTGGCCTCGACAATCTCAAGCAGAGCGTCAATCTGGTCGTGGTTCCAGACATGCTCATCTGTTGAACGGATGAGCTCGATGCTGAACTGTAAATTACAGACCTTCACGGCGCAGGTTTCGCTGTAGACCTTTCCGTTGGATATGGTCTGTGCACAGCTCGAAGTATCGCCAAAGCCCTTCTCAATGACCTCCATGTCGAAGCCCGGGCCGCTGACATCCGGGACATCAATGGTCGTTGCCATCTCAGCATCAATGGCCTCCGGATGGTTCCTTACGTAGTCCTCGTCCATGACCTGCACCTGGAGCTTCGCCTCCAGCCTGTCCAGCGCGTAGCCCCCGCCGCTCTGCTCCAGCTCCCCGTACGTAACAATGTATTTGTCTATTGCATAGGCGGAATTCTCTATGATTTCGGCTGATTCTGACAGCATGTCGCCCAGGCTCTGGCCGCCGGTAGCATCGCCAAGAAGCTCCTCGATATCTACGCCAAGCTCTTCCAGGTCCAGATCCTCGAACATCTCGGCCATTTCAGGAGAGCTTGCCATCTCCAGCCCCAACGCGAATTCGTCCTCTATCTCCCCCTGTGTTTCGTACAGGGGATGGTCCGTCGGAAAATCCCACGGGTGCTTCCAGTCGCTTCCGAACGCGCCCTGGAATTCCTCCGTGGTGGGAAGAATGTCCCTCGGGTCGACATCGGCTGCGGCAAAGCCAACCAGGAATGCGGCTACGAACAAAACCAGAATAGCCCTTCTAACAGTCATATAGTATATTATGATATTCTCCTTAAATCCTCAGTCAAGGATGAACAGCTCATCTATGCTCGTCTTGAGCGCCTTTGCAACATCGTGGGCCAGCTTGAGGGAGGGGTTGTACTTCCCCTTCTCCAGGAAGACGATGGTCTCCCTGCGCACTCCGACCTTCTTGGCCAGGTCCTCCTGCGTCAGGTCATAGCGGGCCCGGAATTCCTTGATGCGGGTTTTCATTTTATTTGCCTGTTTTGTCGTAGTAGAAGAGGGATAGCAGGCAGATTATCAGGGCCCCTCCGAACAAGATTACGAATGCCGGGGGCATTATTCCAGTGTTCTTTGTGAGGTATCCGTATGCGATTGTTGCTGATCCGAAGAATACTGTGTACATGAAGGCGTTGGTTGTTGCTCTCCCAATATTTCTTTCTATTCTTTCGTCGTTCATCTTGTATACTGTAAAGTATGAGACGAATCCGAGAAAGCCGAGGAAACCTATTTTTCCTTCGACGAAATACAGCAAACTGAGGGCGGACAGAAAACCCAGGTACCAGAGCGTGTTTTTCATCCTAATCACCCCTCATGCTGTAGTACACCCAGCACAGGGCGAAGGCTATCGCCATGCCTATAATCCCTGCACCCGTCGCCTGCGAGGCGTCCCTGAACTGGATAAGGTCATCAGAGGCCCAGCCTATCGCGAGCAATAGGTATATGGATATGAGATACGCCTTAGCCATTGCCTTCTCCATAACCCTCTTCGACCTTTCATCCTCAATGGGAAAGCCCCCTTTCACGCTCTTATAGTTCCTGAAGAAAACTCCGATGGCCAGCGCGGCGAGGATTGCTGCAGGGACTGCAAGAATCAGCGCGTTCCCGACCTCACCCTTGCCCAGGACAGTCCCGAGCCAGAGCAGCAGCGTCCCTATGAAGAGCACCGAGAGAACCCCCATCAGAATAGTTTTCGTTTTGTCGTCCATTTTTCCACCTTTTTGTTATTTATTTTTAACTTTATGTTAGATATATATAACATTAACCTTTAAATAAGGGTAGGTTTTTCAGAAAAGAACCAAAACCCTACTTGCTCAGCTTCTTCGCTGCGATGCATGTGCACAGCACGACATAGGGATGGCTTATGAACCAGCCGAGCCGGAGCGCTCCCCCAATGCCGTCTATTATTGCTACAAAAATCCAGAGGATTACCGAGAAGCCGAGGTTGTCCTGCGCGATTCTTGCGCTCCTCTTGAGGGAATCTATGCCGCCTCTCCCCTCCAGAATTGCGATGGGAACCGCGTACTGGAACAGAATCAGCAGCAGAAAGCCGGGGATTATCAGGAGGATGAATCCAATCACTATTGCAATGAAGGCGACGATGAACATGACCCAACTAACAACAAAATAGTCGAAGCCCTTGAAGACGTCGGTGATTTTCACCTTCTTCCCCTTCATGACCTGGATTGCCATGTAGTTCACTCCAAAGAAGAGCGGGGGCAGGGTGATTATGAATATGGAGCCGATGGTCGCAAGCAGCGTACCGAGAATCAGCGCGACATACTGCTTCCTGAAGAGCTTGAAGCCCCTGTTCAGCGTGTCCTGCAGCATAGCCTCAGTTGTCATCGTATTATATTTTATTATGTGTGCAGATAGATTAAATATGAAAGTCGCAGTTGTCTATTGCTCGAAGAGCGGCAACACGAAAAAGGTTGCCGAGGCCATGGCCGGGGAGATGGGCACCGGGGCAGAGTCCATAAAGGACGAGCCGGAGCTGGGGGGCGTCGACCTTCTATTCATCGGCTCGGGCTGCTACAACAAAAAGCTGACTGGAAACATGGTCAAATTCCTTGAGAATCTGAAGGGCATAAAGATGGCTGCGGTCTTCGGGACGTACCTTGGAGAGACAAAGGCCATCGAATCCATGAAGGGAATTCTCGAGAAGAAGGGCATCGATGTGATAGACAAATGGGGATGCACCGGCGCTTTTCTCTACCTCATGAACAGGGGCAGACCAAACGAGAAGGACCTTGAGCTGGCAAGGGACTTTGCAAACAGCGTCCTCGAGAAGGCCATGGAATCAGCCGAAAAAGTCAAGGTAGACCGCAAAGAGCAGGGCCAGGCTTGACAGGAAAAAGATAACGAAGAAGTTCACTCTTTCCTTCCAATTGTCCTGCGCGCAGACCAGCTCGCTCAACAGCTTGTAGTCCTCCCTCTTAAGCTCCCCGCTCTCGGCAAGCTTGCGACGAAGGCCGCTCTTTTTTATTATCGCTGCGCTTGCTCTAAGCAGCCTGAACTTGTAGATGAAGAACAGGATGAATCCGATGACCCCGACGTACCAGGCAATCCTGCCGTAGCTTGGGTCAATCTCCTCGACGACGACTATCACTCTCAATGCAACGGTCGCGATAATCCCGACCAGAAAGAACACCCAGGATGCGAGGGAATCCTGGCAGACCTTCTTCTGCGAACAGCCCTCGCATTTTTTGTTTCCCATCAATATTATCTAAAATCCAGAAGATAAATGGCCTCGGAAGTACACGCTGCAGGAATTCCCCGGCGGAGCCCGGACGGAGTTTTCGCCAGGGGAATAGAAGACGTCTTCCACAAGACAACAGACCTCGACTGGCTGGACAGGGGCGATACCGTCCTTCTGAAACCTTCTGTGAATTCTCCGCATCCATATCCTGCTACTACCCACCCCCTTGCCGTCGAGACAGTAGCCAGGATTCTCAGGGAGAAGGGCGCAAGGGTCATCGTCGGCGACCACTCGGGTGTCGGGTGGGTCATGCTCACCGCGGACGGCAGGACGCAGGGCTCGACCATGGAATGCTTCGAGAGGTCGGGAATTGCACAGGCAGCCAGGAACGCCGGAGCCGAACTCATGGCCTTCGAGGAGCTGGGCTGGGACGGCTATGTCAACAAGAAAATCTACGAGGCAAAGAACTGGCCCCGGGGCTTCTTTGTGACGGAAATAATCGACGAGGTCGAACACATCATAGGCCTTCCCAGAGTCAGCACGCACACCATGACCGGGGTCACTCTCGGGCTGAAGAACCAGGTCGGCCTGCTCAGGAACGACTCGCGGCTGGAGATGCACCTGAACGGGCACGCGGGCGAGTTCTTCACCAAGAGGGTCTCTGGGGAACTGACGTCAATGGTAAAGAGGGACCCCGACTGTGACATCCATAAGATGATAACCGAGATTTTCCTTGCGATACAGCCAAAGTTCCGGCTCGTTCTTTATGCAGCCACTGAACTGCAGACGACGTTCGGCCCGGACAGGGACTACTTCATCGGGCCATTGAGGGTCCAGAAGTCACACGTCGCAAAGCCGGACCCCGGCCTCGTATTCGCAAGCCGGGACATAGTCGCGGCTGAGGCAGTCGCAATCGCCTGGCTCCAGAAGAACATAGAGCAGACCCCTGCCTACAAGAGAATTCTCAACCTCTACCCCACGGTCCTGAGGAATTCCCACGAGAAGTGGCCCGTTATGGACGGCCCGCTCAGGGACAAACCAGTAAGCCCCTGGAAATTCCCGATGCTGAAAAGGGCGCTGGAACTGAAGCTCGGCTCAAGGGAGATAGACATAGTCACCGACCTACCCGGCTGGGCGCGCTGGGAGCTGCAGGGCCGACTATTTAAACTCTAATGCCATTTTCTTATATGACCTTCTTTCTCATACTTGCGACCGTCGTTCTGATAAGTCTCATATCCCTGATTGGAGCAGTCACCCTCTCGCTGAGGAAGGAGCTCCTTAACAGGATGATGCTGATGCTCGTTGCCTTTGCATCGGGCTCGATGCTTGCAGCGGCGTTCTTCAATCTCGGCCCCGAGGCCGCAGAGGCGATAGGAACGAAGGCATTCACTCTCATTCTCGTGGGAATACTCGTCTTCTTCCTTATAGAGAAGGTCATCCACTGGCACCACTGCACCCAGGGCGAGTGCGATGTCCATCCGGTCGTGCATCTCAACCTCCTCTGCGACGGAGTGCACAACTTCATAGACGGCATAATAATCGCAGCCGGGTTTCTGACAAGCGTGCAGATTGGATTCATAACCGCCCTTGCCATAGCCCTGCACGAGATTCCCCAGGAGATAGGTGACTTCGCCATCCTGGTTCATGGGGGCCTGACAAAGAAGAGAGCATTGCTATACAACTTCATCTCTGCAACGACCGCAATACTCGGGGCGTTCATAGGGTATCTCTACCTGACGAGTCTTGAGCATTTAATCCCCTACATACTCGCGATAGCCGCAGGAGGCTTCGTCTACATAGCAACGGCAGACCTCATGCCCGAGCTCCACAAGGAGCGGACGGTCAGCCGGCTCGTGCTCCATACAACCGCGCTGTTAATCGGGGTGCTGCTCATATACTCACTATCCGGAATCGCAAAATGCTGAAGCCCATACCCCCAACCCAGAGGGAGAGGAACCGCTATCTTGCATTCGAGGCAGTCTCGGACTCATCCTTCAAGAGGGACGAAATAATCAGGGCGATTCAGAACTCCTGCCTCAGTTTCCTGGGCGAGCTCGGCACCTCAAAGACCGGGCTATGGCTCATGGACTGGGACAGCAGGAAGAAGAAAGGCATCCTGAAGGTAACGCACAAGACAGTTGATGAGGTTCGCGCATCCATGGCGCTCGTGAAGGACATAGCCAAGAAGCCGTGCATCCTCAAGGTCCTCGGGGTCTCTGGAACCGTGAAGGCGGCGAGGGAGAAATTTATCTCTTGACTACAATCTCCAGCGAGACCACGAACGTGCCCGGTGACATCTTCTCGTTTCTTGAGAGCCCCCAGCTGAACGGATAGTGCCTCTGCTTGAACATTTCACTGAGCTTTTTGGCAATCTCGTCGTTTGCCTCCCACATATCGTCCGTGGGGTGCTCAATCAACGCGTAGCCCGCCACCACCCCATGCTTCTCGGCCTCCTCGAATATCCCATCCGTTATCTCATTGAATACGTCGGTGCGCAGGGCCACCCCCTTTACCCCGCTTCTCCACGCATAGAACTCGGCCTCCGTCTTATACGATGAGAGGTCTGGAAGTGTGTCCTTCCTGGTCGTCAGATACACCTGGATTGTAATGTCCATTGGTTAGATTATTGGCGGAATATAATAAAACAGTTTGGGCCCGAAGGGAGTTGAACCCTCGACCACTCGATTATGAGTCGAGCGCTCTAACCAGACTGAGCTACGGGCCCTTGGAGAATGAGATATTATTAGGATACAGGGGATAAAAAACTCTTAAACATCAACCATGCCGAAGGTGCAGTTCCCGTCCTCAAAAGATTCGCACTTGCCGCAGCACACATCGCCGTTCTTCTCGGCGCAACCCGCATACTGGGTGCAGTCCTTGCAGCACATCCTATTAATTTTTTGTTCGCGCTGCCTTATATACCTTTTGTTTTCCCCTGCTCTCAGAACCGAAAAGTATTTAAAGGAGAAGCGACATAGTTAGATATGTAAAGGAGGAAGGCTGGATATAATTATTATATAATTCTTCAGGTGGTTGGACCCTGGAGCATTCAGTTCAGACTTCATGCTTCCTTTTCAGTTGGTTATTTTCGAGGTGGTAAAATGGAAGAAGAAACATGCACTGCATGCGGGAGTAATAACTCTATTGTAGACTACAGACACGGCGAGGTTCTGTGCAAGGACTGCGGTTTGATTCTGAACGACAAGGTCTTCGACTTCGGCCCAGAGTGGAGGGCATTCGACGAGGACCAGATGAACAAGAGGGCAAGAACAGGCGGCCCGATAAAGTATGCCAAGCAGAACATCGGCCTTACAACGGAGATTGACCGCTACGACAGGGACATCAAGGGCAGCGCCATTCCAACCGAGAGGAAGGCTCAGCTCTACAGGCTGAGGAAGTGGCAGCGCAGGAGCAGGATGGGAACGTCGGTAGACCGGAATCTTTCCATCGCCCTGCCGGAGCTCGACAGGATGTGCGCTCATCTGAACGTCTCGGATAACATAAAGGAAGAGTGCGCCCGCTGGTACAGGAAGTGCGTCAACCAGGGAATAGTCCGGGGCCGCTCCATAGAGAGCGTGATAGCGGCCATAATCTATCTCGTCTCAAGGAACCATCACCTTCCAAAGACGCTGGACGAGCTGAGGGAGGTCTCAGGAGTCAAGAAGAAGGACATCGGCCGGAGCTACAGGACCATCTGCAGGAGGTTGAACCTGAGGATGCCCGTAATCACTGCGGCAGACTATGTGCCAAGACTCGCGAGCCAGCTGAAGGTCTCAGGAAAGACCGAGGCCAAGGCCATAGAGATGCTCGAAAAGGCCAGGAAGAAGGGAATAATCGCAGGAAAGGTCCCTATAAGCATAGCGGCTGCTGCGCTCTTCCTTGCCGGAAGGATGACCAACGACAAGAGCACGCAGAAGATAATCAGCTTTTCAGACATCCCTGAATCGGCCATAAAGAACCGCTACGAGGAGCTGGCAAAGGAGATGTACAAGAAGAAGCTCATAGACAGCTATCCGGTTCCCGAGCCATACCCGGCGTAATCAGCTGGGTTGATATTTTTATTTAGAATAGGGACGGCTTTATTTCCCCTTTAGAATAGTGCTGACGTCCTTCGACGCCTCGGTCTTTGTAACCACGGTAAGAAGGTCGTTCTTCTTCAGAATCTCATCAGGAGAAGCTATTATAACATCGCCGTTCCTTGATATCAGGCATATCATCGACCCCGCAGGCATATCCACGTCTTTGATTTTCTTTCCCTCCAGCTCCTCGTTTGAGAGTTTGATTTCGACTATCTCGGCCTTGCCCTTGCCTATTGAAGCGACGCTCTTGCTCGTGCCCTGGGTTATTGCATTCTTGAAGTAGCTGACGACAGCAGCAATGGGGCTTATCGCGGCAGTAATCTCCAGCCCGATGTAGAGGTCCTGCTTGCTCTGGTCGTTCACCTTGGAGACAATCCTCGTGGTGTCGAACTTCTTCACAATCTGGCAGATGGTCAGGTTGGTGTTATCGTCCTTCGTCAGAACCACGACGGCATCGGCCTTTTCGATTCCTGCATCGCCGAGAATTTCGGGGTTGCTTCCGTCGCCGTTTATGATTAGAGCGTCCATCGACTCGGCAAGCTCCTTCGCCCTTTTTTCATCCTTCTCAACGATGACTATCTCATGCTCCTCGTTGATAAGGTGCTTGGCCAGGGCAGCTCCAGTGCCGCCACAGCCAATAATTATGACATACATCTTGCGCATTATATTAATCTCGAAGGTATATATAAGTAATCGCCATTCCTTAAAAATGGAAAATACGGGAGTTTCCAATCTTCTGGTTGACGCAGTCAAATACATAAAAAAGTTCAAGAATCACGTGTTCGTGATAAAGCTTGGCGGAGAGGTCATGCTCGACGAGAAGGTGCTCGACGGAGTCGCCCAGGACCTCGTGCTCCTGAGCAATGTCGGCATAAAGCCGGTCGTAGTTCATGGCGGGGGGAGGGAAATCTCACTTGCGATGGAGAAATTCGGCAAGGTGCCCGAATTCGTCGAGGGCCTTAGAGTGACCGACAAGGAGACCATGAACATTGTGAAGATGGTCCTCATAGGCAAGGTGAATACCGAGATAGTGGCAAGAATAAACAAGTTCGGGGGGAACGCGGTCGGTCTCTCAGGAAAGTCCGGCAAACTTTTTTTGGCCCAGAAGAAGAAGTCCAAGATAGACCTGGGCTTTGTCGGCGAGGTCTCCAGCATAAATTCAGACCTCGTCACAACGCTCATCGACAAGAGCTACATCCCGATAATATCTCCGGTGGGCTTCGACAGTGACGGAGAATCCCTCAACATTAATGCCGACAGCGCAACCTCGAAGCTTGCAGTCTCGCTGAAGGCAAGCAAGCTGATAATCCTCACAAACGTCGACGGAGTACTGGACTCCAAGGGAAACCTCCTCCACGAGCTCAAGACAGGCAAGGCAAGGGGCCTGATAAAAGACAAAGTAGCGACAAAGGGGATGATACCCAAGATAGAGGCCTGCATAAACTCCCTTGCCGGCGGGGTGAAAAGCACCCACATAATCAAGTCGGGCCATCATGCAATAATCGAGGAAATCCTAACGAAGGAAGGAACAGGCACCATGATAAAAAATGATTGACGAAACGAAAATAACCCGGGCCATACTGGAGCATGCTGTCAAGGACCTTATAGCCAGCCTTGACATAGACGTTGCAATAGCTGGCGGAGGCCCCGCCGGACTGGTAGCAGCAAGGTACCTGGCAGACGGAGGAGCATCCGTCTCGCTCTTCGAAAGAAAGCTCTCCGTAGGCGGAGGGATGTGGGGCGGGGGCATGATGTTCCCCAAAATCGTAGTCCAGGAGGAGGCCAAGGGAATTCTGGACGACTTTGGGATAAACTATATCGAAGACAAGAAGGGACAGTATGTGGCGAATTCTCTGGAGTCGGTTGCCAAGCTGACCGCAAAGGCAATCGATTCAGGAGCCAGAATATTCAATGCAATCTCCGTTGAGGATGTAATGATTCGGGAGAACGGAATTACCGGCTTCGTCATAAACTGGAGCGCAGTCGATGCTGCAAACCTGCATGTCGACCCCCTTACCATTGCCTCGAAATTCTCAATAGACGCAACGGGACATCCGACAGAAGTCTGCCACATCACAAGGAAAAAGGTCGGCAAGCTCAACACGCCCTCGGGAGAGATTGAGGGAGAACTGTCGATGTGGGCCGAGAAGTCCGAGAGTCTTGTTGTTGAGAACACCAAGGAGGTCTACTCAAACCTCTACGTCGCCGGCATGGCGGCCAACGCAGTATTCGGAGCACCGAGGATGGGCCCCATCTTCGGAGGCATGCTGCTCTCCGGCAAAAAGGCGGCAGAGCTTATTCTGGAAAGACTATAATGGAAATCAAGGCGTGCATGAAGTGCGGGAGCTGTGACCTGACAATCCCGCCCGAGAGCATCAGGGACATCCGGGCCGTCCAGTCAGGCGTCTACTACTGCAGGAAATGCGAGTGGACAGGAATCCCAGTAGTCTTCGAGGACGAGGAGCAATATAAAAAGTTCATGGAATCGAAAGATTAGTTCGATGCCCATGCATTTATCAGGTCTATTACCTCTGACAGCTCTGCCCCGTCTGCGGCCCAGAGGTTTATCAGGTCTATTACCTCTGCCAGTTCTATCTCATTGCAGGGCGGCTCGTCCCCCACAAGGGTGCACTCCCCCACGACGGTTGTTGAGGTACTGCTGCTCGTCGTTGAGGACGTGCTGCTCGTACTCGTAGTGCTGGTGGAGGTCGTGCTTGTCGTAATCGTCGTTTCATTACTGGCTATAACAAAGGTTACTGACACGCCGCCGGTTATCTCCTCGCCGCTGTCGGTCGTCAGATATTCCGTGATGTGTATCGTTGCATTCTGGCCCGCAGTACCTGCACCTATGGACGCCTCGCCCACCGTGCCTTCTGGGGGAGTAACCATCAGCGTGGCTGTCTGGGTCTGGCCCGGGGAGAGGGAGTAGAATTCTTCCGGTGAAAGGTAAACCTGCCATCCATCAGTGGCGCTGGAGGAATTCATCTCAAGCCGGGCATCGCCGCTACTTCCTTTGTTGTTACCTACCTCGAATTCAAAGCTATAGGTTTCGTCAATGCTTATTGTCCAGAAATTCTTCATGCCGATGTTCTTGTCGTCCCTGACATCTCCCTCATACGTGATTGGGTTCTCGGCATTGCTGATGGTCACTATTGTGCATTGGTGCTCCGGCGTGGCCGGCGGAATCCAGGATACGTAGGCATCCGCACTCCCGTACGCCGCGATGCTGCTTATTGTGGTGTTGCCTATGAATTCCCAGTCATCTGGATAGGTTATGGCGGTGGATGGGCTGGCATAGTAGAAATTCACGCTCACATCCCTTGCTATGTCCCCTCCAAATTCCTGAACCGTTGCATGGAGGTGGTTAATCTGCCCTGGGACAGGGGCTATATCCTCTATGCCGTTAAGGTTGCTGTCTATCCATACCTCACCATCCCAGAAATTCTCCCCTGAAGGAAGACCTCCATCATCCTCAGGAGCGTCACCCATAAGTATCTCAGGGAAGAAGTTGTTATGCACTAATGAGTAATTCTGCGGGTTGTTGGGATTCGCTATTATATGGCCGGTAACGTTTATGGTCCAGTTTCCATCGCATGGGTCATTCACATACACCTGCTCTACATTGTTCTTCCTGTCTATTCCTGTCGTTGCCGAAGCGCTTGGAGTATACCTGTTAAGGCTCCATGGCCGGTATATTGTTCCGTTGGGCGCTATAACCACAAGGTCGAGGTCGTTCACCAGCTCCTTGTAGGCGTTTTCGGTGCCCTCCCAGTCGTCCCATGCTAGGGTCACTTTGAATTCTTCAGTATAATTGGAGACATACATCCGGTAGCTGTCCGTGTTCCCGGCCATTGTTATCGTACCCTCCTCTATCATTGCGTTGATGCCGCCCCTCCTGAGGAAATAGGTTGCCTTGCTTACGTTTATCAGCCCGTAGCCGGTGGGGTAGTCCGGTCCCGTTTCGTTGACGTCATGGGCCGTGTGAATCAAGAGCGCCTTGTAGGTTGAGGGCAGTGGAAGGGTTCCGTGCCGGTTATTCCCCATGTCCTTGAAGTACTCCATCATGAGGGAAACCGCTCCTGAAACCACGGGCGCGGCCATGGAAGTGCCGCACATCACGTCATAGAACGGGCGGAAGTCATCGCCGCTGCCGTCCCAGTCGGCCCAGGGATAGACGTTTATGAACGCATCCGGGGTAGAGGAGTTTATCCCTCCATCGCCTCCCGCCTGGCAGCCCGGGGCGACTATGTCGGGCTTCAATCTCCCGTCATTGGTCGGACCCCAGCTGCTGAACCACGGCATCCCGTAGTCATCGGAATTGACTGCACCCACAGTTATGGTGTTCTTTGCCGTCCCTCCCGGGGGCATGACCGTATTATAGCCGGTTGCCGTCTGGGTGTTTTCATTTCCTGATATGAATATCACCGGTATCTTCCGGTCGTAGACGCCCCTGACCACCTGGTCGAATTTCTTGCTTCTCGCAGTGTAACGCCCGCGCAGAGTATAGTTTCCAGAACGCCAGGAATTCTGTGACAGGTTTATGCCCTTGTTCTTGATTGCGTCCTCATGGTCTTCTGCCTCGTTGTCATCGCCTGCGGTTGAGTACGCACAGAACGTCACGTTGGGCGCCATCCCCCTGAGCCTTCCGCTGCTGTTCTTTCCCGTGCCCCCCACCGTCCCTGCAACGTGTGTTGCGTGGTCCTTTATCATCTTGTTCTCGATTACGTTTATCCTTCCCTCGAGGTCAGGGTGCGTGTTATCGGGATTGCCGCTCTCCCATATACCTACTGTTACATTACGGCCCCTGAGATTATAGAATGACTGCACCCGGTTCGCCCCTATTGTAGCCCTCGCCCCGTCATTCGCATCCTCGTCCTCCTGCGAAGATATTTCTATCCACCTTACCTTGCTGTTATTGGCGAGGGAGTTTATCGTATCATTATCTCCCCTTATCACCCAGTCGTTGAGCATGCCCGGCCCGCTTATGTTCTGTGAATGGTTCTCCAGAATCGCCAGCGCTTCATAGCTTGAAACGTCACTGAAGAACACAGCCCTTACGTTTACCAGCCCATCAGATTCAGTAAGGTTAACCAGCAGGCTTCCGGTGGAATTCGGCGCAATCTTGTCTCCCGGGAGAATCTTGACTATGGACCTCAGATTCGAGAGCGCGACTGCCTCTGCCAGCTGTTCCATGGCGGCAGAAGCAAAGAACGAATACTCCGGGAGATAGTCGAGGAGCGTTATGCCGTACTGGCTGAGGTTATCCCTCTCCTCAGAACCGGGAATCTCCCGGAACTGTATCATAACGTAATCCGTGGCCGACATCTCCGATATGTTGATGGCGGAGTCTATGCCCTCATCGGGGACGAATGTCCTCGACTTCAGGCTTATGTTATGGCCCTCGAATATTGTCGTCGTCGAGGTGCTCGTTGTTGATGTGGTGGAGGTTGAGGTGGTGCTCGTGCTCGTCGTGGAGGTTGATGTCGTTGAAGTGGTGCTCGTGCCGGCAACCGTCGTGCTGGTAGATGTCGTCGAGGAAGTGCTTGTAGACGTAGAGGTGCTGGTAGAGCTGGTCAATGTCGTGCTCGTCGTTGGCATGGTTGTCGTCGTCGGAGTAGTCACCGTTATATTCACCGTCTCGCTGTTGGTCCAGCCGGTCTTAGTTGCATATACCTGATATGTTCCCGCCAGCGGGCCCGTTATCGTATGCGTCCCGTTTGTAAGGGCCGCAGTCCATGATTCAGAGCCCGGCTCCTTGTAGTCAATATAGGAATCAGCCACTATCTCATCGGTGGAATTGTCCCGGGCATACAGAACCAGCGGCTGGTCCGTCGTCGGATTCGCGGGGCCGTAGGTGACCTTTAGAAACTGACACACGGGCATCCCCGTGCAGTTGGAGTCCGCGCAGTCTATCAGCCCGTCGCAGTCATCATCGATGCCGTTGCCGCAGCCCTCCGTCGCCCCGGGATTAACCCACAGGGCGCCATCGTTGCAGTCATTTGCGCCATAGCAGTTAGCAACAGTCTCATTATAGTAGGTATCCGCGTCGAAGTCTATGCAACCCAGACATGCAGAATCTTCTAGGCAGTCATCGTCGTAGCAATCAATCTCCCCGTCCTGGTCGTTGTCAGCTCCATCTGTGCATGCGGTCTCGCCGCAGTCCAGGTCGCAGGAGCATTCCGAGTCGCACAGAGTCGTAACATCGCAGGAGCAGTTGGTGCACGTGCTGCTGATATCGTTCCAGACGCAGCCCTGCATACCATTGCAGGAGCTTGGCATTGGATAGATGGTGCAATTAACCTGCGCATCGGCAAATCCAATAATGCAAAACAAGGCAGCCAAAACCAGAAGCACAAAGAGTTTAGATTCCATCCCATTATCTTTTTCTTTTATATCTTATATATCTAATGAAATGCTCGAAACAAAGCAGATAGGTGACTGGACCGGAATCCTCGTCCGGCTGGGAAACGCGAACCTTGTCATGATTGTAGCCAATAATGGGTTCGTTGCCTGCGGCTATCTTAACATGGAGACTGCCGAGAAGCTTGGGGATGCTCTTGCACTCGTGACTGGAGTAGCCACCTTCGACGACGTCCTCAATGCAGAGATAATAAAAACAAGCTCCAAAGCCAGGGAATTCGCAGTGACCGAGGGAATGACCGGCAAAGAAGCGCTGGAGTTGCTATCCTGATATCTCCTTTCTCACGCTGTCCAGGTCGGCGTCAATTGCCGTGGGACCGTTCTGGAATTTAGGCTTAATCCCCGTCAGCTTCCCGAGATGATAGTTTATGGTCGCGTCGGGGTCCTTCAGGATATTTCCAGTTATGATGCATGCGACCCTCTCCCCCTTGTCTATCACTCCCGCATCGAGCAGCTTCTTTGCTCCTGCCACGGATGCTGCCGAGGCGGGCTCGCATCCAATCCCTGAGCCATCTATAACGGCCTTCGCGTCCATTATCTCCTGGTCAGAGACCTCTTCAACGATACCGTTGCTGAACTTTATCGCCCTTGTCGCCTTCTTCCAGCTGATTGGGTTGCCTATCTTTATTGCCGATGCAATGGTCTCCGGTTTGACGCTCTCCAGCACGTTCTCCTCTCCCTTCCACATCCTGTAGAACGGGTTCGCTCCATGAGCCTGAATCGACGCAATCCTCGGAACCTTATCAATCAGCCCCAAATCCCTCAGCTCCATCAGCGCCTTTCCAAAGGCGGATGAATTCCCCAGGTTTCCGGCCGGAACCACAATCCAGTCCGGGGGATTCCATGCCAGCTGCTGAATGAGCTCAAAGACGATGGACTTCTGCCCCTCAATCCGCCATGGATTGATGGAATTCAGGAGATACATGCCCAGCGCCTTCGAGGACTCCTGGACCAGGGCCATGGCCTTGTCGAAGTCCCCCTTTATCTGCAGGACCTTTGCCCCGTAGGCAAGGGCCTGTGAAAGCTTCCCGAATGCAATCATCCCCTCAGGTATGAATACCACGGACTTTATTCCTGCCAGGCTGGCATAGGCCGCCATGGAGGCAGAGGTGTTCCCGGTCGATGCGCAGGCAACAGTTCCCATTCCAAGCCTCTTTGCTTCAGAAATTCCGGGGCTCATGCCCCTGTCCTTGAATGAGCCTGACGGGTTCTCCCCTTCGTGCTTCAGCACGATGTCCTTGATTCCGGAGTATTCAGAAACCTTCCCATGGCTATAGAGATTGGTGTTCCCCTCCGGCCTTGAGACGATGTCCCCGTCCTTGACCAGGGGATGTATCAGTTCCCTGAACCTCCATATGCCGCTGCCGTAGGGGAATTCCCTGGAGCCGAGCCTGGAGTCGAAGAGCTCCCTTGAAACCTCAAGCCCCTCAATATCCACAACCACGTCCAGCAGACCGGAGCACTTCTCGCACCTGTAAAATGCTCCAGGCTGGAACTCTCCTCCGCAGTCAATGCATCTTAACATAGCCACAGTATATTATTATTCGACCGAAAGTTATAATATGCCCAAAATAAAAGCGGTCTTCTTTGATGTTGACGATACCCTCTATGACAGCACGCTGCAGGCGGAAAGCGCCAGAAAGAACGCGATAAAGGCGATGATAGAGGCGGGCCTTAACCTCAGCGAGGAGGAGGCCATGAAGTCGCTCAAGAGAATAGTCAAGAAGTTCGGCTCCAACTACTCCGGGCACTTCAACGAGCTCCTCAAGGAATCCGGGCATGACAATAACCCCCACATCATTGCTGCAGGGCTTGTTGCCTACCACAATACCAAGCTCACCTACCTTGTTCCCTTTCGCGATACCGTGCCAACACTGCTCAGCCTCAGGGACCGCAACTACAAGCTCGGGGCAATAACCAACGGCCTTGCCGTGAAGCAGTGGGAGAAGCTGATAAGACTGGGGGTCCAGCACGTCTTCGATGTGGTCATAATCTCCGAGGAGACAGGCCTGGAAAAGCCCGACTCGGAGATATTCAGGCTCGCGTTAAAGAAAATGGGGTGCAAGCCCAGAGAAGCCGCAATGCTGGGCGACCGCATCGACAGGGACATAGCCGGGGCCAACAAAGCAGGGATGCTGACGATACAGCTCCTGAAGGGCAGGCGCAAGAATCTGCCGAAAAAACCGGAAGAGGAACCGGACTATATTGTTTCCGACTTGCGAGACATCCTGGACATCCTGGAAAAGGAGGGCTAGGCCTTCACAACAACGGTCTTGGCCGCCAAATCCCCCAGCCTCTGGTCATTTTCTGTCATGAATATCAGGACCACCCCAACCAGATACAGTGCAGGGAGCATATCTATGATTCTCAGGATGTTCCGCACGACTGACTGCCCGTAGCCCGGAACCTTACCGTCCTCGGCAACGACCTTAATCTTCATCAGCCTCTTCCCCAGCGTCTGCCCCTTACCAACCGGCCCTTCGAGCAGCACAAAGTAGATGAAGGCAACGGACTTTACAAAAAGAATGCTTATGATTCCTGCAAAGACAACCATCGATGCCGGGCAGGCCCCAATCAAAACGCCTATGGCGCTTAGGAATGTCATCAGTACGGCGAACACAATGGCAAAGATAATGCTGTCCAGAACCAGCGCGCCAAACCTCCTGGCAAAGATATTCGTATCCGTCATCTAATTAAAATGGTAATGAAGAAAGAAAAAAGAAATCAGACTAGCCCACCTCAGGTTTGCTGCCAGGGGGGGCATTGCTCTTGGCTCCACCACCGGCCTTCAGACCGGGATACAATTCTCCAAAGGCCGTCATGCTCGTGACTCCCGTGGCGAAGCTGGCTATTGCCGCGCCTGCTATGGGGATAAATGACAGGACAAGCATCAAAACCAGCGAATATACCCCGACCATGAGCCATGTCACGAAGTAGTCTGCGTGGAGCGATTTTTTGACTATCTCTCCAACCCCAAAGGCGGCCCCGAACTTGAAGTCGTTCTGGACAAAGGTCATCGTGATGGACGGCATGATGTACATCAGGAGAAGGACGAGCGCCATCATGACTATTGCACCTATGCCCAGGCCTGCCAATCCTGCCTCTGCACCCTGCCCGGCGGCCATGAATGCGCCGCCCGCAAAAATGGCCACCAGGATGGCAACAGGTATGGCATATATAATCATAACGACAACCCACAGCAGCCCCTTCACAAACAGGTCGCCCCACTCGGTCCATTCGGGCAGGTCATACTTCCCGTTCATGGCACTCTTCGCGCACTTCAGCTCATAGCCCATTGCAAGAAAGTTCACAACCGGTATTATGGAAAGAACAGCTCCAATAATAAATTTTGTCAGGTCCGCAAAAGGCCGTTTAATGGCCCGTGTAAAGTCAACCATTCGAATCACCTACCCTTATATTTGTTTTAAAATATATATAGTTAATACTCGTTCAAAATGAACTCAAAAAAGGGACAGTCGGCCATTGAATACATGACGACCTACGGCTGGGCGGTCCTTCTCATATTGATAGTGGGCATGGTCCTCTGGCAGATGGGAGCATTCACTCCCCCGAGCCCTCCCCCGGGATGCAGGGGATTCTCTTCGGTCACTGTGCTGGACCACAGCGCGTCCTACGATGACGATAAGATGTACCTAGTCATCACTAATGAGGCAGGGACGCAGCTGACAATCGCGCAGAACGGCGTCGTTATGAACATGGCCGACGCCAGTTGCTCGGCAACAGGGGCCCCCAACGCTGACATAGACCCCTTCAGGCCGGGGCAGAGCGCAAAGGTGAACGTAACCTGCGGCCTGCAGAGCAGCTACGGCAGGGGGGAATACTACAGAACGCACATCAACATAACCTACACCAACCCCTCATCCGGAATGAGCCACAAGAGCGCGGGTGAGTGCTGGGGCCCCATCGAATAATCAGAAAATCCTCTCTATCTCGTTCAGGTCGATTTCCTTCTGGGTTCCTGAACCCATGTCCCTCAGAACGACCAGGCCCTTCTCCAACTCCTTTGGGCCGACTATTATGGCGTACCTTGCCTTGATTCTTGACGCATACTCGAGAATCTTGCCCAGTTTCCTGTTCATCAAATCAACCTCCACCGAGCAGCTGCCCCTGAATCTGGACGCAATCTTCATCGCCTCCTCCCGGACCTCGTCGCTTACAGGGGCCACGACCAGGTCAATCTTCTTCTCCGGAATGCTGATGCCCTGCTCCTTCACCGCCTCCACGACCCTGTCGAAGCCGAAGGCGAACCCCACAGCAGGGACGCTCAGGCCGGAAAAAAGCTCGACCAGACCATCATACCTCCCTCCTCCGCAAATCTGGTTCTGGGCCCCGAGGCCCTCTACCCGGATTTCAAAGACCATGCCTGTATAATACTCAAGCCCCCTGGCGATTCCAAGATTAATTGAATAATCAACATCAAGCGCATCAAGATATGACAGAATCCCTTTGAATTCCTTCAGGGCCGCCGAGGCATTCTCATAATCCTTAAGAATCTTCCCTGCCTTGGCAATGACCTTTTTATCCCCCTTCAGCTCCACCAGCTCGAAGAACACCTTGTCCTTTACCAGCTTCTCGGCCTTTTCCCTCTGACCCCTGTCGATGGCAGATATAACGTCGTCCTGGACCTTCTCCTTTACCCCTAAATCCTGCATCAGCCCTCTCAGGATGCCGAGATGACCGACCTCAAGCTCGAACTTGAGGCCCATGCTCTTGAGAGACCTTGCAGCGACCTCTATGACCTCTGCATCGCTCTCAGGCCCCCTCGGCCCAATGAGCTCTATCCCAATCTGCCAGAACTCCCTGTACCTGCCCTTCTGGGGCTCCTCGTATCGGAACATGGGACCGGAGTAATAGACCTTTATCGGCTTCTGATAAGCCCTCAATTCCTCGGCAAACATCCTGCATACCGAGGCAGTTGCTTCAGGTCTGAGGCACAGCTCCCGCCCTCCTTTATCCTTGAAGACGTACATATGCTGGGCAATCTCCTCCCCCGACTTCAGCCTGAAGAGCTCGGACCTCTCGAACGTCGGAACGGAAACCTTCCTGTAGCCGTAGTTCTCTATGGCACAGGACATCTTCCGCTCCACGAGGCTCCTTGCCCACATCTCATCAGGAGTGAAATCCCTTGTCCCTCTCGGTTTCTCTACTTTCATATGCTTAAATATTTAGATTCTGCAGTCTAATATAATCCTATGGACCTGAATCCGACGCAGTTCTACAAGGCCATGGCGCCCAGGCTAACGGCCCTTGTAACCACTGTCGACAAAAAAGGCAACATCAATGCTGCTCCGTTCAGCTTTGTCTCTCCTGTTTCCATGGACCCGCCACTCGCCATGGTCTCCTGCGGCCATGGAAAGGACACCCTCTACAATGTGAGAGAGACCGGGGACTTCGTCCTGAACATACCTGCCGAGGAGATTCTAAACCGGGTTTATAAATGTGGCGGTAAATTCCCCCCCGAAGTGAATGAGCTGGAGGAGGCCGGCTTAACAGCCGAGGATTCTGCTACGGTAAAGCCCCCCAGAGTCAAGGAGTGCATCGCCTGGTTTGAGTGCAGGCTTTACTTCGAGAAGGAGGCGGGGGACCACGTACTCCTGGTCGGCAGGGTACTGAAGGCGGAGGCAAAAGACGGGCTGCTGAAGAATGGCAACCTGGACGTCGGGAAGGCAAAAGCCGCCCAGCACATCGGAGGCACAGAATTCGCAATTCCAGACAGAGTCGTTAACGTTGAATAATTTGCAATGGAGCAAACAACAAAAAGACCCATTAGCGTGGAGCTGTTCTGTGCATTCCAGTATCTGGTTTTGATATTGCTCGTTTGGGTAAATCTACAACTAAGTATTGAGGTAGGTATAAAGCGTATGGGTGGTCTATTGCTCGTTGGCTTTATATGGTTTCTTCTCTTGCTGATTTTTGTTTCGATTTCAGGTATTTTTAACTCAGATTATAGACTATGGGCCTTATACTTTGCCTTTAATGGAATCTTTCTTATCCTTGACCTACTTACACATGCCGTTCTTGCAGTTTATTTTGCCTTCGTTCTTCTCTGTCTTCTTTACATTCGGAAACATATGGGGGGTGCTGAAAAGAAGAAGGTCAAACTTAGGGATTTACGGAATGTGTCAGGAGTTTCTTTGGTTGTATTCCTCTGGGCCACGTACTTATCAAAAATACTGCTTCCAGACATAATCCAAAATTTCGTATCTCAAAATGAAAGATTTCTGTGCCTCTACTCGTTTACAGCACTTTCATGCATATCGGCCTTTCTGCTTATTCTCTCTGGCACAATGTTTTACGGCAGGAAATCAACTATCTCAAGAAAAACAATCGGTGCGCTCCTCATAACGACAGGGATTTTGATATTCGCGTTCTGTTTTGGCACTTGTTTCTCTTATTATCACAGCAGCATTATCGCTAACTATGTGCTTTTCTAAATGTCGTGATACTTCCCCAGCGACCCCTTCAGCTGCTCGACAACGGCGCTGACTGAACCCAGCGCGTGCCCGACGACTGGTTCTGCCGAATTCCCCAGCAGCGAATTAACCATGGCATAACTGGACCTCGCAATCGCCTCCAGGTTATAGCCGCCCTCTAGCTCTACAACAACCCTGCCGCCGCAGACCTCCTTTGCCAGGCCCATCATCCTCTCCGTCAGGAACCCGTAGCCCTGGTCGGTCAGCTGCAGCCCCGAGATGAAGTCGTCCTTGTGCGAGTCAAAGCCGGTCGATATGGCGATGAGCTCCGGCTGGAAGCTCCTTGCAAGGGGAAAGACCAGCTCCTCCAGCACATAGACGTAGTCCGAGTCCCCGGCGCCATGTTTCATGGGAACGTTGACCGTATAGCCTGCCCCATCTCCCTCCCCAATCTGCTCCGCGAAACCGGTGCCGGGATAGAAGGAGACCGGGTCCTGATGAATCGAAATATTCAGGACGGACGGGTCGTCATAGAAGATGTCCATCGTGCCGTTGGCGGCATGGGCGTCCCAATCCAGGATGAGGATTTTCTTGATATCGTGTTTTTCCTGCAGGTACCTTGTCATCACCGCAACATTATTGAAATAGCAGAAGCCCATGGCCCTGTCCCTGGTCGCGTGATGCCCCGGCGGCCTGACAAGGGCAAGGGAATTGCCGAACTCCCCCTTGGCAACGACCTCACCCGCCAGCATGACTCCCCCCGCAGCGAGTTTTGCAATCTCGTAGGTATTGTGCTGGCAGAACGTATCGGCATCAAGCGGGCCCCCGCCTGCCTGGGAAAAGGAGCGGACGTTGGCCACGTGCTCTTCTCTATGCACCCTGAGAAGGTCTTCATCTGAACAGGGCCCGGGAGTAAGAACCTCAACCTTCTCGAAAATCCCCCCGTTCCGGAAATAGTCCATCACAGAAATCAGCCTTTCCCTCCGCTCCGGATGCCCGGGCCCGGCATCGTGCTTCAGATAATCTTCATGATAGATTAGCGCGGTTTTGGTCATTTCAGAATCAGAAAATCTTCTTCTGCTTTCTCACGTGCCAGGAAATCTCCTTTGCCACCTCGTGGTATATCTTCGCGAGCTCCTCCTTGTTTGCACCGGCCTCCTGCCTGCTCTCGAAGTCCTTGAAGTAGAAGTTGACCCCTCCGATAATCTCCTTTTCATTGTGCTCTATGCCCAGCCTGTCGAGGAAGCCCTCCATGGACTTATCGACCGTTGCTGCCTCCAGCGCCTTGTAGTTCTCAAGGACGTAGAACACAACGATGAGGATTATTATAACCTGGAGGACCAGCGCCAGGAGCATGAACTCCATGATTTTGTACAGCATCGAGACTATCAGCGCGAAGAGGACAAATATGCTCAGGATAAAATAGCTCCTGAGCTGGTTAATGTTGTCGCTCAGCAGGGCAATCTTCAGGTTGCTGAAGAAACCCACGCCCCCTTCCTCCTCCCGGATGTCCTTCATCTTGTCGTGTTTGTATCCTGCCTTGTACAGGAAGGGCAGCATCATGACGAAATATGTGACCAGAATGATTGTTGCTGCCTCAATTCCTACGGTCTCGGCCAATATACCGACGGAGTCCCTTATCTCCACCATGGCGCCCTGGCGGAAGATAACCAGTGAGAGTATCCCCAGGGCCATCAGTATTGCAAAGAAGCCGGCAAAGACTAGCAGGAACGAAACCAGTACGCTGTCGGACTTGCGGGACCTTATCGCCGGGCCGAATGCGGAGACCACCAGCACCATGCCTGCAAGGAGCGTCAGGACGGACACAATCAGACCGACAGTTGTTACTACCATCCTAGATATATATTACCTATATCTGCTATAAAAACCTAGAACCCGCCGAGCGTCATCTGCTTTCCGAGGCCTTTCAGCTCGTCCTCTGAATACCCAAGCGCCTCGAGAATCCTCATTACCGCGGGAAGGACCTGATTATTTACGTAATAGTTGGCGTCGTAGTCCCCTTCCTGCACGAAATCGACAACCCTCGCCCTGTCAGAGATGCTTGTGCCTGTCTTGGTAACTACATAGGTTACTATGTCCCCCTGCTTGAATTCCCTGCCCTCCTTAATCGCCTTCCTTGCCGCGATTATGTGGGGCCCGGCCTGGACGTATTCATTCATCCCCCTGGTTATTTGCGTATGTATAGTGAGGTCTTCAAGCTTCACATCGCCCGCCTTTATCCTCTGGACGATTCCCTTCACTATCTCTGCCGCTTTATTGGGGTCTTTGTCCTTGAGAAGCGCATTCAGGACCTTGGTCTGGGTTTCCTTCGCAACGTTTGACCAGTCCCTCCTTCTAACCTCAAGCCCCTTCACAAGTAAAGTGCCCTTCTCGTCCATCAACGCATATCTCTTCTTGGTTATGAAAATCCCTCTTGGATAGAAGCCCTCAAACTCCAGTTCCATGCCTCCCGGGAGCTCCTTGTTTATCTCGCTGGAGAATTTCTTCGCCTCGGCGATTATCTTCTTGCTGTTCTTCTCGCCTGAGACGGTTATGTAGACGGAGTCTGTATCGCCATAGAGGACATCAAAGCCGTGCTTCTTGGCCGCCTCTATCGTATCGTGGATGTACTGCCTCCCAAGCGCTGCAATTGCCTCGGCGCACTCCCGGGAGTACCACACAGCCCTTGCAAAGGCAAAGTAGCCGTACATGGAATTCGACATGAGCTTGAGCGCCTGCTGTTCGACGTCGAGAAATCTCTTCTTTTCTGGCTCGCTTTCCTCTTTCAGTTTCTTCTTGACATCGATTCGTCGCTGTATCAGCTCACCCACGGTTTCCGGAATCAGCCCAACGTTTTTCTTGCAGAAGTGGTGTCCGGCAGGCGATTGAAATGCCTCCTCCTTCTTGCAGCAACTGCAATTCATGGCAGAGGGGTCTATGTTGTGGCTTATTATGATGGAGGGATACAGGGAGCGGAAGTCGAACAGCACGATGTTGTCGTGGATTCCTTTTTTTGGTTCGACGACATATGCCCCGACATAGCTGCTCCTTTGTCGCTCATTCGCAATCCTGTCCGAGGGCTTGTTCGGTATCAGGATGTTCTTCTCGAATGCCCTCTTTATCAGCAAATCCTCCACCCTCTGCCCGGAGCCGGACCTCGACGACTTGTAGACCGGAATCCTCGTTATCCTGGAAAGCTCATACTGCAATGGAAGGATTGCAAGCCCTATTCTCAATGTGCCTATTGCATCATCCATTGAGTATTCGAATACCTCCTTCATAGCCCCTGTCTCATTGGCATCCCATACCTTGTGCATCTCGCTCGCATTTATGTCCTTCTTCTCCTCGCCGAACATCTCGAGGTAGACGTTCTCAAGGGTGTAGCGGCTCAGGTTGAACACCTGCCGGCATATGGGATAGAGGTCTATGTGGGGCCTGCCCCTCACCTTCGCTCCGAGGTTCATGCCCCTTCTTTCAAGCCTTACCTTACTTGCATCTATACCAAGCCCGACGTCCATCTTATACTTTGCTGCTCTCTCATTGAGATACGGGAAGTCGAAATTGTCGCCGTTATAGGTGCACAGGATGTCTATCTCCTGCTCCTTCACGGTCTGGATGAATTTCTCTATCATTGCCCGCTCGCTCTTCAGAATCTCAAGGTATTCCTGCTTTAGTCCAGGGGTCTCCCTATAAGTCCATACCTTTTTCATCCCGGTAGAGTCCGCATAGCTTATCATGAGTATCGGGTCTTTTTCCGACTTCGGCTCCCCTTCAGGATTATAGACCTCAAGGTCAAAGGACGCAATTTTCAGCCCCATTTGCTCGGCATTCTCCATCGGAACAATACCGGAATTTATAAGGTATCTCTCGGCAAAGGGAATAGCCGCCTCTCTCACCTCTTTGGTATTCTCGAACCCCTTTATCTCCCCCCTCAGCTCCGGGACGTTCTGCGGCAGCTTCACCGTGACCTTGAGAACCTCAATCTCCTGCCTGACCTCGACCTTCTTGACCGTCTCGACTTTCACTACACCGTTCAGCTTTTCAATCTCTTCCTTCGATTGCTCAAGATTGTCGGAGGTGACATAGAAGTGGGGCTCGAAGTCGTCAACCTCCCTGATTTCCCTGCCCTTGTCCGTCTTATAGTACAGCCGTATGACGGCCTTCTCATCCCTAACAGTATAGTCGATATCAAGCAGGGTTTCCATGTTTAAGTAATGTTATTATATTCCTAAAACCCATATCTTTAACTGATGAAAAGACTGATTATTCTGTTTGTATTGCTGAGCCTCTGCATGCTTGCAGCTGCCGACTCGCATAGAGGAAAATGCAGGACGCACGAGTTTCCGTCAATCCCTCCCGAACCAAAGGCCTTTGACGCCGGGACAAGGCCCGCCGCAATAAAGGAGGCGGAGAGTGTCGGCGACACCACGAGCTTCTGGATATACGAGACCACATGGTTCGAGATTGATGCGGTCCTGAGGAACGTAACCTCTGTGGCATATGTCTACGTCCAGACCAAGGACAGGTCAGGAAATGCAATCTGGGTGGACACGGCTCCTGATGCAGGAAAACTGGCAGGCTACATAACCCAGGATGACGTGAACCAGATAGCGGCAGAATTCGATTCCATCTATACGACGAACAGGCTCTACTTCGGCGATGAGAGGGCGCAGGGGGTTGACGGCGATTCCCATGTAACTATCCTGCTGACGGACATAGGCGAAAGCTATGTCAATAACTACTCCGGGGAGGGATATACTGCGGGCTATTTCTGGTCCACAAACGAGTATTCTGAGGCGGACGTATGGTCGTGGTGGGGCTACCACAGCAACGAGCGCAAAATAGTCTACATCGATACGTTCCCGCTGATAGAGAAGGGGAGCTATGACGGTAGCGTGAATTACACACCCACCACCAACCATGACGACTTCTATGTAAATGAAGGAGCCAACGAGAGCTTCAGTACTGTAGCCCACGAATTCCAGCACATGATTCACTGGAACCAGGATAACGACGAGGACAGCTGGGTCGACGAGGGCTGCGCAATGTATTCAGAGTATATCAACGGCTACGGGCACCCGACCGGCCACATAAACACTTTTGCGAACAGTTACGACAACTCACTCACCGACTGGGGCGGGCAGCTCTACGACTACGGCAAGAGCTACCTCTTCACCCTCTACCTCTCGGACCACTACGGCGGGAACCAGACGATAACAGCAATAGTGGATGAGCAGGCGAACAGCATTGCAGGCATAAACCAGGCACTCTCTACGCAGGGCTATAACGCCACCTTCAACCAGATATTCAACGACTGGACCATAGCCAATGCAATTGACGACACCTCAATAGGCACCGGTCTGTACGGCTACCTCGACCTCGACTTCACCATCAACATAACGAATACGAGGGGCTCCTACCCGGCGTCCGGCTCCGGCAGCGTGAACCACAGGGCCGCGGAATACTTCAACCTCACAAGCGGCGACGGGAGCACCCTCAACGTCTCCTTCAACGGAGCAAATAGCGAGAATTTCAACGCCTCCGTGGCAAAAATGGCCTCACCGAACGCGGTGGAATTCATCCCCCTCGACAGCGCCCAGGACGGCTCCCTGCTGATAAACGGGTTCGGCTCGACCTACGAGAGCGCAATCCTTGTCATTGCAAACGACGAGAACGCCAGCACTACAGCATATACTTTCTCAGCCAGCCAGGTGGCCGCGACAACGACGACCACAACCACGACAAGCACAACCATCCCGGACACCGTCACCTGCAGCACCTGTTCTGACTGTATTGCGAAGCTGAACGGCACCTATTCTACGGTAAAGCTTGATGCGGACATAACCAATCACTCTGGAACCTGCATTGAATTCAACGCAAGCAACGTGGAGTTCGACTGCCAGGGCCATACGATAGACGGAGACAATTCTTATATTTCTTCTGGAGTTTACGTGAATGGGAGCTCAGGGAACACGGTAAAGAATTGCATAGTTACGGAGTTTTTCGGTTTTGGAATCTACCTCTTCTCTTCCTCCAACAACACCCTTATCAACAACACAGCCAACTCAAATGAGTACTATGGGATTGAGCTCTGGAACTCCTCCAACAACACCCTAACCAACAACACAGCCAACTCAAATGAGCTCTATGGAATCGAGCTCCACGCTTCCTCCAGCAACACCCTAACTAACAACACCGTCTCCAACAACAACCATGGGATCCTGCTCTGGTATTATTCCTCAAACAACACCCTAACCTTCAACACCGTCTCTAACAACAATGGGTATGGAATCCGCCTCTGGGACTCCTCCAACAACACCCTAACCAACAACACCGCCTCCAACAACAACTATGGAATCTACCTCGATTCTTCCTCAAACAACACCCTAACCAACAACACCGCCAACTCAAATGGGTACTATGGAATCGCTCTCTTATCTTCCTCAAGCAACACCCTAAATTCAAACAGGTTTTGTGATGGCACATACTCGGACTTCTACCTGTCCGACAGCCCCCTGAATACCGGAACAGGAAACACCTGCGACGAGCCCAGCACCTGGAACGACGACGGGACGACGGGTTGCAGATATGTGTGCAGCGCGGCTACAACAACGACAACAAGCACCACTTCCTCCACAACATCGACAAGCACAAGTACTACCACCTCGACATCGACCACCAGCACTTCCTCCACGACATCGACCTCCACCTCCACGACATCAACCTCGACATCAACCAGCACAAGCACCACTTCCTCCACGACATCGACAAGCACAAGCACATCGACAACCACGACCATGGCGGGGGAATGCACCCTTGTCGGGGACGAGCCGCCCTGCGGCGAGGTAACCCTCTCTGAGGTGATAGACCTGATAAACGCCTGGGCAGCAGACGATGCAGGTCTCTCGGACGTAA
>CAZJVE010000011.1:32776-40021 GCA_964549685.1 uncultured archaeon | reverse complement strand
TTCAACAACTTCTGCACCGACGACCAGGGGAAGATAGACGGCGTCCCGGCAGCCACTGCAACGCAGCTCTGTGACCCTACTCCCGACCCCTGCGACCCCAGCGGCGACCCTGTCGGCACCGTGGCATTAAGCTTCAGCGCGGAGGACGTAGTCGTTACATAAAAATGAAAGCAAGAAAAATAATCCTGGCTTTGGTATTAACCGCCCTCATCATAGGCCTCGCATCCGCGGCCTCGAACATCTGCGACGTTGGCTGCGCTCTTGACAGCGGATGCTCCGGGGACACCCCCTACCTCTGCGAGATGGACTGGTGGCCCGACAAGTGCGTCCCCCAGGGCTACGACCTCGGAGCCTGCGGCAGCCCCCCGGCCGGGAAGGGATACTGTTCTGAATGCGATGAAGGCTGCGTCTCCGGCGGCGGATGCTCCGGTGGCACGCCCTACCTTTGCAAGATATCGTGGTGGCCGGACAAGTGCGTCCTCCAGGGCTATGACTTCGGCTGCTGCGGAGGCATTTCCACCACGGGAGAAAAGATAACCGTTCTGACCGTAACTCTCAATAACACCGACCCGAACTGCACTAGTGAATATCCCCTAACATTTGAAGTAAAGAGAAGGGGCGAGGGTGACTGGATAGACTACAGCGACAATTGCATTGAAGGAAAGTACAGTGAAAACCTTCTCCAGATAGGTATCGGGGAATCCATGACCCTGACATGCAGGAGCAAGGGCATCCCTCACTACGACACAGGGCCGCACGAGGCCAGAATCTCCTGGTGCACTCATAAATGGAATTTCACCTACGGCGAGCCGCAGACGTCCGGGAAATATTGCGTCGTTAATGTGACAGAGGATGGCGACAATGTCAATGAGATTAACATAGACAACCTGATTCTCACCATCACCGCAAGAATAAACGAGATAAGGGCAGGCGACAGGGGTTCAGCGACGTTGGGCGCATACGACCCGATATTTTATGGCCTGACGGGCTACGTGCCAGTAAACGACATAGTACCAGCAGCAGACTGCAAGGCAAAGTGCCCCGACTGTGCGGTCGTCCTTAACCTCAAAGAAGACATCACCGGAAAGAACGTCAAATCAGCCCAGTGTCCCGTTGAAGCTGGCACGATGGGTTATGCAAATACCGGGGCGATATTCCTTGTCGTTGCTGCCATCTCCGGGGGCGGCATCGGAACCACCGGCGATGATTTAACTCCCCATCAACAGTTTGGTAATGACGCAGGCAATGCCGAGGTCTGCGAGGAGCTGGGCAATGAGCTATACAAGGACCCGGACAAATACCTTGGCAGCAACGCCATGGCAAACGTACAAAGTGATTTTGCAGATAAAGCAGCCAAATACGGCATGCCTGAATTCCCTGAGTTTCCCACGGCCGCACGCAAGGAGGAACTGTCCATGAAGATGATAGACGAGTTCAAAAAACAGCCCGGTTTCGCCACCCTCAAGCAGGGCTTCATAGACGACCTTGTAACGGCCGGCACCAGCCAAACCGACGCAATTACAATGGTGGATACGTTCTTCAGTGAGGGCAGGGTCTATTTCCCGGGCATAGATGAGTGGGATGTTCACAGATTCAATAATTTTCTGGCGACCGAGGTAAAGCTGTTCGATGGCAAAACGCTCAAGGAGTTCGTAGAAGTAACGAGCTTTGGCAAGGTTTCATCCGAGACCTTCGCTGTCATGTCTTATCCCGGGACGAATGTGCAGGCCGGATACCTTGAGGGCATAATTAGCCTTGATGGCACTGAGTACTTCTCCGACTACGTGAACATGGTATCGCATGAAATAGGGCACCATTTTTCAGATGTAGAACTGGGGCATTACCCTTCACCAACGCCTCTGCCCAATACGGTGCTGGCCAGTGAGGTACCGGCTATAAAGGCCAACCAGGATACACTGAATGCCTTGAACAGCAAATATCCTGACAGCGGCTATGATTTGGTGGAGAGGTATATGAAAATGGAGCACTATGCCACTATGGGGGAGCCAAAGGGATACTATATCGGTGCGATGGCCATGCTGGACTACTTCGAGGACAAGGGCATAGACCTGGTGAATGACCCCAAATACGGCGATGAGCTGGTAAAGGTCGCCAACTGGGATGAGAGTTTATTGAAGGTCAGCGGGAAATTCATGGGCCTTCTTGGGGATATAGCCGATGCCATGAAAAAGGGCGGCAAGACGCTCTCGGACAAGCTGAAGTTCGATAAGACCAAGAAAAAATACGTGTGGATAGGCAAGGGGATGAAGGGCACCAAGACGGTAACGAAGGTTATTGCAAAGGGTATAACCAAGGGGCTTGGCGTAGTTCTGTTGGTCGACGACAAGCTCGGCGGCATCTGGGGAGTCTACGAATCAGCCACAAACCCGCTATCACAAAGGCGGGTTGAAATAGACACATTCAGCAGCCCGGCTGACTGCGGCTCTACCTGCGACTCGGACTGCGGGAGCATGATAGTGAGCCAGATAGACGATGAATACAAAATCATATCGGACTTCACGATAAAGGCGGGCTACCTATGGGACATACACATCGGAGGGCAGGACGACAAGATAGATTCCGCTGTTGCTGCTGAACTCGGCCTGACTGGAATCGGCATGGAGCTGAAGCCGAGCTACATGGAATGCACGCCGGTTGCTGGTCAGGAGTACATGAACTGCGTGGATAAGGAGCAGGGACTGGATTTCACGGAGGTGGAGGACATCATGCCCACAGACGCCGATACGGGCTACATAATGACGGAGGCGACAGGACCATGATTAACAAGATAATCGCGCTGTTGATGGTAATGCTGCTGCTCGGAACAGCAACCGCTGAAACAGTCTTTGTCATAGACCTGACCATCCATAAGAACGATACGGTTCTCGTGGATGTTGCAACCGGGGAGGGCGAGCCGACCCCCGCCAGAACAAACTGGGACGATGTAACCGATTATTCCATATCGATGTATCTAGAGAACGGCTCCCTCTTTTACAAGACCTACCTCTCCGTGAATTTCATAGAGTATGAGCTGATGACAGTCAACACGTCCTTTGAGACTCTGTCCTACCAGAGGCCTGTCGGGGAGCTGGACTCCTGGCAGACAGAGGTGAGAATTCCTCACAGCGAAGACGCCAAGGAATTCCGCGTCTCCCACAGGGGCCCCATCTTCATATACCGCTTCGAGCAGCGCGATGACGGGCGCTGCCAGCTCGGCTATGACGGAACCTGCGACCCGGACTGCACCGATTTGGACCCTGACTGTATGGGCACGACAACCTCGACCTCAACCATACTGCCAACAACAGTCTCTACAACCACCATAGAGCCGGAAGAGGGGCAGGACATCCTCGGCTACCTGCCCTACATAATTATACTAATAATAGCAATCGTAATCATCCACCGGCTGAGGAATAAACAGCAGACTGCAAGAATAGAGCAGAAGAAAAAGAAAGATGAAGAGGACCTGAGGGAATGGGTCGAGGAGCAGCTCAGGAACGGCGAAGACCCGGAGCTCCTGAGGAGGGCCCTCAAGCGACAGGGCGCAAGCCCCGCAGTGGTGGACGAGATTATGGATGGGCTATAGGATACATACAATACACGAATCAATGCCTATAAAAATGGAATAAAGTTCAGTTATTTTTATTCCCTGAATACCCTTATCATATGTAAACCAATATATAATCTAAAAGAAAATAATAAGTAATGATGAAACCCTTCCCACTCATCAATAAAAAGATTGCTCTCATTTTGCTGGTTTCTCTCCTACTCCTTACCCTCCTTCCTTCTATTGCCAATGCACAGCTAAGCGCGGCGCTGGCCACGATTCAGACCAAGGTGACGGAATTCGCCTGCACAATCTACCGGATAATCCAGGCGGTTGTAGGGGTTCTTGCCATACTGATGATAATTCTTGCAGGCCTTAAATGGATGACCTCCGATGACCCCGACTCCAGGAACGAGGCCAAGAGCAGGATACTCTACGTTATTGTCGGAGTCGTTGTCGTCCTCCTTGCCCTCGATGCCGTGAATCTCATTGCAAAGGCGCTTGGCATTATAACGACTGATATCACGTGCGCTTCCCTTACCAGCACGGCAATCCCCTACAACATCAAGACCGTAATCTGCATCGTTGTGAGGGTGCTGCAGGCCATTGCCGGAATCATCGCCATGATACTCCTTACACTGGCCGGTTTCAAGTGGATTGCCGCCGACAGCCCGGAGGACAGGGCAGGGGCAAAGAAGACTGCTGTAAACACAATACTCGGCGTTCTCATCGTAATCCTTGCAGTTCCAGCAGTGCTTCAGATTCTGTTCTTCAGCACAACAGCAACAGAATTCGCCTGCGCTTCCGCCACCTCCGAACTGACAACCAACATCATTACCCCAATCCAGAAAACCGCCTGCGTAATCCTCAGGACGATACAGCTGGCGGCAGGATTCGTTGCTGCCATGGCAATCATGTTCGCGGGGCTGAAATGGCTCTCATCCGATGATCCGGGTGACAGGTCAGCGGCAAAGAACATGGTGCTGAGCGCGATATTCGGGTTCCTGCTCATACTCATTGCGGCCGAGGCAATGACCATCCTGTTTGACGGGATGGTCTCTGGGGAAGAGCTTACCTTCGACTGCGACATTGTTGGAACCAGGGTATCGTCCGATATAGAAAACATAATAAAGCCCACCATTTGCGTAATCCTGAGGACCATCACAGCGGTTGCCGGAATCATAGCAGGAATAGTCATAATGCTGTCGGGCATCAAATGGTTATCCTCTGATGATCCAGAAGACAGGAGCGATGCAAAGAGGCTGGCGATTAATGCAATCCTCGGCTTCTTCGTTGTGATTCTTGCGGCGCAGGCCATGGCCACCCTGTTCGGCACCACCCCCGGCTTTACAAGCTATGAGTGCGCCAGCGGCGATGAGCTCCCCTATGTGGAGGCCGCCCTCTGCATAATATTCAACACAATCAAGGCAGTCGCCGGAATCGTCGCAGCAATAATAATCGCCCTTGCAGGCATCAAGTGGATGTCCTCCGACGCCGCGGCCGAGAGAGGAAAGGCCAAGGGATGGGTATTGAGCGCAATCGTCGGCTTCTTTGTTGTAGTAATCGGAGCGCAGCTTTCCAGCACCCTGTTTGCAGGTGTTGGCGTTGCAGATGTTACTGGCTGTGGTAGCTCCACTCTAACCTTCGTGGAGCCCACCTTCTGCGTAATCCTCAAGTCAATCCAGGCAGTGGCTGCAATAATAGCTGCGGTAGTGATAGGTCTTGCAGGAATGAAGTGGATGGCATTCGACGTCGACTTCGAGGAGAGGAACAAGGCGAAGGGGCTTGCGATTAACGCGATTGTCGGCCTGCTCATCGTGCTCGTCGGGGTGCAGTTCATGACCGAGCTGTTCACCGGCCAGAGTGCAATAACATTTGGATGCACTACCGGCTCGGCGCTAACCTTTGTGGATGACCCACTCTGTATCATACTCAACCTTGTACTCGTGATAGCGTCATTAATCGCAGCCATAGCGTTCTTACTTGCCGCCTTCAGGTGGTTTATAGCAGCAGGAGACCCAGAATCAAGGGCACGGTCGAAGGGCGCCATCTTTAACGTAGTGGTGGGCTTCCTCATAGTCCTCATAGCCGTGCAATTTGTAAATGTGGTGCTAACGGGCAAGGACATCACGCAGATTACATGCTCTGTTGATGCAGCAAGCGACATAGCCCAGGCATTCAGCTTACCGATGTGCATCATGCTGAGGGCCATACAGCTCTTGGGAATCCTTATTGCGATGGTCGTCATGCTGATAGCGGGGATGAGGTGGATAGTCCTCGAGGACCCGGAGCAGAGGAAGGCCGCCAAGTCGTACATCTTCTACTCGCTGCTGGCCCTGGTCGTGGTCCTTCTTGTAACAGATTTCATCAACGCAATAATCCAGGGGGCCTCGGGCATCGCCATCAAACCCGCCGATATCACCACCTGCGGAACAGGTATAGATGCAGGCATCGCGGACGCAATCCAATTCACCGGCTGCATGGTCTTCAGGACCATGGAGATTATAGCGATTATTCTCGCAGTTATCGCTACCCTCTATGTCGGCATCAAGCTCATGTCCACCGACGACCCGGAGGAGAGGTCAACGGCCAAGATGATGATGTTCAACGTGCTGGTGGGTCTCACGCTAGTTATACTGACGACGAATATCATAGCCGCCATCGTGGGCAATACAGGGGCCACGGGGGTCCTCAGCTTTGACTGCACTGACAGCAAATACCTCAGGAGCGAAATAATCGGCCCGGTTGAGTTCGTGGGCTGCATGTTCTACTGGGTTCTGCTGATTATAGCCATAGCTCTGGCAGTTCTCATTATCATGCTGGCGGGGCTGAAATGGATGTTCTCTGATACTCCCGAAGCCAGGCGGAGTGCCAAGAACATGATACTATATGTAATAGTCGGAACTCTTGTTGCAATCCTTGCCTGGCAGATAGTCGGCGCAATCATCGGCCAGGGCACGGTCGGGGACCCGTTCAGCTGCGGCGCGGCCGACTCCGTGCTAAAGACGCAGATACAGTATACTGTCTGCCTGTTCATCGAGCTCATAAGGTACTCTGTTGCGGCGCTGGCCACAATCCTGATAGCCATAGCCGCCATTGTCTGGATGTTCTCGGAGGACCCGGAGAGGAGGACGTGGGCAAAATGGTTGATAGGACACGTCATCATTGGAGCGCTTATAATAATGGCTGCCGCATTCTTCATCAACGCGCTGCTGAATTACGAATCCGGAGGCGGCGGGTCCGGGACATACATAATGAGCGTCTCCTGCGCCTGCATAGACGACATCCTACTGGACGACGAGATAGACGTGACCGTGTCCGTGACGAACCCCGGAAGCTCGAGTGATACCTTCAACATCTGCGTGGTCGGCAAGGAATGCACCTCCAAGGACATAGCTGCAGGGGCAACAGACTCAGCAACTCTAAGCAGCAACTGGGACCCCGGCTGGTCTCTTAACGACCTCGGCGGGAGCTTCTCAGTCAGCGTGACCTCATCTCAGGGCTCTGAAACATACGGCCCGGTGTCCGTCCCCACAGACGTGAGCGCCGACGGGGACTGCTGTGACCATTCCGGAGCAACAATAACGGGAGGCGGAGCAACTACAACCACCACTGTAACAGGAACAACAACCACCACTGCACCGGCAACAACCACCACAATATAAAAACCCAAACCAAGATGAAATCCAAACCCGACA
>CAZJVE010000011.1:0-32676 GCA_964549685.1 uncultured archaeon | reverse complement strand
CTGGTGGTGGCAATAGCCGGGCTGAGATACCTGAGCACAGACAACCCCGAGCAGAGGGACAAGGCGAGGAAGATGATTGTATCCGTGGTGGTTGCCGCGGTCATAATAGTAATTGCTCTTCAGTTTGCGAATTTTATGATTTCTGAGACAGTTGCGTGGAACCAGTTCGACTGCGCGGCCTACAGTGGCGGCAATGAGATAATGGCCAATATAGTAGACGTCGCATGTATCCTATTCACCATCATCCAAATGATTGCCGCGATAATAGCGCTCGTGGTAATAGCACTGGCGGGCGTAAGGTGGTCGACCTCGGATGCGCCGGAGGGGAGGGCGCAGGCCAAGAGCATGATTTACGGTGCGATAGTGGGCCTCATAATAGTCTTCGTTGCAACGAATTTCGTCAAGGCCATCTTCTTTGGTGATGACAATGCCCTGATGGGCGATTTCAGCTGCAGCATCGACCAGAATAAAGCGGATGCAATCAAGACGCAGGTAGAGGACTTCGGCTGCGTGTTGTTCCTTGCGATACTCTTCCCGGCAGGAACCCTGGTGGCCCTGGTGATAGTCCTTGCCGGCATCAAATGGATGTCCTCCGAGAGCCCGGAGGACAGGAACATTGCGAAGAGGTGGTTCATTCAAGCCCTTGTCGGGCTGGTCATAGTCATGGTCTCATCGCAGCTTATCTGGGCGATGACGTCCGTTGCCTTTGGTTTTGACTTTAGCAGCATCTTCGGAAGCATAGGCAGCATCTTCGGCGGGGATATCTTCGGAGGCCTCGGAAGCCTTCTCACGGGCATATTCGGAACGCCCTATCTCGTGACGTGCGTTGCAAAGACAATACTCCACGGCTCTGTTTGGCTCCTGATAGCGCAGCTCCACGTGATATTCTGCATCTTCGTGAGGTCAATGCAGGCAGTGGCGGCGGTAGTGGCTGCACTATACCTTACCATTACCGGCCTGAGGCTGGTAGGCACAGATGACCCGGAGACCAGGACGGAGGCGAAGAGGAAGATATACCACGTTCTTGTCGGCTTTATGATTACGCTGCTTGCTCTCTCCATCGTTGACATGATATCCGTAATCAACTGGTTCGTCAACTGGGTATCCGGTCTTATTTCAGGCATTCCACTGATAGGGAGCATCCTCCCCAGTGATTTCTACCTCCCCTTCTCGGAGCTCACATGCCCCTCGTTCTTCGATTTGGGTGGTGAATATTTTGTCAACCAGCTCCAGTACATATTCTGCATCCTAATCAGGATAATCCAGCTCATTGCCGTGATTGTTGCCGGCCTTGTGATAATGCTGTCCGGCATTAAGTGGGCCTCGGCCGATGACGTGGAATCCAGGGTGGAGGCAAAGACCCGGATAATATACGCACTCTTGGGCCTGGTTGTCATAATACTCGCGCTTGACCTCGTGCATGTTTTGATGGGCGGCGACGTCGACCTCCAGGACCTGTCGCCTCTCAGCGAGTGCCAGAGCGCAACCACTGGAGCAGATATAGACACCAAGTCCAGATACCTCGGATGCATCTTTGTTAGGATACTCCAGGCGTCTGCCGCGCTTATATCGGGACTGGTTATAGCGTTAGCGGGCGTCAGATGGATGAGCACAGATACACCAGAAGACAAGAGCAGTGCAAAGAACTTTGTGGTTCATGCACTGGTCGGGCTGGCCATAGTGATAATAGCCCTGCAGCTGGTGAATACCCTCGTGAGCGGTACGGGTATAACCGATTTCACCCCGGGCTGTTCCGTCCCCACGGACATCAAGGATGCAATCTGGACGATTGGCTGCAACCTGATAAGGATACTCCAGTTCGTGGCAGGGCTTCTGGGCACCCTTGTGATAATAGTCGGCGGACTGATATGGGTCGGCTCCGGTGATGACATAGTCAAGAGGACCCAGGCAAAGGCCATAGTAATAGCAGCAATAATCGGCGTCCTTATAGTCCTGATAGGCCTGCAGCTGGCGAATACACTGATATTTTCAGGAACCGAAGTGCTTGAGGTTACGTGTCCTACTACCACAACCACCACCACAACTACTAGCACTACCACAACCTCAATACCCACCTCACCCAGCTTCGCAATCTCATCATTTACGGCATCAGTCACATCGCCCGGTTCTGCAACCTTTAACTATGTGGTATCCAATTCTGGCGCTGCCGGAGATGTTCAGATAAGTGTTGGTTGCTCACCACCCGTATCTTCCTCTCCCTCCCCTGGGACAGTATCTATAGGTGCCATCTCTGACTACTCTGGTTCATTCAGCCACTCAGGATTGAGTAGTGGAGATAAGTGTATACTTACTATTAGCGACTCTGTTACCGGAAGCGGTATTGATATGAAAGAAGCGACATATCCCTAGGTCTCAAGGGGATATGTAATTGAATTTATCCCCAGCAAATGTTAGAAAACCCTACAGCCCCTCGACCAGCCTTACCAGGGCCTCCACCTTGCCGGCTGGCATCAGATGAACGCCGGCAAGCCCGATTTCCCTTGCCATGTCTATGTATTCCGCGACCAGATTGACCCCCACCTCGACGGGGTCCGAGGCGTTCTTTATCTTGTTCGCTGTTTCGTTAGATATTATTATGCCTGGGATGGTTCTCAGGAACTGGACCATTCCGTAGTCATACAAAGGCACGAGGCCCACAAGAACCTTATCTCTTAAATCCTCGCCGATGAGCTTCTCATACCTTTCCAGGAAATTCTCCATGAGCGAGGGCTCAAAGACGGCCTGGGTCTGGAAGAAGTCTGCCCCTGCATTCAGCTTCCTCTTCGCCTTGTAGATTTCCCCGTCAAGCGGAGTAGCGCCGGGAGCCAGTGCAACGCCGACAAAGAAATTGGTCGGCTCATTCAACTCCCTCCCGGTTATGTCCTTCCCCTGGTTCATGGCCTTCATGGCCATTGTCAGGGTTGTTGAGTCTAAATCAAAGACCGGCTTCGCCGTCGGGTGGTCGCTGCTCTTGCATGCTGGGTGGTCTCCTGCAAGAGCGAGAACGTTCTCGATTCCGAAGGCAGCAGCCCCTATCAAATCCGCCTGGAGGGCGAGCATGTTCCTGTCTCTACAAACCAACTGATAGATTGGCTCGACGCCGTTCTGCTTCAGCATTATTGAAGCGGCAAGGGAGCTCATCAGCAGCAGGCTGCCCGGGATGTCGACCACGTTAACTCCATGAAGCTTTGGCATCAGCTTCTTAATCTCCTCGAGCTCGTGGTTGAACTCGTCCAGTTTCGGACCTCTCGGCGGGGCTATCTCCCCCGTGACTATGAACGTCTTCCCGAAGTTATCAGATAATTTGCTCATTTTAGTTTTGGCATTCTTGGCTGCATGAGTTCATCCAGCTTGTTCAGTTCCTTCATCCTGTTGACTATGAGGTTCCATGCGCAGGGCCTGTCATCCACCTCGCAGAGGCCGTCATGGACCCCTCCGCAGGGGCCGTTTAGGAGTGATTTAGGGCACCTGGCTATGGGGCAGATTCCCCCGGTAAGGTCCAGAATGCAGTTCCCACAGGCCTTGCAGTAGATTGTAATCTTGTCGTTGTCTTTTACTCCTACCCCCGTCGTGTCAGCAACCGGAATGACAGAGCAGTTAAGCTCCTCTGAGACTACCTGCACCCCCGCCCCGCAGCCCAGGACGAATATTGCATCATAGTCTGCCGGTTTTACGTCTATCTTCGGCCTGTTGCAGAGGGTGCCTATCTTCTTCACCTCTGCCCCGAGTCCGTTGGCAAGGGAGTCAATCTCTTCTGGCTTGAGATTCCATCCGGGGCAGAAGGAACACTGGATTAGGAGGTTCTTCTTCCCGCCCTTGGCCTTCAGTTCATCAAGGCCCTTTAGTCTTAGGGTAATCATCTTAGAGAATATCATTAATTATAGATGCTATCTATTTATTGCTCGCTTGTCATTACAATCAATTCTATGAGATAACCAGTTTCTTCACAGCCGTCGGCTATTCTTTCGAGGTTGTCCAGTAGCTCCTTCATGATATAGAACTGGGTGAGCGTCATATCATCTCCAGTCCGTATGAGGTCCCTCATGAGCCCCCTTCTCAAATCATCCACTTTCTCCTCGTGCTCGCTGATATTCGCCGCGTGCTTGACTGCATCTCTCGGGTTGTGGGGCATCCCAACCAGGCTCATCTCCAGGGACTTTACGGTCAATACAACCAAATCGACCATCTTAAGTAAATCCTCCTTCATTACCTCAGGAATCTCAACGTTTTCGCACATTGCGAGCCTGTGACCGACTGCTTTGACGGCCCTCATTATCTCCCTGATACTCTGGGTTAATTTCAGCAAATCCTCTCTGTTATAGGGGTCGCGTATGGACTCAACAATATTTATCTTGATATTCATCGCAATCTGAGTTGCTTTTTCATCAAAGGCCGTTATATCGACCAAAAGTTCCTTGGCCTTATCGCAGTTGCCTTCGCATAAGCTGGTCAACCCCTCCTTCACGAGGTCCGTCCCCATTATAATCTTCCTTACGTAGTCGAGGGACTCCTCGTATATGTCCCAGTCCTTCTTGCTCTCGAACAGGATTCTGAAGCTGTCACGCATTTTATTTCTCTTTCCTCATGCTGTCTATCATCTCAAAGCAGTTCAGGTCGCCTATGACTTTTCCGTCCTTGTCGCAGACAGGGATGTCATCCAGCCATTCCTGAATGGCAATTTCCAACGCCTTCTCTATGGAGTCCTCCATCGAGACTGACACAGGAGCCCTCATCATGTCCCTTGCCGTTTGCGCGAATATCTCACTTACTGACCTGGAGCCATCAACGAACTGCGGCCCCAGGAACTGCAGCACGTCCTTCACTATTATGATGCCCTGCAACCTCTTTTCGTCATCGACGACATAGACAGACCTGCTTAAGGGGTCATCTGCCATGACGTTCATCACCTTCTCTATCGAGTCGCTCTCCCTGACGAGGTCCGCGTCGTGCGTCACCTCGTTGCAGCAGTCCTTTACTTTCATTTCCTGTATCTATAGGTAACACTTCTATTTAATTCGCCGCTTCCAATAACCTACTATGGAGTCGATAATCGTTGTTCTTGGCTTCTTCCTGCTATTCTCCTTCATCATTTCGGAGATATTCTACAGGCTCAGGTACCCCAAGGTCATAGGGCAGATAATCGCGGGAATCATCCTCGGCCTGCCGTTCTTGGTCGGCTTGATATTCGTAGAGGGCGATTATGCCGCAGCCCTTGCAGCCGGAGAGCTCCCAGCAATCGCAATCGAGACCCTCTCCGGCCTCGGCATAATATTCCTTCTCCTGCTCACGGGGCTGGAGATAAACCTGGAGAAGTTCAGGAATGCCTCGAGAGACATGGCCTTCATAGGCGTATCGTCCGCCTTAATTCCGTTCATCCTGGGGTTCGCATCCATAGAAATCCTTGGCAGCCTTGGGTTCATCGACCTCCAGGGCTACTATGATTTGCATCTAATAGCACTTGTCGTCGGGGCATGTCTCTCCCTCACAGCGGGGGGGACAAAGGTCATGATTCTGATGGAGCTCAAGGAGCTCAACACAAAGTTGGGCGAGATAATGCTCGGCGCAGGGATACTGGACGAGATTCTGGGGGTTCTCTTCCTGAGCCTGGTTCTCCTGATGACTGTGGGGACCTCATCCTCCCCGTTCGCCGAAACCCTTGCGGGAGTTCCCCAGGTTGCGGCAATTCAGCAGGGCACCGGGGGCCTGTTTCCCCTGCTACTGTTCCCGGTTGAGCTCTTCGTCTTCATCATCCTTGCATACTGCCTCCTGAAGTTTTTTCCCATGGTGATGAGGTACATCCAGAGGGAGAAGTCCGAGGTGAGCGAATTCATGATAATAATCCTCGTCGGGCTGCTTATCGCAACCTTATCCGGATTCCTGGGGCTCGGGACCATAATAGGCGCCCTTATCGCGGGAATCATCCTGCAGGTCTCGATAAGGGACCGGGAGGAGGAGCAGATACTTGTTAATGACTTGAGAATAATTACCATGGGCCTCATAGTCCCGTTCTTCTTCATATCCATTGGGCTGAACTTCAGCGTTGCATCGCTCTTTACGAACCCGGTCCTTCTTCTCTCAATCCTCCTCGTAGCCACAGCAGGCAAGATTATGGGCTCCATGCTGATGAAACCCTTCACCGACCTCAGTTGGAGGCAGCTCTATGTAGTGGGTTGGGGCATGAACTCAAGAGGAGCGGTAGAATTGGTAATAGCATTCGTTGCAAGGCCTCTAATACCTGCCGATGTATTCTCCTCGATAGTCGTCATGGCAGTAGTAACAACAATACTGTCCATGCTCATGATAGAGCGACAGACCAAGAAGGACAGAAAAATAATGGGCTAAAGCCGCCCGACCCTGCCGAATTCAAAGACCTCTTCTCCTTCAACGCCATAGGCCTCGAAATTCCTGATATCCTGCATGAACGGCGACAGCATCTTCCCTGCGGTAACGTCAGTTCCCTCCGTCACAAAGTTCAGTGATGGAATCTGTATCAGGACCTTTCCGTTCCATTTGCCAAGGAGGAAGCATTTGACCCTTTCCGTCCTTATCTCGTCCCTCAGCGAGATGGCGGGGTGGTCGTGGCCGATGATGACCGTCTCGGAATTCCCGAAGTCATCATCCTGGGGAATTCTATGGCCATGACAGATATAGATACCCTTCCTCTTGGAAAAATAGTAATCCTGAATCTTCACCTCCTTCTTCTCGGCAATGGGCCCGAGGATGTTGTCATGATTGCCCTTAACCAGGACTATCTCACTGCATTTCTCCTCCAGGAACCGCAGGAACCCCATGACTTCGCTCCACTCCTGTTCTGAGATTCTGCCGAATTCGTGCTTTAAATCGCCGTTGATGATGACCCTCTCGACATCGACCTCGGAGAAAATTCCCTCCAAATAATCCAGAATCTCTTTGTATTGAAACCTTGGAACGAGGTAGCCGTGCTCCCGCATCTCCTCTTCATAGCCCAGGTGCAAATCCCCCAGGACGAGGGTCTTTTCATCCCTGAGATACAGTGCCAGACCGCGAATCTCAACCCCGGGGATTATCTCTCTGGCTGTCCTTACCATCTCATCTATTATTATTTACTCAGGGCACTAAAACCACCATATTTAAATAATACTACCTTAATACTTATCAAGGTGGTATAAATGGAATATAAAAAGATAACGATATCCCTCCCCGAGAGGATGTACAATGAGGCGCAGGCACTCGTTGAAAAGGGCGTTTTCGCGAACATAAGCGATTTGATAAGGAGCGGCATAAGGCACGAATTCAAGGAGATGCAGCCCATCATGAATGAGATGGACGAGCTGATGGACAGGGACCTCATATACGCCGACAAAGAACTCATCAAGGGAGTAAAAACGAGCAGGCTGGAAGCCAGGAAAGGAAAGGGCAAAACGTTCAAGGACTCCCGCAGGATGGAGAACTATCTGAATTCCCCGTGAAGATGATTTACAGGATTCGCTTTACCCCGTCCTTCGAAAAGCAGCTAAAGGAGATAAAGGAGAAGGACAGCAAACTCTTCAGTAAACTGATAAAGAGGATTGCTCAGATATCAGATAAACCCGGGCACTACAAACATCTTAGTGGCGTACTTGCAGGCATGAGAAGGGCACATATGGGTCCGTTTGTGGTAATCTTCGAGACAAAAGGAGACCCGATAATATTCCACTACATAAAACATCACGACAAGGCATACTAACTATTTTTTTTACCAATCCTTAGCAACACCGCTTCGTGCAATAAGGGGGCTGGCGCCCCCTTATCAACCCCCGGAACCCGCCTTCGGCAGGTTCAACTGACTGGTATCCAGCGCTAATGGACTCATCCATCCTTAATCCTAAGCAAAACCGCTTCATGCATCCTCCTTATAAACTCAAGCCTGTCCTCCATCTTCATGATATCCATGTAGCCCTGGGCTATAAGGTTGAAGGCGAACGGCGACGGAATTTCGGTGTGAATAATCTCGACCTTCATCTCGCCGCTCTTTATTCTTTCCACGATGAGTTTCGCGTGCTCGATGTCCATTAAATCCTCCATTACTTCTCTTCGGGCCTCCTCCAGGATTGGAAAATGCTCGTCAACCTTTTTCACGAACCTCAACAGTATTCTTGAGCCGACCTGCTGCCTGCCCACGGACTTCCGCCTGCCCTTGTAGTTCCTAAGAATCATCAGGGAGCGCGCGGCACAGTGCCTGAACCTCCTTGCAAGGACCTCGGTCCTGTCTATTGCCCTGACAAGAATTTCCCGCAGCTCAGAATTCCTGAGGTCCTTCATCGCCTGCTCTATATTAAATTTCACCCTGCTCGACGACAGGTAGAAACCGTTGTCCGTCAGGGAAATCAAGACGTCCTTCCTCTCCCTTTTTGAGAGAAGATAGGCGATAGCCCTTGACAGCGCATCGTTCGTCCTCCTCCCGAAGAGCGCGTGGAATATGACGTAGCGCTCCTTCCCGAAGCCCTTGTAGAACTCGATGATAATCCTCTCATCGGTGGGAATCTTCGCATACAGGAACTGCTCTCTCATATACTCATAAATGGAATTCGTGGAATTCTTATCTACATAGAGGTAGTCGTGAATGAACTTCATCGTTGTCTTCTTCGGCTCTTCTTTTTTCAGTCTTTCTTCCATCAAGCGCCTGAACCTCCCTATCTCCATGGCCAGGTCGAAGCTCAATGGTAATTGTTCGGAAAACCAGGAAGGGACAGTAGGCAATCTACCAGGCACAGCCCTAACCTGCATAGTCTGCCCTCTGACGTAGAGGAACTGATAGGTTCGTCCTCCAAGGACGAAGACATCGCCTTTTTTCAGCCTCTCCAGAAAGCCCTCGTCTATCTTTCCCACTCTCTCCGTGCCTATCTTGACCCTGACAAAGGACTCGTCCGGGATTGTCCCGATGTTCGTGGAATAAATCATCCTGGCCATCTTGCTCCTCTTGCCCATGACGCCCTTCTCCCAGTTGACCCAGATTTTTGCATAGACGTTCCTCTGCTCCAGCTCGACATACTCTCCAGCCAGGTATCTCAGGACGGACTCGAATTCCCCCCTGTCGAGATTCCTGAAGGGATAGCTCCTCTTAACCAGGGAGAAAACGTTCTCGATATACTGCTCCTCTTCAATACAGATTCCGTAAATCTGCTGCGCCAGAACGTCGAGGGAATTCTCAGGGACGTGAATCCTGTCTATCTTCCCCTCCAGCGCATTTTTCAGCAGAACGGAGCACTCCACCAAATCATCCCTGTCCATGATGACCAACCTTCCTTTGGCAGTGTCATGCAGTTTATGCCCGGACCTCCCAACTCTCTGTAAGGCCCTTGCAACGGAACGTGGGGAGGTGAGCAGGACGACCAGGTCTATGTAACCTATGTCGATGCCCAGCTCAAGGGAGGTTGAAGAAACGACGGCCTTCAGCTCTCCGTTCTTCAGTCTGTTCTCTATGTCAAGCCTGTGCTCCTTCGAGAGCGAGGAGTGATGCGCCCCGATGTTCTCATCGTATCTGTCCGGAAACCTCTCCTTGAGATTATGGACGACTCTTTCAGTGCCGCTTCTCGTGTTCGTGAAAACCAGCGTAGTCCTGTGCGACTGGATCAGGTCATTGAGGAGGCTGTAGAGCGATTCATGGAGCTCCTTCTCGGTTGTTTCCATCAGATTCTGAACAGGGGTCAAAACCTTGAGGTCCAGCTTCTTCAGGAACTGCACGTTAACGACCTTACAGTCCCTGACCTTCCCGTTCTCATATCCGACGAGGAATTCGGCAACCTCTTCCAGGGGAGAGATTGTGGCCGACAAAGCAATCCTCGTAAATCTCCCGGCCAGATTCTGCAGTCTCTCCAGGCTCAGGCTGAGGTGCGTTCCCCTCTTATTCTCGGCCATGGAGTGAATCTCATCGATAATGACCCACTTGACGTCCTTGAGGCGCTGCCTGAATTTTGGGGCATTAAGGACTATGGAAAAGGTTTCCGGCGTGGTTATCAGAATGTGTGGCGGCTTTCTCAGCATCTTTGTCCTTTCGCTGGTCGGGGTATCTCCCGTTCTTACGGCAACCCTTATGCCGAGGTCTTTCCCTGCCATCTTTTTCAGCTCCTCCAGCGGCTCTCTGAGGTTCTTCTCGATGTCATTGTTCAGGGCCTTCAGTGGCGAGACATAGATGCAGTAGACCTTGTCCTCCAGGGAATCCTTATCCGACAGCTGAATCAGTTCGTTTATTATGGAGAGAAAGGCAGTCAGGGTCTTGCCGGAGCCGGTGGGCGCAGAAACCAGCGTGTTCTCTCTTCTGTGAATATTTATTATCGCATATTTCTGAGGTAATGCAAACTTCCCGAACCTGGATTTGAACCACTTTCCAACCAGGGGGCACAGCTCCCTGTATATCTCTTCCTCTCCATAGGCCTTTTTCTGTAGTTTTATCATTGGGCTATTTATATACTAGACTCTAATATAAAACTTATTGAAAGTATTATGTCATGATAAATCATGACAAATAATGACAAATAGGTGGTGGAATGGTTTTAGCGAGTCATTACGTCCTCAAGGACGTGCTCAATCTCCTGGAGAGGGAGAAACACGGGCGTTTGGAGGAGGTATGCACAATATACCGGGACAGATACACAGAGGATGATGAGCTCCTTGAGGTATTCGATTCAATCCTGAAGCACATCAGCTCCGGCGAATCAGACCCCAAGACCCTGATGAAGAGGCTGACCGACCTGATATCCGTCAGGAGGATGGAGGTCTCGAGAGACTCAAAGGTTTATTTCTGATAGATTTCGATTCTGTTTCTGATGAATTTTCAATCCTATTCCCGTTAAATTCCCAGCCCTATTCCTGGTAAATTCTCGATTATATTCCTGGTAAATTATCAACCGAAGAATCTTCTCACGTACTTGGTCGGAATCTCCGTTGTAACGAACTCGAAGTCCTTGGGAAAGCACTTGCGATAATTCTGCCACTTGAACCTCTCGTCCATCAGGACTATCGCCCCCCTATCCGTCTCCGACCTTATGCATCTGCCGGCCGCCTGCAGGGCCCGATTCATGGCCGGGTATATGTAGCCGTAGTCCCACCCCCTCTCGAACTTGAAGTCGTAGTACTCTATCAGCGACTTTATCTCGAGGGTGGGGGTCTCCAGCGGCAAACCCACAACAATGACCGCATCCAGCAGATTATTGGCATAGTCCACCCCTTCTGAGAGTGAGCCGGCCTGCACCCCAAGAAGAATTCCCCCGCCGCTTGCGGTTGAATTCACAAGCTGATTGCAAAGCTGAACTCTATCCTCTTTCTTCATCCCCTGTCTTTCTACCAGAATTGATTTTTTAATTTCCCTCATGTTTCCCGCAACAGAACCCATGACCTGGTATGAAGGAAAGAACACCGCCAGGTTGCCCGGAACCTCTGCTGCTATCTCGGAGATGATTCTGGCATACCTTCGATACATATAGTCCGACCTCTCGGAGAATTTTGTCGTTACTCCGGGCACGAGGAGAAGGAGCCGGTTCTCCTCAGGGAACGGGGACATATATTCCCTCAGTTCTGTTCTCTCCGGCTTCAGCCCGAGAACGTCCATGTACATCCCGACGGGAATGAGAGTCCCGCTCATGAAGACGGAGGAGTGGGAGTCGTCGAAGACCGTCATGCTGGACAGGGACGGGTCGAGGCACGTCCTTGACAGGACGGTATCCTTTCCCTTCCTGAGGATTCTCGCATAGCCCCGGTCCTCTTTCGCCCAGCTGTCCAGGAACCTTCCTATCGCCTTCGAATAGGAGCGGTGCCTGTTCGGAATGTTAAGGACTTCTTCACCCAGGTCGTTGACACTCTCAACAAAATCATTGTACTTCATCCCCACCTTTTCGACGAGGGTGCTGCTGAAGTCCTCCTTCTTTACCAGTCTCTCGTCGAATTTCGCCATGCCTTCGCCGAGCTCCTTGAGAATTCTCGCGATGTCCCGGAAATCATCTGCCAGCGTTTCAAAGCCTAGGAAATTCGCCTCACCGACGGCCCTCTTCAGGCTGAACTCCGTCAGGTTGTTGCTGAGCAGCTTTCTCACCCTGCCGGGAAGGTTGTGCGCCTCATCAATTATTAGTATCAGGTTATCCAGCTCCTTGCTCAGCTTGCTGAGGAACGCCTTCCTGACTCTGGGGGAAAATATGTGAAAGTAGTCGCAGACGATGACGTTGGCGTCCTTCCCTATCTCGGTGCAGATTTCGTAGGGGCAGAGGCCGTTATCGGAGCAGATTTCAGCCACCTTTTCCGCGTGCATCGGCTCCCTCTTTATCCTCGCAATCATCTGCTTCGCCTTCTCCGACAGCTTTCCCCTCCTCACCTGATTATAAAACTTGCACCTCTCCTCCCTCTTGATGGCCCTGCAGAACTCGTTAAATTCTCTGGAGTCGAGGTCCCTGAGCTTGTGCGGGCAGGTCCACTGCTTCCCGATTATGTCAACGGCAACGAAATTCGTTTTGAACTTCTTATGAATCCTTTTCAGGGTATCTACAACAATCGTATGCTGCGTATGCTTCGGAGTCAGGAAGAAGACAGTCTTGTTATTCTTCAATGAGAATTCCAGCGCAGGGGAAATCACCGCCGCAGTCTTTCCCAATCCTGTTGGCGCATGGGCCATGAGGTGCTTCCCCTCTCCGAGAGAGGACTCGACGTCCTGCATGAACTCCCTTTGCCCCTCCCTAATCTCCTTGAACGGAAACAGCGACATGAATTGATTTTCGATAGAGCAGCGATAAACCGGGAGTCAGTCCATCGGAAAAGTGAAATTTATAGCAACTGCCCGCACGTCGTCGCTATCCACCCCCCGACATAGTGGGTTATGCCTATAACCACAAGCGCTATGAGAAGGTGCTCCCCGACGACCATCAGGGGACTCGTTTTCTGGTCCCTGGCAATCTGGAGGCTGAGCAGTGACAGGACCAGCAGGCCCCACACCACGCTGACAAGAATTGCATCCGGGAGCTTGAACAGCACCACGGGAACGACAAAGGTTAGGGCAAAGCAAAACTTCGAGAAAAATGTCGATAGAGTCGAGGCCCATATCTCCCGTTCAGTATGCGTCCCCTCTGCTTCCTCTGAGATATGGATTCCCAGCGCATCGGAGAATGCATCGGCTATCGCTATGGTCAGAATTCCTCCAAGAACAACGAGCCTTGAATGGGTCCCGGAATTCAGCCCCACCATCAGGCCGAGCGTCGTGATTATCCCGGAGGTCATGCCGAAGCACAGCCCTGTCTTCAGTGAATGTTTCATCCTTTATCTTATCTATTAAAACAAACTAAATAATTAATCAGAATGGTTCTGCGCGACAGGTTCAAGGGCAAGATTTCTGCAGGGGCGATGGAGTTCCTGAACTCCCTGAGAGTTGACCGGGAGATGATTATGGAGGACATATGGCTGAACCAGGCGCACGTTATCATGCTGGAGCGCCAGGGAATTATTTCAAGGGAAGACGCAGCCAAGATTCTATCCACGCTCGATAGCCTGAAGAAAGAGGCCATGAGGGGCGGCTTCCAGTTGAAGGAAGAACTGGAGGACGTCCACATGAACGTCGAGAGCTATGTGACGGAAAGGGTGGGGAAGGCAGGAGGTAAAATGCATACCGCCCGCTCCAGGAACGACCAGGTCGTTACAGACGTCAGGATGAAACTGAGGGAGGAGATTCTCGAGACCGTGGGGCTTTTGATAACCCTTGACAGGACACTCCTGAAGCTGGCTGAAAAATCGAAGTCAAAGGTCATGCCCGGCTACACTCACCTTCAACACGCGCAGCCAATCACTCTCGGATTCTGGGCCTCCTCATACGCAGAGATGTTCCTCAGGGACATAGAGAGGATGCTCAGCTCGTATTCCCGGGCCAATTCCTCACCCCTCGGCGCATGCGCCCTTGCAGGAACCTCCTTTCCGATAGACAGGAAACTTACTGCAAGGCTGCTGGGCTTCGATTCCATGCAACAAAACGCCCTCGACGCAGTAAGCTCCAGGGATTTCATCCTCGAGTCTCTATCAGCCTTGGCAATCCTTACCTCGAACCTGTCCAAGCTCTCGGAGGAGCTGGTGCTCTGGAGCACCGAGGAGTTCTCGCTCCTTGAGATGCCGGATGAATTCTCCGCCGGAAGCTCCATAATGCCGCAGAAGAAGAACCCGGACCTTGCCGAGCTGATAAGGGGTTCGGCCGGCAGGACCTACGGCAACCTGGTCCAGGCTCTTACAGCGGTCAAAGGAATAACCTCCGGCTACAACAGGGATTTACAGGAGGACAGGGCCCTGCTCTGGGACTCCTTCAGAGTGGTTAACTCCTCGGTAGAGATTATGAACGGAATCCTCAATGGCGTTAAATGGAACGACAAGAGGATGCTCGCACTGGTTGAGGACGGCTTCTCCTGTGCTACTGAACTTGCCAACTCCCTTGTTATGAATAAGGGGATGCCCTTCAGGAAGGCCCACTCCGTTACAGGGAAGCTGGTGAAGTCCCTCGTAAAGAAGGGCAAGAACTTCAATGATATCTCTGATGTAAAAAAGATGCTGAAGAAGAACGGCATAGAAATCCCCGATACCGAACTGAAAAACCTCCTTGACCCAAAGAAGGCGGTCAGCGCCACAAGGAGCACCGGCGGCACATCCCCGGCCGAGGTCGCAAGGGCCGCGAAATCCCTGAAGAAGGAATTGCTCGTGAAGGAGAAATCCCTGAAGGAGAAGCGAGAGAAGATAGACTCTGCAAGAAAGGAGACGGAGAAACTCGTCGGGGAGATTGTTTAGCCACCTCTGAAAAATAAGGAATTATCCCTACACTCTAACTCCCACCCTCTGAAAATTCCCGCTCGCAGTATTTACATCTCAAAACCAGCGGCTCATTCTGCCTCACGTGAAAGACCGACTTTACCGGCTCCCTTTCCTTGTTCGTGATGCAGATGGGGTTCGGGCACCTGACTATGCCGACAATGTCCTCGGGCAACGAAACGGACATCTTCTTCACGACCTTGTAGTTCTTTATCCAGTTTATCGTCGCATGGGGAGCTATGATGGCAATCTTGTTCATCTCCTTGGGGTCGAGGTCCCTATTCTCCACCTTGACGATGTCCTTCCTACCCCTCGCCTTGCTGGGGATGTTCATAGCAAGAGTGACGGAATCCGGGAAGCCGTTGCTTATCCCTAGAATCTTCAGAACTTCAGGGGCCTTGCCATGCTTTATGTGGTCTATGGATATCCCCTTCTTTATCAGCTTTATTTTGAGAGTTTTCTTCTCTTTATCCATCTTAAAACTTCACCCCACACACCAGGCAAAGCAAAGCCATCCTGACCGGAATCGCGTTTCTCGACTGCTCGAAGTAGTGGGCGAATTTCGTACCATCAACCTCAGGGGAAATCTCCCCCACCCTCGGGAGGGGGTGCATGATTATGGCTGACTTTTTAAGGCCCTCTGTAGTCTCCAAGTCTATCACATAGGCGCCCTTGACCCTCTCATATTCCTGCGGGTCCGGGAACCTCTCCTTCTGGATTCTCGTCGCATAGACTACATCAGAGTCCTTCAGGTTCAGCTTGCTGGTCTCCTTGACCGGAATATTATTGTCCTCAAGCTCCTTTACCATCTGCCTTGGCATCTTCAATTCCTTGGGTGAGATGAATCTCAGCTTCACGTTGTAGCTTGCCAGGGCGTTTGTCAGGGAGTGAACAGTCCTTCCGTACTTCAGGTCGCCGACAATTGCAATGTCAAGCCCGTCAATCTTCCCGAACTTCTTCTTTATCGTATACAGGTCCAGAAGAGTCTGGGTCGGGTGCTGGTTCGCTCCGTCCCCGCCATTGATGAGGGGAATATCCAAGTATTCAGAGGCAAGCCGCGCAGAACCCTCCACCGGGTGCCTTATCACCATCAGATCAGCATAACCCTCCACCACCCTTATGGTGTCCGCAATCGTCTCGCCCTTTGCCTCCGAGCTTATCTCGGAGAAAGGGAAGCCGACGGTCTTTCCCCCGAGCCGCTTCATCGCTGTCTCAAAGGACATTCTGGTTCTGGTGGATGGCTCGAAGAAGAGGGTTGCGAGAATCCTGCCGCGCATCAAAGAAGAGGTTCTGCCTGAATTCAGTTTCTTCTCCATCTCGGCAGACTTTCTCAGAACAAAGTCAATCTCCTCGCGGGAGAGGTCTTTGATTGAGATGATGTGCTTTTTAGCCCATCTCATTTGAATAAATATACGAATGAGGAATTAATAATAAGGGAAACTGCGATGGACATGGTGTTGGACCTTCCGGAGATTCAATACGAAAGCAGGGACATACGCTTAGCGTATCTGCTGAACCTTTTGATAGTGTCACTGGTGCTCCTTATAACATTCCTCAGCCTTGAAGGCATTACGTTTCCTGTGCAGGAAGGCCTGCAGGGCCTCCTGGGACGGAGCCACATAACCCTGGGGCTGATTCATATTTTGCCCTGGTCGATGATAGCGATATTCTTCGTTACGCTCTCTGTCATCGAGGTAAGGGTTATCTCCAAAACCCGCGTAAGCCTTGGGCCAGACGCAGTCGTGATAAACGGCGAGGCGATAGACCTCAAGAGAATCAAGCTGGTCGAATCGCATTATGCTGTTGCTAGGAACATAGGCCTCGGGAAATTCATAGGCCTGAGATACGACAACCAGAGGACAAGGTTTGCGATAAAAAACCCTCAGGCATTCCTGAATGACATAAAGCAGCGCATGGTAAGGCGGGGAATCCATCTCGAGAACAGGATTTTCTATTTTCATTCCGGGGACACACAGCCCTGGAGGATAGAGGTCCTGGAGGAACTGTCCGGTGTGAAGGAATCCACGAGCGGGTTCGTGCCCTCCTACATGAATGAATTTCTGGAGGTTCTCCTCAGCTACTGGATTATACTTGGCATCTGCCTCCTCCCCGTGATATTCCAGAAGAACGAGCTGGCCGAATCCCTTGAGGTGATTCTTATGTTCAACTCCCCGGTTATCATGCTCCTTGCATGGCGCTACCTTCTTTCCATCGAGCCGAAGTTCAGGAGAAAGGAGGGCTTTGTATTCGGCCTCTACATGATGCTTTTCACGCTGTTCGCAGACGTCGTGTTCTTGCTTGTCATGGACAGCATTGCAATCCTCGGTAGCTATCAGGTATGGCTCTTTTACCTGGAGATTCTCGTGTTCTCCACGCTCATGGGCTATCTTAGGTGGTGAGTTTTATACGGACTCGTCGTTTATTTCGTTTATTTCATCCCAGCGAATCCTGCAGTGAGGAGGCAGTAATATAATACCTCAAATATAATACAATAATAGCATGAAAGTTGTACTTGCATATTCAGGCGGACTCGACACCTCCATCTGCATCAAGTGGCTGCAGGAACATTATCAGGCCGATGTGGTTACCCTGACACTGGAGCTCGGCCAGGGCGAAAAGGACCTCAAGGAGATTGAGCAGAAGGCCAAGTCGCTGGGAGCCAGGAAGACCTACAGCATCGACTGCAGGGAGGAATTTGTCCAGCACTACATCAATCCTGCAATAAGGGCCAACGCCCTCTATGAGAGTAAATACCCGGTTGCCACTGCGATAGCAAGGCCCCTGATAGGGAAGCACCTTGCAAGGACGGCAGAGAAGGAAAAGGCGGACGCAGTCTCTCATGGTTCAACCGGGAAAGGCAACGACCAGGTAAGGTTCGAGCTTGCTGTAAGAGCCATTAATCCCGGGCTGGAAATCATCGCCCCCGCAAGGGAGTGGGATTTGACGAGGGACAAGGCCATAGAGTTTGCAAAGAAGGAGAAAATTCCCATCCCCGTCGATGTCAACTCCCCGTACAGCACCGACGAGAATCTCTGGGGCAGGAGCATCGAGGCAGGGCCACTGGAGGACCCGATGCACCAGCCGAGCGAGGACGTCTACAAATGGACTGTCCCTCCCGAGAAGGCCCCCGACAAACCGGAGTATGTGAAGATAGGATTCGGGCACGGAGTCCCTGTTTCCCTGGACGGCAGGGAGATGGACGGAGTCAAACTAATCCAGAAGCTCAACGGCCTTGGAGGAAGGCACGGCATCGGCAGGATTGACATGATTGAGGACCGCCTTGTCGGTATAAAATCAAGGGAAATATACGAATGCCCTGCCGCTACGATAATGCTGGAGGCCCACAGGGACCTGGAAAGACTCACCCTCACAAGGGAGGAGGTCATCTTCAAGGAGATTGTCGATTCAAGATGGGCCCAGCTCGCATACTTCGGCCAGTGGTACGAGCCCCTGATGCACGACCTCAACTCATTCATAGCCAAGACGCAGGAGTCCGTTTCAGGCACTGTCAGGATGAAGCTCTTTAAAGGCACTGCAACCGTCGTGGGAAGGGAATCAGACAACTCCCTCTACGACCTCGGCCTTGCAACATACGACAAGGCTGATAAATTCGACCACAAGCTCGCGGAGGGATTCGTAAGGCTCTGGGGACTGCCGTCAGAGATTGCCTCCAGGAGAAAAAAGTAACTACTTATTAAAGTGCAGCCTGAACGAAATCCCTGTCGGGTTCTTCAGGACTATCTTGAGCTCCTCTTCCTTCAGGTTGAGGGAGTGGCCTTTGTCCTCTATGATGTACTCCTTCCTCTCGGGGTCGAAGTAGAGCTCCATGTTATAGATTAGTTTTTCTGGAATAAATACTTTTCCTTCTAATTAGAAGTTATGGCAAGAGCGAAGGGCGAGGTTGCCGAGAGGCTTGCGGCGGTCACCGCAGCATTCCTGATTTCAGCGGGAATTCTCCAGATATTCCTTGGGGAATTCGTCTCGCGAAGCGTCGCCTTGACAGCTAACGGCATAGATTGTGCCGGCGACGGTTTTGTCTCCCTCATCATCTGGTTTGGCCTTCGCTACTCGAAGCGCCCGGCGGATGAAAAGTTCCACTTTGGCTACTACCGGGTTGAGACAATCGGTTCGGTAATGGCGGCAATAGTCATGCTCTTCCTTGCGCTGTACATCGGCTACCGCTCCTATGAGCAGTTCGTCAATCCCCATGCCCTGCAGCTGCCCCTTCTTGGGGCGGGGGTCGCGCTGTCGGTCTCTATCATAACCGCTGCCCTCGGCTTCTACAAGCTGAGAGAGGGAAAGAGGACGGGCCTCCTTTCAGTAAAGCTCGACGCAAAGAACACCCTGAAGGACGCAGCCACATCCTTCCTTGTAGTTATTGCGATACTTTTCTCAGCCCTCGGTTTCCCGGTTGCTGATGCCGTGGTGGGTTTCATCGTGGCTGTGATAATCCTGCACCTGGGCTTTACTGAGATTAAGGAGTCCACCAATCTCCTTGTCGACGCGTGCACCTCCTGCTCGCTGGAGCAGAATTCCATCAAGGAAATAGCCGGGGAATTCAAGGGCGTCAGGAAGGCAGGGGACGTAAGGCTCCGGCGCTCCGGTTCCGTCCTGCTGGGAGAAATGGAGATTGAGGTGGATGCAAAGATGACGGTGGAGCAGGCAGACAGGATTGCATCGGACATAAGACGGCTGGCGATGGACAGGATTCCGGAGCTGGAAAGACTCACGATAACTACGGTGCCGGGCAAAGACTGACGAGCGGGCATTCATCGCACAGCGGCTTTGTCCTGCAGTAATTCTTTCCCAGCTCGACAATCAGCGCGTGGAACTCCTGGTAGAGGGCAGCGTCTTCAGGAAGATTATCCTCAAAGAACTTCTTCAGTTCGTCATAACCTATCTTCTCATCCACAAGACCCATCCTCGAAAAGATTCTTCTCGTGTATGCATCCACGACGAAGCTCGGTTTATTGGCGGCATACAGGACTATCGAATCTGCCGTCTCTGGTCCTATGCCCCAGATGGAGAGGAGATGTTCTCTCAACTCCTCCTTGGGTAGGGTCAGGAATTCATCCAAATTTTTATAATTTTTAAAAAGAAAATTCGTGAATTCTTTCAGCTTTTTCGCCTTTGAATTATAATAACCTGCCGGCCTTATCGGCTCTTTCAATCTCTCCTCATCAACGCGGTGGATTCCCACCGGCTCCAGCAGATTGTTCTCCCTCAGATTTCCAATCGCCCTCCCCACGTTCTTCCAGTTCGCGTTCTGCGTGAGAATCGCCCCTACGATGACCTCGAATTTCGTGTCTGCTGGCCACCATTCCTGCCTGCCGAACCTCTCCAGCAGCCTGTCGTGGATGTTTAATAAATCCTTCTTCATAATAAATAGGATATGGACTGCGCGAATAAAGAGAGGAACGAAGCCGACTGCTCGTGCCCCTACGACGACTGCGAGAGGCACGGAATATGCTGCGAGTGCATCAGGTTCCACGGAGCCAGGGAGGAGCTTCCGAACTGCTTACGCCAATAGTTTCTCGAGAATTTTCTCTGCGAATTTCCCAGCTGCCGCAGGCCCTACAGCCGTGATTATATTTCCGTCTACAACAACATCATCAGCAAGATAATTCGCGCCCTTCTCCTTCAGAATATCCGGTGCGTTGCTGCTGCCGGAAACGGTAGCATTCTTCCCCTTGAGAAGTCCTGCATTCGCCAGTGCTGTAGGAGCAAGGCATATGCTCGCCACAATCTTTCCCTTGTCGTATGCATCCCTAGCCATCTGATGCACCTTCGGATTGTCCCAGAGATGTGCCGGAGAACCAGAACCTCCCGGGATGACGATGGCATCGAAATCATCGACAGAAACGTTATCTATAGTGGTCTCGGGAGTATAGGTCATCCCCAGCATCCCCTTACACTCGCCAGGCCGCAGACCAGCCACGGTAACCTCGACCCCGGCGCTTTCCAGCTTCTCCTTCGGGACTGCGAACTCCTCGTCCCTGAAGCCCTCGGGCATAAGGATAAACAGAGCTTTCATGAGAATATATTTGATGCAAAAATAAAAAATAAACCGGCTTTAAAGAGTTAGGCACTACAGAACTACAAAAAAGTTGGGCACTACATAAAAAAACACCACAAAGGGAATTATTTTAATTGAGGCCCCATAATTAAACGGAAGATGCTTAACAAGGACGAAATACTGAGGAGACTCAGGGAAAACAGAGAGCGCACCGAGAAGTATGGTGCTGGGAGGATAGGGCTTTTCGGCTCCTACGTGAAAAACGAGCAAAAGGAAGGGAGCGACGTAGACCTTCTGGTGGAGTTTGAGGAAGACAAGAAAACGTTCGACAACTACATGGAACTCAAATTTTTTCTTGAGGACTTACTGGGCCAGAAAACAGACCTCGTTATAAGTGACGCCCTGAAGAGCAGGATTAAGCACCACATAATGGACGAGGTAGAATATGCAACGTGATTACCGACTTTATGTCGATGACATAATCGATGCAATCCGTAAGATAGAAGAGTATACAAAGGGCATGTCCTTCGGGGATTTTGAGGGCAACAGCCTTGTCGCGGATGCCGTTACCAGAAATCTTGAGATTATAGGCGAGGCCGTCAAGAATATTCCTGAGGAAGTAAAGAAAAAACACCCTGAGGTGGAGTGGAAGAAGATAGCCGGCCTGAGGGACATAATCACGCACGGCTACTTCGGAATCGACCTTAAAATCGTCTGGGATATCGTTGAGAACAAGGTTACTGAGCTGAAAGACAACATAAGTAAGATCAAAGATTCCTAAACCAGCCTCACAGCATCCAAATTCTGCGGCGCAGATGCTTCAAAACCAAACATCTCGTACAGGGTCATAGCCAGGTTCATGCACTTCTTGCTCTCGCCGTGCATAATCAGCGCTCTCTTCGGCTTCGGTGCAATCTTCTTCGAATAGCCGAGGAGCTGCCTCCTGTCCGCGTGGCCAGAGAAACCGTCTATGGTCTTGACCTCCATATTAATCTTAAGGTTGGTCATCTTGCCGTTCTTTTCTATTGCAATTTCAGGGAGGCCGTTCTGGAGCCTCCTTCCGAGGGAGCCCTCGGCCTGGTATCCGACAAAGGCCAGGACGTTGTTCGGGTCGTGCGCAAGGTTCTTGAAGTATTCTACAGAAGGACCCCCTGTCATCATTCCGGAGGTTGCAAGAATCACGCAGGAATCCTCACTCTCGATTATCGACTGTCTCTCCTTCGGTTTGACCCTCTCGAAATTGTCCATCAGGAAGGGGTTCTGCCCGTTGAATATCCTCTTCTTTATATTGCCTTTTAGATGCTCCGGGTAGGACGTGTGTATGGCCGTTGCCTCCCATATCATGCCGTCGATATAGATTGGAATATCAAGTCCTTCATAGCGCGAGTAGTTCTCAAGGACCATCATGACCTCCTGCGACCTTCCTACCGAAAATACCGGAACCAGGACCTTGCCTTTTTTCTTGATTGTGTTCTCTATGGTCTGAATCATCTCGCTCTCCGAGTCCCTCCTCCTTGGCTGGATGTCATACCGCCCCCCATAGGTGCTCTCCATCATGAGCGTCTCAACCCTGGGGAATTCGAAGTTCGCGGCCTCCAGCAGCCTGGTATCCCCGAACTTCAGGTCGCCGGTATAGACCAGATTGTGCAATCCTTCGCCGATATGCAGATGAACAACTGATGAGCCCAGGATGTGCCCCGCGTTGTATAGAGTGAGACGCATGTCCGGAGTGATGTCGGCAACCTCCTCGTAGTCCAGGGTTATGGTGTGCTTTATGGTCTTCCTCACCTCCTTCGAGGAGTATGGTAGCTCTCTGTTCTCCCTCTCCCCGATTTCGACAGCATCCAGCTGAAGGAGTGTCATCAAATCTCTGGTTGGCTCGGTGCAGTAGACCGGTCCATCGTAACCATATTTATAAAGATAAGGAATGAAGCCGCAATGATCGAGATGCGCATGCGAAACAATGACTGCATCCAGCTGGTCTATGGCTATCTTGGATGCCCTGAAATCCGGGAATCTGTCGCTGTCCGAGGCAGCGACGTTTATTCCGCAGTCGATAAGGACATTGCTCTCTGGTGTCTGCAGCAGGACGCATGAACGGCCGACCTCCCGTGCACCTCCAAGTGGCATCACTCTTATCCAGTCGCACTCCGCATCGGGCTTCCTGTAGATTTTCTTGCCAACGGAGCGAAGAATCTTCTGCCTCTCGGCGCCGCTCTCGAACAGAATCTTTCTAGTCCCCCTGATTGTCTCCGAAACGATTGGAGGCTTCCTCAGCAGCTTGGGAATCCAGCCTGTCCTCTTCGTAATCTCGTCCAGTGTGGAACCCCTCTTGCCTATGACGAGCCCTAGTTTCTCGGCCTCTATGTAAATCTCCCTGAAGTCCTCGTCGAACTCGATTCCTGTAATGTCCGCCTCCTCCGGGATTATTTCCCTGACTATCTCTCTTGCCTTTTCGGGCTCTGTCATCTCCCCGGCATTCGGCCTTATGATGATTCTCTTCTTCAGGATGGTGGCAAGCTTCCTGACCTCGTTATTATTGTCGATGAAAAAGTTAAGGTCGTCCGTGTAGAGGATTATCTTCGGCCCTTCTACATCTACTTTAGTTACCTTCCCCTCGGGAGCGTTCTCCTCCACCAGTTGCTTTATGTTCTTTAATTCCAAAGTATCTCCTCTTTCTGAAACTGATTAATTCTGACAGATAGAATCTACGACAGCGATTCAATTAGTTTTCATATTGTAATGTCAGCAAAATTCTAGGTGCTTAATTCACCAGAAGCGTGATTTTTAGGAGTTGTTGCCTTCCAATATGGAGTCTATCTCCTCTTTGGTGTATTCCTTGAAGCCGTCCTTTGTTATGCTCACCAGGTTTATGCCGTCTCCCGTTGCGGTGTCGCGGGCCATCGCGGACTTCAGGGCCCTCAAGGCTATGGGAATGTTCTCACCCACGCTCTTCTCATGAGAGTACTGCTGCTCAAGGACTCCGTAAGCCACGGGCGAACCTGAGCCGGAAGAGGCCATCTTCTCCTCGATAAGCCCCCCTATAGGGTCGAGAGTGAATAGCCTCGCCTCCCCGTCCATCCCTGCAATGACGAGCTGCACGAGGTATGGAAATATCTTGTTCCCCTGGAGAATATTTGCCAGCAAGCTTGCAACGGCGTTGGCGGACATCTTCCCTTTGTTGTTCATCTCGTAAAGGGAGGCCTCTGCCCGTATTACTCTCATCAGCGCCTCGGCATCCCCAACGGAGCCTGCAACGGTCGCCCCTACGACATCGTTTATGTTGAATATCTTCCTGGCCTCCTTACTGGCAACAAAGGTTCCCCAGGACGCTCTCTTGTCTGCGACTAATACAACTCCATCAGAGCATGTCAACCCTATCGTAGTGGTTCCTTTAAGTATTTTTGATTCCAAAGAAATCGCCTCAAAGTTTCGATATATTATTAAATTAAGCCTTTAAAAAGGGTCTAACCGCCTGCAACAACCCCAGTGCCCTGTGAACTCATAATCGACTGAAGCTCTTCCCCCAGACCCTTCAGCTTCTCCGTCAGCTTCTTCTCCTGGCTCTCGAGAATCTTTATCCTTGCCTCCGCAGTCTCCTTTTCCTCGGCAAGGTCCTTTTTGCTCTTCTCGATGGAGGTTTCCATCATCAGCGGCCCCGAGACCTTGTAGACCTTTCCCTCTTTCATTCCACCAAGGTCCTCGATGGCGTTGTCAATGTCCTTCGCCCTCATGATGAACTGCTGCTTCTGTGCAACTATAACTTGCAGCTGCTGCTGCAATGACTGGAACTGCATGACCTTGTCCTGCACTTGTGTTGGAATTTCCTGAGTCATTTTATTCTATTAAATTACAGCACATAATAACCCACCGGAGGTAGGTGTTTATCGCCGCTCGCATTGCCGAGAGGTCCTTTGCCCTGACGAGAATTCTCAAGCCATGGGAAAATTCCTCCAGCTCTATCTCGGACCTGTGCATGGATTCGTTCTCCGTTTCCATTGCAAGGGCCCTCTGGCAGACAGCCACCTTCTCTCTGGGCAGCCGCAGCTCTATCCGGAGCTCGTTCATTTATTTTGCAATAACTATCTTCGAGGTGGGGGGTCTCCTCTTCACCCAGATGTTGGACCTCTTCTCCCTGCACTTTGTGCACTTCAGCTTGTGCTTCACTATGTAATCGTAGTCAACCTCGGAACCGCAGTTTATACATACGTAGGTCATTTTGATTTATCCTTGGTTTTTGATTCTGATTCTTCGGGCTGCGAATTCTCTATCTCCTGCTCAGGAACTGTCTCATCCTCCGCAGGGACAGCATCTTCTTCCTCAGGCGGTGCTGCTTCCTCATCGGGAGCATCATCCACATCCTTGACCGGAGCTGTCTTGTTATCCTCAACAGGAGCCTTCTCTTCCTTCTTGGGCTTTTCCTTGGCGGCCTTTTTCACCTTCTCCTCCTTTGGCTCTATCTCAACCTTCTCCAGCTCAGGCTTGCTGATGGACGTGGTTCTCTTTTTCGTTATGGTATAGTACGCTCCACCAGTGAACTTCATCCCGCAGAACCTGCACTCCCATATTCCTGATGCAATTCTCCTGACATTTTTCCCACAGGAGGTGCACCTGTTCTGCTTGGCCTTGTCCTCTATCTTCCTGACCTCTCTTCTTATCTTGCCGCCTATTCTTGGACCATAACGGCCCAGGCTTCCTACTTTCTTGGTTCTTGCGTACATGATAGAGATACTAATATCGATTAGCAATATAAAAACTAGGGAGTGAGCCTGTGCCTGTCCCTTGGAAAGAGAACGACCTCCCTTATCGGTAAATCAAGAAGCTGCATCATCAGCCTGTCTATCCCCAGCCCGAAACCGCCGTGCGGCGGCATGCCATACCTGAACGCATTCAGATAAAAGGTAAAATTCTCCGGGCTGAGCTTGTGGAATTCCAGCCTTTCCTTGAGCAGTTCAGGGTCGTGAACCCTCTGGCCTCCGGAGGATATCTCCACCCCCCTGTAGCCAAGGTCGAACCCCCTCGAATACTTTTCATCCTCCGGCATCGTGTAGAACGGCTTCATGTCGAGGGGATAGCCCTTTATGAAATACAGTTCTATTCCCTCTTTCTTCATTATCTCGCCGAGCAGCTTCTCTGATGCCGTGTCAAGGTCCTCGCCCCATGGAATCTCCTTGCCCTCCTTCGCAAGGAGCTCCAGCGACTCGTCATAGCTTAGCCTCCTGACCGGGCTCTCGGGAACCGTAACCTCCTTTTTCAGAATCGACAGTTCCTTCTCGCAGAGCGAGGCCTCCTTAATCATCGCAATCACAAGCCCCTCCAGCGCGTTCATGACATCCTCCTCGTCCTTGATGAACGCCATCTCCAGGTCGAAGGCCGAAATCTCGTTGAGATGCCTCCTCGTGTCGTGTTCTTCAGCTCTAAAATAGGTCGTTATCTCAAATACCTTGTCAAAGCCCGTGCCCATCATCATCTGCTTGTAGAGCTGCGGGCTCTGAGCCAGGAACGCCTCCCTGTCGAAGTACGATATCGGGAAGAGGTCAGTACCTCCCTCCGATGCCGACGCGATTATCTTCGGCGAGGTAATCTCGATGAACTTCTCCCCCAACAGGAATTCCCTCCCCGCCTTCATTATCCTGCTCCTGAGCCGGAATATTGCCGAGACCTCCGGCTTCCTGAGGTCCATGAACCTGTTATTGAGCCGCGTGTCCATGTCGGCGTCGACCTTCTGCGTGACGTCCAGCGGCAATGGAGAATCGGCCTTGCCAAGGACCTCAATCCCGGAAGGGGATATCTCAATGCCCCCCGGCGCCTTGTCGTTCTTCTTTACCCTGCCGTTGACCTCTATGACAGACTCCCTGCTCAGCGAGTCCACAAGCTTTAGAACCTTTTCATCCGTATCGCCCTTCTTCGCAGTAACCTGGATAAAGCCCTCCCTGTCCCTGAGAACCAGGAACTTCAGCTTGCCCAGGTCCCTGAACTCGTGGACCCAGCCTGCAAGGCAAACATCCTTGCCGTCCATCCCCTGGTTTATCTCAACGGAGTAGTGTGTTCTCATTTTTATTCGAAAAGAATCTCAATCTCATCATCGGCCAGTGACTTTATCAGCTTCTCCATCTCCCCGGGGCTCACCCTCAGCCTCTTCTTGTCCTTGCCCCTGACTCTGACCCTCCTGGTGGTCGAGCCGTCCGGCTTGAAGACGGTGTTTATCCCAAGGACCTTTGCCGGGGCAACAAAATCGTGTATCGTCTCCTCAAGGCTGCCCCTTCCAATCACTCTCAGCTGCTTCCCCAGCTTGCCTGAGAGAATCTTTAGGTTGTCCCCGCTCTTCCCTATGAACTTTCCTATCTGGTCTTTTGCCGTTACAACCAGTATGACGTTCTCGGTGTCTATGGCATGGTCGAAACCTATGTCCTGTCCCAGCTCGTGCAGAATCTTGGACAGTTCTACGTCAACCTCGGATATCTTCCCCTTTTGCAGTTTCGATTCACAGGCACTGCATAGCACCCCGCTCTTTGCGCAAATCTCGCATATTGGTAGAGCCATATTTACTCAAGAAGTATGTGCTACTACAGATAATAATAAAATGAAAATTAAAAAAGGAAGGTGAGAGCTAATCTCACCTGGTTAAGGTTATCTCGATGGCCGAGACCTTTATAGGGCCCTCGTCGCCCTGAATCTCCTCTGTCGCTATCAATATGTCAGACGCATTGACTCCCTGGACAAACCGCTGCCTGACAATCTCAGCAACATCAACAGCTCTAGAAATTGCCCTGCCCCTTGCCTTCACAATAACGGAACTCTCGCCGTTGTTGAATTGTGTAACAACCGCAAGGACGTAGGCCATAACCCCTTTCTTTCCAACAAACACTGTATTGTCGTTCCCAGTTCTTGTTTCTATGTCGTCATCCATCTTGTTTACCTCAAATGCACATTGAATTCACTGGTGAATTCCCCTGTGAATTCTCTTCTCACTCGGTTATAGTTATCGCCCCAACCGGACACGTTGTCTCACACGCCCTGCAGAGGACGCAGTCATCGACGTTGCCTGTAACCTTCGACTTCTCATCGACAATCTCATAAAGCGATACCGGACATGCATTGACGCAGGCACCACATCCAATGCACTTCTCAAGGTCTATCTCTATCTTCACCATTTTGGAAAGTATTTATACATAGTTTTTCGTTCATATAAATAATCTATTCAGAACCTCGGTCTTCTCTCGTGCGTCTTTTTCTCTGCAATCAGTGGCACGAAAAGGTTGTATTTGTCCTCCCCCTGGAGCTCGTGAATTATCTTTTCCGCTATGACTTTCACAGGGTCCGGGAGGTTGCTCACCCTGTCGTGCATGTCGTCGAAGCTGTCAAACGGCTTCACTCTCCTCTCCTCCAGTATGTCCTGCCTGTGCTTCCTGCCTATCCTCGGAAGACACTCCAGTTTATGCAGCCGCGTGCTTATCGTGCCGGCATTGTTGTAAAAATCAACGAACCTCTTTTCATCACCAGTTATTATCTCCTCGAGAATTATCTTGAGCTCGGTCTTTGCGGTAGGAGTCAGCCAGTCATATCTTATCCTCCTCTCTATATGGTCGACCTTGTCCCTGACGCCCTCCCCAATATAGATTGTATCGCCTGTATTGAAGGTGATGTCCTTTCTGGGAACGACCTCAAGAAGTGAGAAGTATTTTTCGCCGACCGCCTGTGCTATCGGCTTCCTCTTATGGGGAGGCACCTCGGACTTCCCCGTGGGCAGGAAATCTAAGACTCTCACGTTTTCGTCTTTGTTCATCTCAGTAACCACCCCTATTATTTGTATTGCGCAACAACCTCGAGGATTTTCTTTATCTCCTCTTCCCCGTACTTGAAGCGCTCCTTTGCGAATACTGCCCTCACGTCATCCACAGTCTCGGGCAGAAGGTCGACTATCTTGACTATCTGGCCCTCGTTCAGCTCGAGTTCCAGCTCGGACAGCTTCTTCAACATTGACGCGCTGTCCCTGAAGTTCAGGTTATCTGCCTTGTTTGCATGGTCAAGGGCCCTCTTCTGCTCGTAGAGCATCTCCATATCAGCATCCTTGTATCTCTTCTTCGTCTTGTCGAGCACGTTCTTTGCCTCTGCAATCGTGACATACTTCTTTTCCATTACGTTCATTTTCCCCCCTGCTTTATTTTTATGAGATGCTCCGGGTTAACGAGAAGGTCCTTCGTCTTTCCCCCGTCCCTTATCTTTACATAGTACGCTCTCCCCTGGGTTGCAACGACCTTCCCTGACTTGCCCTGGAACCTTGGATGCGGGATGTTCCTGTAGCTCGCATCCATGTTTATCGATACCGTCTCCCCTTCCTCGAATTTCTGGAGGTATCTCTTTATCTTTACCTTCCCCCTGTCCCTTGGTTTTACCCTGAGGGTTCTGCTCTTCCTTCTAAAGCCATGAGAACCTTTCATCGTGAATTAATAGATAGGGAGGGTAGCTTAAATAATACTGATTTTCACCTTCTCACCCTCTATCTCCCACTCCTTTGAGAAACCCTTTTTCTTTGCAATCGAGACCGAACTTCTTGTCTCTTTCTCTATGAATTCCTTGTTGTCGAGGACATGGGGCTTGAATTTATCGCTGCATTCCATGGCAATCTCTATCTGCTTCATTTCCTCCAGATTCAGGTCCTTTCTCATCTGCTGGATTCTCCGGATGACCTCTCTTGCCATGGCCTCAGAGAGGAGCTTTTCGTCGAGCTTCGCATCTATGTACACAACACCCTGGCTGAATTCCTCAGCTACTAAATCCTGGGAGATTCTGGTCCCGAAGATTAGTTCATCATTTTTTACTTTGAATTTACCTACTGTAACCTCTGCCTTGTCCTGAATCTCCTCCGCCTTGACATTCTTCAGCTCCTTCATGAACTTGCCCATGTCGCCCTTCAGCCTGGGGCCCAGGACAGCAAGGTTCGGCTTCACAATGACCTCGGCCTCGAGCTTCTCAATCTTGAGCTCCTTTGCATTGCATGCCTTCAGTATTATACTCTCCACTCTTTTGAGGCCAATCTCCCCCTTCGGCGCGATTATGACTCTTGGGATTGGCCACCTTAGCTTGATGTTGGACTTCTGCCTTGCTGCCTTGACACCCTCGGCAATCTCCTGTGCAATGAGCATCTCGTCCTCCAGTTTCCTGTCTATCTTCCCATCCTGTGCAAGAGGCCACTTCACCAGGTGGACGCTTCTCTCTCCCGTAAGGTTCCTGTAGATATCCTCCGAGAGGTGCGGGGTTATCGGCGCCATAAGAACCGCAAGTCCTGACAGAACCTTATGCAGCGTGACATAGACGGAAATCTTTCTTTCATCATTGCCTTCAATCCAGACCCTGTCCCTTATGAGCTTTATGTACCATCGGCTTAACTCCAGGACGAATTCGTTCACGAGCCGGCAGGCGTCGTGGAGGTAGTACTTTTCCATCGCCTCAGTGACTCCAAGAACCAGGGAATTGTATCTGGAAAGAAGCCACAGGTCCTCCGTCTCGAACTCTCCTGTAAATTCCTTTTCCGGCTTGAACCCGTCCAGTCCCATGTAGGTCTGGGCAAAGATATATGCATTCCAGAGGATTCTCAGCGTCCTGTCAACGGCAGCCAGAGACTCCATGTTGAACCGCAAGTCCTCCCACGGGACAGTAGCCGAAAGCATGTAGGACCTCAGCACGTCTGCCCCATATTCCTCAGCGACGTTCAGCGGCTCCACAACATTGCCAAGCGACTTCGACATCTTCTTCCCCTCCGAGTCGAGGCTGAAGCCGTGGTAGAGCACTCTCTTGTAGGATATGTCGTCGAATGCAATCACCGAGCAGACAAGCATGGAGTAGAACCAGCCCCTCGTCTGGTCCGAGCCCTCCGTTATGAAGTCCGCGGGGAAGAGCTCCTTGAGTCTGTCTTTCTTGTGCGGATAGCCAAGATTCGCCCACGACGCGCAGCCGGAATCCAGCCAGACGTCCATGACATCACTCACTCTGGTCATCTCCTTGCCGCAGAAGCAATCCAGCTTGACTGCATCCATCGAGGGCATGTGCAAATCAATGTTCTCGGGATTCAGCTTCTTTACCGACTTCTTGCACAATTCCTCTATGCTGCCTATGACCTCTATGTTTCCGCATTCACAAGTCCATATGGGCAATGGGGTATTCCAGTATCTCTGCCTCGAGATGCACCAGTCCTTGACGTTCTGGAGCCAGTTCTCGAATCTCCCTGAACCAATCCACTGGGGAATCCACTCAATCTCCTTGTTCTTCTTCAGGAGCTTCTCCCTTATCTTCGAGACGGCAAGGAACCACTGCGGAGTCGCTCTCATTATCAATGGACTCTTGCACCTCCAGCAGTGCGGATAGGAGTGCGTTATCTTCTTGTCCATGTAGAGGTTATCGCTCCCCTTTAAATCCTCTATTATGGTTGCATTGGCATCCCTGACATACTCCCCCTTGTAGGGCTCTATCGTGAATCTCCCACAATCATCGACAGGGGAGAGTGAATCTAGGCCGTGTTCCTTGCCCACCTCGAAGTCCTCTTCTCCATGCCCGGGAGCTATATGCACCAAACCGCTTCCGTCCTCCAGTGTAACGAGGTCCGGGGCCATGACGACCCTGTGCCTGATATCCTTTTGAGCGGGAATGTCGAGCATGGGTTCATACCCGATTCCCTCTAATTTCTTACCTTTAAATTCCTCAATAATCTCATATTTATCCTCAATAACATGAATTCTCTCCTTTGCAAGAATCATAATGTCATCCCCAACCTTCACCCTCATGTAATCAAACTCCGGATGGGCGGCAATCGCCGTGTTTGCCGGAAGGGTCCACGGCGTCGTGGTCCAGATGAGTATCGACTCATCCTTCCCCCTCACCCTTGCCTTGACGTAGATTGAGTGGTCGGTGACATCCCTGTATTCATCTCTCACTTCATAACCAGACATGGCCGTCTCACATCTCGGACACCAGTGAATCACCCTGTTATCGGTATACAGCAAATCCTTCTCGTGGGCCTTCTTGATGCAGAACCAGACGCCCTCCATATACCTCGCGTCCATGGTCTGGTAGGGGTCGTCCCAGTCCAGCCATATGCCGAACCTCTTCAGCTGCTCGGTCATTACACCCATATTCTTTATCGAGAATTTTTTGCACTCCTGGATGAAGTTCTCTATCCCGTAATCCTGGATGTCCTTCTTCGTCCTGGAGCCGAGAACCTCCTCCTCCACCTTTACCTCAGTGGGCAAACCGTGCATGTCCCAGCCGCCCCTCCTGAAGACATCGAAGCCCTGCATGCTCTTGTAGCGAATTATGGAGTCCTTTATCGCATGGTTCCATGCGTGGCCGATATGCGCATGCCCGCTGGTGAAGGGCGGGCCCTGGCAGAAGTAGAACTTGGAGCCTCCCTTTCTGCTCTCCACAAGCTCCTTGTAGATATTCTCCTTGTTCCAGTACTTCTGGATATTCTTTTCCAGCCTCGGCAAATCTAAGTCCCTATCCATTAGGCTATTAATTTAATCGGGAATTCATATAAATGTGAAATCCAGAAGGCTGAATTTTTCTTTTATAAAAAATATTTTACGCGCGGGTTTTGCCCGTATTTTGCGGGCGTTCCAATGTCAGGAAAAGTTGTTTCTGTTCTCGGTCTGGCGAGACCTTATGTGGCTTCCGCCCCTATAAGTGTCTCGCCTTCAATGTCAGAGGCCGAGAACCTGTTATTTTCTTTTGCAGGAACGCCCGCTTTGAAATTAAATAGGGCAAAACCCTAATTGGTTGTTTTGTGTAGGCTAGTGTGGTCTTTGCTCTGGAGGTAAAGAAGATGAATGCAAAAGCTGAACTGGAAGGTGGGTATCTCAGACCTCAGTTGTCTGAGAAGGAAT
>CAZJVE010000010.1:0-40219 GCA_964549685.1 uncultured archaeon | reverse complement strand
TATGTGACTCCACCGGCTGCATAGGCTCAGTCCCAGGACCACAGGGGCCACAAGGCGACAAGGGAGACAAGGGCGATACGGGAGCTACAGGAGCAAAAGGCGATACAGGCGCTACAGGAGCCACTGGAGCAACGGGACCACAAGGAGCCACAGGACCACAAGGCCCACAAGGACCGGCAGGAGATCCAGGAACATTATCCTGCAATACCTATAGCCAATCAGGAACATCTGGGCCACATGCCACGGGACCAGGAGTTACTGCAACATGCTCCAGTGGTACTATGACTGGAGGCGGTTGTAGATGCCCTGCTGCCAACATGTGTGATGGCAATCCTAGTGGTAATGGATTTGTCTGCTATTCCGCACAAGGGAACGCAGTTACGGCATATGTACGCTGTTGTTAGTAGGGCAGGGATGATGAAAAGACCAGGGTGTCACAGATGAAAAAGAAGAGAGGCATTTTTGGGGGACAAGTACTCATACTGGTATCCATATTCTTAATGCTATTTACGCTACATTCTGCATCCTCCTTTGAAGCAGAAACCCCCTCATATACAATAGACGCTTTCCACATTGGAGCAGCCGGAGAGAACGGAGTAACCTCCTCCTATGATTCAAGGTTCACCATGACCTGTCAGCAGGGGAGCAATGATATGGCCGCAACGTCCAGCTATACCTTTAATTCCGGATGGTTCAACACCAGTGCAATAATGAATGCCAGCACAACTACCTCAACCTCAACCACCAGCACCACCACAACCTTGACATCAACCACTAGCACAACCCCAACCTCAACCACCAGCACCATCACAACAACATCAACAACCATAGCTGTCTGCCACACAGTCCAGCTAGGAGACGAGGACTACTGCAACGAGAACTGCACCTGCAATCCGGGAGAAGGAGACTGCGATTCAGACCTGGACTGCATCAACGGAACCACCTGTGTTCCTGATGTGGGTCCAAACTACGGCTGGGCCTCCTTTATTGACGTCTGCGAGTCAACAACTACAACCTCCATTTCAACAACCACCACCATATCAACCTGCCACACAGTCCAGCTAGGAGACGAGGACTACTGCAACGAGAACTGCACCTGCAATCCGGGAGAAGGAGACTGCGATTCAGACCTGGACTGCATCAACGGAACCACCTGTGTTCCTGATGTGGGTCCAAACTACGGCTGGGCGTCCTTTATTGACGTCTGCGAGTCAACAAACTCAACCTCAACCACCACGACCATACCTGCAGGGCAGGAAATGAATATCACTCTCTCACCGACCAACATGTCTGCAGGAATCACATACAATCTGACGGTAACCGTAACAAACCTATCCTCGGGAGAGAACATCTCGGGAGCCAATGTCTCAGCCACTGGGGCAGGGATAACCAACACCTCGGCATTAACAGACGCCAACGGAACAACAGTCCTCGAGGTAACTCCGACACAGGCAGGAACAATAACGGTTATTGTAATTAAGAACGGATTTGTAAGTGCATTATCATCCGTAGCAGTGACAACCACCAGCGTTTCAACCACCACAACCGTCTCTGGGGGCGGAGGTGGCGGTGGAGGAGGTGGCGGTGGAGGGGGCGGAGGCTTCAACTACCTCAGAGAATCCTGCTATGACGGCATCAAGAATTGCCACGATGGCAGCTGCGAGGGCGGAGTAGACTGCGATGGACCCTGCAAAGATTGCCATTCATGTAAGGACGGAATACAGAACCAGGGCGAAGAAGGAGTAGACTGCGGTGGACCCTGCAAAAAACCCTGTCCAAAGCCCAAGACAACTCTGACAACCTCAACAGTACCAGCGACCATCATAATAGGGGAAACCACAACCACAATAACCTCAACAACCCCGACCATAGCCGCACCAGTAGGTATGGTTATATTCGGCAATAGGATAAACACTGGGGACCTCTTCAGGTTATGCATACTACTCCTACTGCTGATATTGCTGACTCTGCTGCTTATCTATAGGAGAAGGAAAAAACAGCAAGAACAACAACAGCTCTAATGGTTTTATTCCCCAGCGCACATATTATACTATATGTCCGACCTTGTTATCATCGGCGGAGGAGGAGCTGGACTCACCGCGGCCCTGAAGGCAAAGAGCCACAACGGAGATGCGAACATAACGATAATATCCAATGAGACGCTCTCCTACTCGCCCTGCTCTCTCCCATTCGTCATTTCCGGGGAGATAGACTCCTTCGATAAAATCTCCCACAGCCTTGAGGAAATCTGCAAGCAGAGTGACATAAGCTGCGTCATCGACGAAGCCGTATCCGTAGACACCAAAAAGAAGCTGGTTAAGACAAAGAAAGGGAAGGAATTCGGCTACACGTCACTGGTTCTCGCGACCGGAGCAATTCCTTGCATACCTCCAATGCCCGGGGCGGACCTTGATGGAGTATATTCTCTGCAAAAAATAGAGGACGCGAAGAGAATTCTCGAGAAAGCAAAGAAGTCAAAGAGTGCAGTAGTCATCGGCGGCGGCGCTGTTGGGGTTGAGGCCGCAGCATCCCTCAGAAACAGACGGCTTGAGGTTACTCTCGTCGAGTTATTGCCCAACATACTTGCAATGCCCTTTGACCCCGACTTCTCGGCCATGGTCGAGGACAAACTGAGGGAGAAGGGGATTAATCTTGTTCTCGGAAAGAAGGCGGAGAAGATTCTCGGCAGGGATTCCGTCGAGGCGGTCCTGGCTGGGGGGAAAAAAATTCCCGCTGACCTTGTTGTATTCGGCGTAGGGGTGAAGCCAAACACAGAGCTAGCGGAGAAGGCAGGGATAGAAACCTGCAACGGAATAAAGACAGATGAATGGATGGAAACCAGCATCAATGGAATATATGCTGCGGGAGACTGTGCATTCACCCACTGCCTCGTGACAGGGGAGCACACCCTCAGCCAGCTTGGCACATCGGCAATAAGGCAGGGAACGGCGGCAGGAACCAACGCCGTTGGAGGTTTTGCAACCATAGAGGGGGTGCTGAATTCCATGTCATTAAGGGTATTCGACCTCGAAATCGGAAGGACTGGATTGACAGAGTGCCATGCAAAAGAGATGGATATTGGGACAGTAACCGGGCATGCAGCGGCTAAGACAAAGGCGGAATATTTCCCCGGAGCGAAGGACATCCATGTGAAGCTCATCTTCGACGCATCGAACCATAAAATCATAGGGGGACAGATAGCCGGCTATGCAGGGGTTGCAGAAAAGATAGACCTTCTGGCATTTGCAATCTGCATGCATGCCGAGATTAACGACCTTACCAAGCTGAAATACAGCTACACCCCTCCGCTAACCCCTGAGCATAACGCCATAGCCATCGCGGCAGAGAACGCCTTCAGGAAGCTGGACAGGATTAAAGAGTCAAGAAAGAGAAAGTTCTAAATCTGATCCCTCACGTTCAGAGTCACCTTGTCCTCTATTTGGCCATAAGAATAGGAGACCGTCACATCTATTCTGTAGTCGCCCCCGTACATGGCGTTGATTCTTGCTGGGAAATCGAGCTTCCTGCTCTCACCCGGCCCGATTCTAATCTCCTTATAGACCGTCTGGTTGCTGTTGCTTATGAATGTCAGTTTCGGGTCGTAGGTCTCGAGATTTACATCAATCCTCAGCTCATCGGGACCGCTGTTCTTGACCTCGACCCAGATGGTACTCTCATCTCTTAGGTTGATGGTGCCCGGGTCGGCTCTGGAGCTGATGCATATGTCTTTCTTGCACTTCAGGCCGGAATCCAGCGGCTTCATTGTTACCAGCACGACTGCAAACAGCGCAACAATCAGAATCGCTGCTATGATTCCCAGGACGACATTCCACCTCACTCTTGACAGGATGCTCTTCAGCGGTTTCATTGTTAAGGATTAGTCCGAGCAGATATAAATATCTACATCTGCGTGAGATTCATCGCAACCTCGCTCGCCTTCTGGATTATCTCGTCCTCGCCTTTGACCTTCCTCCCTTGCATCAGAATGCTCCCGTTGCAGATTACTGTGTCAACGCAGGAACCATTGGCTGAATAGACGAGATTCGAGATTAGATTATGATTCGGAGTAAATTCCACACCTTTTAAATTTACTAGTATTATATCGGCAAGCATCCCCTCCGTGATAACCCCTGCGTTCAGCCCGAGCGCTCTTGCCCCGCTAATCGTCGCCATCTCCCACGCCTCCCCTGCAGGCATCGCAGTCGGGTCGTTCCTCGCGGATTTCTGCAACAGAGCAGCAAATTTCATCTCCCCGAACATGTCCAGGCTGTTGTTTGAGGCGCAGCCATCGGTTCCCAGAGAAACGGTAAGCCCCGCTTTGACCATCTCCGGGTAGGGCATCACTCCTGTTGCCAGTTTCATATTTGAGGTAGGATTGTGGGCTATCTTCACACCATGCTTGGCAAGAATCTCCATATCCTTTTCATTAAGCCAGTTACAGTGGGCAGCAACAACCCTGTCGCAGAGGAAGCCAGTGTCTTCCAGATACTCGACCGGTCTCTTCCCGTTATTCTCAACGCAGTTCTTGTTCTCCTGTTCTGTCTCAGCCAGATGGAAGTGAATCAGCATGTCCTCCTTCTCGGCGAATTCCCTGCACCATTGAAGGCCCTCCTTTGATACCGTGTAGAGGGCATGAGGGCCCAGCGCAGGAAGTATTCTCTCCGAGTCCGTCTTCTTGACATCCATCAGAAGCTTCGTATGCTCCTTTATCGCATCCTCCCTCTTCTTATCATCAAAGAGGTCTATGAAAACCGGACTCAGCACCGCCCTGATTCCCATCTCCTCAACGGCCTTAACAGTCCCTGGAAGATGCCAGTACATGTCGTTAAAGCAGGTTGTTCCTGACTTAATCATCTCCAAACAAGCCAGTCTCGCTCCCTGGTAGACATCATCCTCGGTAAGCTTGCCTTCAATCGGCCATATCTTCTCCTCGAGCCATTGCTGGAGCTTCATATCGTCTCCATAACCCCTGAACAGGGTCATGGCTGCATGAGAATGCGTATTAATCAGCCCGGGCAGGGCGGCCATCCCCTTTCCATCGATGGTTTCGTCGGCCTGTGAATTCCCTCCAATCTCAGCGATGGAATTCCCCTTGATGTAGATGGAGGTCTCCTTCCCGTCCAGCAGTACGTCTTTGATTAGAATGCTCATCTTAATTCTATTATTGGAAAGATTCGGTAAAACTCATCAAGAGGCCCATGCCGTGATAAGGTCAATCACATCGTCCAGAGATGCCTGTTCATTTCCCCAGAGACCTATGAGGTCGACTACCTCTGCCAGGGTTACGTCCCCGCACGGCTGGCTGTCCCCCATAAGCTCGCATTCCCCTGTGATAGTCGTTGTGCTACTCGTTGTCGTGCTGCTTGTTGTCGTGGTTGTGGTAACCGCCCCCTGACTTACGAAGACAGGGCTGTCTGTAAGGGAGACCACCGAGGCATCCATGATCTGTTCGCTTCCGTTGATACCTGTAACGGTCACGTTCCCTGTCAGATTCAGGCTGGCGGGAATTCCCCCAGAGCCCCAGAGAGCAGCTACCTGACTGCCCCCGACCATGAACCTGTAGGTGCCGTTATCAAACTTAACGGCGCTTTCGAAGTAGTCAATCTGCTCCACCATCGTTCCGAATGCATTATAGGCCGGCTTCTTGGTCTTATCCTTCTCCATCAGCTCCGGACCATCCTCTCCGGGATTGCCCTGGAGAGCGACATAGAAGAGCCGGTTGGCCCCGTTGCCCAGGGCATAGACAAAGCTCCTGACGATGGCCTGGGCCCATTCGTCGTCCGTGACGCTGCCCTCTTCTCTCCCGATACCCTCGCTGCTGTATTGTACTTCAGTAACCCAAAGGGTTTTATTTACGCCATGGTCCTGCATGAATTCCCACATCTCAGGAATCCAGAGGTGCTCCCCTCCGGTGCCTATGGAATGAATATTTGCAACGTCAAAGAACTCCGAGGCCCTGCTGTAGATGGGGTCCCAGAAGTCCCTGACATCCATATCATAAGTCGACAAACCAGCCATCCCGGCGTGCAGGACAGAGGCATTGATATCAGATTCCTTAACCGCCCGGTAGGTGGAATTCAGCAGGTCGAGATAGTCCTGCGAAGTACCTGTGAAGAATATCAGCCCCTCCCCCTGCATGGATGGCTCGTTCGAGGCCTCCCAGAACTCTATCCTCCTGCTCAGGTTCTCCATGTCGTTCACGCCGTCGTAGTCATACCTCTCCACCATGGCCTTTACGAAATTCTCATACGCTGTTAGATTGCAGGGCATGCACCTCCACATCGGAATGCCCGGGTCGTCTTCCTGTGGATTGGGCTCGAAGCCCTCCCCCTGGCATTCGCTGTAGGAATGGCAGCTCTGCTGGTCCCAATCGGCAAAGGGCCAGATGGTGACTAGAAGGTCAAAGCCGTAGCTCTGGGACTCCATGACGTATTCATCAGTCACAGTCCAATTATAGACTCCCTCGCTTGTCTCAACATAGCCCCATATGAAGGGTCCGGGGTGCGGCCTGCTCCAGTAGACTCCAATGGCCGCAGACTCCTCGTATGCTCCCTCAGCGGGCATGAACGCAAAGTGCGAATATCCGCTGGCAGAAACGGAAAGCATTAGAATTCCAATAAATATAATTCTCTCTTTCATTTCAGCTCTTCAATTAACCTTAGCAGCAATCTCTTCAAATCCACCCTGTTCTTGGACGCCTCTTCAACTACCTTTTCGAAGTCCAGCTCCCCATCAACAATGCCATTGGCATAGTTATCGACCGAGCAGATGCTCGCATAGGCAATCCCCAGCTCCTGAGCAAGCGTTGCTTCAGAGGCGAGGCTCATACCTACAAGGTCTGCAAAGTTAGCCATGAACCTGACCTCTGCTTTGGTCTCAAGCCTTGGCCCCGCTGACTGGAAATAGATTCCCTCGGGTATTATCTTGATGCTCATCTCTTTTGCAACCTTTGTTATCTCCTGCCTCAGCCCTTCATCCAGGGCCGGGGTGATGTGCACAATCTCCTCGTCGTGGAAGGTCGGGATATTGCAGAGAGCGATATAGTCGTCAGGAACCACAAGCGAGCCCGGCTTCAACTCCTTCTTAAGGCTGCCGACTGAATTTATCCCGAGCACCTTCCTGATGCCTCTCATCTCCAGGGCTTTGATGTTCGCTCTGTGGTTTATCCTGTGCGGGGGAATCTTTTTGTCCTTGCCGTGCCTGGGTATAAAGACTGCCCCGTCACTTGTCAGGAGGTAGGCCTTGCCGTGCTCCGTTTCAACCCACCCCTCCTTGAAGCCCTTGAAGAATTCCGTGCCGAATAGGGATGTACCGCCGATTATGCCGATGGCCATTTCATTAAACTATTGAAATACAAATATTAATCATGGAGGAATTCAAGTGCGAGCTCATATCATGGGATTATGCAAGGGAGCTCTCGGAAATCGTTGCGGAAAAGATGAAGAAATCCGGTTTCAAACCAGACATCATAATCGCGATAATAAGGGGCGGCCTGGTCCCTGCCATGAATCTTTCCGACCTCTTGGGAATAAAGGACCTCATTGCCCTCAAGGTGGAGCACTGGGGCATAACAGCAACAAAGTCCGGGAGGTCGGAGTTGAAGGTTCCGCTTCATGGTAGCATAGAGGACAAGAGAGTCCTCCTCGTCGACGACCTCACAGACACAGGAGATAGCATCAAAGTATCCATCAATCATCTCAAGGAATTAAAACCCGCCGAGATTAAGACTGCGACCCTTCTCCATAAATCACAATCTGAATTCACTCCTGATTTCTATGCCGAGGACAGACAGGAGTGGAAATGGATTATCCTCCCATGGAACCTGAACGAGGACCTTTCGAATCTGGCAGGAAGAATTCTCAAGAAAAACCCGGAGATGAGTGCCGGGGAACTGAGGTCTGAAATGAAGAAGGAATTCGACCTGGACATCGAAGAGGAGACCTTGACTGGAATCATGAAAAGAAGTGCGGATAAGGGTTGAACCTGCTGTAATTCGCGTTCAGGATGTTGAGCTTCACCATTCTAAGGTCCCTCCTCAGCTTGAGGTTCTCGTCCTTGCTTGGCATGTGCTGGGCCAGCCAGAGCATGGTTATCTGTACTGAGGCGCCAATGGATATGGGCAATGTTACCTCAGTCATCAGAAAGAGACCCCCATAACTAACGAAGGTGAGGAACTCCAGCATGACCCATATGCCAGCCGATGAGGCCATAAATATGAAAACATCCTCGCCTTTCATAATTATAACTGTGGGCTTCTGGTATAAATTCTTTATGCTCTAGTTCCTATTCTTAATCAATATGGAATTCAGCTTTGGAGGCCATGCTCTTAAACCCAACATCAGGAGGCTCAGCGACATGCTTGATGTCATCTATGACAGGGAATGGTTAGATTCCGTTCAGAGTCCCGGGGAATTCGAGCTCTACTACATGTACCGGGACCTTGCCCTCAGCGACGAGGACAGGGAAGCCATGAAGAAGGAGAAAATCAGATACGACATAACTATAATCCCCCCGATGAATCTCGGTAAAGAGTTCGTAAAGACCAAGGGCCATTGCCATCCCCCGGTCCCTGCGAATTCGCTCCCCTATCCTGAGCTCTATGAGGTACTGGAAGGCGAGGCCCACTACCTCCTCCAGAAGGAAGACGAGGTCATCATAGTAAGGGCGGAGAAGGGCGACAAGGTTGTAATACCGCCGAACTACTGCCACATAGCGATAAACCCATCCAGCCAGGAGCTGAGGATGGCGAACTTCGTTAGCACGGAGTTTGAATCAAACTACGGCCCGATTATCGAGAAGAAAGGCGGGGCTTACTTCGAGCTTACCGACGGCAGGTTCATAGGAAATAAGAACTACGAAAACCTTCCCGAACTCAGAAAACTGGCACCCAGAGAGCTCGACAGCTTTGGTTTGAACGAATTCAAGCAGATTTATGATATAATCAAAGAAGTACCTGATATTCTTGGATTTCTCAACAAACCGCAGGAGCACTACTAATCACGGGCTCTTCAACTACCAGTCACAGGCCCTTCAGATATTCTTTCAGCCAGCCATTGAACTCGTCTCTCCTGAGGGCGTATTCTATGGTGGCCTTTATGTAGTCAGCCTTGTTGCCGAGGTCATACCTCACGCCCTCAAAGTCGTATGCATACATATCCCTCTCCTGGCTGAGGATTTTTAATGCATCAGTAAGCTGGATTTCGCCTCCCTTCCCCGGTTTCGTCTTATCTATGGCGTCGAAGATGTCTGGAGTAAGAAGATATCTCCCTGTTATGCCAAGATTCGAGGGCGCATCCTCCGGCTTCGGCTTTTCCACGAGGTCCTTGACTTTATAGACCCGGTCCTCCACGAGCTCCCCGTCAACAACGCCGTAGCTCTCTATCGTCTCCTTTTCAACCTTGTTGACGGCAATTATCGGGGCCTTGTACTTCTCATAGTATTCAATCAGCTGTTTCGTGCAAGGAACATCAGAGGAGATGATATCGTCTCCAAGAAGAACCACAAAGGGTTCATCGCCCACGTGCTTCTTTGCATAGTAGATTGCATTACCGAGTCCCTTCGGCTCCCTCTGCCTGATGTAATGAATGTCAGCCAAATCTGAGATGTCCCTCACCTCCTTCAGAGTGTCAGTCTTTCCATCCCTTTCTAGGATATTCTCCAACTCGAAGGACTTGTCGAAGTGGTCCTCGATGGCCCTCTTCCCCCTTCCAGTAATTATCAGGATATCATCTATTCCCGATGCTACTGCCTCCTCGACAACAAACTGGATTACCGGTTTGTCTATCAAGGGGAGCATCTCCTTGGGCTGCGCCTTTGTTGCGGGCAGGAATCTTGTTCCCCGTCCTGCTGCTGGAATTACGGCCTTCATTATGAATCCCTCCTTATTACAAAGTCTGCTATCTCAAGAAGGCTTTTCTTTGCATCTGTATCAGGCAAATCCTTCAGTGAATTTATTGCATCATCCATAAAGCCCTTCTCCTTCTCCATGCAGTATTCCAGAGCGCCGGAATTCTTTATCAGCTCGATACCCCTTTGGATTTGCGACTCCTTACCACTGCCGAGAATTCCAGTGAATTCCTCTGCCTCATCGCCGGCCAAAAGCTCCTTTGCCTTTATCATCACGAGATTCTTCTTGCCCTCCACTATGTCGCTACCCACTGGTTTTCCTAGCTTTTCCTCATCTGCTGTAACTCCAAGGATGTCGTCGTGAATCTGGAAGGCCATCCCGAGAGAACGCCCGAATTTTGCAAGAGACGAAACCTGCCCCTCATCTCCATTGCCAAGAATCGCCCCCGCTTTCGTGGCAGCCTCCAGTAACACGGCGGTCTTCTTCCCTATCATCTTCAGGTACTCGGATTCTGAGACATCTTCTCTTTCCTCGAATTCCATGTCCATTTCCTGCCCCTCGCATATCTCTGCCGCGGCATGGGCGAGAATTCCCACCGCTCTGGTGTCACTCACTTCAAAAACCTTGGAAAAGAGCAAGTCTCCAGCCAGAATTGCGGTCGTTTCGCCGAATTCCTCATGAACGGAGGGAACGCCCCTCCTGATGTGGTCCCTGTCCATTATGTCGTCATGAACGAGAGTAAAGGTATGTATCATCTCTATTGCAGCGCCGGTTTTTACTGCATTTTTCTTATCGCAGTTTAATGCCTCGCACGAAAGCATGCAGAGCAATGGCCTTATTCTCTTCCCCCCTGCAAAGGTTATATGCCTCGCGGCCCTGTAGAGTTTTTCCGGCTCCCCGCTGAGGAGCCTTTCAATCTCCGAGTCGACCTCTCCAAAATGATTATCAAACCTCGAAAAATCCATCTTATGTATTTAGTTTAAGAAGATAAAATTGCCTACCGATGCCTTAAATAATCTATTCTTTTAATTTATAATGCATGGCTAAGAAAAAGATTTCAATTATGGGTGGCTACGGCGGCATGGGCGCTTTCTTCGCAAAACTGTTCAAGGAGGAGGGTTTTTCTGTAACAATCTCCGGGCCAAGCGAGATTAAGGGAAAAAACGTGGCCAAGGAGTTGGGAGCCGAATACGTCAAGGACAACAAGAAGGCCGCAAAAGGCGCTGACATAGTCATGATTTCCGTACCCATCGACCACACACTCGATGTCATCAAGGAGGTCGCCCCCACAGTAAAGAAGGGCGCTCTCCTCATGGATGTCACTTCCATAAAGGAGGAGCCCTGCAAGGCAATGAAGGAATTCTGCAACAAAGGAGTTGAGATTCTTGGAACACATCCAGTCTTCAGCCACAGGGTCGGAACACTAGAAGGGCAGGTCTTCGTGCTCACTCCGGTTAGAGGCAAGACATGGCTCACTTGGTTTAAAGAATTCCTCAGCAGGCACAAGGCAAGAATCTACGAATCCACCCCTGAGGAACATGACCGGATAATGGCGGTCGTTCAGGGCCTCACCCACTTCGCATACATCTCCATAGGAAAGACGCTAGAGGAACTGGACCTCGATGTCAAGGAGTCCAGGAAGTTCTCCTCGCCAATCTATGAACTGATGCTGGACATAGTCGGCAGAATCATCGGCCAGAACCCCGAGCTATATGCATCGATACAGATGCAGAACCCCCGCGTTCTGGAAGTACATGATGCCTTCCTCAAGGCCGCAAAGGAACTGAACGAGACAGTAAAGGACGGGGACGAGAAGAAGTTCATAGCCACAATGTCCCGGGCCGCGAAGCACTTCGGTGATGTGGAGTCTGCAATGGGGCGCTCTGACAAGGCCATATACTCTCTAATCTCAGAACTGGACTGCCTCAAGAACTCCATCGGCAGCGGGATATGCCTGAAACACATCTACTCGGGGAAGATTCACTACGGCACAGTAAAAGACGTAACGCCTGAGGAGGTCATAATCGAGGATTCAGGAAAGGAATCGAAATTGAAAATATCGAATATCCAGATTCTTCCCGACGATGAGGTAGTCGAATCCCTGGCCAAGAAATTCGGCACCGTGAAGAGGGACTTTTCATTTGCCTTCGACGACAGCATCAATGGAAGATTCATCGCAAAGCTCCTCCGGAGCTATGACAGAGACATAATCGGGGTCGAGATAAAGGACGTCTATACCGGAAGCCAGATAGGCCCCGGAAAGAAGAGCATCTGCTTCGGGGTCGAGATTCTGAACAGGAACCCCAAGGAAACATCAGCCGTGATAAATGAATTCTTCTCCAGGCTGGGCGGCATTGCAAGATAGTCAGCCCCCTACCCAGTTATTTATCGCTTCTATCACTTCCTCAAGCTCTGCGAGACCGCTCAGCCAGTTGCTGACTATGTCCACAACCTCCGCCAGACTCACCTCTCCGTCGCACGGATAGAAATCGCCAGTTATCTCGCATTCATCTGAGATAGTGGTCGTGGACGTTGTAGTGGTCGTCGTCCCTCCACCATCACCTATCGCATAGCATCTATGTGTATCATTCGCTCCCGGACCGCCGGCATGGCAGATATACAATGTACCTTCTGCATCTATAGCAGGGGAATTGTCAAACTCTGAGAGACAAGTGTCTACTCCACATTCCCCTTCAGTAAAAATCCATTTTGTTGTACCATCAGGATTGACGGCATAGATATTGTCTGCGTCTGACCCAAAATAGATGATACCGTCAGCCCCAATAATGGGAGAAGAATCGCATCCCACATAAATGCTGGGGTAATCTGGATAGGTTGTATTAAGTCCGTAGGACCATGTTACACTGCCCTGGGGACTGATGGCCGTTAGGCCGGTATTTACGGCCGGGTCAGAGTCAGCCGCAACCCAGGAGGTAACATAAATGGTCCCATCCGAGGCGATGGCAGGGGATGTTTCTATTGTCCCTACGCTTAGTTCCCATTTTTTAGTACCATCTGGATTGAGGGCAAAGATTTTATTGCTGTCATTATCCGCCCATTGTGCCACTGCAGCATATATCGTTCCATCGCTTGCCACGGCTGGAGCAAAGGTTGTCCCTGTTGGAGTCTGGATATTATATTCCCATTCCACAGAACCGTCCTGGGGAGTCAGCGCTACAAATTTCTCACTTCCCACATAAATCGTACCGTTACTGGCAATAGCGGGGGATGAAATCCTTGCTGACTGGCTGAGCAGGGTTGACCATTTCTCTGTGCCGTCAGGATTTACAGCATAAAGGGTTGTATTGCCCCCGTTAAACCCTTTCAGGGTGCCAAAATAGATTGTGCCATCTGAAGCAACCTTAATGTTGGTGGTGATATCCCCAGTTCCAACTGAAAAGTTCCATTCTTGGCTGCCGCCGGGATTGAAGGCATACAGATGTCTCTGATTTTGAGTGTTTTGGGTTTCTTGGGTTTGCCCAAGCGACCGCCCAAGATAAATTGTCCCGTCCGAACCCAAAGCGAGGCCGCTAATGGTGCCGTAGGCCTGGTCGTCTAGGCCCGTAACATCATCTATAGCTGACAATTGGAAGCTCCACTTCTCAGAACCGTCCGTGTTTATCGCATAAAGAGTGCCCCTGTTCGTACCTACATACGCTGTCCCGTTCGCATCTATAACCGCCGAATTCCCCCAGCCATTAAGTTGAAAATCCCACTTTAATGTATTCGTCTGCGGCCCCGTGTACGGGCTTTGTGCAGCATTGGCAATGTCATAGCCGAATTGAGGCCATTGGGGACTTGTTGCTGCAGCAACAACCTGAGATGAATCATCCTGAATTCCCGGCTCCCTGAGGCACACGGCAACAGAAAGCAGTGCCAAGGCTATCAGCAGATAGAGGGTCAGCCTCTTCATATTATACTATAGTCCATTTTTAGCGATAAATACAATATACTTTATCTGCGAGGTGAGAAAAAAATGGTAAAGGTTTATTATGATGACGATGCGGATTTGTCGGTCCTTGAGGGGCTGAAGATTGCGATTATAGGTTACGGGAACCAGGGTTCTGCCCAGGCGCAGAACATGAAGGACTCAGGTCTTGACGTGATTATAGGCTCGGTGAGCGATGCGAGCTTTGATAAGGCAAAAGAGGACGGCTTCGAGACCCTTCCCATAGCGGAGGCAGCCGAAAAGGCAGACATAATCCATATCCTGATTCCGGATGAGGTGCAGGCGCAGGTCTATGAGAATGAGATAAAGAACGGCCTCAAGGAGGGCAATGCTCTGATGTTCTCCCACGGCTTTAACATAAGGTTCAAGGCCATCAAGCCGCCCGAATTCGTGGATGTGATGATGGTTGCTCCAAAGGGGCCAGGGGTTCTTGTCAGGAAGACCTACCAGGACGGATTTGGAACTCCGGCGCTGATTGCCGTAGAACAGGATTCCAGTGGAAAGGCGAAGGAGAGGATTCTCGCGATTGCAAAGGCCATCGGCTCTACAAGGGCCGGCGTGCTTGAAACCACCTTCACAGAGGAGACAGAAACCGATTTATTCGGTGAGCAGGTCGATTTATGTGGTGGGGTCACCGAGATGATAAAGGCATCCTTCGATACCTTGGTTGAAGCAGGATATCAGCCCGAACTTGCATACTTCGAAACGCTCCATGAATTGAAGCTGATTACCGACCTGATACAGGCAGACGGTCTTGAATATATGTGGAGATGCGTCTCCAATACTGCCGAATACGGTGGGAGGACGAGGGGCGAGAGGATAATAACTGAACAGACCAGAGAGACGATGAAAGAGATTCTTGCCGACATAAAGAGCGACAAGTTCGCGCAGGAGTGGATTAACGAGTACAAGCAGGGCCTTCCAAACCTCAGCAAAATGAGAGAGGAGGACAAGGAGCTTCAGATAGAGAAGATAGGGGCAGAGCTCCGGAAGATGTTCCGTAAAAAGTAGGATGCTAACAAAGCGAATCATCCCGTGCCTGGACTGCGACCTTTCCGTCCCAGAGGGGAGGGTCGTGAAGGGCATCAAATTCAAGCAGATAAAGCATGCCGGAGAGCCCGCAGAACTAGCCAGGAGATATTCTGAAGAAGGCGCTGACGAACTCGTATTTCTTGACATAACTGCTTCTCATGAGAGGAGGGAGACCATGATTCACGTCATCGAGGAGACTGCCAAGGAGGTCTTCATCCCCCTGACCGTGGGGGGAGGAATTAAAAGTACTGATGACATGAAGAAGATTCTTAGGGCTGGAGCGGATAAGATTTCAATAAACACGGCAGCAATCCAGAACCCTGACCTGGTTTCAGAAGGCGCCAGGGAATTCGGCAACCAGTGCATTGTGGTCGCAATCGATGCTAAGAGAGAGGGGGATTCCTGGAAGTGCTACATCTACGGCGGCAGGGAGAGAACCGAGGTCGATGCAGTCGACTGGGCAAAGAAGGTCAAGGAGCTGGGAGCGGGAGAGATTCTTCTCACATCCATGGACCGGGACGGGACCAAGGACGGCTACGACCTGGAGCTGACAAGAACAATCTCCGAGGCAGTCAACATCCCCGTCATAGCATCCGGCGGAGTCGGAAAGCCGGAGCACATCCTAGAAGCATTTACCCAGGGGAAGGCCGACGCAGCATTGGCAGCATCGATATTCCACTACGAGGAATATCCGATTCCCGAGGTAAAGAAGTATCTGAAAGAGAAAGGAATTCCTGTAAGATTATAACTCTACCTCTCCGGTAAAGACATCTTCCGCGGGGCCGATGAGGAATACCTTGCTGACTTTTTTACCATCAACATTCAGCTCTATCCTTAGGTCCCCGCCCTTTGCATGGAACAGAAACTCCTTCCTACCTGAGAGCTTCTTGAGCCAGATTGTCACTGCTGCTGCAGAAATCCCAGTGCCGCAGGCAAGAGTCTCGCCCTCGACACCCCGCTCATAAGTACGAATCTTGAATTCACCATCTTTAATTTTCTGGACGAAATGCACGTTCGTTCCGCTGGGGAATTCCCCAGTGAAATTCCTTATGGCTCTCCCGATACCTACAACATCCACTGCATCAACATCATCATAAACGAGAACTGCATGGGGGTTCCCCATGCTCACTGAAGTAACATTATATGAATCCTCCTCTACTTCAATCTCCTTATCCACGAATCCTACCTCAGGCCGGCCCATGTCCACTCTCACTTCAGTGACGACTCCATCCACTACAGTGAGCTCGGGCACTATCTTCCCTGCCAGCGTTTCGACCTCCAGGGTCTTCTCCTGCAGCAATGTATGTTCGTAGACGTACTTTGCAAAACACCTTATTCCGTTGCCGCACATCTCCGCCTTGCTTCCATCAGGGTTATAGAACGAGAATTTGGCATCCAGCTCGTTGGAGTGCTGCACGAATATCATGCCGTCAGCCCCGATTCCAAAGTTCCTTTTGCAGATTCTTGCCACGAACTCCGGCTTCTTCTCCTCAGGAACTAGGATATGATTGAATTCATCAACCAGGATGAAATCATTCCCTGTCCCATGCATCTTTCTGAACGGAATCTTTGTCATCAGTACACCTTACCCTTTTTTCCCTTGTCTATCCTGAACTTCGCTGTGTCGGCTACTGCCATCACAGCCATAACCCCTGCCTGAATCGGGTCGGAGACTATGAGGTCGGCTGCTTCCGGCACAGAGCCGGCCATCTTCAATGAAACCACGAGGATTCCCTCCTTCTGTATCTCCTTCACGGCCTTCGTGATTTCGCCTCCCATGATGGAGCCGGCAAGAATCAGAATCTTCGCCCTGGGAAGCCTTGCCACTGCCCTTACAGCCTCTGCTATATGCTCCTCTCCAACCAGCGGGATTGTATCGACGGAAATCTTCTCCCCTCTAAGATTGTGCCTGTCTGCCTCAGAAATTGCACCCTTTGCAACCTCAGCCACCTGAGCCCCCCCACCGATGACAATCACTCTCTTACCGTAAATATCACTGAAGGCGGGAACGGTGCTGATTGAGACCACAATATCCAGTCCCTCCAGGTCTTTGATGAGCTTGTCCAGGTTCTTAAGCCCCTCCATCTCCAGATACATGTGAACGGTCTTTCCAGTGCCGATGTGTTCTATCCCGGTTATATTCCCTTTGTACTGTGCTATAACCTCGCTCACGCTGTTCAGGGCTCCGACAACGTTCTTCAGTTCAATCCAAATCGCGCTTTCCATATTGACATAAATATGTTGGATTAAAGTATTTATTATGGACGAGAAGGAGCTAAAAGCCTACAGGGAGGCAGGGAAGATATCCTCCGATGTTAGAGAGTGGAGCAGGGCGCTGGTTAAGGAAGGCGCAAACATACTCGAGGTTGCAGAGAAGATTGAGGCCAAAATCAGGGAAAAGGGAGGAGAGCTCGCCTTTCCGACCAATGTCTGCATCAATGACATTACTGCTCACTATACTCCAAGCTTTCAGGACAAGACGCTGATTCAGGCCGGAGATGTAGTCTCCGTCGACCTCGGAGTCCATATCGACGGTTTTATCGCTGATACTGCTTACACGGTGGATTTGTCAGGAAATTACGGCAAGATGCTCGAGGTCAACGAACTTGCATTGGAGAACGCCATTTCTCTCATAAAGCCCGGAACCTCCGTATCTGATATCGGAGACATAGTCCAAAAAACCATCACTGATGCGGGCTACAAGCCCATAGAGAACCTGACTGGTCATGAGGTAAAGCAGTACGATCTTCATGCAGGCCTTTCCGTTCCGAACATCAAGGTCCCTTACGACTGGGAGGTCGAGGAGGGAATGGTTTTAGCCATTGAACCCTTTGCAACCGACGGCTACGGCAGAGTCATAGAGTCAAAGAAGGCGGAGATATTCTCGCTCCTGGAGGAGAGGCCGACCAGGATGCGGGAGGCAAGAGCCCTGCTGAAGGAGATTGAGCCGATGAAGGAGCTTCCCTTTGCAGAGCGCTGGTTCAGCAAGAAGATAAGCCCGCTCAGACTCAGCCTCGCGCTCAGGAACCTGGTCCAGGACGGAATCCTGAAGGCATATCCCGTTCTTCATGAAAAGGAGAAAGGCATTGTGAGTCAATTCGAGCATACTGTTATAGTTACTGCAGATGGGTGTGAGGTTACGACGGAGTGAGCATTAACCCTAACAATATATTGATATACGGCATTCCTTTCACATACTTTACCTTATTGTAGTAAAAGCACCAAAGCTAAACCCAATAAAAGCACCAAAGCAGCTTTCTTTGTCTTATCTCCCATCCAAGAGAGGAACAAAGCCAACGTTATCACTCCAAATCCAGTGCCTATATCTATATTCGCCATTATCCTATTTCCTGTCAAAATATGTATCTGCCGCTTCTCAGCACCAGAGCAATTGCTCCTCCTACGACAAAGACTCCAATTAATAGGAGAACCATCAATGCAAATCCAGATTCGCCTATAGACAGCAACGCTATCAGGAGCAGAGCTAGAATACCTAAGGTACCTACTGCTGCCCCAATCCCAAATATCTTAAGGGAGTTTACCATTTTTATCACCTCAGTACCCTAATGCTCGCATTCTTTTATTTATGTTTGTCCCTCGTCTGATAACCTCAGCAACAACTCGTCCATATCTATCATTGGAAACAGGTATTATGACTACCTCCCTCCCCCCAATCATCCCCCTTAAGATATGCATCGCTCTTTCCCACCCTCGTTTCCCCTTTTCAGGGGTGTTCACATTAGCAAGCCGTACATACTGGCTTCCTAAAATCTTTTTTTTCACCATAAAGGTGTCTCCGTCCAAAATCCTTTGTACCTTTCTTACTACATATTTCATTTTTACCACGTATTTATAGTTCTTTGTCTAATATCATGTCAATAAGTGAAATTGACATCTATAGACTGAACTCAATCAACATCATAACTCGAAATCAATCAATATATACTATCTTGTCGACAAATACGACAATAACGACAAAATGAAGATTGTTAAAAAGAAGGTACATATAGTCCCTATTGGATACGATATAGAAAGAGTCACAGAGCCAATTTTTTTAGAAGAAAACGGAGCTGCAGATTTGGTATACCTACTAACACACGATGAAGTTTTGGAAAGAAAGGAAAAGAGAGCCCATCATTGTTTACAAGAGGCTAGGAAAATACTAGAAACAAGAGTCCCAAAAGTAGATCCTATATCTGTTGGTTCTAAGGAAGATTTTTTTGATTTGCAAACTATGATGTCTAAAATGTGTTTTTTGATTAGGAAAGAAATAGAAGTTGATAAAAATGATGTTTATGTAAATATCTCTACAGGAAGTAAAATATCTGCGGTTGCAGGCACTTTAGCGTGTTTGATGTATGGGGGGACTCCCTATTATGTGCGACCTGAAAAATATTCAGAAGAAAAATATGGTAGGGACTGCAGTTTCTATAACTCTAAAAATGGAATTTGTGATTATAATGATGGGGCCAGTGATCATAAAAAATATCCACCTCTGAGTATTGGTTTGAGGCCCGAAAGTGGAACCATAAAAGAACTCAAGAATTTTGACATTAAACCGCTTGAGGATAAATTCATATCTACATTGAAAATTATTGACGAATATCCTGCAGGCACCACTCAAGAAAATATAATATATTCCTTAGCCAAAGACAATATATGTGATGATCAAGATAGGAAAGCGATTGATGAATTACGTGGAAAAAGGGAAAAAGAAAGAAAAAAGGAATTCGGCAAAATAAGATCGAGATTTAGACGAGAGTATTTTGTTCGCCTTAAGAAAAAAAATCTGATCAGAAACGAAGGTAATAATAGAAATCCCAAATGGTCTATAACTGAAATGGGGAGTTTTCTATTAAATATTCTGGATGAAGGAAATGAATGCGTAAAAAAATAAATAACTACTCGACCCTGACTCCCTCATCGCAGATTTCCGTCTTGACAACAGAGCCGCCGGCTTCTTCAATCTGCCTGCTGGCATCGCCGAGGGCAATCATTATCCCGCCTCTTCCTGCGCCGCAAAGCTTTGAGCCTATGGAGTTCTCCCTTGCCGCCCAGACAATTCTGTCCAGCTCCGGAGAGGAAACGCCTATTGAATACAGCAGGCCATGGTTGACGTTCATTATGCTGCCCAGCTTCTTGATGTCGCCTTTCTCAAGGAACTTCTGACCGTAGTCGACAACGTGAACCATTGCTTCCAGGTAATTCTCGAAGAACTTCGGGAATTCGTCCTTCACCCTCATGACGTCCATGACGATATCCCCTGTGTTGGATATGACGCCAGTATTGCCTATCGTAATCTTTGGATACTTCTTCACCTTCAGCTTCTTGAACTTTCCTTTCTGATACCTGAGAACTCCGCCGAAGGTTACGGAGAAGGGGTCGACTCCCGAGGACTTGCCATGGACAATGTTCTCGATGTCCCAGGCGAGGTTCGCTATCTCCTCCATGCTGAGTTCGTGGCCGAATTCCTTAGAGATTGCCAGTACCATTGCCGCTGCAGCAGAGGCAGAGCTCCCAAGCCCGGAAGAGACGGGGGCTTCGGAAGTAACCCGGATGTCTAGGCCGGAATGCTTGCCAATCTTTGCGAAGGTCTTCTCCAGACACTCTGCAGTAAGGAGGGTGCCCCACTCCTTTTTCAGCTTTGGGATGTCAGAAAGAGTGAATTCCAGATTCTCTATCTGGGTAGCGTTGTTGTTTAAAGTAAATTTATCGTCGTCCCTTTTGCTGACGGTTACATAGGTTCTGAGGTTGACCGTGGCTACAAGGACGGGGTTTCCGTAGACTGCTGCATGTTCGCCGAGAAGGATTACCTTCCCTGGCGCTGATGCTTTGGTTGCCATTATTCAGCCTTCAGCTTCTCAACTACCGCATCGCCCATGTCCGAGCACGTGTTCTCTCCGCCGAGGTCCTTTGTCTTGACCTTGCCTTCCCTCAGGATGTCCTCGATGGCCGTTATAATCTTCTTGGCCGATTCACCCTCCTCAATCTCATCGAGCATCAGGGCCCCTGCCCAGATTGTAGCTAATGGATTTGCTCTGTTCATGCCTTTATACTTCGGGGCTGAGCCGTGAATCGGCTCGAACATTGATATTCCGTCCGGGTTGATGTTGCCTCCGGGAGCAAGACCCATCCCGCCCTGAATCATCGCCCCAAGGTCAGTTATTATATCGCCGAACATGTTTGGAGTGACAACGGTCTGGAACCATTCCGGGTTCTTCACGAACCACATCGTTATCGCATCCACCAGGTTGAATTCATGCTCAATATCTGGATACTGGCTGCTCGTTTCCTCAACAATCTCTCTCCAGAAGTTGTAGATGTATGAAAGGACGTTCGCCTTGTCCACAGCCGTTACTTTTGTATCGCCCCTCTTCTTTGCAAGCTCGAAGGCGTATTTTATGACACGCTCCGCCCCTTTCCTGGACATTACGCCAATCTGATAGGCTATCTCATCGTCATTCTCAATGTCGAGGTCGAACTTTACCGTGTATAGTTCTCTCAGCACCTCCAGATGATTCTGGCTCTTGCCTGAGTCTAATCTATTCCCTATTCCAACATAAAAGTCCTCCGTATTCTCCCTTACGACGACAAAGTCGATGTCCTTGGGGGTTTTGTCCTTTAACGGGCACCACACGCCCTCCAGGAGCTTTATCGGCCTCAGATTCACGTACTGGTCGAAGTAGAACCTCATGGTCAGGAGGATTCCTTTTTCCAGAACGCCTGGTTTCATCCTGGGGTCGCCAAGAGCTCCAAGGTATATGGAGTCCATCGAGGACATTTCCTCCATGGTATCCTCAGTCACTAACTCATCGGTCTCAAGGTAGTGGTCCGCCCCCATTGGATACTCCGTCCAGTTAATCTCAAAGCCGTCTATCTCGCTAACAGTGTCTATGACCTTCCTCCCCTCCCTGATAATCTCAGGGCCGATTCCGTCGCCCGGTATGAGGGCTATCTTATGCGTACTCATTTCTTTTCCTCCAGGAGCTCTTTTGCTCTGCTGACCTTTATATTGTTTTCATTGATTAAAATTTCCGCGATTTTGTTGATTTGCTCTCCCTCTGCCCCTGCCATCGCTGCAATGTTCATCGCGTGCAGGGACATATGGCCTTTCTGGATTCCTTCGGTGGAGAGGGCCCTTATGGCAGCCAGATTTTGTGCCAGGCCGACGGAGGCCATTACTTCGGCTAACTCCTGTGCGGTCTTTACCCCTAGGATTTTCAGGTTTGCCTTTGCAATGGGATTCATCGTGGCTCCCCCAAAGGTCCCGACAGCGAGTGGGATTTCAATCCTTCCGGTCAGGTTTCCTTTATTGTCCTTGCTCCAGTGACTTACCGGCCTGTATTCTCCCTCCAGGGAGGCGTAGGCGTGAATCCCCGCCTCTACCGCCCTTGTATCATTCCCTGTCGCAAGAGCAACTGCGGAGATTCCGTTCATTACTCCCTTGTTGTGGGTGACGGCCCTGTAAGGGTCGGAGTTTGCGAATTCATAGGCGAGAATTATTGAATCCACCGTCTCCGGGCCTCCAAGAGCATCTGCGGCTATTGAGACCTCGGCCCTTGCCATTCTCTTTGTAGCCAGGTTAGAGAGAATCCTCAAATGCACCTTGCCATGGGTTACCTCTTCAATGAGAGGGGAGACGTGCTCGCACATCGTATTGACGACATTGGCGCCCATGGCGTCTCTTACATCGACGAGGAGATGGATGATAAGCATTCCATTATCCAGAATCCTTACCTCAAGGTCCTTTGCACCGCCCCCGAGGTCGACGAGGACGAAGTCCTGCTCGTTGGCCAGCGAGAGAATCTTCTCCTTATTGACAAGGATTTTCTCTTTTGCCTCTTCGGGCTTTTTTGCTGTTAGCTGAATCTGCCCAATCATTATCGGCTCGTCGCTGCTTGCCTTAAAACCGCCGCTCTCTCTAACCATCTTCGCGGCGTTGCTTGCCGCAGCAACCACCGAAGGCTCTTCGGTGGCCATGGGAATCAGATAATCCTTATCATTTATCAGAAAATTCGTTGCTATTCCGAGGGGAATCTGAACCTTTCCTATGACATTTTCAATCATCCTCTCAGCCTCCTTCAGCGAGATTCCCTTCTCCTGGAGAATCTTCACTTCCTCGTCGCCAAGCTCGGCAAACTTCCTGACCTTTTTCATCCTTCCCTTGATACCAAGCTTGTAGAAGCCGCTAATCCTGGAGGTCTTGTTTTCTGCGCTCATTTCCTTATAAATTAAGATGCTGGATAGAAAACATAAAAAACTTCAGGGGATTTTAGAAGACAATAAACGATGTTTGGTCGCTTTCTCGGGAGGAGTCGACAGTTCGCTCTTGGCCGGGGTGGCAAAGGAAGCCCTCGGCAGGGATGCCATGGCAGTCACAATAGACTGCGAGATGGTTCCAAGGAGGGAGCTGAAGGAGGCCAGGGCAATGGCGAAGGCTATCGGAATCCCCCATAGAGTGATAAAATACCGGATGCTGAAGAACAAAGACTTTACAGGGAATCCTCAAAATAGATGCTACTACTGTAAAAGGAAGATAATGGGAATTCTCATGGGGCTTGCGGAAAAAGAAGGCGCAGTTCTAATGGACGGAACGAATGCCGATGATGCCAGGGGCAGGAGGCCCGGGCTGAAGGCGCTGAGGGAATTAGGGGTTCTGAGCCCGCTGGCGATGGCAGGAATCAGCAAGCAGGATGTAAGGGGGCTTTCAAGGAAGCTCGGGTTGAGGAATTTCGACAGACCGGAGATGACTTGCCTGGCAACGAGAATTCCCACTGGAGAGACGATAACGAAAGAGGGGCTGATGAGAATAGAAAAGGCCGAGGAATTCCTGCAGAAGATGGGAATCAGAGACTTGCGGGTGAGGGACCACGACGGTATTGCAAGGATTGAGGTAAAGAGGGATAGACTCAAAATTATTCTGAATAATCGAGAGAAAATAATAAAGGAATTCAAGGGTCTGGGTTTTTCGCACGTCTGCCTGGACGTGGAGGGGCGAGATGAATAACAAGGAACTTATCAAAAAGCACGTCGAATCGATTCTCTGGCTGAGGGACGAGCTGCTGGAGATGGATTCCATGGCAAAGCCATTAATGGGCATCAGGGACTGGGACGATTCAGTTGCAGTTGAGTTTGGAGGGAAGAAGCTAATTGTCTCGGTTGACGGAGCATATGTGAAGAGGATGGTTATGAAGTCTGCATTGATTCACGCCTCAACGGATGTGGTTGTGAAGGGTGCAAAGCCGCTGTTCGCTCTGGATACAGTCATCGGGACGGAAGCCGATATAAGGGAAATGATACAGAGCCTGAAGAGGCAGGCCCTCGCGATGAAAATTCCAATTCTTGGAGGAAACACATTTTTTGAGGAGACTGAGCCGAGGTGCTCTCTGACTATAGTGGGAGAGCTGCTGACCGATGAGCCAATCAGGGACTCAACCGCGAAGAAGGGAGACATCCTCCTGTTGATAGGCGAGCCGCTCTGGGGCGAACAAGAGGAGAGGATTGAGAAGGCGAAGGTCATGTTCAAGACGTGGTTTGATATTATCAAGAATGTTGAGATCCATGCCGCCAAGGACGTGACGAAGGGAGGCATCGTCTCAGCGGCCCATGAGATGGAAAAGAAATCCGGGTTGAAATTCACTCTTGATGATAGCATTCCAGTATCGACCACAAGAAATCTGGACAATTTTCTGGTTGCTGTTTCACCCGGGGATTATGAAAGAATCCGGGAAATAGCAGAGAAGAATAAATGCAACGTCTATGAGATAGGCTCTGCCGACTGACTTAACCGATATTCTTCAGCATCGTTTGACTTTTTTTGTTAGAATATAAATATTGTGAAGCATTTCAAAATGTCGCTTGAAAAAATCCTGGAACGGATGGCGCAAATACAGTACAGGTACCACGTTCACATAGTGCTAGCGTCACTTCTCATTACTGTGTTCATGGTGCAGGGGCTGGGCAACGTCTACATGGAGACCAACTTTGACAAGATGATGCCCCCGGACGTACCGGTCTTCATAAACGGGGATAAGGTAGACAGCCGCTTTGGCGGCTCTGACCTGGTTCTTGTGGTGGTGGAACTTGACTATGGAGTCGACATAGCAAACAGGCCCACCGACATCCGCGACCCCAGGGTAATGCAGATGCTCGTGGAGCTGCAGGAGCAGCTGCAGGCCGAACCAAAGATTGATAGGGTTCTGAGTGCGGGTAGTTTCTTTCCCTATGGGATTCCTCAGTCTCTGTCGGGCGTTAAAACGGCACTGGCTGCAATCCCGGGTTCGGACGGCATGTTCAACAAGGACTACTCCATCACCGTTCTCTATATCTACTCCAATGTCGGCGGCGGCGAGAAGGCGGTCAAGTCCTTCACCAACCTCGTCCAGGACAACATCGACAGCGTAGCCAAACCGCCTGGTGTTGAGCTTACCATCACTGGGGGTCCACCTCTTGAGAATACAATAGCTGAGGTATTGTGGAGTGATGCGGTCTATACTACGCTCTTGGCGGCTGCTATCATCTTAATCCTCCTGGTTATACTGCAGAGGAGCATCTACAAAGGCGTTCTGGTCTTCATTCCACTGTCACTGGGGCTGACCTGGACTCTCGGTTCCATGGGGCATCTTGACATCCCGCTGTCGGTGGCTACCGTGGCGGTCGGGGCAATGATTCTTGGTTTAGGGGTGGAGTACGGCGTCTTCGTTGTTGAGCGCTACATGGAGGAACGCGAGCAGAAGGGCAAAAGCAAGCTGGATTCCATCACCGTGGCTGTCCCTGGTGTGGGCACTGCCATCCTTGGCTCTGGTATAACTACCATGGTCGGTTTTGGCTCTCTCAGGTTGGGCATCATGCCCATGATGCAGGACCTTGGAACGACCCTGGCCCTGGGCATCGCAAGCTGCCTGGTAGTCGCATTATTTGTCAACCCGGCATTCATCATTCTAGCCGGGAGACTAACTCATCGTGGTGATAAAGAAACAAAATGAATAGGGAGCAGTTCAAGCACGCAATGCGCAGGTATGGCCATTTCATCGCGGCCCATCCATTCATAATGCTGGCCATAGCGCTTCTCATAACCGTTGTCGCGGCACAGCTGCAAAGCACCCTTGAGATAGTGCCTCAGGGAGACAAGGACTTCCTCCCGGCAAACCGGCCGGTCGTCGTATCTATAGAGAAAATCTGGGACGAATTCGGGGGGTTGAACACAATTACAGTTGCTATTGAGGTTGACCCCCGCGTGGCAAAGTCCAACGAAATACGAGATAACCTTGACCCGAGGATGATAGCCTATGCATGGACTCTCCACGAGAAGCTGGAGACTCTGGACGAGGTAGTTTCCGTTACCAGTGCTGCCAGTCTATTGCGCGAGGGCAATGGAGGCACGTTGCCCAAATCTGTCAAGCGTAGCCAGGACCTCTGGAATCAAAATCCCACCCTTGACCTGTACCTGAGTGATGACCACGCCCTGCTACTCATAAAGGCCGAGATTCTGCCCGACGTGGATGATGATATACTGTACGACAAGCTTGATGTCATACTGGTCCAGACAGAACGACCGCCGGGTGCAACGCCCTTCATGATTGGAACGATTCCAGAAAATGTTGAATTAAACCAGTTGATAGAACCAGACATGGCCCGAGTCATGCAATTCAGTTTCTTTGGCATTCTTGCTGTTGTTCTGGTTGTTATGGGCAGCCTTGCCTATGGCATCCTGCCGATATTCACCATCGTCTTTGGAACAACCTGGAGCATGGGCATGTGGGCCGCGTTGGGCCAGGACCTTACTATGAACACTTCAGGAGTGTCCTCTATGATTATGGGCATCGGCATCGATTTCGGCATACAGACGATAACCCGCTTTCGCCAGGAATTCAGGCGTCTCGGCAGGCCTGACGAGGCTCTTGCTGAAACCCTTGCAAACGTTGTGTTTCCGATGTCGACCACCACCATCACAGCGCTTGTAGGATTCCAGGCCATGAGCATGGGGGAGCTTACTCCTCTGGCTGATATGGCGAGAATTATGAGCCTGGGCGTATTCGGCTCCTTTTTGGCTGCCGTTACTGTCGTTCCCTCACTGATGATAATCTATATACGATACATACAACCGCATACGCAAAAAATAAGGTTGAAGGAGGTATTGAAAAAATGAAAAACAAAACATACGGAAGAACAAGGATTTTGGGGATGGTGCTTTTTACTATTCTCATTGCTGCAACGTTTAACGCTGCGCAGACGGAGACGCCGACTGCGCTGGTTATAGACTACGACGAGACCATAGTGCCATCCGGCCTGGAGCCCGGCGACATAGAGCCCCTGTACATTGTGATAACCAACACTGGTGGTTTGCCGGCCAGAGAAGTAAGCGCCAATATACCCACCACGGACGATATATCGACGAAGGTTCCCAGTGGAGGTGGTATAAACTCGGGAGGCAGATGGTTCCTTGGGGCGATAAATCCCGGAGCAAGCGCCCGCATAGCGACCTACATCAAGGTTTATGACGATGCGAGGGTAGGGACTCACTACCTCACATTGTACCTGACCTATGACGAGAGCCGCTACGACAGCAGCGGCGACCTGAAAATAGAGGAGGAGACAAGCAACTGGATTATTCCTGTGGAGGTAACCAGCGGGAGCCTGCTTGAACTCGTCGATTATTTTTCGGACAGGGATGAGTTGAATGCTGGAGATGACGTCACGGTCAGACTGACCTTTGAAAACACAGGGGAAAGCGACGCTCTGGATATAAGCGCGTATCTTGGCATGCCGCTTGATGGGTCAGTGGAAAACACAGCCATTAATGCAGAACTCTATTCTGTTTTCAGTGTAATCGGCATAACCAAGAAGAGAATAGGAGATATTCCTGCCGGTGGCACTGGCGTTGTTGAAGGGGTATTCCATGTTGATGAAGATGTTGAATCTAAAGCCTATACTATACCTCTAACCACTGAATACAAAGACAACAGCGGCACTGAGCATACTGACGTATTCTACATCGGGTTTAAGGTTGTTGGTGACCGCAAGCTTACCATAACTGGCTTTGAAACAGACCCTGCAGAAATCCACAGCGATGATGAAGACGTGGAATTTACAGGCAATGTAGAGAACCAGGGCACTGAGCAAATAAAGAATGTGAAGGTCACTTTCCAGCCGACCTATCCGTTAAAGAATGCCCGCAGCTACATACAGACCAAGGAGGTAGGGACAATCAAGGGCAGTGGCTCAATGAGTTTTACCTTCTATGCCGATGTTGAGGAAGACATAGAACCACAGCAGACCAACATCACCTTTGCCCTCGACTATGAGGTGAACAGCCAGCCCGCCCATGACGAAATAACATACACTCTGGACATATTGAAGCACCCGCGCTTCGAGATTTCTGTAGATGCCTCATCAACACAGCCATCCCAGAAGGGTCTTGCCCAGATAACCGTCAGCAATGTCGGCAGCAAGTGTGAGGGGGTAACCCTGATTGTGCTGGAGAAGAGGGACCAGCCCTTCGAGTTTGATGACAAGTCGGCATATCTTGGAGATATTGGTGGAGGGGAAACTGGAATTGCATCCATAGCATACAGGGTCGAAGACAATGCAGCAGCACAGCCACATATAGTTCCAATAGAGATTCGCTGCACGAAGGATGATGATGTCCTGATCTACAGCAAGACTATGACGCTCGAGGTTTCCCAGGGCATAGGGGGCAGCAATCTGATGACTATAGGTATAGGCCTGGCCGTTGTCGTTGCAGGGTATTACCTCTTCCGCAGGAGGCAGAAATCCAAGGGAGAAAAGCCAAAGCCTGCTGCACCAAAAATGACCGGTCCTGATAAAAAGTAAGGAAATAATATTATAACCTATGATCGAAGTCAAGAAGCTGAGGAAGGGCGACTACATAGTGCATAAGGACAAGCCCTACAGGGTGAGGAACATAAGTGCCAAGGTTATGGGCAGCCACAGCCATACCATAACGAAGATTGACCTGGAGTGTCTCCTGGACGGAGCCAGGGACACAGTAACCAAGTCCGGCCATGAGCGGCTTGAGGACCTGGAGATAGTGAGGAGACTCGGCCAATATATCTCCCCCGCAAGCGACGGAAGAATCCAGGCTATGGCGATGGACGATTACGAGGTCTTTGAGGCTGATGTCCTTCCGGAGGTTATGCCGCAGCTTAAGCAGGGCGGCAACCTGACATTTGTAGAATTCAGGGGCAGGAGGATTGTCCTGGAGGCCAGGGATTAGTCCTCTTTCTTTCTAAGCCTTCTAATCTCATCCTCAGACGGCTTCTCGGAGCCCAGGTACTGGATGTTTTTCTGCCTTACTCTCCCGCGCTCTCTGACAGATTTTACCAAGTAGTAGTAGGTCTTTCCCTTAACCTTTTTTTCTCTTACAAAGACCATTCTGGATTATTTGTTAGGGAAGGAGAGTATAAAACTTAGGCACTACGCCTTATCCCCTCTTCCGGTTAAACCTCTCGATTATCTCATCCGGCACGGATTCGAGAATCTCAGGCATCTCAAATGCCTCAGCAATCAGAACGATAAGGTCATAGGATTCTATCCTCGCATGCTCCCTGCAGGTCTCAGTGCCTTTGTAAATCTCATCGTCTTTGCCAAGAAGCTCTTCTATCTCTTCCACGTGGTGTTGCATCTGCTCAAGATACCACTGGATTCCCTTGTCTGTTGGCAACAGCTTTTTCATCTTACCCTCACCGCCGGGCCCCTGTCGAAGTCCTTCACCTCGGCTGGAGAGAGGACAAGGGTCCCGGTCCTTATCAGGTTGTCGTCCTTGTCAACAACGAGAACCTCGTCCCCGGGCCTCAGCTCGGGGTCTATTCTCGTGACGAACTTCGCGAAGGCGCTCTTCTTCTCGCTGACGAAGGGGATGGCGTCCTCGTGAATCACCACTCTGTTCCTGGGGAATTCGAACCTGTCTTTTATCTTCCCGGCCAGCTTCATCTTCGGGATTATGAAGTGGTCCGAGGCCCTGACCGATGCAATCAGCTCCTTCCCCTCGTAAATCCACCTGATTCTCTTCGTCTTGCGGGACTTCTTTATCCTGACTCTGCTGGGAATTAATTCACCGGCACCCTCTCCAAACTGATAATCTATTATTCCCCTCACTTTATCCAAATCCGGAATTTTATTACCTGGGGAATGGAAGGGATATAATTCTGAAATTTCACTTGGAATCTTTCCAAAGGGTGGAATCTCAATCATATCATTTGAGGAAATTCTCTTTATCCTTGACTTTACATTAACTACTTCGGTCCTGTGCTTTGCCTCCGGGCCCAAGGAATAAAAGGCCGATTTCTTCCTGATGGGGTCGAATTTCGCAAGCCACCTCTTGTGCTTGAGCATCCTCCTCAGCCCGTCAAGGAGAGCAGGATGCGCCCTGGTCCTTATGCTGAGCAGCTCCCACAGCGACCCCTCCCTTATCGCCTCCTTTACCCTGCTAAGCTCCTCGTTAGTCACATAGAGATTGTGCCTTGCCAGCTCTTTGATTCTCTTTTCCTCGGGCAATTCCTTCAGCCCAATTCCGTGTTTATTGCAGACCGGACAGGAGCAGGGCAGATATTCAAGCTCCTCGAGCCTCTTCGTCCCGTTCTCTGTCATGTATCTGTTGCCATGGGCATAGAGGGCATAGGCCGCGGAGTCGAAGAGGTCGCACCCCATGGCAACGGCCAGGGAAAATGAAATGGGATGCCCCAGCCCGAAGGCATGGACCACTCTGTTTGCTGGTAAATTCTTCTTTACAGTAGCTATGATGTCGACAAGGTCAGCAAAGCGGTAGTCCTCCATCAGCTTTACTATGCCACCTATTGCGCAGAGCTTGAAGTCCTTTCCGATGCTCTTTGCCGCCCTCTTCCTCAGGTCGGGATAGGTTGAACCCTGAATCCCTGCGTTTACTACAAAGCCGGCGCTGGTTGCCTCTTTTGCCCTCTCCAGCGTAGTGCCTAACTGCTCCTCCGCCCTGGGCTTATACGCATCCGGCATGGACGGGATGTCAAGGAAGGAGCCAATGTCCGAGCCAATCTCCTCCTGGAATTTTATAATCTTCTCATTCGTTGTCAGAACATTGCCGTAGCTCATCAGCTGATAGGAGCCGGAGTCCGTTGCTATCAGGCCATCGAATCCCAGATGCTTGTGAATTCCCTTCTTCAGAACCTTTCCCTTCAACTCCTTATCTTTGAGAATTATGTATGAGTTCGTCATCAGGATATCTGAATTGAACTCCCCCTGCAACTCCTTCGTCGAAATCAGCGGCTTCTTTGGGTTGTAGACCGGCATCAGGGCGGGGGTTTCTATCCTCTTACCATTCAACTCAAGCCTTCCAATCCTGGCTGCAATGTCCTTGTGCAGGACCTCGAAACTCAATTTCCCCATCGTGGTTTTTTAAACTCGGTTCTTATAGATATCTATAGAGAGGATAAAAATGGAACTGAGTGTTGGAGATGCAATGACAAGGGGAGTTATCTACGTACCACCTGAGGAGAGCATAAGCGGAGTAGCAGAGATAATGAAGAAGAACGACATAGACTCCGTGATTGTGATAGACAATGGCAAGGGCGTCGGCATGGTGACCGACACGGACATAATCGTGAACGTAGTGGCCGAAGGAAAGAACCCCAAGACAGTATCCGTAACGGATGTAATGACCTCTCCACTACTTACGATATCGCCTGAGAAGGACATAGACGACGCAACGAAGATGATGCGGGAGAATGACGTCAAGAGGCTTGTGGTAACTCAGAGCAACAACATAGTCGGAATCATCACGGTCTTCGATTTGGTAAGCGTAGAGCCGGCTGTTCACACACTCATAAAGGAGCATGCGGAGTGGGACATCGCAGACATATCCTCGCCAGCTGGAACAATATCCGGAATCTGCGAGGTCTGCGGCAACTACTCCGAGAATCTCATTAACCTGAACGGAAGGCTTCTCTGTGAGGACTGCACTAAGGAGTAATGACAACCATCTGCTGCATCTCGGACAGCCATCTCGGCTACAGACACCGGATGAAGAAGCAGAGGCTCCTGGACTACGAGAATTCTTTCAGGGATGCAATCTCCAAGGCAATGGAGCTAAATCCCTCTCTGATAATCTTTGGCGGTGATTTGCTACACCATCCAAGGCCTGAGCCAAAGAGCCTCCACACCCTGATAACGAAGCTGATTGAGCTTGCAGAAAAAACCCAGGTTATTGTATGCATCGGCAACCACGAGATTGAGGGCCATCTCGGGACCGCATATACGCCGATATTTTCTGACTTGCATAAAAACATCCATGTCCTGAGCACTGATAATCCTCATATCACCCTGAACCTTGATGGAAAGAGGGTCGGAGTCCACGGCTTCCAATACTTGCGGAGCAGAAAGCTCGCGGAGGAGAAATTAGCGGAAATCTCGGGGTTCGAGAAGAATGACTACGACATCCTGTGCCTGCACCATGGCATAGAGCGCTATCTCAGCCCGTTCGAGCTCTCGCTTAAGGTTCTCAGAGAAGCCGCAGGAAAATTCGACCTCATTCTCTCTGGTCATGTCCATAAACACCAGGAGATAAAGGAACTTATGGACGTAACTCCATCCTACTATGTTGGTTCTACTGAGAGAATAAGCTTCAACGAGGCTGAGAATCCCACAGGATTCATTACCCTGAGGAATTTCAACCAGGTTGAGTTCATCCCTGTAAAGTCAGCAATAATGGACTCGGTTAAAGGGAATCTGGGCAGCATGAAACCAGAGGATGTCAACCAGACTATCGAGGACATCATAAAGGACAACAGGGGCAGGACCGAATGCCTCCAAATCAGGATAAACGTCGAGCTGGAGGGGGACTATTTCGACCTCAGGCACAACTGGAGCCAGGAGCAGGGCTTCAAAATCCTCGATGTCAATATAGTCCCCTCGGCCGAGGAGGAGTTCAAGAGCCTCGAGAGGATTGAAATCAGCAAAGACCTCGTAGAGGAGTACTTCGAGAAGAGCGGCATGCATGCTAGGGATGACCTCAGGGAAATCTGCAAGGAGCTGTATGAAAAGTACGCTGGGTGATTTAAACAGCTAATTCTAACTATCTAATATGGTAGGCATTAGTAAGGAATTCGATGGAATTCTTGGTGGCCGCCTCATTGAAAGGAACCTGACGCACATCTATGGTGCTCCGGCTTCAGGCAAGACGACCCTGGCCCTGCTCGCAACGGCAAATGCCACCCGAGAGGGGAAGGTAATCTACGTCGACCCCGAGGGAGGGTTCTCTGTCGAGAGGCTCGAGCAGATAGCCCCAGACAGACTCAACAGCATCCTTGAGAACGTAGTTCTAATCGAGCCTACAGACTTCGACGAGCAGAAGGTCGCCATAAAAAAGCTCCACGACGTGGTTGAGAGCTCGAAGGCATCCCTAGTCATTGTAGATTCGATAGCCATGCTCTATCGCCTCGAGGAGGACAGGGACATAAAGGGTCTCGGCAGGCAGTTGGCCCAGCTTCTCAGGATAGCAAGGCAATTCAACATCCCAGTACTGCTCACGAATCAGGTTTATGTGAACATAGAGACCGGTGGCATAACCCCGGTTGGCGGGGACATAACGAAATACTGGTCGAAGATTATGATAGAGCTGGAAAAGAACGAAAATTCAAGGGCAGCAATCCTGAGGAAGCACAAGTTCATGCCCGAAGGGGCGAGGCTGGAATTCAGGCTGGTCGACTCCGGAATCGAGGTTATCGGAGCCGGAATTTCCACATCAATGGCAAATGAATATGAAATCAAGGAAGCCAAAAATCATTGAGAAGCCCTGGGGCAGGGAGATATGGCTGGCAGAGGAGCCGGAATACCTGGGAAAAATCCTTGAGATTAGGAAAGGAGAGCGCTCAAGCCTCCAGTATCACAAGGAGAAGAAGGAGACGATGTATGTCCTCAAGGGAAGGCTGAGGATAATGGGCGATAAGGAGGAGATTCTCCTGGAGGAGGGCGACTCCATAACCCTAAACCCTGGCGACGTTCATCGTCTTGTTCCGGAGGAGGACGTTACTATCATCGAGGTAAGCACATATCATCCTGAGGATGTAGTGAGACTGGAAGATGACTACGGTAGATAAAAATGGTAACAATCATAACAGGCGGACACTTTGGAGATGAGGGAAAGGGCAAGATAGTATCATACCTTGCCATAAAGGACAAACCGGACATCGTTGCAAGGGCAGGGGTCGGGCCAAATGCCGGGCATACTGTCTACAAGGACGGGAAGGAATTCGGACTGAGGATGGTCCCGTGCGGTTTCGTGAACGACAGCTCAAGACTGATGATTGGAGCAGGAGTCTTGGTAAATCCGGAGGTATTCCTTAAGGAGGTCGATGTGACGGGGATAAAGGGTCGAATCTTCCTCGACAAGAGATGCGCAATCATAGAGGAAAAGCACAGGACAGAGGACTCGTCCAATTCGTTCCTGAAGGACAAGGTTGGAACCACAGGCAGTGGCTGCGGTCCCGCCAATGCCGAGAGGGCAAACAGGACTGCAAAGCTAGCAAAGGACATTCCTGAACTGGAGCCGTTTTTAGCTGATGTACCTCTTGAGGTAAATTCTGCCATAGATGCTGGCAAGGAGGTCCTCCTGGAAGCAAGCCAGGGCTTTGGCCTCTCTCTCTTCTACGGCACCTATCCTTTTGTAACATCAAAGGACACCTCTGCTTCCATGGCTGCTGTTGATATCGGCATAGGCCCGACGAAGGTTGATAGAGTAATGGTCATCTACAAGGCCTACACAACAAGGGTCGGCGAGGGTGCCCTCGATACCCTGATAACCGAGGAGAATATAGACAACTATCCCCTGTGGAAGGAGGTTCTCCAGGACGCCAAGGACAAGGGCATAGATGAAGGCAGCGTGAATGAAACCCTGGCTGAATATCTCGGGGAGAAGGGAACGGTAACCCAGCGAAGGAGAAGAATCGGGGACTTCGACATAGAGCTTGCAAAATACTCCGCCATGGTCAACGGAGCGACCGACATAGTCATCGCATGCCTGGACAAGATTTTCCCAGAATGCTATAAGGTTACTGAGTATGAGAAACTCTCAGAAAGAGCAAAGGCCCATGTAAAGAAGATCGAATCGGGCATCGGAATCAAGGCATCTCTGATATCGACTGGACCGGATGCCATGGATACCATTGACCTTAGAGAGAAATGAGGATTTCTATAATAGGAGCTGGCCCGGCAGGCTGCATTGCTGCCTTACATTCCAAAGGGCACGACGTCACTCTCTATGAAGAGCACAGGAAACAGCCCGTCCAGTGCGCCGGCCTCATCAGCATTTCAGGCATGGAACGGCTTGGAATAAAACCAGAATTCCTGAATAAAGTCAGCGGGGCAAGAATATATTCTCCTTCAAAGAAACTTCTTGAAATCAAGGCAAAGGAGGACAAGGCCTACGTCGTCGACAGACAGAGATTTGATGAGGACCTCCTGAATTCTGCGGTGGATTCTGGTGTTGAATTCATCAATGAAAGAATTGACGACCTCAACAATCTCAAGGCAGACAGAATCATTCTCGCTACCGGAACCAACTACCAGCTCCACAGGAAACTCGACCTCGACTTGCCAAAAAAATTCCTCTTCGGAGCGCAGTACGACCTGAAGGTCGACTGCGACCCGGACTTTGTCGAGCTGCATTTCAACGTCCCCGGTTTCTTCTCCTGGATAATTCCTGCAGGGGACTACTGCAGGGTCGGGCTGTGCGCCAGGGAGAACCCGACACCGCGGCTTGATAAATTCGTGAAGGAACTGAGACAGGAGGGAAGGATAAAAAATTCAAAAATATTAAAAAAGAATTATGGTACTATCCCCCTCTATAACCCCTGGATAAAGACCGACCACGGTAAATTCATAACGCTGGGGGATTCAGCAGGCCATGTGAAAGCAACCACCGGGGGCGGAGTCGTGATGGGCGGCCTGGCAGCAAGACACGCCTGCAAAAAAGACTACGAAAAACTCTGGAGGGCAGATATAGGAAGAGAGCTTCGGCTCCATCTCCTTGTCAGGAACTTCCTCGACAGGCTCTCCAACAGAAACACGGACCGGCTCTTCTCCATGGTCAACGACCACCGGGAGAGCCTTGAGAAAAGGGGCGACATGGACCTCGCCTCAAGGTCGATTTCATCCCTACTCAGGAATCCTTCCTTCACATTCGGGCTGCTCCTGAATTCCCCGAGGTTTCTGCTGGATATGCTTTAATTTATTTAATGAATCCCAATTCCTATACATGGATTTAATTACCATATCAACAGTTGCAATCGGCATGATTCTCATCGTGATGGTTCCGGGAGTCTTGCTGAGCCTTGCCTTATTTCCAAAAAAGGACCTCGACATAGCCGAAAGGCTCGGCGTCGGCATGATTCTCGGCCTAACACCGCAGTTCATTCTCTACTTCGGCGACAAGAACCTCTCGATGCCGATAACGTCTTTCACATCAACAGCAGCAGTGATTCTCGTTTCTCTTCTTGGACTGGCAGTCTGGCAAGTGAGAATTAAGAAAAAGTAAAAGGGTGAGCTAAACCCACCCGTTTACTCGGCAATGCCCGCCTCGCACCAGTAGCCGCCAGACAACTGGAATTCACCTGTTATGGGACACTCTCCACAGACGCATCCCACCTTATCGAATTCACAGGTTGCCTTATCCTTCGCGCAGAAGAATCCCTCCATTTTCCCCTTCATGCACTCATTGTGGCTCGGGCAGTTCATACATATACACTTCTTCATAGTTTCCTCATCGTTTGGTACTTTCATTTTATCACCTCTTTATCTCAATCGCCTCTTACATATTGGTTACGTCTTTTAAATAGATTACTATCTAAAAGGAAACCACCGCATATTTATTAATATAATATTATATACATAGTAACTATAAAAAAGATAGTTAAAATGGGAAAAATTAACTGTATAGTCTGCGGAAAGGAAAAGATAGGAGAGTTCCTCCAATCCAACCTGGACGAGAGTGTCGTAGTATGCTCCGAGGAATGCGCCAGGGAGCACGAGGCCAGATTGCCCTACAGGGGAAGGCCCGTCCAGCACTATTCCCGGATTACCGGCTACTACCAGAATGTCGGGGGCTGGAACGATGGAAAGAAGGCGGAGCTCAGGGACAGGAAGAGATACGGAATCAGTGATTAATACTCCAGAGAAAATGACAACGCAGGGCAGATGCCCCGGAGCAGACACCGTATTCAGGCCCACGATTGTACTGAAAGAGTGCCCGGAGTGTGGTGCGGAGGTGGAACTCTTTTCTACAGATGAGAGTGCGAAGTGTGGCAAGTGTGGCTTCACAATCTATAACGATGTAGAGTCCTGCCTAGAATGGTGCAAGTATGCCGAGAAATGCCTTAGTGAGGGGCTCTACGAAAAGATGAAGGGCGCAGATAAAGAGAAGAAAAAGGAGACAGAGCCCTAACAGACTTATATAAACTTAATACCACTGATATAAACTATGAAAGAAAAGGTTGAAGAGATTCTTGCGAAGATCAGGCCGGCCCTGCAGGCCGATGGCGGCGACATAGAGCTGGTTGAGGTTACCGATGACGGAACCGTGAAGGTGAGGTTGCAGGGTCATTGCGCTGGCTGTCCCATGTCCCAGATGACGCTGAAGAACTACGTAGAGGCCACGCTCAAGGACAACATCCCTGAGATTAAGGCGGTTGAATCTGTTGAGTAGTAGGATGAAAATTCTTGCTCTGGCCGATGACGAGTACGGCAGGAGGATTCTGAACTGGGTCAGGGACAACGGCCCCGACGACTGGGAATTCGAATCCATGAGCCTTGACATCGAACTTCCGCAGCTCACCGACAACCCTGAGGAATTCCTCCCCCAGGAAATTCCAGCAGCGGATTTGATTCTATTTCTGATTCAAAACTCTAAAAAAATTGAATTGCTCCCTCTCCTCGCCAAGAAGGCCGGGGCCAAGGCAGCCATAGTCGCAGTCGACGGCCTCTGGTTGCAGCCCGGGCTCAGGAGGCAGATAGAGAAAGAACTTGAAATCCCCTCCGCCTTCCCCAGAACCTTCTGCACCCTGGTAAAGCAGGGCAACCCCCTCATCGACGAATTTGCAAAACACTTCGGCCTGCCCGAATTCAAAATCGAGGTCGAGGGCGGATTCATAAAGAATGTTACGGTAAAGAGAGACACCCCCTGCGGCTGCGCCAGTTTCGTTGCAGAGAACCTCCCGGGGACGAATGTCGAGGGAGCAGCGATAAAGGCGGGGCTCCTGAATAATAATTATCCCTGCATGGCCTCCATGGAATTCGACAACACGACCGGGGATACGCTGCTGCACTTCTCGGCGCATAATACAGCGAACGCTGTTGAGAGGGCGTTGAAGAAATTAGATTGAACGGACCCGCCGGGATTCGAACCCAGGTCTAGGGATCCGAAGTCCCCAAGGATGTCCAGACTACCCTACGGGCCCGTTAATTATATCAGAATCAAGAGGGAAATATTCAAGAATTTAATATATCTGCTAGAATTCTATTTCTCCAGCTTCTTAATCTCCTGCACCAGCATCGGAAGAACCACTGCGGGGTCGGATACTATGCCCAGGGCGTGCGTCGTGCCCCGGTCCTGCAGCCTTGTAACCACATAGGGATTGATGTCTATGGCGACTGTCTTGACCTTGGAGGGAAGCATGTTTCCGGTTGCAATTCCATGCAGCATCGATGCGTAAATCATGCACATATCGGCGCCCTGGACATGCTTTCGCATTTCGTCCTGCGCCTCCATAACATCCGTTATTGTATCTGGCAATGGACCGTCGTCCCTGAGCGAGCCCCCGATGACGAAGGGAACCTTCTTTTTCACGCAGTTGTAGAGGACGCCGTCCTTGAGGACCCCCTTTTCGACCGCCTTTTCTATCCCTCCTGCTTTATGAATCTCGTTTATGGCAACGAGGTGGCTCTTGTAGCCCCTCTTCAGGACCCTGCCTGTCTTCTCGTCCATCCCGAGAGTCGTTCCAAAGAGCTGCTTCTCGACATCCATGACGGCAAATCCGTTTCCTGTGAAGATTGCCTGGGCGTAGCCCATCTTTATCAATTCTGCCAGGGCCCTGTCTGCCCCGGTATGCGCCATCGCTGTTCCAACGACATGGATGATGAATCCCTTATTGTCCTTGAGCTTCTTCATCTCCTTTGCAAGGTCTTTGATGAGTGAGTTTATCGGCTTCTCGGGAGAAATCTGCGAGGACATGAAGCCAAAGATGTCGGTCGGTTCTCTTGAGCGCTGCGGGGCCTCCACCTTGACGCCCTTCAGCCCTACAACAACATTCTCGCCCTTCTTGACCAGCCCCTGCCTCTTGCAGACCGCCTTGTTGCCGTCAATGACGATGACGCAGTCCATCTCCAGCTCCTGTACCGGTGTCCAGTTCCCGCCAAGATAGACAGAGGTCGGATGATGCGTAGTCCCATAGAACTTATCCGGAAGTGCCTTGTCCGCCGGAGCCGCCTCGGTCTTCACCTCTTCTCTGGGCAGCAGCGCGCCGAGCCTCTCCAGCTCATCAAACAGCTCCGCAGGGCCGTCAACGAGAATCTTGGCATAGCTTTCATCAGTCTTGGTCTTGCCCACGTCGAGCTGAAGAATCTGAAAATTCCCCTTGAGATCCATTATGGCATCCAGCACTCTCGGGAGAATAAGAGAATCAATTATATGGCCCCGAAGCTCAATCTCCTCTTTCATCTTGTAAAGAATTGGAATCTTGGATTAAAATACATCATTCCTTGAATCTGGCCTTAATGGAATCCCTGTGCGCCTTGAAGCCTTCGGCATCGGAGAGCTTCTCTACTGAAGTTCTCAATCTCTCCAGACCCTCCTTGCTCAGGTTCTGGACAGAGACCTTCTTCAGGAAATCATCAACCCCAAGTCTGGAAGAGAATTTCGCGGCTCCAGCAGTGGGAAGGACGTGATTCCCGCCGGAGCAGTAGTCCCCCGCGGCCACAGGAGAATAATCGCCGAGAAATATTGCCCCCGCATTCCTAATCTTCTGCGAGACCTTTTCCGGGTTCCTGCACATTATCTCAAGGTGCTCTGGAGCGTAGTCGTTTGCGAATTCTATGCATTCGCTTATAGTTTTTGTTAAGACGACGGTTCCATCAATCTTTTCTGCCAGTTTTTCAGAGTCCGTAACCACCACGGCCTGTGCATCCGGGTCGTGCTCCTCCTGCGCCAGAAGGTCGGCCTGGATGAACTCCGGGTTTGCTGACTTGTCGGCTATTATCAGGATTTCTGAGGGGCCTGCAGGGCTGTCAATATCTACTTTGCCGTAGACGAGCATCTTCGCTGCCATCACGTAGACGTTTCCGGGCCCTATAATCTTGCTGACTGGATTTATGGTCTCCGTTCCGTAGGCCATGGCAGCAATTGACTGCGC
>CAZJVE010000009.1:2483-54811 GCA_964549685.1 uncultured archaeon | reverse complement strand
TATTTATATTGAATCCGGCGCTTGCCATTCCGCTCATTCCAATTATACCAAATAATACCAGTCCAAACATTAATAGTTTTTTATCCATTTTTAGTTTTCCTCCTTCTTTAGAATTTGTTTTGATTGTATCGATTAACGTTCTACTCCTCCCAAAATTAGATACCTTTTCCATTTTCCTTAACAATTAGTTTTTCTCCTATATAAATAGCCCTCACCGTTATTAGATTTTACCATTTTCCCATTTAAATACTTGTCGTTTTTTTGCCCTCCGGGTTTCGGTTTCCGGAGAATTTCATCTATTTGTTGGATTTATTTATTTATCGCTCCCCCTTTAAAAAGGTTTCGTTTCTGCCAAGCTAAACCTTCTGGAGGATTCTGATTAGTTTCTTCCCGGCCTTGGTTATGATATTGTCCTTGTGCTTTATCGTGTTGTAGAGGAAATGCAGCACCCAGAGGTCCACTGGGAAGAGGAAAAACCTGTATTTCAGCCTCAGCGCACATACCTTTTGTATGATTTTTATCCTCGTCGAGAAGAAAAAGAAGTATTCTCTCACGAAATAGGTCAGCTTCTGGTCTATCCAGGGCAATTCAAAGGTGTGCTTGAACCGGTCTATCCTGTGCCAGTCCTCTGTATCCTTCGGCTCCTTGAACCCGCACTTGACCGCAAAGTCATAGAGGTCCGAGCCGGGATAGGGCATATACTGTCCAACGGTAAAGAGCGCCTCCGGGTGGTTTTTGTGTATCCATAACATGAGGTCGATGCTCTCCCCGGTTTCTTCTTTTGTCTCGGTCGGCAGCCCCAGGATGAACGAATAATGAGCGGGGATGTGATACTTTGCAAAGAGCTTTACCCCCTCCTTCATCTCCTCGACAGTAAATCCCTTGCCGATTAGCTTCAGAATCCTGTCGCTTCCTGATTCCGCTCCAACCAGAATCAGCTTCGGGTCGACCTCCTTCAGCTTCCTGATGAAATTCTCGTCGATGTAGTCTATCCTTATCTCGGTGTAGGTGGGTAGATTGACCTTCTCCAGGATGCTCAGGGCCCTTTTCTTGTCAACATAGAAGTTATCATCAAGGAAATAGACCGCGTCGACGCCGTGATTCTTTTTCAGGTATTCTATGTCCTCTATGACGAACTTCTCGGAGATTGGCCGCCACGTCCTTTTGTTGAAAACGGCGTTATAACAGAAGCCGCAGTGGTGCGGGCATCCCCTGCTCGCCATGTAGTCGAAGCCCTTGGGGGAGCCGTGGAGCTCGTGATAGTAGTCCTCGGGGTTGAGCAGCGTGAAGTCTATCCTGTAGTCGCTGAAGTCCTTTATGTATTCGCGGCGGGATTCCTTCACGACCTTTCCCTTATCCTTGTACCAGACGCCCTTGAGCCCCTTCAGGGATTTGCCGTCCCTGAGTCTCTGCGCAAGCTCAATGGCCGTTTCCTCGCCCTCGCCCAGGGTGATTATGTCGATGTAGTCCTCGCTGATGCACTGCTCCGGGAGGAGCGTGGGGTGGATTCCGCCCCAGACTACCGGGATTTTGCTCTTCTCCTTGATGGTTCTCGATACCTCGGCCGTGGGTTTTATGGATGCCGATGTAATCACCGAGAAGCCGACGAATAGCGGTTTCTTCTCCAGGACCTTTTTTACGAGCCCTTCCAGGTCGTCATCGCAGCAGTGAATCAGCTCCACGTCGAAGCCTGCCCTCTTCAGGGCGCTGCCTATTGTCACTATCGACAGGGGATAGCTGTATTTCGTTGCATACTTCGAGTCAAACTTGACCAGCGTTACGGAATTGTTTTTCATATGTCCTCACCAATGTCAAAGTCATGGTCCCTCGCCCCGTCGTCCCTCCAGTATATCCACTCCTTCTTTGGTTTCTTCCAGTCATCGCCGTACTTCAGTGCGAGGTATTTCTCGACGCTTGAGGGGGTCCTGAACTCCATGTCGTACAGGTGTGTGGAGCCCAGCTTCTCGTAGTAGTGCTTCGGCACGACGAGTGGGATGTAGTGCTTGCCCCAGTGCTTTCTCACCTTCCAGGTCAGCCTTCTGATAATCTCCTTTACAATCCCGGGGCTTCTCTCGAAGAGCCTGTTAGCAATCATGACCCTCCTGTTGCTGAACAGATATATGTACGTTTTCCTTACGATATGCCGGGGATACATTTTTATTCCTTCCAGAAGAGGGACCATGCATCGTCCCCCTTGATTCTCACCATCCTGAGGTTTATGGGTACGGAGTCTCTCATGAGCGTTATGTTGAAGTCCGATGCTACAACATGGAAGCCCTTGTCCACGAACCTGGGTATCTGCTCCAGTACCTTTGTCCTCTCGGTGTCTATCGCCGACAGGTCTATGTCGTCGTCCCAGGGGATTATCTTGCCGTCTCTGACGGCCCCAAGTAGGGTTCCCTGGTCGAGCCAGAATTCGGCCCCCGCATCGTCCATGATTTGCTTCAAATCCCGGAGGCACTCGATGGCCTTTTTCTCATCCATTTATCAGCTCCTCGTAGTTTCTGATTGCGACCTTGGCAACGTTTCTGGAGTCGAACTTCTCGACCGCCCTTAGCGACTCGGCGGACATCTTCTTGCGCAGGTCCTTCTTGTCGGCGAGCTCAATCATCCTCTCTGCCATGGCCTCGGGGTTCTCCTTCTCGACAACATAACCGTTGGCTCCATGCTCAACCAGGAACTCCTGCCCTGTGCTTATCACAGGCAGGCCGGAGGCCATCCCCTCGAGGATGCTCATCATGAAGTCCTCCTGCAGTGTTGGAGAAACATAGACATCAGCGAGGTCGTAGTAGGAATACAACGAATCCTCGGGAACGTCCTTTAGATGACGGACGTCGTCCATCAGCCCGAATTTCCTCAGGTCGTTCAGGAAGTTATGCTCCTCCGGGCCCTTGCCGACAAAGATGAGCTTTGCATCGGGCACCTCCTTCTTGAGCAGGGCAAATGCCTTGATGAGATAGTCCAGGCCCTTGTTCGGGTCCAGCCGGGTTACGGAAATCAGAACGAAGTCATCATCGCCTATGTCCAAGTCCTTCCGCGAGATGTCGCTCTTCTCCAGCCTCTGTTTCATCAGTCCGATATCGATTGCCACTGGAAGCACAAAGAGCTTCTCCCTTTTCAGGGACAGTTCCTCTGCTATGTCGTGCTGAAAGGTCCCCTCCAGGGCGACCTTGTCCGCATGAGTAAGGCAGTATCGGTAGGTGTGCCTCAGGAGCAGGTCGATGTAGGTCCGCTTGAACAATGACTTTCTCATCTCATGAGTTTTGGGGTCCATGAAGGGCTCGAAGCCGAAGGGCTGTGCTATGACGGGCTTCCTCTTCTTCTTGTGGAGATAGAAATAGGACGATATCTCGTAGGTGTGCAGCACGTCGAACTCCTTTTTCCTGAGGTAGCGGGGTATGTTCAGGCTGAACAGGACGTTCCATGGGGCTTTTTTCTTCCTCCAGTTAACGTTAGGATATATAAAAGTATAATTAATACCATCGTATGTCTTCTCCTTGCCATGGAAGTTCCTGTCCAGGGATGTGATGATTTCAACGTCGACCCCCTCCTTGACCAGGTTCCTGGCAAGGCCGTAGACGTATTTGTTTCCTCCTCCACATCTCACGTCCTCTGACCTGTGGAACGGGAAAACGCTTCTGTGGGTGAGTATCGCCTTCATTTTTGAATCTCCTTGACCTTCATTTTTGGATGTCTTTGATTGCATTGCAGACCGTGTTAATCTCATCTTCCTTGAGTCCGCTGCTTGATGGAAGGTATAGTCCGGTTCCGGATATCTCTTCTGAGACGGGATACGACTCCCCCTTGAACAGGCCCATCTCCAGGAAGGCCGGCTGCCTGTGGACAGGGATGAAAAACGCCCTGGTCTCTATGCCCTTCTCCGCCAGCTTTTTCATGAGCTCGTCCCTGGTCATTCCGAACTCCTTGCCGACGGTGATGGAGTACATCCAGTAGACGTTCTTTGCGTAGTCCTTTTCCACCGGCGTGGTTATTCCCCTGACATCTGAGAGAAGCTCGTTGTAGAGCCGGGCATTCTTTCTCCTCATCTCTGCGAATTCGTCAAGCTTCTCCAGTTGCGCTAAACCGATGGCCGCCTGGATGTTCGTCATCCTGTAGTTGTAGCCAACCATGTCGTGCAGAAATCTCTTGTTCTTCATGTGAGAAAGGTCCTTGAGACTTCTTGCTCTTTCGGCTATCGCATCATCATTGGTTACAACCATTCCCCCCTCCCCCGTGGTTATAATCTTGTTGGCATAGAAGCTGAAGCAGCCCACATCGCTGAGGTTGCCCGCCTTCCTGCCCTTGTACTCCCCTCCGTGGGCCTCGGCGGCGTCTTCAACGACAAGGAGGTTATGTTTCTTAGCAATCTCGTTTATTCTGTCCATGTCGCACGGATGTCCATAGATGTGGACCGGCATTATCGCCTTCGTCCTGTCGGTAATCCTGCCCTCTATCTGCCCGACGTCCATGTTCCAGGTCCCCGGCTCTGAATCCACGACGACTGGAGTTGCATCACAGTAGGCAACCGAGAAGGCAGTAGCTATCATGGTAAAGGTCGGAATGATGACCTCGTCGCCCTTCCCTATTCCCAGGGAGGCGAGGGCCAGATGTAATGCAGTAGTTCCGTTGGATGCGGAGATTCCGTGCTTCGCGCCGCAGTACTCCGCAAAACCGTTCTCAAACTTCTCGATGTACTTTCCCTTGGAGGATATCCAGTTGGTTTTCAAACAATCGGTAACGTATTCAATCTCCTTTCCTGTGAGTAGCGGCTCGCAAACGGGAATCATTTTCTAAAAGTGCCTCTTGTCAGTCTCCCTGTCGATGTAGGGTCCCTGCTTTACTTCTATCATCTTCGAGTCCTCCAGCATCCTGAACCCGTGGCCGCCCTCCGTGAGCAGTATGGTGTCCCCGGTGTTGAGTGTGCTGCTGCCCAGGGGCTTTCCCCCCTCGTCATAGAAATCGACCTGGACCTTTCCGTGCGCCAGGTGCAGAACCTCCTGCACCCGGTCTATGGTCCTTGGAACGCTCTCGTGGATGTGGGGCTTTATCTCGGCACCCTGTTTATGTCCGAGGACTCCGAGCTGCAGCGTGCTTTCCTTGGAGGTAAAAAAATTCGCACCCTCTTGCTCAAACTCCCTGCGAAGAATTAATGCGAACAGTTTTCCGTTGAATTCTACTCTCTCCGGCATTGACTCACCTGTCGAATCTTAATTTTCTCGAAAGTATCTGGTTCTCGTTGGGATAGTTGGAAGCATCCCATGGAAACCTCTCCCCGTTCTGCCACCGGATCCATCTGTCTACATCGGCTTCAACCATTATCTTCACGAGCTCCTTGAACTTTACCTTCGGCTCCCAGCCAATCTTCTTCCTGGCCTTCGAGTGGTCGCCGTGCAGGAAATTAACGTCCAATGGTCTCAGGAATGTCTTGTCCCTCTTGACGTGGTCCTCCCAGTTCAGGCCGGCCAGGTCGAACGCGAGCTCGGCGAATTCCTTTACGGAGTGCGCCTCGTTTGTTGCAACAACATAGTCGTCGGGCTCCTTCTGCTGCAGCATGAGCCACATGGACTCCACGTATTCCGGGGCATAGCCCCAGTCCCTCTTTGCATCAACGTTTCCAAGATGCAGCTCCTTCTCCAGGCCGAGGGATATTTTTGCAACGGAATTGGATATCTTCCTTGTCACGAACTCGAGCCCCCTTATGGGAGATTCGTGGTTGAAGAGGATTCCGTTGCAGGCAAAGATTCCGTAGCCGTCCCTGTATGTCCGGGTTATCCAGTAGCCGTAGAGCTTCGCGGCGGCATAAGGAGATGCCGGGTGGAAAGGAGTATTCTCGTTCTGCGACTCCCTGTTGCCGTCGCCGAACTGCTCGCTGGTCGATGCCTGGTAGAATTTTATATCCGGGTTTATCTCCCTTATGGACTCCAGGACCCTTGTGACTCCGAGGCCGGTTATTTCTCCAGTCCCTATGGGCTGCTCGAAGCTTGCTCCAACGAAGCTCTGTGCTGCTATGTTATAGACCTCGTCAGGCTCCGATAGTTTTATCGCCTCGGATATCGAGGCGGAATCCAGCAGGTCCGCGGGAATCAGGTTAATCTTCTCGAAGATGTCGAGGTACTGCAGCCTCCAGAGGTTCGGGGTCGACAGCCTCCGGTAGGTGCCGTAGACCTCGTAGCCCTTTTCCAGGAGGAACTTTGCCAGGTACGCCCCGTCCTGCCCAGTTACTCCGGTGATTAGCGCCTTTTTCATTGTGATTCAAATAACCCTGTTTGTATAGATTAATATTTCTTTTATATATAGGGGGGAAATCAGCCCTTCTTCCTGCAGGAGACCATGGCTACTGCCCTCGCTCCCTTTGATGAGTCAATCCCTGCGGCGGTTTTCCTGGATGCCGGAATCCAGGTGCGCCCCTTCTTTATGCAGTGCTCCTCGGCGTCTATCTTGAAGCCCTCCAGAAGCCGGTCCATCCTGCCGGGGTCGTATATCCGGTAGGACTTCGTCTGTCCGCCGGAGCCGAAGGGGACCGTGATTATGAATCTTCCTCCAGGCTTCAGTATCCTGCGTATCTCATCGACGATTCTGAAGTCGCCTCCCTCCCTCTCCTTCTCGCGGTAGTGCCCGAGGCCTGCATGTTCAACACTGGAAACTGCAAGGACCGCGTCGAATTCATTGTCCTTGAATTCGCTGTCGAAAAAATCTCCATGGATGAAGGTGAGGTTCGGGTGCTTGAACTCGTAGTCGTTCAGGTCTATGCCCGTGACCTTGTAGCCCAGTGACGCGAGCTCGACCGCGAGCCGGCTCATGCAGCAGCCGAACTCCAGTATCTTCGAGCCCTTCTTGAGGTCGAGGTTCTGGTAGAGGAAGGGCCTCTCGACTATCCGCTCGTTCATCTCTATGACGAACATGCCCCTGAAGAAATAGGGTACTGCTGAGACGACCTGTATGGCGCCCATGAACAGTTTCACTGCGGGATTCTTTGACTTCAGAACGTACGCCATGGGCTCGATGAACTTGACCCTGAAGCTGGGGCGGGTTAAAACGTTTGAGACTTTTCGGGGGATGTTTCTTAGCATGTATTAGATTTGGAATCGGTTAATTAAAATCGAACTCCCCATTGGCCAGAAGGCCCTATTTCTTTTCCCCGGACAGGGCAAGTACCTGCTTCTCGTCCAATCCAAATTTAGTAAGTAATTCAGGTGAATAGAAATCCTGTATCTTTTTATCAGGATACAGAATCTCATCCATCTTGTTCTTGTAGAACTCTATCAGCTTTTCATCTGATTCCACCTTGCCGACGTCCGAGAAGTCCCATTCATCTGTTACTATCTCCCCGATCTTGTCGTGGCGGTAGTAGTACCGGTCGCCGTCCGTTATCATGAACTGGTTCGGCTTGTCAGGGGATGCCCACTTGCTGAACTTCGGGTTGCCTATCCCGCCGAAGGACACGCAATACTCTCCCCCATCTCTCTTGCCCTGGCAGATGTCAGTATCAGTTATACCCAGCAGCTCGAGGAAGATGGAGAGGAAGTCCACAAAGCTGTAGAACTTCTCTGTGACTCTCTTCTTGGCATTGGGCGCATAGATTGCCCAGAACGTCTTGACGAACCTCTCGTCCAGGTAGATTTCGTCCCAGGTCTTGCCGCCGTGGTCCGGGAATATGATGACTATGTCCTCGTCGAAATCTATGTCGTAGTATTTGATGGGCAGCTGGTCGTCCATGAACCTCATGCACCGCTCGTATTCTGCGTTTGTTTCGTCGCACCACGAGAATAATGGAACATCGATACCAAGGCATCTGTTAACATCGTGATAATTCATGTCATGGACGAAAACAATTTTGTCTCCTTCCGTCTTGTTCACGAGCTCGGCGTATTTCTTGTTGTGCTTTTTCCTGTACTCGGCATCGGAAAAACCGACCGTGTGCTGCCCGACCCTCTTCATGTTCTGGACAAGGTCCATCAGATGGGTATCGTCAAAAAAGCTCGCCTCGGTGGTCAGGCAGTCATATCCGATGTAGAAGCTCTTGTATCCGAGGTTGGTGAGTATCTGGGGCAGGGTTACCACCTCATCTCTTTTGAACGTCTTCTCCACCATCCCCCAGCTGTCGGCCCTGTGCAGCGTTCCGTAGAGTCCGGTGAACATGCTCACGATGGAGCAGTCCGTGAACGGGCACGGCGCGATGGTGTTCTTGTACAGCAGGTCGCTGTTGTCTATGTAGTCCGTCAGCTGCGGGCACGCGTCCGGGGTCTTCAAAGGATTCGTGCCGAGGGCGTCCAGACAGAACATGTAAACGTTCATTTTTTGAATATGTATTGATTTCGAATTGATTATTTAAAGTTGTCTGATTTCTCCGGTCTTTAGATTGACGAACCGGCAATAGATGCGGAAGAGCCCGTTCAGAAGGGTCAACATAATCCTGGAGGCGAGGCTCTTGGCCTTGGCTCCCTCCATCATCTTGCAACTGTTCTCGGCTATTATTGCCGAGTCGGGAACCGTTCTCTGGGCCTGTATCCTCTTCCTCTTTTTCAGGATGAGCCAGGGGTGGGTCAGGAGCCACAGGTAGGATTTTGCTCTGTGGGGGGCCTTCCTCGGCTCGAGGGCGTTCAGCAGTATGACATTGATGATGAGAAGCGGCATTACTCTGAGCAGGGTACCCAGCCCGAAGAGGGTGAGTATGTTGAGTATCCTGTTCCTCTCTCCCAGATAGACGAAGTACTTGTTTATCTTTCCGCCCTCCTTCTTCTTCACGACGTTATGAAAGTGATGGACTATGGCAGTCGTTGAGAGCATGGTCCTGTAGCCCTTCAGCCTCAGGAGCCAGCCGAGATATGCATCTTCAGCATAAATGAAGTAGTCAGGGTCGAATGGCGGGTTGGCTAGCTCTTTTCGGTAGATGAACGAACAGCCGTCGATGCCGAAGACGTCGACCAGCTCTGCGCTCTTGAGCGGTTTCTTGAGTTTGTAGTAGGCGGAATATCCGAGCAGGGTCTGCACCGGTTTCATCTTTTTCAGGTCGACTTTGTTCCTTCCCTCCTCCGCCTCACCCTCCCTTATCTCGGTGGCTGAAACGGCGGCGATTTTCTCGTCCCCCTCCATGGCCCGTACCAGTTCTCCCAGCCAGTCCCTCTCGACCGTTGTGTCGTTGTTCAGGATTACTGCGTACTCTCCCCCGGCATTTTTGACCCCCTCGTTGTTGCCCCCCGCATAGCCCAGGTTATCCGGGTTTGCAAGGATTCGGATTTTTTTGTTATCTGCGAATTCCTTCCGGAATGTCTTAACGGAATCGTCCCTGCTGCCATTATCTACCAGGAGAATCTCGAAGTCCTTGTAGTCCTGCTTCAGGACGGACTTTATGCAGTTCACGGTGAATTCGGGCTGGTTCCAGTTCAGGATTATTACAGATACCTTTGGCTGCATTTTAAAATATAGGGATTGATTCTAATAGGTAAGTTATGCCTAAAAGGAAGGTTCTTGCAATCATCACAGCAAGGGGCGGCTCCAGGAGACTGCCCGGAAAGAACGTCAAAGCACTGGCTGGAAAGCCGCTGATTGCCCATACCATAGAGGAGGCCCTGAGGTCAGAGCATATTGACAGGCTGGTGGTTTCAACCGATGATGAGGAGATAGCCGGGGTCTCCAGGGAGCACGGGGCCGAGGTGCCATTCATGAGGCCGGCTGAACTATCGAAGGACGAGACGCCGTCCCTTCCGGTTATTCAGCATGCTATACAGTATCTTGAAGAGAACGAGGATTATCACCCGGAGCTGGTGGTCCTGCTCCAGCCGACCTCTCCCCTCAGGAAGAGGGAGGACATAGACAAGGCGGTTGAGAAATTCCTAGACTCTGACTACGACCCGGTATTGACCGTGAGCAGGGCACAGTGCCCGCCGCACTGGATGTACGAGCTCAGGGACGGGAAACTTGAGCCCTTTGTCAAGGGGGCCAACAAGGCGGTAAGAAGTCAGGATTTACCTGAACTCTACCGGTCAAACGGGGCAGTTTATGTCATGAGCAGGGACCTTATAATGAAGGAATCCAGGATACTGTCCGACAACATGGGCGGCGTGGTAATGCCCCCGGAGAGGTCCGTTGACATAGATACCGACTTGGACCTCAGGTTCGCAGAATTCCTGATTCAGAATGAAGAGCATTAAGATAGGCAGCAGGGAGATAGGCAGGGAACACCCCCCCTTCGTCATACCGGAGATAGGGATTAACCATAATGGGGAGTTCGAGAAGGCCAGGAGGATGGTGAAGGACGCGGGGAAGAGCGGCGCCGAGTGCGTGAAGTTTCAGTATCACGTAATCAACGACGAGATGATAAGGAACGACGTCGTTCCAGCCAATGCGGACGAGTCCATATGGGACATCATGGATAGATGCTCACTTAGCGACGAGGAGCACAGGAAGCTGAAGGGGTATGCCGAGGAGCTGGGAATGCTCTACCTGTGCACGCCCTTCTCGAGAGAGGCCGCCAACCGGCTGGAGGAGATGGATGTTGAGGCCTACAAGATAGGCTCGGGGGAATGCAACAACTATCCCCTCGTCAAGCACATTGCCTCCTTCGGCAAGCCCGTGATACTGAGCACGGGGATGAACGACATAAAGAGCGTATCAAAGAGTGTTGAGATTCTTGAGGATAAGGGAGTGGGCTATGCCCTGCTGCACTGCACCTCCATGTATCCAACACCATACGAGAAGGTGAGGCTCGGGGCGCTGGCTGAGTTGATGAAGGGTTTCCCCAATGCGGTCGTTGGGCTGAGCGACCACTCGGTTGGGAATTACACGGCTTTTGGAGCAATTCCGCTGGGGGCCTCAATCCTGGAGAAGCATTTTACCTCGGACATGAGCTGGGACGGCCCGGATGTGCCCATATCCATAGACCCGGCAGGGCTGGAGGACCTGGTTAAGGGGAGTAAGGCAATCCACCAGGCGCTGGGCGGCTCGAAGAATATTCTCAAGGAAGAGAAACCGACCATAGACTTTGCATACGCCTGTGTCGTAACCACAAGGAAAATCGGGAAGGGGGAGGAATTCAGCATGGAGAACATATGGGTGAAGAGGCCCGGCACCGGGGAAATAAAGGCAGAGCACTACGAGGATATTTTAGGCAAGAAATCCAAAGAGGATATAGAAAAGGACACCCAGCTTGAGCGGGGCATGATTGAGAATGGATAAGAAGAAGATAGTATTCCTGACCGGCACGAGAGCGGATTTCGGCAAGTTGAAATCGCTGATTACCGAGGTGGAGAATTCTGAATCGTTTGACTGTTATGTATTTGTGACTGGGATGCATACCCTTTCCAAATACGGCGACACCTACGTGGAGGTCGAGAGGTCGGGCTACAAGAAAATCTACAAGTTCATAAACCAGAGGGACTTCGACGAGATGGACACCGTGTTATCAAACACAATCATAGGTTTTGCCAACTACGTGAAGGAGACGAAGCCGGACATGATAATAGTACATGGGGACAGAATCGAGGCGCTGGCCGGGGCCCTTGTGGGCTCACTCAACAATATCCTGGTCCTGCATATCGAGGGCGGCGAGATATCGGGCACCATCGATGAGCTGATAAGGCACGCCATAACAAAGCTCAGCCACATACATTTTGTTTCGAACGAAGAGGCCAAGAAGAGGCTGGTGAGCATGGGGGAAAGGGAATCGAACATCTTCATAATAGGCTCCTTCGACCTCGATGCCATGAGGGAAGAAAACATGCCCCCGCTTGAGAAGACCAAGAAGCACTACGACATAGAGTTCGACAGGTATGCCCTGTTCATCTATCACCCGGTAACGACAATCGAGGGGGAGAAGCAGAGGAGGAACATAAAGGAGGTGATTTCCGCCGTGACCGAGTCCGGGAAAAATTATCTTGTAGTATATCCCAACAACGACCCGGGTTCCGACATCATAATGGAGGCGATAATGTCCCTGAAAGAAAACAAGCACTTCAGGCTGTTTACCTCCCTGAGGTATGAATACTTCCTGACCCTGCTGAAGAACTCGGAATTCATCATCGGGAACTCGAGCTCAGGGATAAAGGAGGCGAGCATCTTTGGAACGCCAACAATCAACATCGGTAGCAGGCAGAAGAACAGGAGCAAGAACGAGAGTATCATAAACGTAGCCAATGAAAAGGAGAAAATCCTGGAGGCAATCTCAAAGGCTGAAGATATGGAGATAAAGGAATGCTACGAGTTCGTGAAGGGTGACAGCACCAAAAAGTTCTATGAAGTCCTGAAGAGAAAGGAGGTGTGGGATATCCCGCACCAGAAGCAGTTCGTTGATTCCTGATTACTTCAGCTCGAACTTCTCCCTCCAGATGCCAGACCTGTCCTTTTCAAAGAGGTCGGGATTGTACCACTTGTCGGCAATCTCCCAGAACTCGCGGTGCGACATGCCCACATAGCCAAGGAAGTCGTCCAGGATGCGCTGGTCAAGGATTTTGTCGTGTTTCTTAACAAGCGGAATCGCCTCCTCCCGGGTCATCGTGCCCCCGCGTATCCAGCGGGACGCCATTTCCGTTGCGCTTGCGTGACCGAACTTGGGATACTTGAACCACTGGTTTATGAGATATCCGGGGCTGTCAATCTGATTGTACTGCTCTATGGTCCCCTCCCGAACCCACTCGTGGCCCAGGTGATGGAAACCGAAGCGCTTGGCAATCTCATAGTTGCGCTGGCTGTCCCAGGGCACGAAGTATGACATGTATATTGGCTCTAGTTCCGCGGCCTCAAGCTCTTCGTAAGTCGGGTTCGTGGCGCACTCCAGGTCCTTCATCGTTATGCCGTCCCCGAGCCACTTCGAGAAATCGATTGGCTTGACAACATCATTTTCAAACTGTTTCTTGGCGCTGTAGGTCTCCTCCTTCTGGCTCCCGCCGTATTCGTAGTTGACGTTTTCGCCATAGACCAGCAGCTTCAGGCCCATCTTAATCGCCATCTTGTAGGGGAAGGCGTATATTGCAGCATCAGCATACCACATGGGGGAGCCGAGTTCGATGAGCGCCTTCCTCCCCATTATCTTGAAGGCGCGCCCGTTGACCGAGAGCGAGATTATGTCGCAACCAAATGCCGCAGATATGTTGGCGAGGTTTCTCCTGCCTGTTTGCGTCCAGCTGGCATTGTTGACCGTAAGGGGCAGGGGGTTCATTTCCAGCTTGTCCTTCATTATGTGAACCTGCGTATGGGAGTCCTTTCCGCCCGATACCGCAATGGCGCAGTCGTATGAATCTCCGTTAGAGCCCCGGTACTTGTCACAAAGCTTCTCGAGCTCCTTCCAGCGGGCGTCCCAGTCGATGGTCTTCTTCTTCTCGTAGTTGACGCAGGCCGAGCATACTCCCTCTTCATTGAAAACTATGCCGGGCCGCGTATCCGGCATTACGCATTTTTTGCAGTGTCTCATTTCATTTCACCAAATGTTATTGAATTCTTTAACTATTGAATATATTATTGTAGTAATCCTTTAAAAAAGGATTGGTTTTTGAACAAATCAACAATGGGGGATTATTTCATATTTATCTCCAGGACCTTCTTGTCGAGGATCTGGCAGGCCCCATTTATCCACCTATGGGGTTTCGAACTTTTGTCCCTTAAAAGACAATTGAAACCCTTTCACCTTATACCGAATAAACTCATAAAGTCCTTTTATCAGACCCCAGTATTTTAGTGTACTCCAAAAGGATAGATTGGAAACCTGTCTGTCTGCCCACTCAACTGTGTTAGTGTAGTCTTCATCAGACATTTCCGTAAGATTTATTGTAATGTGAGATGCATCCCCATGAAGACTAATCTTTTCTAAATAAGCTCCTTCGTCCTTGATTAAACCGTCTCTTAGAACCTCACGGTAAAGCGAAGTACCCGGAAGTACAATTAATTTGTAGAAGGATGTGTTTAAAAGGTTTCTTCTTGCAAAATCAACTGAATCCTGAATTGTTTTTTTGTTTTCACCGGGATAGCCCACCAACATTGAACCCGATGCCTTAATCCCTGCTTCTCTCAACAAACGCATACAATATTCGGTTTGAGGAACCGTAATTCTTTTGTTCATAGCATCTAGCATCTTTTGATTACCGGACTCAATTCCCAGAGATACCCTCAAAAGACCAGATTTCTTACAGAGCTTTAACAGCTCCAAGTCCTCATCATGGGCTTTTTCAGGAAACAGCGACACTCTGCTGACACAAGACCATTTCAAATTTAGTTTTTCTTCAATTAATCCTTCAGCAAATTCTTTTACCCATTTTTTATTAACAAACTGAATATCATCCCATAATGTAAATGAATCAATACCATAGTTGGTTTTCAAGTAGTTTAACTCTTCAATCACGGATTTTGGACTTCGATAAGTCATCTCATGTCCAAAATTAAGAAAACAAAAATTACAATTAAAAGGGCAGCCTCTCGTAACAACCAGAGGAAGATACCTCCACCCTGTTTGGTTCTGATATAATGTTATATACTTTTGAGTATCAACCAAATCATAGGCTGGTCGAGGGATTGCATCCAAATCTTTATTTCTGGTACGGGCTGAAGTTTGTGTAAGAGCACCATAAGGTGAGTTGATGCAAATGCCGCTAATCTCCTGAAGTTTTTTCTTCTGTAAAATTTCGACAATCGTCTCTTCTCCTTCCCCCACAACAAAGATATCGATAGTGGAATTCGCACTCAATGATTTGCTACCAGTCCAAGAAACAGTCCCTCCACAGATTTGAACAGCGTTTGGGAAGTGGCTTCTGCATAATTTGCTTAGCTTCTTGATATAGCGATAACGAGTTACCATCCCTCCAAAACAGATGTAGTCCGGTTTGAAGTCATTGATTTTATCAATCTCACTTTTTGCAGCAGTCTCATCAATTTGTGAAATGGCAAAATCCAAGACCTTGAGATTTGCATCGGGAAAAGCATCACGTATGGAAGCCAAAATAGATAGCATGCCAAGTGGCAAATGAAAATGCTTATCACCATGTCTATCTGAGCTAGGTATAATTATTCCAAGGATTTTCATTTTAGATACAATTCCCCATCTTTATCTCCAACACCTTCTTGTCGAGAATCTGGCAGGCCCCGTTTATCTCCTGGTGCGGGTTCTTCTCGGTCTTGATGGTCCAGCATCTCATTGGGTCATCCGTTTCGGGAATGTCGAAGGGCATTCTGAAATCGTGCCACTCAACGGACGATTCACGCCCGGAACTGGACAGGATATCCTCGTAGGTCGCCTTTGAAAAGATGTTCCAGCCTGTTTGCCATTCCTTGTCTAAAGAGGGCTTGTATCTCATGAGCAGGTCTATGGGGTGCTCGTTGAAGTTGGTGTGGATGATGAGCTTCCCGCCGGGTTTGGTGCAGGACAGGAGATTCAGAAGCGGTGGTTCTAAGTCATCAAAAATGCTCAGCACCCCGCTGCATATCACGTAATCGAACTTTTCCTCCTGGAAGAACTGCTCGTCCAGGATTGACTGGACCAGAAACCGCACTCCGGGAATGTGTACCTGTGCCTGCTCTATCATCTTCTGGGAGACGTCTATGCCGGTGTAGGACAGGTTGCCGAACCGCTTGTTCTTTAGATAATATACTAGCTCCCCGGTGGCGCAGCCGACGTCAAGGAGAGTGCCTTCCATCTTTTCATCATCGCCGAGTATGTCAGCGATAAACTTGAACAGCTCCTTGGGCTTCTCGTATCTGTCCTCGTTTAGATAGATTCCCTCATCGGCCAGGCGCTTGCCCCCCAGCATATTTGATTTGCTTTCCATCTGTGAAACACCTCGTGTATTATCGTTTCCTTAGGACGGCTGTCAGATTGTTCCCCATCTTTGTCCTGTCCAGCGCTTTTATCAGGTTGTAGATTGGCTTCGTTGCGCTTTTTTTGTTTTCCAGTTCCGCCTTTCGTATGCTGTTTGACATCTGCCTGTCTGCCTTGCCGGCCTTTAGAATCTTCGCAAGGTATTTGACTATCAGGCGTGATTTTAACGAAACAACCTCGAACCCCGCCTCCTTGCACATCCTTGTAAGGGTGTCAGGGGAGAAGAAATTTAGGTGTGGAAGCTTAAAAAATCCCTCGTCATAGGACTTTGTGACGTCGTTGTAGAACAGCTCCCGGACCTTTGGGCCGAGCATGTTTGCGTTGGGCACGTCCAAGACCATGATTCCGTCGTCCTTGAGTATCCTGTTCGCTTCCTTTAATGTTTCCAGCGGGTCGGTCAGGTGTTCCAGCACGTGAAGCATGACGATGGCGTCAAAAGACTTCGGGTCAAAGTGTGCATCCTCCAGCGTGGAATTCTTCACGTCCAGGCCCATCTCCTTTGCAACATTGGTGGCGTATTCCGATATCTCGACGCCCTGGACCTCGAATCCATGCTCTTTGGCCAGCTTTAACATGACCCCGCCGGCGCAGCCCACGTCCAGCAACCTTCCCTTCTTGATATACTGCTCGACCACGGTGAGGTATTTGTTGGCGATGTATGTCCTGCCCGTTATGTTTTCGATGTATTCGTTCTGATGGAAATAGTCCTTGGAATACATCTTGTCTATTTCCTCCGGGCTGAATGCATGGTCAATGAATATAAAGCCGCACTTCTTGCACTTCACGAACCTGTGCTTGTCTTCAAACAGCAGTTTTTTGTCCGTGCTCTTGCACAGTTTGCAGGGTATGGGATTCGTCATTTTGATTTCAGTAAATCGGAGATTATGTCCTTCACTCTGTTCTTTGCCTTGCCGTCTATCTTGTAGAGGTAATCGGAGATTATCTTGTCCTGGTTGTCTATGACGGCCGCCCGGAATTTCTTATCGTCCAGCAGCTTTCCAACGAGCTCGGATACGTCGTCATTCGGGGCGAGATGTTGGGCCCGCGAATCATCCAGGATGGGGTCGGTCAGTTCGGGCATCAGGTTTATTATCACGGAGGGCTTGCGCATGACCATTGCTTCACCGTTGGCGGAGGAGTTAAATCCAAAGGCTATATCGCACTCGCTCATCAGGGTATAGAGTTCCTCCTTCGACTGCCCGGTCGCAATACGAACATTACTGGTATTGGTAAATGGTTTATAAAAATCGACGTTGTCGCGGGGGTGTATCTTCAGGATTATCTCTACATCACTGATTTTATTTACTTCCTTTATGAATTTAGATAGGTACCTCTCATAGACCGACTTGTCGCCGATGACGCTCCCCAGCTGGCTTACGTCCCAGGGGTCGGAGAACAGCAGTATTTTCCTGGGGCTGTTGTTTGTTTTCCTGTCGATGTGGGGGACGATGTCGTCCATGAAAACCGGGCCGGTTATGAATATCTTTTCGGGGTCCACGTTGCTTGAACCTACCTCGAACTCCTTGTGCATCTTGCTGAGCAGTGCAATATAAACGCTGGGCGGATAGTCGTGCCTTACCACCTCGATCCCCAGCGCATGGTATATGAAGAGGGACTTGATTTTGGAATCGTGAGCCGCGGCCATCGCGCAGTTTCCAAGGAAGCCGATGCTGTAGAAGCAGACGAGGCGTATGTTCCCGTGCCGGATGATTTTCTTGTATAGCTCATAGTAGAGTACAAGGAGGTACAGAATCTCCCTTGAGAAGAAAACCCTGAACGCCGGCTGAAGCTGCTCCCAGATGGGCGAGGTGGGGTGTCGTTCCAGGAAATTCGAGCACTCCGCATGCAGCCGTTTGGATTCTTTACTTGCCTTCCTCCTGATTTCGGCATCGACAAACGGGTAGACCAGGTGCCCCCTGTTCCAGCTGAAGAGGTCTAGAGATGGTTTATGCGACATTGGTTTCACCACTGCCACGTATTCCTTCATCTTGGGGTCCCTTCTTATCTCATTGACCACGCTCCCGGACCTGTCGACGGTAAACCCGTATTCCTTGTCGGGCACTACGCCATTGGTATGCACGATGAACATTATCTTCTCGTCCGGGGTCTTTTCAGGTATCCTGTTAAATCGCGACATGAGGAACTTGCACCTCTCGTTGTACGAGATGAATTTCCTCATCCTCAGCGAGGTCAGTCTGCCGGCGGGCTTCCTTTTGTTCTTGACCGAATCCATGATTTCCTTGTGCGTCGACAGGGGAGGGAGCAACCGGTCTCTCAGGAATCGCTGCTTGAAGAACCACCACACGGGCCATCCGTTATACTTAATGGCGTTGATGCCGTTTTCGCTCTTGTCCTCGTCCAGCTTTTCTAAAAAGGTAATGATTTCCTGCTCCATCTTGAGTTATTCTATTTCACTACTTCCAGCAGATAGTGCACCTCTGCTGCAGGAAGAAACCAGCACAGGTATCTCTGGTAGAGCATTGGTTTCAGGTTTATCAGAAAGTTGGGGAGCATGGAATACGGCTTGCTCTTCATGAATCCCCTCGATGAGAAAAAGAATATCCTTCTCTTGACGGTCTTCATGACCGCCTTTGAATAGTATCCTCCAGGTGAGAAATAATCGAACGTCTTGTAGGTGAAGAATTTCTTGTGGGTTGGGTCGTTATAGGCGCCCTGTCCCGCGAAGTACGGGGCTATTACCTCTATCCTTGCCCCGGGCTTTGAGATTCGGATTATTTCCTCCATGACCCTGAGGAGGTCATCAACGTGCTCAAGAACGTGCTTGCAGTAGATTTCATCGAATTCGTTGTCCTTGAAGGGGTAGGGGAATTTGTCGAGGTCGTGGACTACGTCGACTCCCTCGAGCTCCGCCCGGTCCAGGTTTACGTAGCCCTTTTTGATATCGCTCCCACAGCCCAGATTCAGTTTCTTCATCTTAAAGCTACAGAATATTTAGTCATATAACTTCATATATAGTCGTATCGTTAAAATGTCCAGAAGGGTAATAGTTCTTGGTTTGGATGGGGTGTGCTGGGACCTGATTGGCGGATGGATTGATGGGGGCGAGCTCCCGACTTTCAGGAGGCTGAGGGACGGATATGCCCACGGAACGCTGAAGAGCGTCGTCATCCCGCTGACCTTCCTGGCCTGGCCGTCGATGTTCACGGGCAAGAACCCAGGGAAGCACGGCATAGTCTGCATCGGCGAATTCAGCAAGAAGATATACGGGTTCAGCCACTTCAACTGCGCCAAGGACGTCAAGTCGGATTTTCTCTGGGAGATTCTGGAAAAGAACGGTCTGAAGTGCGGGATAATAAACATCCCTCTCTCCTCACCGTTCAGGTCCGAGATTTCTTTCGGTGAGGGCGATAAATGGAGGAAGGACTGGATGAACTTCGAGTGGAAGGAGGACACCAGGGTCGGGCTTCTGCCCTCGAACAAGAATTTCGGCAAGAGGGTAAACGAGATAATCGAACTGCGCTTCGACCAGCTGGAGCACGTGCTGGAGAAGAGAGAGTTTGACTTCTTTGGAATGGACATATGCAGCCTGGACCCGCTACAGCACTTTAAATGGCATGATAAGGAGTTTCTAAAGGGGACGTTCAAGAGGATAGACTCAAGGCTTGACCAGCTCCTAAAGAAGCTGGACAATGAGATCATGCTCTTCATCATCTCGGACCACGGGATGATAGGGCTCGAGAAATGGCTCAGGGTCAACAACTGGCTGGCGGAGAAGGGCTATCTCAGGTTCAAGGGAGAGATAAAGTCGTCCAGGATTGCCAGGGCGGGCATAAACACGGACAGCCTGGAATCGGTCAGCAATCCGGTAATATCCATTATAGCAAAGCTCGGCCTCAAGAGATTCATCCCGCGGCAGGTTATAGAGTCGTTCAGGAAATTCAGGGGGCACCGCCTCCTGTTGAACGACGAGGTTACCGCAAAGGAGCTGGTCGACCAGATTGACTGGGAGAACACCAGGGCGCACGCTTTTGGAGGCGAGGGGAGCATATACCTCAACCTCAAGGACAGGGAGGTATACGGGAGCGTATCGAAAAAGGAATATGAGAAGGTGAGAGAGGCAATCATAAAGGATCTGAAGGAGGACTTCAAGGGGATAGAGATATTCCGGAGAGAGGACGTGTATGACGGTCCGTATGTGGACTCGGCGGCTGACATTATGTTTGTTATTGATGGGGGCTCGATAAGGACCTCCGGGAGCTACAGTCCATCAGGGGCGTTGTTCAAGGAGCCGGTCCCGGGGAAGGGCGTGATGTCGAACCACAGCCTCCAGGGGATGTTCCTGACCTATGGAAAGGAGTTCAGGAAGGTAAAGGTCGACCCGGTAATCTATGATATTACTCCAACCGTCCTGCATACGTTCGGCCTTTCCGTCCCAAAGGACATGGATGGAAAGGTGCTGAAGGAGATATTCAGGGAGGACTCGGAGCTTGCCAGGAGAGAGGTGGTCCACAAGAAGGCGGACGAGAAGGGGTGGATTAGGAGCAGGATAAGGAAGTTAGGACTGTGACGCTTCCCTCAGCTTCTCAACGACTGAGTAGGGTATCTCAATCTCCCCCAGGTCGGTCGGCCTGATAGAGCCGTGGTAGTCGCTGCCGCCGGATACAAGAAGATTCTTTTCCTTGGCCACTTTATTGTAAAAATTAATTCTTTTATTAGAATCCTCAGGGCTTATCGAATAAACTTTATCGTAGGGATAATAAGTTTCGATTCCTTTGCCCCCCAGGCCCAGGAAGTAGTCAATCAGCTCGAGGGAATCCTCTTGCCTGAAGACGCCGGGGTGGGCGAGGATGGGAATGCCCCCCGACTCCTTTATTATTTTTATCGCATCAGCAATCCGGGTGATTTCCCTTATTCCAATGTATGCCGGCTTCCCGACCTTGAGGTACTGGTCGAATACGTCCTGAATCGAGTCGAACCTGTCAGGGTAATTCTTCAGCAGCACGGCGGCTATGTGGGGCCGGCCGAAGGAGAACTTTACTGAATCCTTGACCTCTGAGAAGTCGATGTCGAACCCCAGTTCGTTCAGCTTCCCTATTATCTGTTTCTTCTGCTCTATCCTGTTCTGCTTTATTCGCTGGGTCATCTCCAGCAGGCTCTTGTTTTTGGAATCTATGAACAGGCCCAGCACGTGCACCTCGTCGAATCCGCGCTCCTTCTCCTTGCAGCTTATCTCTATTCCAGGTATGACCTCGATGTCATTTTTAGCAGAATAATCAAGGGCTGTCCGGATTCCGTCGACCGTGTCGTGGTCGGTGATGGCCATGGCCTTCAGGCCCCGGCTGATGGCCAGGTCAACAAGCCCTTCCGAAGAAAGGTCACCATCCGAGGCATTGGTATGCAAGTGCAAATCCACCAGGTCTTTCATTTTCAGATATCGGTCTCTTTCTGTTCAAGAAGCGAGATGATTTCATTTATGAATTCGTTGTGCCTGTCGTTGGTTCTGACTACCTCCGCCCTGCAGGAGGATGAATCGTACCTTATCAACAGAACGTGGTCGTTGCCCTTCAGCTCCAGGTCCGGGGCGATGTCCTGCCAGGTTTTTTTCTGGGTATCGAATATCTTTGGATCGACGGGGTGGTGTATCTTTCCGTCCAGCGGCGTTCTCTCGGTCATTCTCTTCTTGCACTCTTCCGTCGGGCAGGTAAACTCGATAACGATTACATCTTCATTGAGGTGCTTTGCCAGGTCATAGAAGGATTGCCGTAAATCATTGGACTTGAGATTGGCGTCCACGATGGCGCCCTTGTTCCCGTTGTGCAGCTCCTCAATCCTGTCGATGATGTGCGCAAGAATCCCGGGCGTGTCCTTCCTTGAGTACGTGGTTATATTCATCTCCTCCCGGACAATCTCGGGGTTCAGCCTGACATAGTCCTTCAGGTTTTTTTCCAGGTGCAATGAATTAAAGGTCTTGCCGGAGCCGGACAGGCCGCAGGCAATGATTAGCGGTTTGCCGTTTTTACATTCTATCATTCTACGAACACCTCTTCTTTATTCTTTATGGCATCGATGATTACTCTTGCAATCTCCGGGCGCATGACCCATTCGGGGGGCATCTTTCCCTCCTTCAGCATTTTTCTTGTCTCCGTGCCTGAGATGTGGAGCTTCTTGTCCTCCGGATGGTCGGATGCATCGGGCTCATGAAGATATTTCTTATGAGTCTCTGAGTAGTATACCGTATCGTACTTGACGGGCTTTATGCCCAGGTTCGGAAACTTGTCGAATATCTGGTGGGATGCGTGGGGATGATAGAATTCGCCAACCCCTGTATGGTCTCTCCCGGTGATAAAATGACTGCACCCGAAGTTCTTCCGGCATATTGCCGTAAAGATGGCCTCCCTGGGGCCCGCATATCTCGAAAAAGTAGAGAAGAGGGTAAAGACTACCTTGTTCTTCGGATAGAATAATTCCATCATCTTTTCGTATGCCTTCACGATAAATTTTGTGCTGAAGTCCCCCTTCTTTTTCTTGCCGATGATTGGATGCACGAATAATCCATCACAGGAGGTTTTGTCAAGTGCATCGAGCTGGATGAATTCATGACCTCCGTGGATTACGTTGCGCGTATGGAAGCCAACTACCCTGCTCCAGCCACGTTCTTCAAATATCTTCCTTACCTGGGCGGGCGTGAGCTCGTATTCCTTGAACTCTGATTTCCTTCTCTTGATTAAATCAATTTTTCCGCCGAGGAGCACGTCGCCCATGGCGTGCACCGCCGCCACTCCGGGGTGTGACTTATCATCGGTGCCGTACCATTTTTTCACCGTCTCGGTCTTGTCGTAGGCGTATTTTTCCTCAACGTGGAGCAGGGCCATGGGGCCGTCGTCGCCGATAAGGGTTACGCTCTGCCCTGGGTTGATGTCCTTTGCCTGTTTCTTCGTAACGTCGAAAACAATCGGGATTGTCCAGACAACCCCGCTTGCCAGGCGCATGTTATCCAGGACTGAATTAAAATCGGCCTCGCACATGAACCCCTCCAAAGGACTGAAGGTGCCTATGGCTATCTGCTCAACGTCCATCTGCTTGTTCGTATCTATTTCAATTCCCGGGAGCTTGGCCAGGTATTTCTTGTCAATCGGTTTTTTCAATATCCTGTCGACCAGCCTTCCGCCGTGGGGTTCAATCAGCGAGCCCCCGATGAAACCGCTCTGGATGTAACCCAGTTCCTCAAGCCGTTTGGCAATGTCGTTCGTGGAGGTATCCTCTGTTTCATAATCGATAGCCAAGTCGGCCTGGTTTATCATCCTGTGCAGTATGCCGATGCACTCGAGGGGGTATTTTCCTATTGCGGTTTCCGCGCAGAGCACGAGCCCGGATGCACCATCAAGCAATGAATTCATGATGTCGTTTAGTTCCGCCCTGGTGGGTTTTGGTTTCTCTATCATCGACTCCAGCAGGTTGGTTGCAATGAAGGCCGGTGTTTCCAGTTGCTTTGCCTTGTTGAGTATTATCTTCTGTGTCAGGGGTACCTTCTCAAGGGATATCTCCTTGCCCAGGTCCCCCCTGTCGATGAGGACGTAGTCCGACTTCTGGATTATGGAATCGAGATGGTTCATGGCCTCCTTGGTTTCTATCTTGGAGATGACCTCCATCCTGTCCTGTGTCAGTTTTCTTACCTCGTCGATGTCGTCGCCGTTTCTGACAAACGAGGCCGCTATGTGCCCGACGCCGTGCTTGAGGGCTATTTCTAGGGCACCTAAATCTTTTTCTGATAGAATAGGAAGTCTCGACAGAGACTGGACCGGCTGGTCGATGACCGCGGACTTGGCCCTCCCTAATACGCCCCCGGTTATGACCCTGGCCTTTACGTAGCCCTCGTCTTTCAGCGTCGAGACATCCGAAACCCTTAACAGCAGGGTGTCGAAGTCAACGGCTATCAAATCCCCCTCGTGCAGAAACGATACAACGGAGCTGGGCCTGAGACAGATGTTCTTCTCGTCGCCCTCGGTTTCCTTTTCATGAATCTTGATTTCGTCGTTTTCGTCAAGGACAATGACGCTCTTCTTTAACCCGCCCGTCCTTATCTGGGGCCCCTCGGTGTCAAGGATGAAGGGCGCGCCCAGTTTCTCTGTAGTCTTCAGAACCCTCTTCAAATCCTCAAGGGATGAATGGGACATGTTCAGCCTTACAAAGTCGACCCTGGATTCCCTTATCCTCTTTATCATTTCTTCCGAGTCTGTTGCCGGGCCCAGGGTAACGATTATCTTGACCTCTTTCATAGTATCTTCTTTCCGCGCAGGGTATTAGGAATATCTACATTCAGTATTGAAAAAATGGTAGGGGCAACGTCATAGATGTCCACGGTGCCCAGATTGCATGACTTGGGGGCGTTTCCGCCGCTGATGACGAACATGCCGACTGGGGCATGGCCCGCGTCGTCCTTGCCGACTTGTGTTTCGGTCGAATACAGCAAGGGGTTGCCAACATCTGCACTAGTTCCAGTCAGGAGGTTGTCGAGGTAGACAATCATGTCCGGGGCGTATTTTGCATATTTTCCGTGGTAGATGTCCTTGGTCAGATAGACCTTGTTGTCCATCTCCTGGTTCTGGTCACCCTTTATCTTCATGAATTTTTGTGCTAATTCCTGCTGGATGGAGTCGTAATCTTCGGCAGCCACAATCCCCTCCGGCTCCCGTCCCTTGAGGTTTATCTGAATCCTTGCGAAGTAGGCCCCAGACGAATAGGCCCTGGTTTTTTTCCAGTCGATTAGGTCGGGGCTGAACCTCACAGGGCCGTCTACCTTTTCCTTCAGCACTAAGTAACCTTCCTTTATCAGCCAGTCGTTCAGGTTGAACCTGAAATTCATCTTGTCCATCCCGTGGTCTGATGAGACAATGATGGTCGTATCATCATCCAACATTTCGATAATCTTCCCCAGCTCCCTGTCGATGTATATGAAGTAGTCCTTCAGGGAGTCCCTGTGCTCCGAGTCCTTATAATTCCTGTGGGTCTCGTCGATGTGCGCCCAAAGGGTATGCTGGAGCCGGTCGGAGCCGATTAATACCAGGGCCGCGAAGTCCCAGTCCTTCCTTTCTATGAGGTGCCTGAGTACCATGAACTGCTGCCTCGTCATTTCATAGACCTTCTCGAGAAGGACGTCCAAGTCTATTTTTTTGTATGATGCTAATCCGACACTGACGTCGAACATGTAGTCCTTACCGAGCAGGGATTTTATCTCTTCCCTGAATTCGGAAGGATGAACGCTCTTGTCATTGAACTCGGGGGTCATAAAACCCGTTACCATCGCCCCGTTTATCGCCTTCCTTACGGGATAGGTTATGGGCACGCCGATAACGTAGCTCTTCTTCCCGGCTTCGGTCAGGACTTCCCAGACCATGTCCGCTTTTATGTCATGGGAGCTGATTAGCTGGCTCGGGGAATAGGAAAAGTCGTCCCTCTTGGTATAGCTGTATACCCCGAAATCCGAGGCGTCCCTCCCTGAAAAAAAGGAATTCCATGCGATGCAGGTGGATGGCGGGATGGTGCTCTTAATCCTGCCAAAGGCGCCGTTGTCCATCAGCTTCTTCAGATTGGGCAGCTCGTCTATCCATTTATCGAAGACAAATTGCGGCGGCGCGCCGTCGATACCAAGGACAAATACTTTTGCCATCTTGTTTAAATGCCCCCTCCCCGATTTTGGTGAATTCTCAGAGAGAATGTGTGTCATCTATTAAACATCGAAAGCAAAAATGCCACTAAAATATGCATTTGATTTTTAGTCATTTCAACCTACATCTATTAGTAAGATGGCAGAAGAAACCGTGGACGTGGAGATTCCGAAATCCATAGCCGGGAAGATTGAAGAGAGGATGAAGGGCACCGAATTCGAGTCGCTTTCCGATTACGTCACCTATGTTCTGAAGGAGGTTGTTTCTGAAGGAAAGGAGGAAAAGGCCTCCGATGAGGACGAGGAAAAGGTAAGGGAGAGGCTGAAGGCGCTTGGGTATCTGGACTGAGAGATGAGTTTGTTCTGCTAGGGGTTTTTAGATTGACGGCGTTATAGACTCCCTGGATATCTAGTTTGCTATGCTGACTAGGAAGAAGCCTATGAACATTACGGCCGAAGCAACGAGCCTTATTCTGCCGTATTTCTCTTTCAGGAGCGTGGTCCCGAGAAGAACGCCGATGATAACGCTTATCTGCCTCAGGGAGATTATGTAGCTGACCTTGCTGAGCTGGAAGGCGAATAGAATCATGAGGTAGCTCGTTACGCAGAGGACTGAGCTTGCGAGTATCCTTTTCTTGTTGCTATCCCACTCGCTCTGTATTTTATCCCTGTGTCCCGGGAGAACGTAGGGTGTCATGAACACCATTATGAAGAAGAACATGATGTAGATGTATGGCACTGGGTTAAGGAATGCCACGCCGACCTTGTCAACCACGGAGTAGAAGGATATGCTCAGCGCAGTCAGGATGGCGAAGAAGGAGCCCTTTTCCCTGATGTACCGGAAGGGCTCGGCCAGGGAATCCACAGACAGCCTCCTGAGATGGAGGATGTAGATTCCCAGGATTATGAGAAGGATGCCGAGAATTCCCTCAAGCGATAGTTTCTCTCCCAGGAGGAAGAAGGCCCAGACTGGAACGAAAAGGAGCGAGGACCTTGCCAGGGGGTAGACGATGGAGAGGTGGCCGTGGGAGTATGCCTTCGACAAAAGGATGAAGTAGATGGCATGAATCAGTCCGCTGAGAATTGCGAAGAGGATTCCAGTCTCAGACAGGGAGATGGAACCTAGGGATAGCAAGACTACGGGGAGAAATATTATACCAATGAGAATGTTAAGTATGTAAACAAATGCAAGCTTGTTCCCGCTATCCTTCAGCAGGAAGTTCCATATCGAGTGCAGAAAGGCGGAGGTAAGGACCAGTAAGACTGCGTAGGACTCCATCGTCTACCTTATCAGTTTCTTCGCGCGCTCGTAGTCCTCCAGCGTGTCTATCTCAAGCCATTTGCCCTGTATGTCGACACTCTCGACCCTGTGGCCCCGGTCTATGAGCTCCTGAATCATGTCTGTCAGATAGGCTTTCTCTATGGAGGCCGCCGTCTGGAACGGCTTTGCTCGGAATTCCTTCCTTACCCTGCTGAATTCCTTCTTCAGAATTTCTGCTCCCTTATTTGAAAATTTTATAAGGCCAATGAATTCCCCATATGCTTCGTTGGGGTTTATAATCTTGGTTATCCTTGTGACCTTTCCATCCTTGACCGCTACCTTCTCGGCCTCTTCTATTGGATGCTGGTATCTGTCTTTGTAATGGGAGGTCCAGTCCGTGTCCGTGACTATGGAGACGTCGCCCCCGCTCTTCATCAGCTTCTTTATGATGCCTTCATCATACAGGATGTCTGAATAGGATGCTATGAATTCCGAGTCCATCTCCTTCTCAGCATGCATCAGGGATTCGAGGATGTTGTTGTTCTTGTAATTCCTGTTGATGTAGTATTTGATGCCGGGATAGTTTATCATGTTCTTCTTGTAGCCCTTTACGACGGTTATGTCGTCTATGCCGCAGTTCCTGAAGACCTCTATCTGCCTCTCGATGAGGGTCTTTCCGTTTATCTCCAGCATGCACTTCGGCTTGTCGTCCGTTAATGGCCTCAGCCGGGTTCCAGGGCCTGCCGCAAGGATTATCGCCCTGATTCCGGTCCTTTCTCTCTTCCCTTTGCCATTGACATGGTCCGCAAGAATCTCCCCCGCAAATTCGCGGACGTTCTTGTTGCTGCTCATTGCCTCAGATTTCAGGGAATTCCATACCTCTGTATCGACCTCTATGTTCCTCTGGGTCAGTGCCATTCCACGCCCCCCGCCCTTTCCAGGTCCTCGGCGAAGTCTATGTCTATCCAGTTTCCTTTGGCCTCTGAGAAATTCACCTTCTGTCCGGCCTTGATTAGGTTGTCTATTGCGTCGGTAAGATAGGCGTCCAGCCTCTCTCTTGAGGCCCTGTCAATTTCATCGAATAGGGTTTCCGCGCCCTTTTTCGAGAATTTCGCAAGCCCTATGAAGATTCCGTCGGAGTCCTCCGGCTTTATGTTGACCTTGCCCATGTCCCTGACCAGCCCGTCTTTGAGAACCACCTTCTCGTCCTCCTCCCCGCCCTTTTTCCTGTCAACGGCGATGCATATGTCCCCCTTGGTAGCCAGGAGATTCTTGAGTATGTTCCTGTCGAACAGGATGTCCGAATACAGGAATACGAAGTCGTCCTTTGCTCTCTCCTTTGCGAACCAGAGCGACATCGCGATTCCGGTATGCCTGTAAAAGGGGTTGTAGATGAACTCTGCTTTTCCTTTGTATTTCTCCTCCACCTGCTGCGCGCAGTGGCCTGTAATGACAAAAATGTCCTTGATTCCAGAGCCTTCAAGGATTTTTATCTGGTGCTCGAGGATGGTCTCATTGCCCACCTCGAGGAGGCACTGAGCCTTGTTTTCCGTTAAAGGCAAGAGTCTGGTTCCCCTGCCGGATGCTATGATTATGGCTTTCATTCAAAGGCCCTCCTGCAATTTTTCATAGTCCTGGACCGTGTCGAACTCCGCCCAGTTCTTTTGTATCGGAACGCAGTAAAGCCTCTCACCCGTGTCAATCATCTCCTGGAACATGTCGGTGATATAGGACTTCTGCCATTCCTTTGTATTCTGGTAGGGGTCAATCTTCTTCAGGTTTGAGTTCAGTCTGTCGAAATGCCTCAGGAATATCCTTATCCCCTTTGGTGTAAATTTCCACAACCCAATGAATTCCCCCTGCTTGTCCTTTGGCGTTTTGTCGGTGAAGATGTGCTTGCCTATCTTCGCCATCCTGTTATCGCCATCCATGATGACGTTCTCGGCCTCCGAGATTGGGTGGTCCGTCCTGCCATCGTAATAGCTCTCCCAGTCAGTATCGACTATGGATGCGATGTCCTCCTTGGACTCAAGCAGTGCCTTGACAACGGAGTCGTTGTACCAGATGTCTGAGTAGGTTACTACGACGTCCTCTCCTGTCTTCATTGCCTCCTCAAGCTTGGGCCTCGCGCACAGGAGGGAGTGCAGTATGTTGTTATTCCAGAAATCCTCATTTTCAAAATAGGTTATGTCAGGGAATTCTATCTTCTCCTTCTTGTAGCCCCGGATAATGGAGATGTCATCGATTCCGTTCCCCCTGAACAGTTCGATGGTGTTCTGTATTATCGGCTTTCCGTTGATGGGCAGCATGCACTTCGGCAATTCCTTGGTCAAGGGCCTCATTCTTGTTGCTGGCCCCGCTGCTATAATTATTGCTTTCATTCAACAATCTCCACCTTGATGATTTTGTTCCTTATGTATGCGCTTATCCTGTCAATGGAAATAACCATGGCAACCATCATTATCAGGATTGTCAGAACTTCATGGGTTTTGAACAGCCTCATGCTCGTTATCAATTCCATCCCTATACCTCCAGCCCCTACAAGACCGAGGATGGTGGCTGCCCTTACGCTGTGCTCAAAATAATAGAGGATATAGTTTATAAATAGGGGCTTTACCTCGGGGATTATGCCGTAGATTATCACCTGGATTTTGTTCGCTCCTGTTGCAACTATCGCCTTTACGGTCTCCGGGTTTACGGTCTCTATTGATTCTGAGAAGTATCTACCCAGCGCTCCGGTGAGATGAACAGCAAGTGCAAGGACTCCCGGAAAGGCTCCGAGGCCGACCATGGAGACGAATATGAGGGCCCATACTATCTCGTTAATCCCCCTGCATATGTCGAAGATTGACCTTACTGACTGATATACGAACCTGTTGGGCATTATGTTCCTTGCGGCAAGGAACGAAAGCGGGAAGGCAATCAGCGCCCCCAGGGTTGTGCCCATCACAGCTATCTGCAGGGTCTCCTCCATCCTCTCTATGAGAAGGCCGAGGATTTCCGTGTCTGGGGGGAACATCCTCAGGGTGAATTTGACCATGAAGGGAATTCCCTCGATGAATTCCCCGGGACTCGTGTTGGTGCCCTGGATGGCCCACCAGTATACCAGAACCGTGACTAGAAGGAAAATGCCGTGCTTTGCCCTCTTGCCTAGCTTTGCTCTCTTGCCTATTTTCATCTTAGTATCCCACCTTGCCGTAGAGCCTCCAGTCCCTGCTCTCGCCATAGATATCTATTATGTTTTTCTCGTTGAGCTCGTCCGGTTTGCCGTCGAAGACAATCCTGCCGTCTTTCATTCCCACGAGCCTTGTGGCGTATTTCTTCGCAAGCTCAAGGAAGTGAAGGCTGACTATCAAGGTTATGCAGTCCTCGGTGCATATGCTCTGGAGCAGGTCCATTATCTCCTTCATCAGCTTCGGGTCTAATGCCGATACAGGCTCATCAGCCAGGATTATCTTGGGTTTCTGTGTCAGGGCCCTTGCGATTCCGACCCTCTGCTTCTGCCCACCGCTCAGGTTGCTTACTCTTTCGTGGGCATAGTCCTGTAGAGTGACCCTCTCGATGCAGTCCATGGCTATGTTCCTATCCTCCCTGGAAAAACGGCCGAGCGCGCTCTTGAGGGTGGAGGTATAGCCCAGCCTCCCGGTTATGACGTTATCGAGAACTGTGTTCCTCTCCACCAGGTTGAACTGCTGGAATATCATACCCATGTTCCTCCTGATTTTTTCTGCCTCAGCAACAGGGGCACTGAGGATGTCCCTGCCTTCTATGTGTATCTCTCCCGCATCCGGCTCTATAATCCTGTTCATGCACTTGAGAAGGGTTGACTTTCCAGCACCGCTTGAGCCGAGGATTATGAGAATCTCTCCCTTATCTACATTGAGGCTTACGTCCTGGACTGCCTTCTCCTCCCTCGTCTTGTACCGGTGGGTTAGATTTTTTACCTCTATCATCTTACATCTTCCAGTGGCCCTTTCTTATTACATCAGCAAAGTTGTTTTCAGGCATGTCTGAGTTCTCTATCTCGCGGGCGAATTCCTCGTGATTATATTCGACGAGTCTGAAGTCCGTCTTTATCTCCTTCCCGAGGTCGACTATTGCATAGGAGGCCCTGGGGTCGCCAGTCCTGGGCCGCCCAACGGAGCCTGGGTTTATGAAATGCCTCCTGCCCAACGCCTTATGGAAAGGTATATGCGAATGTGCGCAGAAAAGAATATCGGCATTGTATTTGTCCAGGGTCTCGAGAAACAAATCATCCGGGGAATTAGGCTGAAGCCTCTCGCCTATGTTCCCCTGGTGGCCATGAATTATAACGACCCTTCTTCCATCAAATTCCATCCTTAGCTCTTTTGGCAAATTCTTCATCCATTCCTTGTTTTCTTTGGATGTATGCTCGATGGTCCATTCAAGGCTTATCTTCGAGAGCCGGATTGCCTCCGGGTCTATGTAGTTGCAGCCGCAGTCCTCCTTTTCGAATGCGACTGCATCCTCATAGTTGCCCATCACGGTCTTTATCCCCTTCAGTATGGGAAAGACCTTGTCGGGATTGGGAGCGTATCCTGTCAAATCTCCAAGGCAAAATATCTCCCGAATCCCCTTTTCCTTTATGTCCCTTAGAACGGCATCCAAGGCAAGATAATTGCTGTGGATGTCGCCCATTACTGCTATTCTCTCGTTCATCTCTAGGTCAGGTCCATGTCTAGTACCTTTGCGGTCTCCCTGATAACGTCATAATCACTGTCTTCCACTTCAACATAACTTGCAATATTGCCCCATCCGGCTACCTTGTGTATGGTCTGTTCGTCCATGTTAACCAACGCATCCTGGATGTTCCTCTTGAGGTCTTCGGGCAAATCTCCCCTGACGACTATTGGGGACCCTGGAATCGGCTCGGATTCATGCAGTATTATGTTAACCTCAGGATCTATCTCCCCTGCATCTATCATCCGGTAGTAGGTGGTATCGCTATTTGCACCGGCATCCACTTTTCCATTTGCAACTGCGAGCTCAACAGCATTGTGGGTTCCTGCATAATACATTGTGGAGAAGTCGTTGTCGGGGTCTATGTTGTTCTCGATGAGCATCTTCCTGGGTATCAGGTTTCCTGATGTCGATGCCGGGTCTACGAAGGCGAATGAGCGCCCCTTCAAATCATCCAGGGTTTCTATGCCACTATCAGCTCTTGTAATGATTACGCTCTTGTATGTCGAGAGTCCGGTGTCCCTCCGTACTCCATTCACGATGGCCTCGGCGTTCGCCTCCTGTGCTGCAAGTACATAGGAAAAGGGTCCGAACCACGCCAGGTCTATGTGCTTCGACCTCATCGCCTCTATCGCGGCAGTATAGTCGGATGTAACCTGAATCTCAATCGGAATGCCAAGCTTTCCCTCAAGATACTCTGCTACCGGCTGATAGTTTCTGACCATCTCCTCGGCGTCATCCGCCGGGATAAGTCCCATCTTCAAAACCGTTATCTCTGGCGTTGTTCCTCCCGTTGTTCCTCCAGTTGTCCCTCCTGTTGGCTCCTGCTGGCTGGTGCAGCCAAGCAAAAATACCATGGCAATTATTGCCAAGCCCGTCAAGATTTTTGTTTTCATTTTATCATCATTTATATATTTATTTAATTTAAGATATATAAATATATATTTATAATAGCATTACTTATATAAATACTCTTGCTTTTGGAAATAAATGCCTTGGTCTTAGAAATCAGAGTATCCGCCTTGCGGTCTTTCTCACTTCCTCTATGCTGATGGTTCTCAGCCCCAGCAGGGCCATAACATATAGCATCGAGCCAAAGAGCAGCGAGATTGCGAGCTTTGTCCAGATGTCGAAGGGCAGTGCTGTTATCAGCAGGATGAATGCCGAGACGAGGATTCCCGCCATTGCGATGCTGAGGAAGTCCATCCAGGGCAATCTCATGTCTATTGATTCACGGAGCTTTTTCATGGCCAAAAGGAACATGAGGATAAAGGTCAGAGTCGTTGTGGCAGCCGCTCCCTCCATCCCATAGACCGGGATGAGGAGGATGTTGAGAACCAGGTTAACCCCTGCCCCGGCGAGGGTTATCCTGCTGACCTCCCCCGGCTTGCCTATTCCGGAAAGAATGGTATTATTGGCGGTCCCGAGAACCCTTGCTACTGCCCCTATGGAGAGGATTCTTATGACGTTTGCAGCTCCAATGGAATCGCCGCCGAATATAAGCCGGAGGATTATCTCCGGGAACATGAACATGACTATCGACAGCGGTAGGATGAGCATGAAGGCGTATTTGTAGAGCATTTCCATTCCCTTGCCTATCCTGTCAGCGCTCTTTGATACCCAGAGCTCCGAGGACAGGGGAAGAAGAACCACGGTGAGCGCGGCGCTCAGCTTCCACAGTATCCTGGAGGTGGGCATTCCGATGTTGTAGAGCCCTACCTCGCTTAGAGGCCTGAACAGTGTGAGAATTGCAGTATCGGTGGTGGTGAATATTATCCCCCCGAATCCCGTGAGAATCACCGGGATTCCGAAACGGAAGAGTTTCTTTGTGAGGTTCCTGTCGAGGAACGCCCTTACCCTGAAGAAGTCAGGGAATACCTTCCTTATGAATATGGGGAAGTATATGAGTGGCGGCAGCATGTAGTACAGCACATATGCCAGAATCGGTGCGATTACGAGCAGGCCCTGGTCAAGCAGTATGTAGGTGAAGAAGAGGAGCGAACATGTCCTGATGAAGGGCACGAGCGAATAATACTCCATCCTCTGGAACCCCTGAAAGGATGACCTGATTACGGATGCTCCCGGGACGAGAATCATTGCAACTGCATAGAGCTTTATCAGGAGGGACGCCAGGGCGGTATCTGCATAATCGTGGAAGAGAACCGCTGCTATGGAATCTGAGAACGCTATTGCAGTAATGCCGATTATAAGGCCGATAAGAAACTCGACAACAAAGGCTATATGGATGGTGCCCTTTATCTGGTCCAGCTTCCCCTCTGCCCTGAATTCGGCGATGTATTTGACAAGCGCGGAATTCATCCCGAGGTCCTTGAAGACCAGGATTATCTGGAAGAAGGCAATGAGGGCAAAGACAAGGCCGTAGTCGCTCTTCGTGAGGCTGCCTTCCAGGAGAACCCTCCAGAGATAGGAAAGGAATGCAGTCAGCAGGGCCATCAGGAATACTATGCTCGTTCCCTTTACCGCCTTTTTCGTGTAGTTTGACATCCTAAATAAATTTATATTTCTGTGTAGAAGAATAATAGGATATATCCTGTAAACTACCAGCCCATAAATGGGTTGGCGTTTTTAGTCCGGCTTATCCGTCAACGCTTGTGGCTCAGGCATAAGTCAGAGCAAGGGCGGTTTAGTTCGCCCTATCCACCCAACCATGTAGGCTGAGAGGGCGCTCCCTCACGGAAGACTTTGGCTATATTAACGGAAGCGTTAAAGTCGGCGTTCGCTTCATAACCGCACTCCAAGCACTTGAAATGTGCTTGGTCTTTACGATTCGATTTGTTGAGGTGGCCACAGTTGCTGCACCTGTGTGAGGTATGTTTGGCCCCGACATATTCAATTCGAATGCCCTTTTCCATGGCCTTATATTCAATAAAGCTCTGGAGCTGGGCGAAAGACCAAGAGTTAAGTTCGTAGTTCATTCGCTTGCCCAAGTTTCGCTTCCTTATGTGGGTGAGCTTTTCCATGACAATCACTGGATTAGGATATTGTTCCGCTAAGGAGACAATCTCCTTGCTGATGCAGTGGTTCAGATAGATTGAAAGGTTTGATATTTTGCCTTTCGACCTCTTGACCATTGCATCATTTCCATTGGATTGCCACTCGCTCAGCTTTCGCTTGTAGCACTTCCGCTTAAATCTCAACCTGGAGCCATCAAAGAAGGTTGGTCTGCTCATCACATCCTCAGATAGGGCGGACGCCGTTGCTATCTTGGATATTCCCAAGTCGACTCCGATAATGGTTTTGGGTTGATAGTGAGGCTTGTCAAGTTCATATTTGACGAAGAGATGGATCCATAAGTCACCATCTCTGTCGACAAGTTCGGCACAGTTGCAGGTTGCCTTCCCGGAAGTTATGTCCTTTAGGTGTCGCTTTTGGTAAGGCCGAAGATAAGGCGGTAGAGGTACATATATCCTACCATTAATGGTTGTGATACCAATAAGATTAAGACCATCATCGCGAAGAACGAGCTTAAAGATTCGCTGGTTCAGACGGAGGGGGACATCACTAGTATGGGTGCATCCCCTCCGATGCATTTCAATTGCTCTGTCACGAGCCGACTGGACGAGGTTGGCAGACAGGCCGTCCAATCTTGAGGAGCGGTAGCAGAGTTGATGCAACTCCTGCTTGGAATCGGCGTAAAAGAAAGCACCATCAAGATGGAAGTTGATGCAATCAGAATAGCGATTGAGGGTGTTGATGAGGGAATCATATTTCCCTTTGTTAGGTTCATGTAACGGTATTCGTATCGTTTTAGTAAGGCCTACCATGATTAACTATCTAACCAAGCACTCCAAATACCTTGTGGGAGAGCACAGGAAAAGTGGAAAACAAGGGGGTGAAGAGAGCAAATTCCTCTCCCCACTAAAGTGGGGAGTTTCCTTTGCCAGTTTATCATGAAAAAGAGGGCTGGAGAATATCTGGAGAAGGGCGACTATCATCGCGAGGTCGACAAGAACTGGAAATACTATCCAATCTACAGGGCGAAGCTCGAATTCATCAGAGGGTTCCTTGCCAAGATTCCGAAGAGTGCAAAGATTCTGGACGCGGGCTGCGGCGAGGGGGTTCTCGTGGAGGAGTTCAGGAAGAGGGGCTACGACATCATTGGAATGGACCTGAACTACTCATCGAAGCATGTGAAGAAAGGGGATATCACCAAGATGCCCTTCAAGGACGGGGAGTTCGACCTGGTTCTATGTCTTGATATAATTGAGCATTTGAATTTCCATGACCAAGAGAAGGCCATTACGGATATAAAGAGGGTCCTGAAGGAGGACGGGAGGCTGCTACTGACTATCCCAAACCTGGCCCACTTCGCCTCACGGGTTTCCTTCCTCTTTACAGGAAAGCTGCTTCGAACCTCGGAGATAGAGCGGCATCCCGGAGACAGGCCGATAAAGGAGTACCTTTCCATGCTCAAGAGAAATGGGTTTGAACTAAAATGGAGGAATGGAATCTTTCCGACGTTTCCTGCCATCTCGGTCCTGACGTATTTCTTTCCGTCGAGGGTTTATCCATTGCATAGAATTCTCAACAGGTTCCTTGCCTACCCGAACTACTCCTTTCTGAACGTCATCCTGTGTGAAAAGGATTGATGCTTTTGCCCCTGAGCGCAAACATGGCCATGCCGCTGAGAATGGCAACGTATACGAGCATCATGATGTGCGCCACAAAACCCGAGAATATTGCTGCTTCTTTCGGTATGCCAAGAGAGATAAACGCCAGTGCCCACACGCCCTCGTAGATTCCGATGCTTGCAACCGAGGGAACGGGGGCTATGTTTGTTAGAACAGAGAATGTCGAACCAAGGATGACGATTGGAAGAGCAAGGTTCATGCCTATTCCCCTCAGCAGCGAGAAATTCATTAGGTAAATGAACAGCCAGACGGCAAAGGAATTCAGCAGTGTGTAAAAGATGACCTTCTTTGATTTGACGACATGGAAACAGTCGATTATTTCGATAGATTTTTTCAGGATAAGCTCGCTCTTTTGGAATCTCCTGAGGTTGAGGGCAATGAGGATTTTTTCTATCAGGGCAACAAACCTGCGCCCTCCATGGACAACGAAGAAGACGAATATGACTGGGAGCAGCATGAGGGCGCCCGCCACCACGAAACTTTGCGCTATCAGTGGGGGAACGTTCTCAACGAATACTGCCGAGAAGAACAGAAGGCTCGACAGCGCAATCAGGTCAAATACTCTTGCTATTGTAAGGCTTGCGATTCCCTCGGCCGTTGGAATCTGGTGTAGCTTCTTCACGAGATAGATGTAGGAGAGCTCGCCGAGCCTTGCCGGGAGAATGTTGTTGGCCATGTAATGGAGGCATACGAGGGGGTACATCTCCCTGAGCGATACCTTGTCGCCGAGGAGCATCCTGAACCTTATGGCCCTGAACAGATAGCCAAGAGAATACATCACGAAACCGACAGCCACCCAGAAGGGGGATATCGTCAGTATAACCTCGAGAAACCTGTCCAGGGAAATCTGGGAGAGGAGAATGAGGATTAAAGCAGCCGTTACAAAGAGGGAAATTATTTTCTTTTTCATGATTATTCCAGGTTTATGTAGTTCATCCTTGCGATGCCGGAGGTCAGCTCGTAGTCCCTGTTCTGGATTGTCTTTCCTGCCAGCATGTCGTTGAGCTTGGTTTCATCGAACGAGCCGCCCTTTCTGAGCAGGAAATAGAAGGGCTGGCTGCCCTGGTTGGTCTGCATGAATCCTATTTGAACAAGACGGTAGTTCTCCCGGATGTAGGGCCATCTCTCCTCGTCCTGCAGGATGTCGAAGTCCCAGTTGTAGATGAAGAGCCAGGTTGCGTTCAGGTTATCCTCCGCGAACTTTATCTTCTCGAGGGTTTTGGGGATTCCTCTCGTGCCTTTCATATCGGCATGCCAGAGAATTCCGTAGGCCTGATGAGAAGAATGCATCACCCTCTCGCCGGGGGACTTGTGCTGGTTTATGTATTCTCCAGCGACGTCAAGGCCGTGGAACTGTGTATTGAACTGTCTGGATGCCGACTCCTGCGATGTGGGAACCAGGATTGCGGCCAGGATTATTACTATGATAAGGCTTGCATTGCCAATGCCCTTGCCCTCGACCTTGAGCCGTCTTGCTAAATCTGCCATCGTAACCATGAAATAGGCCATGAAGATTACGACAAAGGCTGCAATGACGTAGTAGTAGTATGCGTGGCCCATCAGCTTGCTGGACACTACAATGGCAAAGAGGATTGTTCCAATCAGGGAGCCGAGCATGAATCTCCTTGCAGGAGTGAATTTCCTGTCCAGGAGGTAGGAGAGGGCTGCTGCAAGAATGCCAAGGACCGCAACGCCGACCCCGAGCATGGTGAACGAGTCGGCCAGGTAGCTCTCGGTGGTCTTCCAGAATTTGTCCGTGAGAAGCTTGTCTGGCTGGATTGCTCCAAGATTTGCCGATGCCGTGGTATCGTACTGGTCTATTATAACAACGGATGAGTAGTATATCCACGCGGGGATTGAGAGGAGGATTATTGCAGAGACTATGTACGGCATGGGATTCTTTCCTATCTCCTTCAGCCTCCCAAATGGAAACAGGAAGAACATCGGAGCGGTTATTGCGAGGAAGGGATACTTTGTCAGGCCTGCCAGGGCAAGGAATATTGCCGTCAGGATTAGATGCATTCCATTGTTGGAATCCCTCCAGAGCAGGAACATGTATAATGAGAGGAGGGCGCAGAATATCCCTACGTTCATCAGCTGGACGTTGTGGCTGAAGAACACGAGCATGGGGTTTATGGCCATGAGAAAGGCAGATACCACCGCTATGTCCTCCCTCTCGAATATCTTCTTGACGATGAGATATATCAAAAGAATGGTTCCGGTATTCATGAGAATACCGATAAGCCTTGCGACCCAGAGCTCGTAGCCGAAGAGCATGAACGCTATTGAGACAAGAATGGATATTGTCGGGAGGGTGTCTGAATGCACTCCGGATGGGTCGCTCTCCATGGAGGGATAGTCCCATACAGGGACAAAGACGCCGTATTTGAAGAAACCGTCCCTTACGAAATTCCTCGCCTCGCTGAGGTAGTGGGTCTCCTTCCAGTTGTGATAGCCGACAACCGGATAGTCCATGTGATAGCTTCGGAGATAGAAGCCCAGTAGTATGCAACCGATGACGAGAATGACTGCCGCGTAGTTAAGTTCTGTTGACTTACTCTCGGCCTTCCAGTAATGGTTTCCGTCGGTCTCGACCAGGCCGGAGTTCCTCATGGACTTCAGCTCCCTCTTCAGCTCCTTTCTGTCTGCATCCAGTTCAGACCTCAGCTCGTCTGGGGTCTTCCTCTCCTCCAGAGCCTGAAGAATCTCGTCTCGGTCCATATTGATTATTCCAGAAGCCCCTTCTCCCTCAGCTCCTCGGTTGCTGCCTCTACCTTGTCCTCTGCTTCAACTCCCGCCGACCATTCCATGAGCTCCTTTATGCCCTGCTCGAATTCCACCCCCGGCTCGAATCCGAGCTTGCTCTTAATCTTTGAGCTGTCGGAGAAGCAGTGCCTTACGTCCCCCTTCCTGAACTTCCCGACTATCTCCGGTTTTACATCAGAGTTCTGGAGCTTTGCAAGGATTTCGGCAATATCCAGGATGGTTATCTGCCTTCCAGCCCCAACATTAAAGTAGTCGTAATCAGCGGCATTGGAATTCATTGCAAGGAGGTTTGCGTGGACTATGTCATGCACGGAAATGAAGTCCCTGCTCTGTAATCCATCCTCGAAGATTAGGGGCGGGTTGTTGTTCTTTATCCTGCTCAGGAATATTGCAACTACGCCAGTGTAGGGGTTGCTCAGGCTCTGTCTCGGGCCGAAGACGTTGAAGTAGCGCAGGGCAACGACGGGGATTCCATAGCTTTTACCTATGTTTAAACACATTTCTTCCTGGTCTTTCTTGGTTATTGCATAAATAGAATTACTCTGCAGTTTCTTTTCTTCTGTTGTGGGAACGGGTTTGAGTGCCTTGCCGCAGCTTGGGCACTGGACCTCCCACTCCTGCCTGCCCATCTGCTCGTCGCTCCTGAGCTCCGGGCTGAGCTCTCCGCAGGACTCGCACTGGTAGGCGCCCTCACCATAGATGCTCATAGACGAGGCGACTATGAGTTTCTTGACGTCGTGCTCTTCATTGACGAGAATTTCCAGGAGGTTCGCTGTTCCGCCTGTATTGACGTCGACGTATCTCTTTGGCTGATACTGGGACTGGCCGACTCCGACCATGGCTGCCTGATGGGAGACCACCTCCACGTCCTCGACCGCCTTCTTCAGCTCATCGTAGTTGCAGACGTCGCCGTTGATGAACTCCGCCTTTTCGTTCAGGTAGTCGGGAGTGCTGCCCTGGTGGACCTGCTCCTCGAGGTTGTCGAAGATTCTTACTTCATTGCCCTCCTCAATCAGCTTGTCCACGAGAAAGGAGCCAATAAATCCTGCCCCCCCGGTAACAAGAATCTTTTTGCCCATATTGGAATTGGATATTTGATTTAACTAAGAAAAGTGAACTACCCCGACATAAATGTCGGGGCGTCTAACCCCGACTTGGAGTTTCTGGACTCATTCCATGTGTAGGAAATCATCTCCAGTTTGCGGGCTAGTTCATCCGTAGCCCCCGCCAGGTTTTGCTCCAAGGTTTTGTGAAGCTCACTGGACTTACTCTCCAGTTGGGCTTTGCCCCTCTGGAGAATGTTTATCGATGCGTTGAAGTCGGCATCGTATTTCATACCACACTTCTTGCAAACGATTCTGGTTTTTGTTCTCTGAACCTTGCCATCGCACTTATGGCACTTTGAGGAAGTCCACCACTCGTTCAGCTTTGCTGCCGGTATGCCCTGCTTACTGCACTGATGGATTATCCAGCCTGCCGTCCGTGAGAAGGACCAGCTTCTGAGGAGTCTTCTACCCACTTTGTCTCCATTGCCCTTGAAGTGGTTATAAGCTATATACTCTGGGTTCCCTACCACAACCAGACAGTTATGGCAGGTTGCAGCAAACTCCTTGGCGAGCTTTATGTCGTGGTCTATCGCTAGATTCCTCCGCTTGTTCCTCAGCTTCTTCAGGACTTCCCATCGTTGTTCCCTTCGCAGGTGGCTTATCCGGTCATTCAGTTTCTTTAGTTCAGATTTCTTCTTAACCTTTCGGACTATCTGGAAGTTGTTTGGTGTGAGAGGCAACCTCACCGAGGTTATATCTCGACTCACGCCAAGATCAACCCCCTGAATAGTTTGAATAGGTTGAGTGGGAACTTCATATTTAACTGAGATGTGAGCGTAATATTTCCTGCCTTTTTTGACGAGTTCGAGGTCTTTTATCTTGCCAGATTCAAGCTGTTGGATATGATACTGAGATGGATTTAGCAGTAAAGCCATCCGTTCATGCTTCCTGAGAGTGGAAACCTCTGCAAGTAGGTTAGTCAGTTTTAGGCCTACTTCCTTGACGTTTCCGGTTCTATAATCTAGTCTGATAGGTATCCTCCTGAGCTTGCTTCTCTTGGAGGTACAGGGTCTAGAGGGTTCTCTTGTCAGTAGTTTGCTATACCACTTCGTTCCTTTCTTTGCCTTTGATAGTTTTCTTTTCCAAGCATTGTATGCTATTCGATATTGCCTGTACATCCACAGAGTCTTGTCCTCAGCCTGCTGGATAAAGCCGGAGGATAGATTTATCTCAGCAGTGACCTCTGGAGTGTATTTACGAACATCATATCTAGTCGTTGGAACATCCTCCTTAGCATTGATTTTTTCGCAGAAGAGTCTGACAGCATAGGTATGCCTTGCAATGAGCTTTTCCAGTTTTCTGAGCTTTGTCTGCGTAGTTTTATAGTGTAGGGAAACCCTAACTGTTTTCGTGGCAGTAATGAATGAGCTCATGTTTTAACTTAGATCAGTATTAGCTAATTACTTTATCCTAGAGAGCACGAGAAAAGTGAGAAGTGAGGATAGCTAACTAAATAGTTTGATTAATGGAGGGTACACGTGGATGTATCCCCAGAAACCCTTCAGTTAGGAAATTAAATGCTCAAAAAGTAGTTAGAAAGAACACGTAGTCGCCATTCATCCCTCGGCTAAAGTCACGGGGGTTCTAGCTCTATTCAACTCTAAATCTAATCATATTAAGATGATTGAAAATCCGAGGGTCCTTCTCGTATCCGAGTACTACCCTCCGAAGGTATTCGGCGGTGGCGAAATCTCAGCGGAACACCTAGCGAAGGGCCTTGCGAAGAGAGGGGTTGACGTTTCCGTCCTGACATCGAAATTCCGGGGGCTGCCGGAATACGAGGAGAAGAATGGAGTAAGGATTCACAGGAGGCTCAGCACCGGGAAAGGCCCCGCCTCCATGCTGAAAAGGAAACTGCTCTTTCCCCGCTCCATAAGGAAGGAACTGAAGAAACTGGATGAAACGGAGAACTTCGATGTCGTGCATTTTCTGAATACTACCAGCATCACTCACTACGAAAAGAGGAGCATAGCGACCATAAACAGCTACGGCAACTTCTGTCCGAAGGGTAATATGTTCTACAGGGAGAAAGGAGAATGCAGCGGCTGCGGCATCCTGAAGTATCCGCTGTGCATGCTGAGCTCAGGCTATGCCGGGAAGGTCAGGATGAGGCCATGGCTGAGGTACAACCCGTTGTTCTGGGACCTGGCCTACTGGAACTTCATGAGGCGGAACCGGGCCCTGGCCAGGGTAGATGATTTCATTGCTATCTCGGATTTTATCAGGGAGTTGCTGCTGAAGAACGGGGTTCCGGAGGAGAGGATTCACAGGATTCCTAATGTAATTTCAATAAAGGACTCCGGCACGGTGGGGGAGTCCGGTAATGAGTATCCTCTGGACCTTGAAGGCCCTATAGTAACCTATGTCGGGACACTGAACAGGATAAAGGGCGTGGATTTGCTGATGGATGTCTTTAACGGGATTGGGATGGGCAAGCTGGTGATAGTCGGCGATGGGCCTGAAAGGGAGAGACTAGAGAATATTGCGGGCAGCAGGGTGAAATTCCTCGGGAGGGTGAAGTACAAGTATATGCCATCCATCTACAGGCAGTCGGATATTGTGGTTCTTCCATCAAGGTGGCCGGAGCCGCTTTCCAGGGTGTTGATAGAGGCGCTCTGCTTCAGCAAGCCATTGATTGCAACGGACTCCGGCGGGAATAGGGAGTGTATCAGGAATGGGAAGAACGGGTTCCTGGTAAAGCCCGATGTTGAGGAGCTGAAGGAAAGGCTTGAGAGATTAATCTCTGACCCGGAGCTTCGCGAGAAGATGAGCAGGGAAAGCAGAAGGTTGTATGACAAGAGGTTCGAGAGTAACAGCGTTATTGAGAAGATAATGAGTCTCTATACTCGCTGATGTCTATTCCTGATAAACTCATTAAGCTCACTCCGGAGATTTTAGCGGATTTAAGCTCATCGAGGATGTTCTTCATTATTTGAATTCCCTCCTTCTCAGGATTTTTGGAATTCTTCAGCCCCTCTATAATCTCCTCTGGAATCTGAATACCGGGAATTCTCTTGCTTATGAATTCCGCACTCTCTGGTGAGTGAATGGGCATGACTCCCGCAATCCATTTGGTTTTTACAGCGGCAGCATCAATGAGCTTCTCAAGCCTTTCTATCTCAAAGACCGGCTGGGTCTGGATGAATTCTGCTCCTGCATCCACCTTTCTATTGATTAGCTCGGCCTGTAATTCCAGGTTAGCCATCTGGTTTGCTACTGCGCCGAGGTAGAGTCCTGATTTTTCCTTCGCCAGTCTCAGCGTCTCTATTGAATCTATGTCGAAGACCGGCTTTGCCTCCCTGTTCTCCGCAACCAGGGGATGGTCCCCCGTTATCATAAGGAGATTTGGAATCCTCAGTGCCTCTGCCCCCAGGATGAGGGACTCCATCTCTATCCGGTTCCTGTTCGCGCAGGACAGGTGCATGATGGGTTCTATTTTATTATCGAGAAGTATCTTTGATGCTGCCATTGAAGAGATGTGTGGAGTCCCCCGCTGGTTGTCAGGGACGTTGATGGCATCCACCTCATTCTCCTTTGCTGTCTGGATGAATTCCTTCATCTCTGAATCCCTTGGGGGTGAAATCTCGATGGTTATGACGAAGTCATCCCTCTCTAGCTTTTCTTTTAGCGACATTTTGAAGTGTTATTTTCTCAGGGAGGGAGAACTTTGACCAGTCTCTCCCTATCTTTGGTAGCTTTCCGGTCTTCTCGTAAATCAGCTCCCATACGCAGTCGGCATCCTCGACCCCAGCCAGCTCCAGAGTGGGGCATTTGCCGTCTATGGAATCGGAGCAGGGGCCGTTGGCCTTTTCCTTTGGGCAGAGGGCGATTGGACAGAGCCCCCCTGTGAGATGAAGGGTGCAGTCCCCGCAGAGAGAGCATTTGCGATAGAATTCGCCGAATTTCTTCGTTATTCCTAAAAATTTTGTATCCACTCCTGGAAAAACATTGAGAGAATCATTGAATTCGACTACTGCCTGGGCCCCGGAGCCGCAGGCCAGGACTATGACGGCATCGGCCTCGGGTATCTTCTCCAAAACCTTTCTGGACTCGGGGAGGTAGCAGACCCCCGCCTCTATAACCTCCCTGAAGACTATCTCCTTGCCCTCCTTTTCCAGGGCTTCAGCAAGCTCTTCGACCTGCTGCTCTCCGCCTGTTCTGCAGATTGTCGCGCACTGGCCGCAGCCGATGATTGCTACCTTTTCATGGCCTTTTAACATCTGCAGAATCTCTTTGACTGGCTTCTTCAGGGTTATAATCATTATGGTATTTATTGAGAAGGAATAGTAAAATCCACCCAAATATCGCCCCAAAAAATCAGATGTTTTTTATTATACTCAGGAAATCGTCCGTCTCCGTGTTTGGGAGCACGATTCCGGCAACGCCTCTCTTTCCTCCTGCCGAATAGCCCCTTTCCCTTGCGATTTTTATGAGGCTCTGGGCCTTGGTGCCCCTCACGTATATCTGGCTCCTGTCCCAGAAGAATCCCCTGTTGACAACGACTACCGTCTTCTGCGGATTTTTCCAGGCAATCTTTCTCGTTATGGTAGATATTATGTTGAGCGGCGTAATGATGTTTAGCAATAGAAAATTGCCGTCCTCGATAATCTCCTTTGACATCTGTCTGTCAATCTCCGCCTTTATCCTTACCGAGTTCTTGTGCCATGGCCGATGCCCGATAATCTTCCCAGGGTTGTTGCGGTTTTCTGTCACAAAGCGGGCTGCAGTCTCGACCCCCTCCTTGTCCATCACCTTGTAGCTCGAATCAATCAGCTTGACCATCCTCAGGAGCTGCTTGAAGTCCACCGAATGGGCGCCCATGAATTTCTCTATCTCGGGGTAGATGATTTCGTTCTCCTTAGTTCTCGCCTCCAGGTTGCCGACGGCGCCGAGGACCACCAGGAGATTTACGCCGAGCCACTGCGAAAGAACCCAGCTGGTCGAGGGAAAGCTCTCCTGGCTTTTTCCCTCGCTGATTGGATTGATGTGCTCGACCTCAGCTATCCTCTCTTGGAGATGGTGGTCGAAGATGAGGATTTTCGCTCCTGTAGAATCCTTTATCTTGAGAATCTCATCCTTGGGAATGCAGACGTCAGCAATCACTATGAATTCATAGCCCCTGTCCTTTATAGACTCTATCTCCCCATCTGTGAGGTGGTAGTTCCCTATCTCGGGGCTGATGTTGTCGACCTCCTTTCCCTTAAGCTCCGACAGCAGCATCCCTGCTGAGCAGATTCCGTCGGTGTCCCAGTGGTGGACTATCAGGCCCTTGCTGTAGGAATCGAAGAACTCCATTATCATATACTTGGAAGGAATTGTAAAATCAGCCGGATGCCCATGCAGTGATAAGGTCTATCACATCTGCGAGGTCTGCCTGCTCATTGGACCAGAGGACTATGAAATCAATCACCTCTGCGAGAGTTACGTCATCGCATGGCGGATAATTGCCAGTCAACTGGCACGATACTGTTATCGAAGAATCTCCGGTGATGGGAGGTGTTGTGACCTCGCCGTAGTCAATGAAGCCAGTGAAGTAGTAGGTCCCGCTGGAATTTAATGGGATACTCAGCGTGTATGTAATGTTGGTGTCTTGCACGGGGTCACCAAGCTCCCAGAACAGCCATTCTATCGAGCCGGGATTCGATACCGTACTCCCCGTGGGGTCCATTGAGACGACTTCCCATCCATCGGGAGGGGTCTCTGTGATACCTGCAGTTTCGGGAATGTCTGACTCATTTACGTCCATTACCAGCCTTACCGTCAGCTGCGTGCCTTCACTCGCGCTGTCGGGCAGAGACCGGGTCACGGTCAGCGGGTGTGTTCCCGGCAATGATGTAGTAGTTGTGGTTGTTGAGGTCATAGTGGTTGAGGTTGTGGGAGTGGTGGTAGTTGATGTGATTGTTGAGGTTGTGCTGGTTGTGGTTGTTGGCAGGGTTGTGGTTGTTGATGATGTAGTTGTCGTAGTAGTAACGTTAATTGTGGTGGTTGATGTCGTTGTGGTGCTTGTGGTAGTGGTTGTCGTAGCGGTAAAATCATCCGAATATCTCTGGTTTATTTCACTCGCCGATAAGGCTCTCTCGTATAGGTATACCTCATCTATGTCCCCCTTAAAAGAGGCGCCTTCTTGATTTCCGGTTGTATCATATTCTGCACCTATACCAAGATAGGCACCACTGCTGTTGCATTGTGACGATGAAACAGAAGCAGTGTTATTAAGCCGTCCATTTATATATACCATCATAAGGCTGGATGAAGAGTTCCATACTGCTGCTACGTGTGTCCATTCGTTTTCTGCAACTGTTTCAGTGCTATCCAGAATGTTATTGGTGTGACAGTCACTACTCTTGAGGAAACGGAGTTTATTAGATGAGATCACAAGTCCATACTCCCTCGTCCCTGCACTATAGCCCTTCCGAACAATGTAGCTGACACCTTCCACGTACCTAGTCCACACCATGATGGTAAAGCTAGAGGTAAAATGTATATCCGGATTTATTCTGACTCCTGAGGAACCTGAGCCAGTGAAATGCAAGGCGGAATTAACCAGACCATCAGTCCAAGATACATCGCCCTGGATTGTTCCATCATTGTTATTGCCGGAGGAGTCAGATGCTGTCGAACCACTATTCTCGTCAAAGTGCCATAGTGCTACTAATGAAGGCAGGGTGGTTAAAGTTGTTGAGGTTGTTGAGGTTGAGGTTGTTGTGGTTGTTGAGGTTGAGGTTGTTGTGGTCGTAGTTGTTGATGTAGTACTTACCCCGGCGCAATTGTACCTGCATCCGGTAGTCCCTTCATCATTCCAGTTGCCGGGGTTGTCGCAGTAGTTGTTATCTCCGGTACTCTCTGGACTGCTAGATAGATAGAAATCTGAATTTGTATTGGAGCAGACGCGGTTGGAGTTCAGGGTGTTACTACTATAGGGTAAGTAGATTCCGTAAATGTCATTTGAATCTGCGGTGTTGTTGGTTAGGTTATTGCCACTGGATTGAAAATTTAAATAAATTCCGTATCGATTATTTGTGTTCGCCAGATTATCAGTAAGAATGTTGCTCTCGGCACGAGCGAGGTGGATTCCAGAGAGATTGTTTGAGCCTGCCTCGTTGTTGATAAGTGTGTTACCGTCTGAGTAACGAAGATAAATCCCAATCCAGTTGCTCGAAAGGCTGCTGTTGCTGATGGTGTTGTTATATGATTTGCATAGTGCGAGTCCGTCGCTCTTCGACTCCCCGTTGTTGATGGTAACGTTGTTTATCACCGAGTTGTTCACTCCGCACAGCAGTATCTCGGAGTATGCGTCTGTGTTGGATATTGTTATTTCTTTGGCGTCATGGCGGTAAAGGATTGGCTTTCCGTCATTGCCCCCTATGTTGGTGGTGTCTATGGACTGGTTACAGCTCAGCTCACGTGAAATAGCGATAGAATAGTTTATGTTGTTTCTGAGGTCGTTGTTGGTGATGGTGTTGTAGGGGGAATTATAGCCTATGTTGATTCCAGCATCGTTTGAATTTGCGATGTTGTTGGTTAAGGTGTTTTCGGATGAGGAGGAACGCATGTTAACGCCGACTTTATTTGAATTTAGAGTGTTGTTCACGATGGTGTTGTTAGATGACTGCTCAATATGAATTCCGTGGAAAAAGTCAGTGATTGTGCAGTTCCTTATTGTGTTATTGAGTTTTTCGTCTATTTCGATTCCATATGCGTAAGATGTGGGGCCGTTTCCATCTATTGTATGGCCTTGGCAGTTGAACTCCACGTTGCTGGTTCCGAGGGTGATGCAGCTCCCGCTCTGGTCCGTGATGTCAGCGGAAAGTTTCACCATATCGTAGTCGCCGTTCAGCTTCGAGGTGCAGTCGGAGCAGGAGTTGCAGATAACCTCACCACCCGGTCTTATCGTGGTTGTTGTTGATGTCGTGGTTGTAGTTGATGTCGTGGAGGTGGTTGTTGTTGTATCCTCACCACCTACCCCTAAGTCCCCATATCCTGCAGTTACGATTGCGTTCTGGTAGGTCTGGTTGATTTCCGCCGTAGTTAGTGTCCTGTTCCATACTCTTATTTCATCCAAATCTCCACCGAAGTTTTGAGCTGTAGAACCACCATCAAGTATCATTCCACCTATCTGCTCTTTACCATCTATCGTTCCGCAAGCTCCCACTCCGCCTTTAGAAGCAAGCAATCTACTATTATTGTATAAGATGAGGCTACCGCCATTGGTGCTTGTAACCACCAGATAATGCCATTGAGCATCAGCAAAATTACCGCCGCTGGCGTGATATGTTCCACCACCAGAACACCTTATAGTTCCGTCTGCTAATAGCACACAACCTATATTTGAAAGAACTCCAGCATCTCCAGAACCCGCCATTCTTTGCATACCACCTGTAGATGTTGTCCTGAACCAAACTTCCATAGAATAATCGTTCATTCCCTCCCATATAAGGGGGTCTCTCTTAAAACTTCCGCTAGCTGTGAAGTTCACACTACCATCAAAATATCCATCACTTACATTTTTCATTGTAGACTCAGTCTCCGTAAATGTCCATCCTCCAGGAGAGCTATCTACGGCACTAAGACTTCCCTTAAGATGATAAACTCCAAGAGACCTGTTGGACCAAATTCCGGTAGGATTATAGTCCGTTCCGTTCCCCAATTCGACCTCCATAGGCAACTGGTCTGTGTCGTTTGCAACGACATAATAAGCTACCCCCGATGCAGTTGCATTATAGTAGAGGGCCGTCCCCGTTCCAGAGCAGTAAGTCCATACTATCTGCTTTCCACACTCGCCTTGAAGGTTATGAAAACCACTAGAGCCGTTGATTACTAATGGAACTCTGTCAGTCATGTGGGTGCAATTGATGGACATATTGTTGTTATAAGAGGATGGATTCCACACTGTTGTGGTCGTGGAGGTACTAGTGCTTGTTGTGGTTGTGGTTGTTGTTGTATCCTCACCACCTACCCCTAAGTCCCCATATCCTGCAGTTACGATTGCGTTCTGGTAGGTCTGGTTGATTTCCGCCGTAGTTAGTGTCCTGTTCCATACTCTTATTTCATCCAAATCTCCACCGAAGTTTTGAGCTGTAGAACCACCATCAAGTATCATTCCACCTATCTGCTCTTTACCATCTATCGTTCCGCAAGCTCCCACTCCGCCTTTAGAAGCAAGCAATCTACTATTATTGTATAAGATGAGGCTACCGCCATTGGTGCTTGTAACCACCAGATAATGCCATTGAGCATCAGCAAAATTACCGCCGCTGGCGTGATATGTTCCACCACCAGAACACCTTATAGTTCCGTCTGCTAATAGCACACAACCTATATTTGAAAGAACTCCAGCATCTCCAGAACCCGCCATTCTTTGCATACCACCTGTAGATGTTGTCCTGAACCAAACTTCCATAGAATAATCGTTCATTCCCTCCCATATAAGGGGGTCTCTCTTAAAACTTCCGCTAGCTGTGAAGTTCACACTACCATCAAAATATCCATCACTTACATTTTTCATTGTAGACTCAGTCTCCGTAAATGTCCATCCTCCAGGAGAGCTATCTACGGCACTAAGACTTCCCTTAAGATGATAAACTCCAAGAGACCTGTTGGACCAAATTCCGGTAGGATTATAGTCCGTTCCGTTCCCCAATTCGACCTCCATAGGCAACTGGTCTGTGTCGTTTGCAACGACATAATAAGCTACCCCCGATGCAGTTGCATTATAGTAGAGGGCCGTCCCCGTTCCAGAGCAGTAAGTCCATACTATCTGCTTTCCACACTCGCCTTGAAGGTTATGAAAACCACTAGAGCCGTTGATTACTAATGGAACTCTGTCAGTCATGTGGGTGCAATTGATGGACATATTGTTGTTATATCCCTGCCACGCCCCAGCAATCTCTGCAAGGCTACATACGAAAATTAGTAATAGAAACCCGGATATCAAAACCTTATTTTTCATTTCCAACTAGTATTAATCTGTGAATTGTCCCCATAAATAGCGATTCCGTTCATCATTGGAGGAAAATAGATGAATTTTTGCTCTATTTATTATGAACCAATCTGATAAGTTAAAGCTTGAAATATGGCTGGACTTGGAGAGACTGACCCGGAGATTGCTGAGGCCATCGAAAATGAGGTGAATAGGCTTCAGACCAGACTCCAGCTGATTGCTTCTGAGAATTATGCCAGCGAGGCTGTTATGCGTGCGCAGGGTTCTGTAATGACGAACAAGTATGCGGAGGGCTATCCGTATAAGAGGTATTACGGGGGCTGCGAGTTCGTTGATGTTGCCGAGGCGCTTGCAATAGAGCGTGCAAAGAAGATTTTTAAGGCTGAGCACGTCAATGTTCAGGTCCATTCCGGTTCTGGCGCCAATATGGCTGTGTATTTCTCCTGCCTTGAGATGGGGGATAGGATTCTCAGCATGGATTTGAACCATGGCGGGCATCTCAGCCATGGGGCGAAGGTCAGCTTTTCAGGGAAGTATTTCGAGGTGGCTCAGTATGGTGTCGGCAAGGAGACCGGGAGGATTGACTACGCCGAGGTTGAGAGGATTGCAAGGAAATTTAAGCCGAAGCTGATTGTCTGCGGAGCATCGGCCTATCCAAGGGAGATTGATTTCAGGGCCTTCAGGGAGGCTGCCGATTCGGTGGATGCCTATCTGATGGCGGATATCGCGCATATTGCGGGGCTGATTGCGGGGGGAGTGCATCAGAGCCCTGTTGGCCATGCTGATTTCATCACTACAACTACTCACAAGACGCTGAGGGGCCCGAGGGGCGGGATGATAATGTGCAAAGAGGAGTTTGCAAAGCAGATTGATAAGATGGTCTTTCCAGGGACTCAGGGAGGGCCCCTGATGCATGCGATTGCAGCGAAGGCCGTCTGTTTCAAGGAGGCGATGGAACCGGAATTCAAGGAGTATCAGAGTCAGGTTGTGAAGAATTGCAAAAAGATTGCAGAAATTTTAATAAATAATGAATTCAACCTTGTTTCTGGGGGGACTGACAATCATCTCATCCTGGTGGATTTGAATAATAAAAATATTACAGGCAAGGACGCCGAGGGCGCTCTGGAGGAGGCAGGGATTACACTGAACAAGAATACGATTCCCTTCGAGACGAGGAGTCCTTTCATTACATCCGGAATCAGGATTGGAACCCCTGCCGTTACGACGAGGGGGATGAAGGAGCCCGAGATGGAGCAGGTTGCGGGGTTTATTGCGAGGGTTATCGGGGATATGGAGGATTCAAAGGGTGGGGAAGACGCTGGGAAGGAGGTCGGGGAAGAGGTCAAGAAGGAGGTCGAGGAGCTGTGCAGCAGATTTCCGATATATGAAGATTTGAAATGGCAATAATCGATGGGAAAAAGATTGCGGCTGAGATAAAGGACAAGATCAGGGAGGAGGTCGAGAGCATGGAGACCAAGCCGGGGCTTGCTACTGTCCTCGTCGGGGATGACCCAGCCTCGCAGATTTATGTTAAGCTGAAGGGCAGGGCCTGCGAGGATGCAGGGATTAAATCGGAGAAATATGAATTCCCAGGCGACGCGAAGGAGGGGGAAATTATAAAAATAATTAAGGAATTAAACTCGAATCCCTCGGTTCATGGGATTCTTGTGCAGCTTCCATTACCAAAACATCTGAATTCCCAGAAAATCATGGCGGAGATTGCGCCGGAAAAGGATGTTGACGGCTTCAATCCGGTTAGCATGGGCAACCTGATGATAGGCGATGAAGGGTTTGTGCCGGCGACGCCCAGGGGCATTATAGGAATGCTCGAGCATGAGGGAGTGGATGTTGAGGGGAAGGACTGCGTTATTGTTAATCATAGTCCTGTCGTGGGCAAGCCCCTGGCGATGCTGCTGCTGAACAGGGAGGCGACGGTCTCTGTCTGTCATGTCAAAACGAAGGACCTTGGGAAATTCACCAGGGAGGCGGATATTCTGATTGTTGCTGCAGGGGTGGCAGGACTCATTAAGGCCGATATGGTGAAGGATGGGGCTGTTGTCATAGATGTTGGAATCAACAAGACCGAGAAGGGCATTGTTGGGGACGTGGACTTCGAGGCTGTGAAGGAGAAGGCCTCGCTGATTACGCCGGTTCCCGGCGGCGTGGGCCCGATGACGATTGCGATGCTGCTTGAGAATACAGTGATGGCTGCGAAACAAGAAATTTCGCCGTAGGCGAAATTTGTTGTCGACGAATTTATACGCAACGCGTATAAATTCTAGTATGATGGAAAAAATAAAACTCGGTGTGCTGGCCTCGACAAGAGGGACTGACATGCAGGCGATAATCGATGAGATTGAAGCAGGGAAACTGGATGCCAGCATAGAGGTGGTTATCAGCAACAAGGAGAACGCCCCTGCGCTGGAGAGGGCCAGAAAGCATGGCATAGAGTCTGTTTTTGTTGATGGTAAAGGGAAA
>CAZJVE010000009.1:0-2383 GCA_964549685.1 uncultured archaeon | reverse complement strand
AAGGGAAAGGGTGTTGACCTTGTTCTATTAATTGGTTATATGAGAATCCTAAGTTCTGAATTTGTTAATGCTTACAGGAATAAAATCATGAATGTTCATCCCTCGCTGCTGCCGGCCTTCGGGGGCGGGATGGACACGGACGTTCATCAGGCGATTCTGGACTATGGGGTGAAGGTTACCGGCTGCACCATCCATTTTGTGGATGAGAACGTTGATGATGGCCCCATTGTTGTTCAGAAGGTCGTTGAGATTGCCGAGGACGAGACAGTAGATTCATTAAAGGATAAGGTTCAGGCCGCGGAGAAGGAGGGTTTCATCGAGGCGATAGGGCTGTTCCAGGAAGGAAAGCTGAAAGTGGAGGGGAGAAGAGTTAGGATAGAATGAAAATTAAAAGAGCTTTGTTGAGCGTTTCTGATAAAGAGGGCATTGTGGAATTCGCAAGGTCTTTGGCAGAGCTTGGCGTTGAGCTGATTGCCACTAACAAGACAGGAAAGCTGCTGAAGGAGAACAAGATTCCTGTCATGAGTGTTGAGGAGGTTACCGGGTTTCCAGAGATTCTTGACGGGAGGGTGAAGACCCTGCATCCAAAGATTCATGGGGCGCTGCTGAGCATTCATGAGAATGAGGCCCACAAAAAGCAGCTTGCAGAGCATGGAATAGCTCCCATAGACCTGCTCGTTGTCAATCTGTATCCGTTCAAGGAGACGATATCGAAGAGCGGCAGCATGGAGGAGGCCATAGAGAATATTGACGTTGGGGGCCCTGCGATGATTAGGGCCGCTTCCAAGAACTTCAAGGACGTCGTTGTTGTCATATCGCCGACACAGTATCCGGAGATTCTGGAGGAGCTGAGGGGGACAGGGGATATAGGCTTTGATAAAAGGAAGGCCCTGGCATTCGAGGCGTTCAAGGTTACGTCGAACTATGACGCCCTGATTTATGATTATCTGATGGGCGGGACAGAGAGATTCCCGCAGCTTCTTTCATTGAGGTATGAGAACCCGGAGAGGTTGAGATACGGGGAGAACCCACACCAGAGCGCGGCCCTTTACAGGGAACTGCTGCAGAAGGGCTCGTGCATAACCAAGGCAAATCAGATTCATGGCGAGAAGGACCTATCATTTAACAATATACTGGACATGGACGCTGCCCTCTCTCTTGTGAGAGAATTCGAGGGGTCAACCGTTGCAATAATAAAGCACAGCAATCCGTCCGGGGTTGCCTCCTCCAAGAATTTGAGCGAGGCGTACAGGAAGGCCTATGCCTGCGATGAGGACTCGGCATTTGGAAGCATTGTTGCAATCAACAGGCCGGTTGATAAAGAAACGGCGGAAGAGATAAGCAAGCTGTTCATAGAGGTGGTAATCGCCCCGTCCTTTGAGAAGGGAGCGATGGATATTCTGGGTAAGAAAAAGAACTTAAGGATTCTTGAACTGGACATGAGTGAAATTCCTGATGGGAGGTTCGACTTCAGGAAGGTCTCAGGGGGGCTTCTGGTGCAGACACCGGATGTGAAGCCGCTTGGAGTGGATGACCTGAAAGTAGTTACAAAAAAGAAGCCGAGCGAAGAGGAGATTAAATCCATTCTGTTTGCATGGAAGATTGTCAAGCACGTGAAGTCGAATGCCATAGTCCTTGCAAAGGAGGAATATACTGTCGGCATCGGCGCGGGGCAGATGAGCAGAATCGACTCGGTGGATGTTGCTGTCAAGAAGGCAGGGGAGAATGTGGTCGGTTCAGTGATGGCCTCAGATGCTTTCTTTCCTTTCAGGGATTCGATTGATGCTGCTGCCAAGGCCGGGATTAAGGCCATAATACAGCCCGGGGGCTCCATAAAGGATGAGGAGTGTATCAGGGCTGCTGACGAGCAGGGGATTGTAATGGTTTTTACAGAAGTGAGATGCTTCATGCACTGATGAGATTTTATTTTATCTTCTCCGCAGTACCTAACTCTCAATCAACCTCTCAATCTCAGCCCTCATGCCCTTGTTAAGATAGTAATGCATATCAGAGCCGTGCGGAAACCTGATAAGAAGACCTTCCTTTACCATTCCATCGGCAACCTTCAGAATCTGCTTCTTCAGACCCGGACGTTGGCCCTTGGCCAGGTTATCGGCAGATATATGACCCTTTCCCCAGTAACCGTGCCTGTGCAGCTTGTAGAGAATCCAGATTCTCAGCTTGGAATCATCCATGCTATAACAGTGGATTTCTATGCTTAAATATAGTTTCAATAATTGAAATCACAAATTTCATTTTTAAATGTTAATATTAACAATATTAACAAAACTAACAACAACGGTAACTACAAAATGGAAAACAAATCCATCTTCTTACAGGCGATGGGAGACTACCCATTAATGCGAGTCATTGACTTCCTGAT
>CAZJVE010000008.1:54979-57004 GCA_964549685.1 uncultured archaeon | reverse complement strand
ATGTCCTCTTCATCCTGGTTATTATATCGCTGCTCGGTGGCATTTGGTATGTCAGAAATTTTTTGCTTTTAGGGAATCCGGTTTATCCGATTGGACAGAGTATATTCAAAAGCAGGAATATTGACTCAGAGCTTTTGTATTACACCATGATAAAACTGAAGAGGGATTCCGGATTCCTCCACTGTGACGATTACCTCTGCAGATTAAGGTCTTCGTGGGCATATATACTCCTGGATTGGCATCTCTGTGCTCCACTGTTCCTGCTGTTTCTGCTCGGTAGTTTTTTGGTAGTGATGCAGAGAAGATACGCTCACCTAGTTATAGCCCTATGGCCTCTTTTATTCATCATACTTCTGCCAACATTTGATTGGTTCTGGATGCGATATTTTACCCTGATACTGCCATCAATCAGCATAATAGTACCCGGGGCCTTGTTTAAACTCGTCAGTATACCGACCGTATTAATTAGAATAAAGCCCAGGGTTAAGATGACCATACTCATATCAATGCTGCTTTTACCGAGCATAGTTTTTGTTATAATCGGGCCCAAGGAGTTTTCTTGTTCCTCCGAGAATGGAAGTTGTATCTATAACCTGATTCATCCCGGATTCAATGATGAGATACTGAAAATGGAGTATGAGGAAAGTTATGAGTGCTGGGAATGGATAAATGAACATCTTAATGAAGATGAAATGGTAGCAACGTTTGACCCGGGGATATACTACATTGAATATGACAGAAATGTCTTCCCTCTCGATGGCTGGGCTGCCCGTGACCTATATGAAATTGAGGACCCGGGACATATGCAGGTATATCTGAATCAGAGAAATATCGAGTATATTATGATAAGGACGTGGATACAGAATGGGTCTTTTGCATATCCGGGGTATTTTACTTTGCCGTTAAGTGGACATCTGAATTCCACCCACTTCCCGACAATATTTCGTAGTTCAGAGGAATACTGCAGCATATATGGGGTCGGTAGAGTATAGGCAGGTTTCTTATTTTCTCTTCATCATTACCATTAAGGTTGCCAGAAGCAATAGCAGCATAATTCCCAAGATTGCCAAAAGAAATAGCTTTGGACTGAAGCCGTCTCCTGAAGCTGCTTCTGGTTTTATTGTTGTCGCAACTGTGCTTGATGCTGCCATAACGGTGCTGGTTGTTGTCTCTGCAGTTGTTGTCACTGGAGGAATCGTGCTTGTGGAGGATGTGCTTGAAGTGGTGCTGGAGAGCGTAGTGCTTGAACTTGTGCTAGAAACTGTGGTGCTTACGTCGGAAACCGTGGTGCTTGTGCTGCTACTGGTGGTTGTGGATTCGTCAGAAGGGAGTGTAGTGCTAGTGGTTGTGGAGTCCTCAGAAATGTTGAAATCTATAGTTACGAGGCCCCCCGCCTTCCATTGGGCAGTCTGCTCCATGAGAATTCCGTCCACATAGAATTTCACCTCCTTCCAATAATCTCCGGTTGTGCCAGGGACTGAAAGAGTATATTCACCCGGCTCCGTTAGTTCATAATCTACGGTCTCTCCATCCATTTCAGCAGTAACAAGAGTCCCTACCGGTGCCGGCTCTCCATCGATTTCCACGGTTCCCTCCACATCCAACGGGGGAAAGGGTGGAGGCGACTGTGCTGCTGCCAGGGATACAAAAAAAAGAACCACTAGATATATCAAAAATTTCTGCATTTTGAATAATTTGAATTAGAAAGGTATAAATCTAACCTGATATCCATATGGATATCAGGTTCATTACATCTTCCAATTCTGCCCCTCCCTGGTTCCAAAGAGCTATGTAATTCACCACCTCATCAAGAGTCACCTCTCCACATGGAGGAGTATCTCCCCCTATTGGACATTGCACAGACACTGTAGTGGTCGTTGATGTAGATACCGTGGTTGTGCTTGTTGATGTGGTGCTTGTTGTACTGGTTGATGTCGTTGAAGTGGAAGTGGTGCTTGTTGTTGACGTGCTGGTTGTGCTTGTTGATGTGGTGCTTGTTGTACTGGTTGATGTCGTTGAAGTGGA
>CAZJVE010000008.1:0-54879 GCA_964549685.1 uncultured archaeon | reverse complement strand
AGTGGTGCTTGTTGATGTGGATGAGGTAGTGCTTGTTGTGCTGGTGGAGGTGGTGCTGGTTGTTAGCTCAATATTAAAGCTCCTTGTCAAGTTCACTGTAATATTGTTGGCTTCCGCGTAAACAGTCACTGCATGGGAGCCGTTATCAAGTCCGTAATCTGACCTGATTTCATTTCCCGACAGACTTTTGTTCATTACCCTGACCTCATCTATTGTGCCGTTAAAGGGAAGGTGATTAGACTTGGCTACCCCCATAAGGACATTATTGGTGCTAGAATCGATGCCAAGGCAGCATCTTGAAGAATTGCCATCGGCAACTCCATTAAGATACACCTTGAGTTCTCCAAGAGAATATGTACCTGCAAGATGATACCATGTGTCAGAATGTAGCACCGTCGTACCCATAGCCGCATTAGACCAGTCACCATTGTTCCATATGTTGAACTGTGGTTTGTTATCAGAGGTTATCTCCAGCACATAGCTCCCCTCTTTTCTTAGAATCTGCTTGAAGTTATATGGCATTGAGTTTGGTTTAATCCACGCCTCTATTGTAATCTCCCTCGTGATATTAAGACTACTTGAGTCTGGGATTTTAACGTAGTCATTATAACCGTCAAATTCCAACGCCTGGTTGAATTTCCCATCCACGAATTTTGCTTCATAGACCTGGCCGTCATTACCATAACCGGATTCATCAATCGCGTCACAATCGAGGTGCATGAGAAGTTTTGTGTATTCTGTGCCATGGTCGTCCTGGTTCTCCTCAGATATGTTTATGGCTACAGATGTGCACGAAGAGCATAGAGTATAGTTTACCGGTTCGTTATCCAGATTATACCAGAGTTGTGCAGCAGGACTTACGGTAATGTTTAGGGTGGGTGTTGAGTCATTCAGGGTTTGGCCCTCTGTGAGGGAGGTTATGTTGATAATTACCTGCGCATTGGCCGCATCCAGGCAAAGAAATACAAGAAGCAATGTTCCGATAATGAGTATGTTTTTTACTTCCATTTGGGATATGTGTTCAATTATCCTTATATATCTAAAATCAATGTTTAAAAATAATCAGAATGGATAGTGTCGGCCCCTTACAGAATTACAGCTTAACCCGGTCAATCTGATAGTATGTTATGTCCCCCTCCCCGTCAACTATTGCGTAAATCATGTGCTTGTTGACGTTCTGCGAGAGCCTGATTGCCCTAGAGAGCTCAGGGAAGGAGCACTTGTACTCCTCAGGGATTACATGAACCAGATAGTTGGAGTGTCCTGAGCCAACGTCGCTGCCCCTCCCATATACTCGAAAATCAGATCCGAATTTGAGTCCGGTCCTTACAAGAAGGCCCCTGTCTCGCAAATCCTTGTAGACAACGTACTTGGAATAGAATTCCTTCTCTATCTTGTTCCCTTTCTTCAGCAAATCCTCAAAGTCGAGGTTCTTCTTGCCGTCGTTGACCTTCATCTTATCGTTCTCGAGCAAGAAGAGCGCTTCGATTAGGGAAACCTCCTGCCTTGCTCCTTTCTCTTCTCCGAAGCCCTTTTCCCTCAGGAAGGACTTCAGCGTCGATTCCCCGACGAGGACCTTTGTTCCAGATAGTATTCCGGTGCTCATTCTGATATATATTATTCAATTAGATATTCTTAAAGCAGGATGATTACACTTGGGATAGAGGGAACGGCCCATACTCTGGGAATTGGGATAATCGATGAGGGGAAGATCCTTGCCGATATCAATGCAACCTATCAGCCGAAGGCCGGAATCCATCCGAGGGAGGCGGCGCAATTTCTTGGGGAGAGTATGAGGAATTCCCTGGATTCCGCTCTGGAGGAGACTGGGCTTGGATTCAAGGATGTCGGGCTGATTTCATTCTCACAGGGCCCTGGCCTTGGCCCCTGCCTCAGGACGGTTGCTACCGGGGCGAGAGCCCTTTCATTGCACCACAAGATTCCAATCATCGGCGTGAATCACTGTGTAGCCCATATAGAGATTGGAAGGTTCCTGTGCGGCTTCAGGGACCCACTCACTCTCTATGTCTCGGGAGGGAATACGCAGATTCTGAAGCTGAAGGACAACAGATATAGAATATTCGGCGAGACTCTCGACATAGGCATTGGCAACATGCTGGACAAGTTTGGGAGGGAGACCGGACTGAAGCATCCTGCAGGCCCAAAGATAGAGGCCCTTGCGAAGGAGGGGAAGGATTTTGTAGAGCTGCCATATGTTGTTAAGGGTACGGACCTTTCATTCTCGGGAATTCTCACAAATGCTGTTGAAAAATTCAAGTCAAAAAAGAATTCACTGAATGACCTGTGCTTTTCCTTGCAGGAGACCTCGTTCTCGATGCTTACCGAGGTTACAGAGAGGGCCCTTGCTCACCTTAAGATGAAGGAGGTCCTTCTCACTGGCGGGGTTGCCAACAACAAGCGGCTTCAGGAGATGCTGACCCTGATGGCAAAGGAGCACGGTGCCAAATTCGGGGTTCCGAAGGGTTACTGTGGAGATAACGGGGTCATGATTGCCCTTCTAGGGCAGCTGATGCACAAGGCCGGAATCCGGCAGGGGCTTGATGAGACCGTAGTAAATCCAAAATTCCGAACCGATGAGGTCGAGGTTGCCTGGTGAGAGATATGGAATTCAGCCAGTATATCGCGCCGTGCCTGGTCGGGGTTCCGCTTTTGATTATTGTGCTGTATCTAATCTACTCGTATATGAACGGCAGGGGGTCAAAGCCGCTATTCTCTGGTCTGAAAGAGGACGGGGCGAAGAGGTATGTGCTCTTTATCGTTCTGCTGGGTGCCCTGCTTCGCCTCTTGACCGTGAATATGCTGATGGTATCCGACGAGGCAGTCTATGTGATGGCAGCAAAGCAGGTCTATGGGGGGTTGGGGCTTTATGTGGACTTCTTCCTGGCACATCCCCCAGCCTATCCATTGGTTACTTCGTGGATTTTCAGCCTGCTCGGGGTCGGGGTCTGGCAGGCCAAGATAATCCCCGTAGTCCTGAGCATAGGATGCATTCCATTAATCTATCTAATAGCGAGGAGATTCTACGGCTTCAGGGCAGCACTGTTGAGTGCCTTTGTCTTCTCCATAAGCGTTGGAGTTGTACAATTCACGAGGAGCGCTATGATGTTCTCGGAGATGATATTCTTCAGCCTCCTGGCTATCCTGTTTTTGTTTGATGGAATAGAGAGAAAGAATTACTGGGGAATTCTTCTGTCAGGACTATGCCTGGGAATTGCGATGTTGTATCGTCTATTTGCCATAATTCCGTTGGTGAGTATTCTGGTTTATCTTTTAATTCAGAGGATGAAGAACTGGAGAATCTATGCTCTTCTCCTGGCTGGCCTGCTCCTTGCTGTCGCTCCGGCATTAATCCATTACAATAGCACGCCAATGCTTGAGCAGATACTCGGCTTCCATGCAGTGAAGGCAGACAGCCCGGTCTTTCTGAAGGCGCTCTTCCTGCTCAGGGAGGGAATTCCCAGGTACCTGCTTCTCCTGCCCTTGGGCCTTGTGGGCCTTTATCTGGCGCTCAAAGAGAAGAGGGGACCGGACGTGCTGCTGTCAGCATGGGCCCTTCTCTCACTGGCTGCAATATTCATCATCAGGTATCCGTTCTACATAAGTTCCTATATCTATCTGATAAATGCTGCTCCCGCTTTGGCTTTATTGGCAGGAAGAACAGCAGACTGGCTGAAGGACTCATGGAAGCAGCTCTTCCTGAAGTCCGTTATTGTTATTGTGGTGTTCATACATATCGGGACTTTCATGTCCACCTATGTGCTGTGGCATGGTCCACTCATGGATACTGCAGAGTATATGAACCTTGCGGAGAAGGGGAAGATTACGGGCTCCCCGGTGCTTGCCCCGGCGGTTGCCTTCCTTTCTGGTAGGGAGATGGCAAAGGGCGCAGTAGATATGAATTCAATAGACCCGAGGTTCAGTGACTATCAGGATGAAGAGGTGGTGAATTCCCTTGTGGATGGTAATTACGTCATAGTCTCAAGAAGGCTGAATATCCCTGTAATAAGCGATTATGCAAACAGCTCCTGCAGGCTGGACGTAAAAATAAGGGACATATATGTCTACGACTGCAGGGATAAAGAAAAATAAAAGAAAAAGAAAGAATTAGATGGTTTTATACACCGGTGTAACCACACCAGGTACCACAACCACTAACCGCCTCAGCCGGGTCAGCAATCGTGAACTCCATAAGACTGCTTGTCAGCCAGCTTACTGCGTAGGCGGCTATGATTATAATCACCAGCCCAATTATGGCATGAATTATCATCTGCTTCGCCTGGTTTCTAGCATCGGGGTCTTCGCCAGAGCCAACCCATTTGAGCCCTGCAAATATTATCACCAGCGTCACCACCATACCAATTATCATAAATACAAGCTGCATAATCCTGCATGCCATACAACTGATTGCAGTCTCTACGGCAGTGCTCTGCGCAGAAACGAGAGAAACTAGCAGGATAACTCCTAACAGAATCAACGCTTTGGGCCTTCTGTCTTCCATAATATAATCAATGTTCATGTTTTTCACCTCAATTTTTGATATTATATATTCCGATGGATTTTTTAAATATGGCTATGAAAGCCATTATAAATTTATAAGGTGGAAGTAATATATAAACGTATCGTTTTCAAAATGCCATCCAAAATTCAACTAAGGGATGATATAACGAGAAGGGATGTCATGATTTTCCTGGGCCTGGTATTCGGCCTGCTTTTTTGGATGTGGTTTACGTCGAATGTTATTCTCTAGGGTTCTCGTATATTATGTATCCCCCAACACTGTGAGTCGGCCACTTCTGGATGTCCATGAACATCTCCTCGTCATTTTCTGATAGCCATTCAGCCACTTCGGGCGTTATTACTATGAACCTTGCGTTTCCGTGCGAGGGATCGAATTCAAACCTCTCCCTGCCGTAATCGGGAGCCATGTATGTTATTTGCCTGCCCTGAAATGCAATAGACTGGATGAGAACGGATGTCCTTGAGTTGATGAAGCGCCCCAGGTGGCTGTCCGTAATGACTACGTCCTCCGGGCTTGTCCGGGAGTTTATGAATCCTGCAGCCTCGATTCTGCCGTCTATGTCCTCATGGATGAGGCCGTTTCCGAGGATGAAGCTGGATGCGTCGTGGTAGAGAACGAATGCAAGCGGGTAGGAGAGAAGGATTAGGATTACTATGCTCTGTATGGAGAAGGAGCCCATGTAGCTATAGATTTCCCTCAAGAAGACGACCAGGCCAAGGCAGAAAAAGGGCAGCAGTGGTATCACCAGGTGGTCGGTCCTCCCGGTAAGGATGAACGTGACGAGGAAGAGGGGCAGGAAGAATGCAATGAGGAATTTCCTCGCGTCATTCTTGGCCATGAGGAGGCCGAAGATACCAAGCCAGAAATAATCGACTCCTTTGAAGAGTATGACATCGCTGAACGGAAATATCAGAGTTATTCCTGCAAGCAGGTTGAGGAGAACCAGAAAGAGGATCGCATTGCTCCTGAGCCTTTTCTTTGCCGTCTCCCGCCTTTCGTCCTGGGGTAGTTTCGACTCCCCGGGAAGAAGCACGGAGTCATAGGCAAGGTTGGTGTAGAAGTTCCTGAGACGGATTAGAATTCCGATTACTTTCTCTCTCAGGATATAAATCAGGATTGAGGTCAATGAAAGGATTAGAAGCGAATTGAACGTTATTCCAAATCTCTTTAGGGTAAATGCCGTGTCATGGATGAATTCTGCAGGCATAAAGGCGAACATTGTTGCGAAGAATATTGCCGGCAGAATCAGGGATAGGACGATGGGCTTTACCCTTCCCTCTCTGATGATTATGAAGATTGAAACGAGCAGGAAGAAGCCAAAGAGCTCTGTAATCAGAGCCAGCCCCGTGAACAGGGAGCCGATGTAGAGCCATCTATCGGCCTTCTTGTTAGTGAACCGGCACTCGTGGACGTATTTCCAGAAAGAATACATTGCCAGGAGGATTAGAAGGGTAAGCTGGTTGTTTGCGAACGCCATCCGGTTCCAGTAGATTGCCACAGGGTATATGGCAAAGAGAAAGGCTGAGAGCAGGGAGATTCTTTCGCTGAAGAATTCCCTGGCGATGAGATAGATGGTGGCCGTTGTGAGAATTCCATAAAAAACAGATAACGCTCTCATAACAATAAGTTCATTTCCAAACATCTGGAGTAGAATCCCCCCCACCATGAAAAACAGCGGCGGGTGGGGCATGAAAGGGAACTTCAGCGAGAACCAGAGGGCCATGCCGTTGACCAGGTTCCATGCAATATTCATGTTGACCCCCTCGTCCCAGTACCAGTAGGGGACTCTCTCCAGGTTCGGGAGGCGGAGTGCAAGGGCAATGAGCAGGATAATGGAAATTGATGCATACCTGGGAAATTTGTCCATATTAGATTATTACTCTAATTTCTATTATCTAACATGAAGGTCTTCATAGTCATTCCAACCTACAACGAGAGGGAGAATGTAGAGAGATTAATAGCTGAGATATTCGGGATTTTTGACAATGGGGGGATTGACGGCAGTGTTATAGTAGTGGATGATAATTCTCCGGATGGAACTGCCGATGCTGTTGAGGGGCTGAAGAAAAAATTTCCCATTACCCTAATCCGGAGGCAGGAGAAGGGGGGCATAGGCTCCGCTTATATCACTGGTTTCGGGAAAGCCCTCGGGCAGGGCGCCGACGTCATAATGGAGATGGACGCCGACTTTTCCCATAGCCCTGAGGAGATTCCGAATTTTGTCAAGGAAATGGATAATTCTGATGTCGTTATTGGTTCGAGGTACATCAAAGACGGCGGGATAGAAAACTGGAGTTTCATTAGAAGGATTGTAAGCAGTGGCGGGAATCTTGTTGCAAGAATTCTGCTTGGCATGGATGTCAGGGACATAACCACCGGCTACAGGGCCTACAGGCGGGAGGCCTTGGAGGGGATGGAGCTTAGCAGCATAAAATCGAACGGCTATGCCTTCCAGGCGGAGATGCTCTTCAGGGCCGGGGAGAGGGGCTTCAGGATTAAGGAGATGCCCATTATGTTCAAGGACAGGGCCCATGGAAAGTCCAAGCTCTCCAGAATGGAGATTATTAAATTCATAGTTCTATGCATTAATCTGAGGCTGAGGGGTTTATGATGAAGGGGATAATATCGCTTATTATGGTGTTGTTCATAGTAGCAACATGTGCGGCTGACTGGCTCGAGTTCATGTACGATTCCAGTAATAGCGGTTTCAGTGACATTGATGCCAATGCCAGGGTTCTCGTCTGGAAACATGGCGCAGGAGACTGGTTTAAATCCTCCCCAGTCGTGTATGAGGGGATGGTTTATGCCACCTCCTTTGATGGGATAGTTTATTCGTTAAATGCGTCTGAGGGTTCCGTTGAATGGAGCAGGGACCTGAGGTGTGAAATAGAATCCACTCCCGCAGTATCTAACGGCACGGTCTTTATTGGGTGTTATGATGAGTATCTCTATGCACTAAAAAGCGATAGTGGTAGTGTCTTATGGAGAAGAAAAACCAACTCGACAATACTTGGCTCGCCCACGGTCAATAACAGAAGGGTTTTTATTGGTTCTAACGACGGCAGGGTCTATGCCATGAACGAGTCGGGCGGTGAGATGCTCTGGAACTACAGTACTGATGGGCAGGTGCGGTCCTCTCCTGCAGTAGCCAGCGGCAGAATTTTCATCGGCTCCAACGACAACAGACTCTATGCCCTAAACGACTCCACCGGAGGGTTAATCTGGAGCTATGTAACCGATGGGCAGGTTAGGTCGTCTCCCTCGGTTTCTGGTGGGAGAGTGTTTGTCGGGTCTGATGATGGTAATGTCTATTGCATAAACGAATCATCGGGGAATCTGATATGGAAATATCAGACAGGCGATAAGGTTAGGTCCTCTCCTGCAGTTTCTGAGGGGAAGATATTTGTTGGTTCCAACGATGATAGAATCTATTGCATAAACGAATCCTCGGGGAATCTGATATGGAGCTATTCGACCGGGGCGGATGTTACCGGCTCGGCAGCAGTCTCCAACAACAGAGTTTTCATAGGGTCCAGCGACAGGAAGCTGTACATAATAAATGAATCAACTGGTAATCTGCTATGGAGCTATTCGACAGACGGCTACATTACCAGTTCGCCTGCAATCTCCGACGGGATGCTCTTCGTTGGGGGAAACGATAATACTCTTTATGCATTCGGTCAGATAGCGACGCTCCAGAAGAGCTGGTATAAATTCCGCTCCAATATTGAGAATACTGGCTATACGACATCCGTGAACCTCTTTGATGCCAGCCTCGATAATCTGTCTCTTCTTTGGTTCCATCAAACGGGAAGGGGGATAGAATCGTCTCCCGCCCTTGAGGACATTGACGATGATGGCAGTCTCGAGGTGATAATCGGCTCCAGGGACAGGAAACTCTATGTCCTGAATTCTGATGGGAGTGAATTGTGGCACTATGAAACAAAGGGTTCTGTTCTATCATCGCCCTTGGTATTTGATGTAAACTCTGATGGTAAGAAAGAGATTCTCTTCGGCTCTGACGACGGGAATTTCTACTGCCTAGGGAACAATGGAGAGGTTCTGTGGATTTATGAAACGGGAGACAGGATTACTGCCTCCGCAACAATCGCGAATATAGACCACAACCGCGACCTTGAGATAATCTTCGGCTCCGAGGACGGGAATCTTTACATGCTCAGGACAGATGGTGAAGAGAAATGGGTATATGATGCTCCAGGGCCCATAGAATCCTCCCCTGCAATCGGGGATTTGAATGCGGATGGAGTTCCAGAGATAGTCTTCGGTTCGAATAACAATCTGCTGTATGCAGTCTCCTACCCCACGGCAAAGATATGGAGATTCCAGACGGGGGGTGATGTGCTCTCATCTCCAGCAGCGGGGGATATAAGCATGAACGGGAAGGATGAACTGGTTATCGGCTCGGACGATGGAAGCCTTTATGTGCTTCAGTATGAGACGGTTCAGGGGGCGCCCTTCAGACAGTGCGATGCCTCGGGTTGTCAAACCATCTATATAGAAACCTCGAAATTCTCGCTGATGTGGAACTATAACAGCTCAGGTAGCATAATATCCTCCCCCGCTGTTGCAGACATAGACGGCGATGGTTTTATGGACGTAGTCTTTGGCTCATTCGACAGGAAGGTATATGCCATAGACTCAGACGGTGAGAGAATATTCGGCTATACGACAAACGGGAAGATTTCTTCCTCCCCGGCGATTGCAGACATAGACAATGACAACAGCCCGGACATAGTTATCGGCTCCCATGACATGAACCTATACATAATAAACAGCAACGGAAGCGCGGGCTTCAGGTATAAAACAAACGGCTCGATAAGGAGCTCACCCGCGGTAGCAGACCTGGATAATGATGGCTTTCTCGAGATTGTCTTTGGTTCTGAAGATGGGAGAGTATATGCATTGGGGTTCAGGAAGGAGGATTTTGTAGAGACTACATCTACTTTGAGCAGCACAAGTACATCCAGCACAAGCAGTACATCATCCAGCACGACAACGACAAGGGGGATAACAACAACATCCCTTCAAGAGGAAGTAGGGGTTGTGGAAACAACCATCCCTGCAACGGACGGGGGGTGCAACATAGGGGATGAGCTACTCAAGACCATGGCATTATTCGTAGTAATTGGCTTGTTATATGTCCTGGCTCTCAAGTATGACAAAAGAAGACAGAATGGCTGAATTCGATATGGCGAAGGAGCTCACAAAAGCCGAGTCCTATCCTGAGAGTGTAGACTCCATCAGCCTCATCCAGACCCATATCTCATGGGTTTTCCTTACTGGGAAGTACTGCTACAAGGTAAAGAAGCCCGTGGACTTTGAATTCCTGAATTTCTCAACGCTGGAGAAGAGGAAGTTCTACTGCGGGGAGGAGCTGAGAGTTAATCGGAGGCTCTGCCCGGACATCTATGTTGATGTTGTCCCCATAACTGCCGCCTCGGACGGCCTGCATGTTGAAGGTAAAGGCGATGCGGTAGATTACGCGGTCAAGATGGTGCAGCTCCCCCAGGAAAGGAGGATGGATTTGCTTCTTGGGGATGGGAAAGTCGATGGAGAGATTATAGATGAGATTTCAAAAACACTGGCGGAATTTCACAGGGCTGCGAGGACTGGTGAGGGGGTGGATGAGTATGGCTCCCCGGAAACCATAAAGGCGAACTGGGACCAGAACTTCGAGCAGACAAGGAATTTGAGGGGTGAATTGGTTCCGGAGGATTTATTCGATTCCATAGAAGATAGGGTCAATGGATTCATATTAAATAATTCAAAAATGTTCAATGAAAGAATTGAATCGAATAAGATACGGGAGTGCCACGGCGACGTGCACTCCGGGAACATTTTCGTCGATGGCAGGATATACATCTTCGACGCCATAGAGTTCAATCCCGCCTTCAGCTGCTCCGATGTTGCTTCTGAAATTGCCTTCCTTGCGATGGACCTGGACTTCAAGGGGAGGAAGGACCTCTCGGAGTCCTTTGTTGACGGCTATGTTGAGTGTAGCAGGGACGAAGGGGTTCATGACCTGCTGAACTTCTACAAGTGCTATAGGGCGTATGTGAGGGCAAAGGTCATCGGCTTCAAGCTGTTTGATGCAGGGGTCGGGCAGGAGGAAAAGAGCGAAGCGGAAGGGCTATGTAAGGACTACTTCAGCCTGGCCCAAGAATATGCGGTGAATTTTTAAATGCAAACAACCCTGATTGTCGTTACCGGGCTTCCTGGGGTAGGGAAGAGCTTTATTGCAGATAAGATAGCGGAGAGGATAGATGCCAGAATCATCAGGACCGATGAGATTCGCAAGGAGATTGCCGGAATTCCCCCGGAGGAGAACAGGTACGAGGAATTCGGAGAGGGGATATATGACAAGGAGATGGGTGAGAAAACATACGTTGAGATGATTGATAGAGCCAGGGAATTCCTCAATGACGGAAGGTCCTGCATTATGGATGCCACATTCTCTGAACGTAAGTATAGGGACCTTGCATTCGACCTTGCGGGAGAACTCGAAATCCCGTTCCTCATAGTAGAATGCACCTGTCCCGAAGAGGTTGTCATAGAGAGGATAAATTCCAGGATGGAGGGTGGAAAGAGCATCTCTGATGCCACCATCTCAATCTACAAGAAGATGAAGGAGCGCTTTGAGAAGATAGAGGAGGACGAGATTAATGTTGTTGTTGATACAAGCGGGAATGTAGAGCTGATGATTGAAAAACTCGCGACATATCAGAGAACCATCACGAAGATTCCGAAGGATAAGGGAGCAAGAGACTTCTTTGGCGTTAGGGCCTAGAAAGATAAGTGGGGCCGGAGGGATTTGAACCCCCATCGGCAGGTCTCTTCAAACCAAATTGGTTCAGACTTAAATTCTCGTCACAGCCTGATTAGGCTCAGCGCTCCAGCCTGTTTTTCTGGAGCCCGCTAGGATGCCAGATTACCCTACGACCCCTTCCGTAGAATATGATATTAGAACTGAATCCAAAAATATAGGAGAATGCAGTGCGAAATCTGCGAAAAGGGGATAGAAAAGGGTAAGAGGATTAAGCTGGAGGGTTCCATAGTTGTTGCGTGCGAGGAGTGCAGCAGGTATGGTGAGGTTGTGGCAGAGGCAGAGCCGCCCAAACCGAAGCCCAGGGCTGTGGAAAAGAGGGCTGATGTAGGGGAAAGATCCAGGGTTGAGGAAAGACCAGAATTCACTCTGTATATCCAGGAGGAGCTCGTTGAGGGATATCCTGAGCTGATAAAGAATAAGAGAGAATCACTCGGCATGAAGCAGGAGGAGCTTGCAAAGAGGATTAATGAACCCTCCTCCGTAGTGCATAGAATAGAGTCGAACAGGTTCGAGCCCAGCCCTAAGATAGCGAAGAAGATTCAGTCCGTTCTTGGGGTAAAGCTGATGGAGAGAACGGGTTCCGAGGAGTCGGGGGCTATGGAGAGTAAAGTCCCTGATGAATTAACTCTGGGGGATTTGGTTGTTGTGAAGAAGAGGAAGAAAGAATGAGTTTCTGGGTATTCTTCTGGATTGCTTTCTTTGTTGGAACGTATCTTCTCTGGAAGAAAAAGGTCGACAGGTACTTTATAGTCTTCCTTATAAGGACGAAATACTTTCTCAGGCTTATAGACAGGATTGCCTCCGCTGCTCCATGGCTCTGGAAGTTCCTTGCTGATTGTGCGATAGTCTTCTCGTTCAGCGGGGTCGGGATTGCCTATCTCTCGCGTTATAGAAAGCTCAGCAAGAGCCTGAACCTTATCTTTATTCTGCTGGGAATTCTGGCAATTGTTGGTCTGGGCCAGAATGCAATGATTTCCGTTGCAATGTTCGCTGCCCTTGTAACAATCACGGTCTATCTGGAAAGGAATCCAAATCAGAAACTGGATTTCCTCTTCGGCAGCCTTCTCATCTCAGCCATATTCCTGCGGATTCCTACACTGGTTATATCCCTCTTTGGCTATTCATGGCAATTGCCTCTATGGCTTGCAGCCCTGGAGGGAGTCTTTGGAATAATCCCCCTGCTTATAGGGGCCTTTGTTCTTCAGGGCTATCAGATTCTGTTCCTCGGCTCAAGCCAGGCAGGAATTGCCCCCGCAGTTCCTGGGGAGCAGGGAGGGGAAGTAGGCCTTATTTTCTACGGAACGGGGCTCTTTATTCCGATTGTATACGCGCTTATAGCACTTGCCGTTACTGTCGTCTCCCACGAGCTCGCTCATGGAATTCTCGCAAGGGTCTATAAGCTGAAGCTGAAATCGACCGGGATAGTCACCCTTGGCATAATCCCAATAGGAGCATTTGTAGAGCCCGATGAAAAGAAGATGGATAAGAGGCCCAGCATCGAGAAGATGCACGTCTTTGCCTCTGGTTCGTTTGCAAACTTCCTTGTTGCTGTTGTCTCTGCATTCCTTTTCCTGTTTGTCAGCGTAAGCATGGCTTATGGCCCTCTTGGCTCGGAGGGCATAGCAGTGGTCTCTACAATGGAGGGATATCCTGCTGATGGAGTGCTGGAGCAAGGAACTGTCATCTATGAGATAGATGGGGATTCAGTAATGAATTCAAATTTATTCACTGATAAAATGGAAAGAATCAAACCGGGAGATGAGATAGTCCTTGGAACAGACCGCGGTGAATTCACGCTGACTGTGACGGAGAATCCAGATATCCCAGGGTCTGCCTTTATGGGCATCTCATGGGCACCATACAACCCGCTGATGAATTTCATCCTGCTTTCGCTGTTCTGGGTTTTCTTCATAAACATCAATATCTCCCTCGTAAATGTCCTGCCCATGGCTCCATTCGACGGCTGGAGGATGCTCAAGGAGGTCATGCTCACCTTCGACGTAAGTGAGCTAACGACAAAGAGGTTTGTAAAGGGCGTTCTGGCCCTCATGATAGTTCTTCTGCTAGTAAATACGCTGCCCCTATTCAGCAGTGCATTTAATTCTGTCCTGGAGATTCTATTCTAACTCCTTTTCCATGTAGACTCCCTCTCTCTGGTAGCCGAACTTTCTATAATAATCTCTTGCCCCTATCCCTGAGGTGACGAGAATTCTCTTCATGCCGAATTCCTTGGCTGCAATTTTTTCTGCTTCTGTCAGGAGTTCGGAACCATAGCCCCGGTGCTGCCACTCGTAGCTGGGCTTCTCTCCAATCTCGACCATCGGGCCGTAGACATGGAGCTCCCTTATCAGAGATGTTTTGCTATCAATCTCGGGCATGAAGGGTTTGGAGGGAATTCTCAGCCTCAGAAATCCGACGAGTATGTCCTGTTTTTTGTCCTCGAAGGAAAGGAAGATTTCTTTTCCGCCGCTTGCTTTGTAGTCTCTCCTCACCAGCCCCATATTATCGGGCTCTGGCTGAATCCCCCTGGAAAGGAACCTGCCAACTTCTCGGCAGCGGATGCAGGAGCACTTTATTCCATCCTCTTCCATTCTCTTATAGACCATCTCTCCCAGGTTGCTGGATTTTATGCCGGCATCCACAAGGTTGGAGGGGATGTCCCGCATTATTCTCATTGTTCTGACCCAGGGAGGGATTATCTGCTTCACCCTAACGATGAGGTCTATGGCCTGCTCCAGGTTGAGTGGCTCGAACTCTCCCTTCTTCCAGAGGTCATAGTATTCCGTGCCCTTGAGAACGAGGCACGGATAGATTTTCATCATGTCCGGCTTGAATTTTTCATTATCGAAAATTTTCCTGAAGCCCTCCATATCAATCTCCGGATTATTGCCAAGGATTCCGGGCATTATGTGATATGCCACCTTGAGGCCTGAGTCCTTCAGCTGCTGCGTTGCCTCGGTAACGTCCTTTACCGTGTGGCCTCTATTTACTTTTTCATAGACTGAGTCGGATGGGTTCTGGACGCCTATCTCGACCCTAGTAACTCCAAAGTTCAGCATGAACTCTATCTGCTCCTGCTTGGCCCAGTCCGGCCTCGGTTCAAATGTTATTCCGACGCACCGCACTTGTGAATTTTCGTTTTGCTTTTGAATCTCCTCAAGATAATGGAATTCTTTCTTTCCTTTATTATAATTTTTAATGAAATCTTCTTCTCCATCCTTTTGAATTATCTTCTCATTCCCTGTGAAATCGTTCATTGCTCTGATGCACTCCTTGACGAAGAACTCCTGGTAGTCGAGGCACTGGGCAGTAAGGGTGCCACCCATCACTATCAGCTCTACCTTGCTGATGGGGTGGCCTATCTGCTTCAGCTGCAGAAGACGAAAGGTAACCTGCAGATAGGGGTCGAAGTCATAGCGGATGGCTCTTCTCGTGGCTGGTTCCTTGCCGGTATAGCTCTGCGGCACCTGGATATCGGGCCCTCCTGGACAGTATCTGCACTGGCCGTGGGGGCATTCTGAAGGCTGGGTCATGGCTGCCACCACTGCAACTCCGGAGATTGTGCGGGTCGGCTTCTTCTGCAGGAGGTTCAGCAATTTATCCCTTTCGCCGGGCTTTGCATGCTTGAGAATATCGGAATTGCGAATGAATTCCGCTCTTCCTAATTCTACGGAAATTCTCCTTTTTTCCCTGTCCAGCTCTTCCTGGGAGCTAATCTCCCCCGAAAGGATTTTTTTGATTATTGCTCTGTATGGATTCATTCCGCAGGTATTTTAATTCTAGAACCTAATATATAAAGAGTAGAAATGGCTGAAGAAGCACCCGTGAAGATTATCAATCTGGACGTTCTGAAACCGCACAAGCCCAATATAATCGAGTTTGGGAAGGCCATAGAGAAGGAGAAGAGTGTCAAGGCCGTGAATATTTCAGTCTATGCGATAGATGAGAAAACGGAGTCCATTAAGGTTGTGGTGGAGGGGACTAGCCTTGATTTTGAGAGTATCAAAAAGATTATCGAGGATTTCGGTGCTGTCGTGCACAGCATAGACAAGGCTGTGATAGGCAAGAAGGAGATTATAGAGTTTCCCGAGGTAAAGTAGATTCAAGATGGGTTTGAGTGATTTTCTTGTCATTCTCAGGGAGAATGAGATAATAAGGAGATATGTGACAATAAACTCCTTCGACGGCGCTCTCACAATCTTCGGCATAGTTCTTGCAAATTTTGTTGCAGGGATTCAGAATCCGCTGCTGATTATATTACCGGGTATCGGAGCGACTATAGCTTTGGGGGTTTCCGGGGTATGGAGTGCATATGTTGCGGAAGCTGCGGAGATTAAGAAATCCCTCAACGAGCTGGAGAGGCATTTGCTAAGAGAGTTGGATGGTACGAGGCGTCATAGGGACGCTCAGAGAACTACCTTTCTGGTAGCTCTTGTTAATGGACTCAGCCCATTTATGGCAGCGTGTTCCATAATGGTGCCCTTCGTTCTGGCTTATTTCAACGTTCTGGAGATGACTCTGGCATATTATACGGCCTTCTTAATCGTTGCTTTGTTGCTCTTCCTGCTTGGATTTTTCCTGGGCAAAATAGCGAAGGAAAACGTCATTAAGAACGGCTTCAAGATGCTGCTTGCAGGGGTTGTGATCAGCGCCATATTCTATATTCTCTCGCTGTTTGGTGCTTTGTAGAAGAAAAAGGTGATAGTTGTGGTCAACTGCGTCGTCAGAACCTACGGTTCCGACACCTCCCTCGCTTATAATGCGGTATGTGGGGTCGAGCAGAGCGAGGCCCCACAACCTCGTTTCGGTGTCAACTGACGTGACAGTTGTGGTCAACAGCGTCCCGGACTTCCCACATATTATGCAGTACCACCCGGATCGCTGGACGGCTTAACTTCCGTGTTCGGGATGAGAACGGGTGTTTCACGTCCGCTGTGACCGTTGACCATTTATCATAGTCGATTCCACAGTTAAATATGACAAGAATTTCGCTTTGCGAAATTGTGTCGCATTACAAAGTATATCAAAATATACTTTGTAATCACGATGGAAATTCCAGAATCCCACCCGCGCTCAAGGTCGCTGAATGAGAGGCACAGAATCGTTGAGGCCATGAAGCAGGGCTATCTTGCCGATGCGGGCCTTATAGCCCACGGAAGGGGCGAAGCCTTTGACTATCTCCTTGGGGAGAAGACGGTTCCGGAGGCGGAGCTTGCCGAGAGGGTGGGGGTTGCCATGCTCTTCCAGGCCGAGAAGCCGGTAATCTCCGTCAATGGAAATGCGGTTGCTCTGGCTGCAAAGGAGATTGTAGAATTGAGTAAAATTCTCAACTCAAAGATTGAGATTAATCTTTTTTATAGAACAATTGAGAGGGAGAAAATAATTGAGGGAACTCTAAGCGAGGCGGGTGCCGGGGAAATTCTTGGCGTTGGGGATAATGCCTCTGAGCAGATTCCGGGGCTGGATTCAGAGCGAGGGAGAGTGGGTAGAGAGGGAATCTTCGCTGCTGATGTGGTTCTCGTGCCCCTGGAGGACGGGGACAGGGCTGAGGCCCTTGTTGCAATGGGCAAGAAGGTCATAGCGATAGACCTCAACCCCCTGTCGAGGACCTCGCAGAAGGCTACCGTCAGCATTGTGGACAACGTGACGAGGGCGGTTCCAAGGATGATAGAATTCGCGGGGGAATTGAAGGATTCCAATAATTCTGAATTGATAAATAATTTTAATAATAAAGAGAATTTGAACAAGTTAATCGAAAGAATCCGCAAGGGCGTCTAGCCCTTCAGCCCGTACATCTCAAGGGCCTCTTCCTCCACGAAGTGTAGCTTTCCTGGCACGATTAGGATGTGCGGGGGGTCCCCGAATTCCTCCTTTCTGAGGTCTTCCGCTGTTCCCGCCTTGATTACCGAATCTCCCCCGAGTCTTGCTGCTCCGATGCAGGTTCTGTTGGGGGTGAATGCCCCCTCCTTCTTGCTATGCTCTATGTCCAGGAGCAACTCTATGGCACGCTTTACCGTCATGAATCTCTTTTCCTCTGCCTTGATGTCCAGGAGAACAAGGGTATGCAGCCCTTTAGCAAGGTTCTCCTTTATGGCATCGTAGGGAGAGGTGGGGAAGTAGCCCTTCTCAGGGAACGCGAGAGTCGTTGTCTTGCCGAACTTATAGAGTTGCAAGCCCGTCTCTCCTATTGCCGAATAAATGGATGATGAATGGATTACCTTTGTCTCTATCCCGAGCTTTCTGGCCCTCAGGATTAGGTCTATATGCGTTGTAGCAACGAGGGGGTCGCCGGGAACCAAAAGGACTATGTGCATGTTCCTTGAATTCCTTAGCACATTATCCTCAGGATTCTCCTCTAAATCTTTCCTTGAGAGAATTCTCACTGGCTTGCCGGTTAATTCCTCAATCTTTTCAATCTCGCCTCTAAAAACTCCGGTGTATAGCTCTACATAGATTTCGTCGCATTCCTTAAGGATTTCCAGCGCCCTCAGGCTGAGGTCCTTTTCATCATAGAGGCCCAGTCCTATCAGATAAAGCATTCTATCCCTCCATAGAGGTTGCCCTAAGAACCAAGATGGTGATTATAAAACCGAAGACGAGACCGAGAATCAGGTTTATGCCGACTCCTCCCACCGTGCCCAGGGAAAGGCCAAGATTGGATATGTAGTAGAGCATATAGAATGTGAATATGCCCAAGACTATTGATATGATTGCATTTTCAGAGTTCATAGATAGAGATTAGAACTAGAATAAATAAAAATAAAAAAAAGATAAAGGCGGGAATTAGCGGGAGCTAATTCCCTTTTTGCAGTCGTTCGCTTAGTGGGCGTTTGCCTTTAACCAGCTGATTAAGGCGTTCGCACCTGCAACGGTGTCGTCTGCTTCCCATCCTGCAACAACAAGTGTGTTGTCTACCTTCTTAACAACGTACTTGTCTGTTGCTGCATCTATCTCAGCTGAGGTTACTCCTGCTGCCTCCGTCATTGCGTTGACAGCTGGGCCTCCAACAAGGACGAGGTTCTTTGTCCCGTCAGCTGCAGACTCAGATACAACAAGGTTGCCTACTGGGTTCACGACAACTGTGCTCACAGATCCACCGGCGGTTCCTGTCACAGCGAAGTCCTCTACCTTAAACCTGCAGCAGGCAGCTTCTTTCTCTGTGCCCACATCGTCCTTGGTTATGGTATACTCCGCCAGGGTCTCTTCTTCCTCTGTGCCTAGGAACACGGTAGCGTCGACATCGTCCCTTGGGTGACATATATCCACCGAGTCAATCCTGTTGTCCGTACCCCAGTCTAGACTGTAGGTGTTTCCACCGTCAGGGGCTATCAACATGGTGTCTGCGTCTTCCTCAAGAACGATTACATCGTCAACCACACAGGTGTCGATTGCACAATTGACTGTACAGTTGCAGTCCTGCTCGTACATTCCAACAGCGTTGTTGTAGTCCCAGGTATCGTCCTCATCGTAGTCTCTGTCGCAGAGGTCGATGACCACTCTCTCGCCGTTGTCATCCTGTATGTATATCAGGGTGTCGTCGTCGTCTCCGTCAGCGTTTACGTCTGCTCCTGCCAGGGTGCCCGTAGAGTTTATGTCCGTGTACTTGTCTCCTTCCTCTACAACCCACAGGTCCAGCTTGTGCTCATCCACGTCGAAGTCGTCCAGAGTCCCTACCATGTTCGCGTTCACCGTTATGGCTAGGTCGGTAAGGTTGTCTGCAAAGGTTATCAACTTTGAGCCATCGTATAGCATCAGAAGTCCGTTTATTGCATTCTCCTTGTAGAATAGGTCTTCTGTCCCTATCTCGATCTCATCGTCGTTCTCCATGTCCTCGTCGTCGTCGTCGTCCATTGCGTCTGTCAGTGCAAGGGTCCTTACGGTTATCTCTTCGGGGATGTCTTCACAGTCGCAGAACGTTGTTGTGAAGTCACAGCCTGCTGCCGTTCCCTCTTCGTCTTCTGGGTCACAGAGCCTGTCCAGTGTTATCTTCTGCCTGTTTCCTCTTATCACTGGGTCCAGAGTAACCTTCACCTGGTCGTCAGAGTCGTCTCCGTCTGTGTTGTCAATCGCTTTGTACTTGTCGTAGGTGTATACTGTGCCGTCTATAACAAACATATTCCCCTTTCCGAACGGTCCTTCGTCCAGCCTGACATCGTCGTAGCGGTTGTTGTCATCGCCAGTAAAGGAAACAACTATCTGGTAGTCCTCGTCTCCTCTCTCAACAACGATGTTGCCTTCGCCGTCTCCGACACAGCTGCTCTCTCTGAAGTCGTTTGTCAGGAAGCCCTTAAAGGTCAGCTTGAACCTGCCGCCTGGGAACTCCAAAGACTCATCAACTTCAAGAGCCTCTGCTCCGTCCAGCTTGTGGTCGTATGTCACGGTTATCTGCTGTAGCAAGGCATCATCCTGGTCCTCATCCATCTCATCATACTCGGATATGTCACAGTCTGGTCCAGCTGGGTCAGCGCCGTCCATGGCATCACATGCACCGTCGACTCCATCACCGCTAACTACGGTAAACTCGACGCTCCAGTCGTCCCATACTGTTCCACCAAGCTCGATGTCCTCGCCGTCTTCAAGCAGTACATCAGAGGTTGTGTCGTATACGATTATGGATGCTGATGCAAGCGCATCTGCCTCCTCGGCGTATACTCCAGATATCTCCATGTCATCAATCTGGCCGTTTGCCATCTTGGATATCTGTGTCTGCACTACTGTGCCGTCTGGCTTCTCCACGTCCAGGAGAATTCCAGCAACCTCGTACTCTGCAGAGTATATCAGGTGGTCAATCTTAAACTTGTACCCGTTGTACTCAGCAGTGTATCCCTCGCTGCTTATGCCGTCTAGAACCTTGCCCTGAGACAGGTATATCTTGGTAGAGCCGTCAATCTCTCTAACATAGTACTCCTCTCCAAAGAGAATCATCTTCCCCCTGTACTCGAAGTCTATGTAGTCTTCCGCTCCGCCACCGACATCCTCGGTAATCTTCTTCATGGGTATAAAGCCAGCTTCTATCGTGTAGACTATGGAGTCCTTCTCAGTTATAGCCATCCTCAGGTCCTCTGAGTCATCGTCGTTGAGGCCGTCCTCATAGTAGGCTATGTTGTCGTAGTCCACAGTAATTTTCTCTTTCATCTCGTGGCTTGGGTTCTCCAGAGCTTCCAGACAGAGTGTCTGACAGAACAGGCAGTGTACGTTGCTGTACTCGCCTTCCATCAAAACGGCTGCCTCGGTCCTAGTCTGCTGCTCACAGGCCAGGCTGTACTGTGTGAAGTCTCCCCTCTCGTAGGTTACTTCACCGCTGTCAAAGTTGAAACCATCGTCCTTGTCATAGAACTCCTCAAGGGTTTCCAACAGCTGTGTGTCCTGTACATAGTCTCCGGTAGCGCCTATAGCAGAGCTGCTTATAATAACTTCTCCCTCTGCCGTTCCCCCGGTTACATCCTCGGTCGACTCCATGTAAGCGAGGTTACCCACTGTAGCTGCAATGTTTCCTGCCGCTACAAAGTCTAGGGCGTTCCCTACTTTTTCTCCGACGACTATCTGCGCAACTGGGCTATAGTCGGCGTCATAGAAGAAGCTCCCGTCCAATCCAGTGGAGTCCATTCCTGCACTCACTGGACCTGTCAGGGCTGCTCCCAACATAACGGTACTGGCAGCTAATGTACCAATCCGTTTTATGTCCATAGATTTCATTTTTGTTTTTTTGTTTTTACCTCGTTTTTTGTTTTTTCGGTATATACCTCTTTATTAAGAGTATAATAGATTACTACTAGGTACTATTTATAAGGGGGGTCGAACGTCTATAGAACACTTCTCTATAAATGGGCTATAAACGTTCTAAATTGCTTATTTTTGTATTTAAACGTTCTATATTGTTTTAATTAGTCAAAAACCCATTTTTTCAGCTTTATCCACTTTGTTCTGCCTTCATTAGTTCTTTCTATTATATTTCGGCTTTCTAAACGCTTCATTATTTCAGACAAGGTAGCTTTGGGTATTCCTGTCGTTTTGTAGATATATGCCTGGGTTATTTCCTCCTCTCCAGACCCCTCTATTACCTCAATTATCTGCTTCTCGCGCTCATCCAGCATATTGAGAACAGACTCCTTGATACCTCCCTTGCCTTCTGTGGCTTCCGAAGGGGTATCCTGCTCCTGTTTTTCATCGTCTGATTGGGTTTCTTGCCCCTCTTTTTCATCCTTGGGGGGAGCAGTCTTTTGTTCCTTTGTCTCTGTCCCTTCGTCCTTTTTCCGCCTTTTTGAAACCATAACGACTAGAATTATTGCCGCTATAATTATTACAATCGCAATGATTATCAACTCTACCGGTATGCTGCCGACTTCCATTTCCTCGACCTCATAGTCGCAGTCAAAGGAGAATTGGTTATCCTGCGGGTACATGCTGAGGGGGCTGCTAAGGTTTGCAGGATACCTTGGGGCATCTGACCTCAGGTCAATGATTCTGGCGCCCTGGGGGAGGGTTAATCCAACCTCTGTATGTGCTGGAGTTGCAGGGGAAGAAAATCTTAGCGTCCATATGCTGCCTGACTTGTGTGTCAGATGGTCGCTAGTGTACTGAATCCAGATCTTTCCGTCCGATTCCGGAAAATGGGACCCTGGCTTGAACCCCACTATCTGTTTATCACTAATGACGTTGGACGTGTATTCCAGTTCCCCGCTCGAATCCAGAATTTTCAAATCCCTTGTCTCAGGCAACAGGATTATGACCTCGGGTTTGTCAACAACAAGCTCCTCTTTGACCTCCACAACCCCGTTATTCCTGAGCCCTATATCGATGCTGTTTATCCTGTATATTCCAAAATCGGGGGAAGAGTTTTCCTGTTGAGCAAGCGCTGCAGAGATTGTCAGGAGAAGGATTAATGCAAGAATTCCAGTCCTATGCCGAATTAATCTTTTCATTTCCCTTGGACAGCATTCTGGTATATAGGGCTTTTCTCTCATCGTCCTTTAACATTGCAAATAGTTGCGAGGAGAGGGTTTGTGACATTCCGCTGACGTCTATCAGCAAGTCATGCATCTCGTCCATTGACAGGGTAACGGAGTTGGGCTCTATAATCTCGATTGCTGAGGGACCGTATCTCATGACGACAGAGATAAACCAGCGAAAGTCCCTTACAAGGAGTTTTATTTCCGCTATCCCGGAGAACATCTCTGCCTCTTCATCCTTCCTGAACTCGAACATCTTCACATGCAGGAGTTTAACGTCATTTTCGTTTGCCAGGGAATCAAATACTGTAGTCTGAAGTGCCTTTTCTGCCGCTGTCTTGTCGTTTGCCTGAATTTCTATGAAGATTCTCGCGAGGATTGCCCCCTCCTTGACTCTGCTATCGACGTTCAGGTCCTCATTAAAGGTCTTCTCAAGAAGCGGTGTATCTGCCATCTTACTATGAATATTGGGAGTAGATGTAAAAATATTTCCTAATCACTGTTTTTGATGCAATCCCTCAGTTCTTTCACGAGTTCTGCCCTGATTCTGCCGCCTATCCTGTCGCAGTTCTGACAGGCTGCTCCCCTTATTCCGATAATATCGACCCCTATTTCTGACAGGGGCTGGATATGCTCCCTGGTAAGGGAGCCACCAAGAGCGACCCGGATGCCGGAGTCGTGGGAATTCTTCACAAATTCTCCTAATTCTTCCATATCTATGAAATCAAGTAAATTCTTGCCGTCCTTCACCGCCGTGTCGAGCATGGCTATGTCTGCCCCGGCGTCTTTTGCGACGGATGGTATCAGGGCGGAGGGCATTGAACCCAGCCTTTCGTAGTCCGCATAGCCTGCAATGACGACCCCTGTATCGGGGTGGGGGTCCTTTACCGCCCTTACCGTCGGGGTTGCGAGCTTTATAGCATCCTGCGAAGAATTCACTCCATAGAGGCCAATCTTGACGTAGTTCACTCCGAGTGAAGCCACACCCAGTGCCGCGAGAGAGGCAGTCCCCGGGAGATTCGGGAAGTCGCCAATAGTGGCGCTGAGTTCAGTCCCGTTGGGCAAAAGTCCTTTTATCTCTGAGATTATCCATGGGAAATTCGCTCCCAGTGATCCCTCCGCGGGGTTCTTGACATCTATTATGTCCGCGCCTCCTTTCACGGCCTCCAGGGCCTCGCCCCTGTCTATCGGACTGATTAATAGCTTCATTTTTCATATAATAAAGAATATGAACTTAATAGCGGACGTAAGGCTTAAATGGTACGATGAGAGTTGCCTGGGGGTGGACGAGAACCGAGAGCTTGTGAGAATTCTCCTTGATTCCCTTGGAGTAACCAGGGATGTCGCCCTAGACATCTTTGAGGTGCTCCTGATGGCAAAGAGCGACGGAATCTCCATGACCGGCAGGGAGATAAAGGATAAAGTCATAGTGCTGAGAAAGGAGAGGAAGGTTAAGAAGCCGAAGAAGGGGCTTACCGACAGGAACATCCAGCTCTGGCTGAGGTTCTTCAGGGAGATTGATTTGATTGAGAGGGTCGGCAGCAGGCACCTCTTTTCCGGCAACAAGAAGCCGTCCAAGGTCTGGTTTGAGAAGACGAAGCCGAACATCATAGACAAGAGCGCCGAGAACATCCATAAGATTCTGCTTGAGCTGGAGAAGAGGTATGAAATCTAAGTGCTCGAGGTGCGGCAAGCCCGGGGACGTGGAGCTGAAGTATTCCGGGAAATTTCTGTGCAATTCCTGCTTCGTCAGGCTTTTCGAGAAGAGGGTCAGGAAGACCATAAGGCTCGGGAAGCTGCTTAGCCAGAGGGATAGGATTGCTGTGGCCCTGTCTGGAGGGAAAGACTCCAGCACCGCGCTCCATGTCCTGAAGGAGCTTTCAGATAAGGTTCCGTCCTCTGAATTGGTTGCCATAACGATAGACCTCGGAATCCGGGGGTACCAGAAGAAGGCCCTCGGTTCGGCTAGGGAATTCTGCGGGGAGCTCGGAGTTAGGCACTACATATACTCATTCAAAGAAGAGCTCGGCTTCACTCTCGACGAGGCAGTCAGGAAATCAAAAAAGCTGGAAAACCCTGCCCCGGGATGCAGCTACTGCGGCGTATTCAGGAGGAAGGTGCTGAATGACAAATGCCGGGAGCTGGGGGTTACGAAGATAGCCACAGGCCATAACCTTGACGACGAAATCCAGACAGCGATGATGAACTTTATCAGGAGCGACTGGGACAGGGTCGCAAGGATGGGCCCCATCGTCGGAGTAGCCAAGGACGTGGGCTTCGTCCCGAGAATCAAGCCGCTGAGGAACTGCCCGGAGAACGAGGTCAGGGCATATGCAGAGATAAAGGGGCTGGAATTCTACTCGGGAAAGTGCCCAAACTCCGGAGAGGCGCTGCGGGGCAGCATCAGGGAGGCAATCGATAGGATAGATAAGAACCATCCCGGAACCAAGTTCCAGCTCCTGAAGAGTACCGACAACCTCGTTGAGATTCTCAGGGACTATAAGAAATTCGGGAAGGTCGATAAATGTAAGAAATGCGGCGACCCGACCTCTGCTGAGCTGTGCAAGGTATGTGAGCTCAGGAGATTGCTAGATATTTAATCTGCCAGGATATTCTCAGCAACCTTCTTGTTAGATATTTAATTCCGCCAGGACATTATCCGTAACCTTCTCGCCGAGAATGGATTTCAGTTTCCTTTTGTCTGCCTTCTTTATATCCGCAGGAGATTTAATCCCAGAATTCCACAGCTTTCTGGCTCTGGCTCTTCCGATTCCCTTTATCCTGACCAGCTTCAGCAGTTCCGCCTTTATCCCGTGCTTGAGCCTTTCCTGAAGCTTCTTCATTTCCTTCGATGATTTCTTCATCTTAAGGATTCCTGAAAGTTCTCCTGCCGAATAAGCAAGCCACTCGGCAATCTGCAGCCTCTGGTAGAGAATGCCGGGGGCTATCTTGTGCAATTCAAAAATGCTGTCCTCCGACACCTCATTAATCCAGAGCTGCAGAATCTTGGCTGTCTTGAACCTCTCCAGGAAGTTTGCATCCAGGTCGAATTCATCAAGGCCTCTCAGCAGCCTGTCCTCGGCAAGGGAGGCCTTCTGCCATAGCTCCTGCTCCTCACTCCTCTTTACGTATGAAAGAGGCAGCTCGGCAGAATCGCAGAGCATCTCAAGGAGACCGATTTCCTCAAAGAGGTCCTGCTGCTCAGCAACCTGCAGCAGGGAGATGTAGTTGAAGGCGGTCATCGGGTCTATGTAGAGCTCGGAGATTCTCTGGCCGAGCTCCGTGGGAATTAGAAAATTATTTTCTTTTTGAATAAAATTCCAATCCTCAAGCCTATTTAAAATTCTTTCAATTAATTTTTCAAATACCCCGGTGCCGTACTGATATCCAAAAAAGGTGGATTTGAAGAATTCAATCAATGAATCTCTGTTCCTTGCAAAGCCCGACGCTATCGATGCAAGGACGTGGAACCTGAGGACCGGCTCAACCCCGAGCCTGGAGGTTATCTGCTCTATCTCCCCGTTTATGTATTTCTCAAGGAGGAGCTCCTTCTCATCCTCGGTCTTGGCAATGACTATTGCAAAGCCCTCCTTGTCGTACTTGGGCCTTCCTGCCCTGCCCACCTGCTGCTTGTATTCCAGAACGGGAATGTAATCCAGCCCGGCGGCGCTGTACCTCTTCAGGTCCCTGACTATGACGGTCCTTGACGGAAGATTCACTCCTGCAGCCAGGGTAGGGGTAGCAGCAATGGTCTTGAGCAGACCTTCCTTGAACGCGTCCTCGACCAGAGTCCTCTGCTTGTTTGTAATCCCTGCATGATGGAAAGCGGCTCCCTTCTCGACGCAGGAGGCAAGCCGCTTGCACTGATGCGTGGGGGAGGATAAAGTAGAAAGAATTTGATTCTTAATTTTTTTCAGTTCTTCTTTAGCATCATTATTAATTAAATTTAATTCCTGTCCCAATTTCTCTGCGACGGACTCAGCGCTCCTTCTGGAATTGACAAAGATTAATGTTTGACCTTTACCCTTCAGGGACTTCTGCATCAGCTCCCTGAGCTTCTCGTGCTTCTCTCCGACCTCAACCCTCTCTGTCAGCTTCACGGGCCGCCAGTCGGACTCTATCAGCTCTGCACTTAACCAGTCGGCCAGCTCCTCCGCGTTTCCAATCGTTGCCGATAGCGCGAGAATCTGCATTTCAGAGGATAGTTTCCTGAACTTCGAGATAAGGACTTCATAGACAGGGCCCCTGTCGCTGTTTATGAGGTGGATTTCATCCATCACGAGGATTCCTATGTTCTCGAACCATTCCTGCCTGGAGCGCAGGATTGAGTCGCATTTTTCAGCAGTAGTTACAAGGATGTCGAAGTCTGCCCTGTGCCTGTACTTGCTGGAGTCGAGGTCTCCCATCTCCAGCCTCAGTCTATAGCCAAGGGATTCATACTTTTTGAATTCAATAAATTTTTCATATGCAAGGGCTCTTAAAGGGACGACGTAGACCGCCTTTTTCCCATCCTCCAGAACTCTTGCCATGAGAATCTCTGCCGCCAGCGTCTTCCCTGAGGCTGTCGGGGTTGCGAGAACGAGATTCCTTCCATCCATCGCCCTGCTCTTAATAGCAGATTCCTGTGGCGGATACAACTCGGAGATTCCCTCGGCTTTCAGAATGTCAATAAATCTTTTAGAAACTGCTGCCTCGTCTATGAGCATTTTACTTCTTCTCTTTCAGCCTCTTCTTTACGTAGCTTACAAGCCCCCCCTCATTTATCAGGTTTAGGAGGAAGTCTGGTAATGGCTTGAATTCGTACTCCTTTCCGGAGCTTATAACCTTACCTGCCTCGAAGTCGACCTCTATCTCGTCGCCTTCCTTTGCGTCGATGTTACATTCCACCAGGGGAAGTCCAATGTTTATTGAATTTCTATAGAATATCCTGGCGAATGATTTTGCTACGACGCATGCTATTCCAGCCCCGATTAGGGCCCTGGGAGCGTGCTCCCTGGACGAGCCGCAGCCAAAGTTCTCATCCGCTACGATGATGTCCCCCTTCTTCACCTTGCCGGCAAACTCAGGCCTTACCCTCTCGAAGGCGTGGCTTCCAAGCTCCTTCGCATCGCCAGTTACAAGGTACTGCGCAGGGATTATCTGGTCTGTATCCACGTTGCTCGGGAATTTCCATACCTTGCCCTTGATTTTCTTGTCCATTATAGATTGCCCATCATAGATCGTTCGGGTCCGTGATTTTTCCTGTGATTGCTGATGCTGCGACAACTGCGGGATTCGCCAGATACACCTTCGAATCCTTGTGCCCCATTCTCCCTATGAAGTTCCTGTTGGTCGAGGAAACGCAGACCTCTCCATCTGCCAGGACGCCCATGTAGCCTCCTAGGCACGCTCCGCACGTTGGCCCAGAGACGTATGCGTTGGCGTCCATGAACGTCTTTATCAGGCCCTCTTCCATGGCCATTTCATAGATTCTCTTAGATGCAGGGACGACTATCATTCTGACTCCGTCCTTGACCTTCTTACCCTTCATAATCTCGGCAGCGACCCTCAGGTCCTCAATCCTTCCGTTCGTGCATGAGCCCAGGTAGGCCTGGTCTATTTCGATGTCAATCTCTGAGGCCGGCTTCGTGTTCTCGGGAAGGAAGGGTTCTGCCACTGTGGGGGTGAATTCTCCGGCATCATAATTGAATTTTTCAACATATTGCGCGTCTTTATCTGAATAAACAGGTGTGAATTCCCCCCTCACTCTTCCCTTAAGATATGCCGTTACCTTCTCATCCGGCTGGATTATGCCTGCCTTGCCTCCGGCTTCTATTGCCATGTTCGAGATGGAGATTCTTTCTGCTATCGACAGCCCCTCTATGGTCGAGCCGTGGAACTCCATGGCCTTGTACAGGGAGCCTGAGACCCCTATGTCGCCGATTATGTTCAGGATTATGTCCTTGCCCATTACGTACTTGCCTGGCTTTCCTTCGATGGTGAATTTCTGCGACTCAGGCACCTTGAACCACAGCCTTCCGATGGCCATTGCTGCAGCAGCCTCCGTCGAGCCGATTCCCGTTCCGAATGCCCCAAGCGCGCCGTAGCTGCATGTGTGAGAATCAGCCCCGACAATCAGCCTTCCTGGCGCTACGAAGCCCTCCTCTATCATAAGTTGATGACAGACTCCGCCCTTGCCAATCTCGAAGTAGTTTCGAATCTTGTACTTTGATGCGAATTCCCTCATCGCCTTTGCCTGTTCGGCTGAGGCCACGTCCTTGTTTGGAACATAATGGTCTGGAATCAGGACTGCCTTCTCCCTCAGGGGCTCTGTCTCGAACTCCTCGAAGACCTCAAAGGCCGGCAGTCCGGTAACGTCATTGACCATGACGTAGTCTACCTCCGCCTCGACTATGTCTCCGGGGCTCGCAGCCTTCTTTCCGGACTTCCCTCCAAGAATCTTTTCAGCTATCGTTGGCATAACATATAAATTAGGATTTGAGGGAATTTAAAGAGGCCTGGCGCTATTTATATCTACCATCGACTATTTATTATCAAAATGACTGATTATGAGTCCAAGGAGGACCATGAACTTATGGAGCTCTTCAGGGAGTCTGGTACAGCGACGAAAGCGATAATCAACAAGGAGAACGAGATAAGCAAGCTGAGGAAGGAGCTCAAGGCAGTGAACAAGCTGAAGTTTGATAGGTGGGAGTCAATAAGGGCGCAGCCCCTGCCGAGCGCCGACAAGCACATAGTGGAAAAGGAGATTGAGAATCTGAAGGAGCAGGCATCCCTCATCGAGGAAAAGGTGATTAATGATTTGCTGGAGGAGATAAGGCTCCTGAATCTGCTTATCACGGACAGTGTAAAGGCCAAGAAGATAATAGAGAAGGACGAGAGGCTCACTGACGGGGAGAGAAAGATTATAATCAGGGCGCTGAAGAGTGTAGCAAAGAAGAAGAAGCGCAGATAGTTCTAGTTCTTGCGAATTTTCTGTTCTGGCTCCAATAAATATATCACATGATGGACCGTGATTTTGACGTCATAATAATCGGTGGGGGTGTTATTGGGTGTGCAATCGCCAGGGAATTCTCCAGATACAATATTAGTGCCGTGCTTCTAGAGAAGGAGTGCGACGTATCTTTCGGAACCTCGGGAAGGAACTCAGGTGTTGCTCATGCAGGATTCTACATGCAGCCCGGGACGCTGAAGGCAAAGACCAATGTCGAGGGGCATAAGATTCTGCCAGGGCTCTGCAAGGAGCTGGACGTCCCCTACAATGAGATAGGCAAGCTTGTGGTTGCAAAACAGGATGACGAGATTCCCTACCTTGAAAAGCTGAAAAAACAGGGCGAGCAGAACGGAACAAAAGAGTTGGGGATGATTGATGAGAAGAGAATAAAGAAGCTGGAGCCCAATATCCAGGGTGTTCAGGCCCTCCACTCTCCAACGAGTGCAATTCTCTGCCCGTTCACGCTGACAATCGCGCTTGCGGAGAACGCAACAAGGAACGGGGTAAAATTCTCGCTGAACACGGAGGTCAGGGGAATTCAGAATAATGATGGAAAATTTAAAATAAAAACAAACACTGGGGAATTTACTTCAGATTTTGTCGTAAATAGTGCAGGCCTTTATGCCGATAAAATATCAGAGACGGCGGGAATCTCGCAATATAAGATTTATCCCTGCCGGGGCGAGTACCATATTCTGGACAAGAGCAAGAGCGCTCTGGTTAATCATCTCATATATCCTGTGCCTGCAAAAGACTGCGCAGGTCTTGGGGTACATCTGACTCCAACGGTGCACGGGAACATCATGCTGGGCCCGAGTGCTGAATATTTGGGAGATAATGATGACGTGGGGAATTCCGCCGATGTGATGAACCTCCTTTACAAGGAGGCCAAGGAGCTCCTTCCGGAAATAGAGAGGCGGGACTTCATCCGCAGCTTTGCAGGCATAAGGCCAAAACTGATAAGCTCAGGCTCCAAGAAACCAGCGGATTTCGTGATTAAGGAGGAGCCAGAATTGGAGGGCTTCATCAACCTGGTCGGCATCGAATCCCCCGGACTTACGGCTGCTCCCGCGATAGCCAACATGGTTGTGGATATTGTAAAGGGGAAGAGAGACTTGAAATCAAATTCCGATTTTAATCCAAAAAGAAAGGGAATCATAAATTTCGGTGAGCTTCCTGCTGATAAGCAGGCTAAGTTAATCCGGAAGAACCCAAACTACGGCAGGGTTGTATGCCGATGCGAAACGATAACGCAGCAGGAGATTATAGATGCTCTGGACAACCCCCTCGGGGCGGTCAGCTTCAACTCGATAAAGAACAGGTGCCGGGCGGGAATGGGCAGATGTCAATCAGGATTCTGCAAACCCAAGATAGTGGAGATTATCAGGGAGGTATTCAACCCGGAGATTAAGGATATAACTCTAAAGGGTATGGGCTCGGAGCTATTCACGGGGAGGGTGAAGGATGAGTGATTGGGGGATGAGAGATGATTGAGTATATGGGCGCTGCTTCGGAGGTGAGAGATGATTGAGAAGGAGGTCGATATCGCAATAATCGGGGGAGGCCCGGCCGGAATGGCCGCAGCAATAGCAGCCAGGAATGCGGGAGTCAAGGACATCCTACTTATAGAAAGAAACGAGAGCCTTGGCGGCATCCTGAACCAGTGCATTCATGAAGGATTTGGTGTTGAAATCTTCAAGGAGGTTTTGACAGGGCCTGAATACATGCAGAGATTTATAGATAAAATTGAGAAGCTGGGAATTCCCCATATGCTCGATTCAATGGTCATCAACATCTCAAAGGACAGAGAATTGACCGTCGCCAGCGAGTCCGGTCTCCACAGGATAAAGGCCAAGGCGATAGTCCTTGCAATGGGCGCAAGGGAAAGGACGAGGGGTCAGATAGGCACCCCCGGCTCAAGACCTGCTGGGGTCTATACTGCAGGGGCTGCGCAGAACTTCATCAACCTCATGAACCTGATGCCCGGTAAGAAGGTAGTGATTCTCGGTTCAGGAGATATTGGGCTTATAATGGCCAGGCGACTTACACTGGAGGGCGCAAAGGTCCTCGCAGTCGTTGAGATTCTTCCCTATTCCAGCGGGCTTCCAAGGAACATTACTCAGTGCCTGGAGGACTTCGAGGTTCCGTTATATCTGAAACATACTGTCACTGAAATAAAGGGTAAGAGGAGAGTCGAATCCATAAGCATAGCAGAGGTGGATGAGAAATGGTGTCCCATTCCAGGAACGGAAAGGGAATTCGCTTGCGATACCCTCCTGCTTTCAGTTGGTCTTATTCCAGAAAATGAATTGAGTAGAGAGGCGGGAATTCTCCTTGACCCAATTACAGGTGGGCCAAAGGTAAATGAAAACCTTGAAACCTCCGTTGCAGGGATATTTGCATGTGGAAATTCTCTTCATGTTCACGATATAGTCGACTTCGTAACCATGGAGGCGGAATGCGCCGGAGTCCAGGCTGCTGATTTTGTGAAAGGAAAGGTCTGCGGGAAGGGAGGAATCGAGGTCGGTGCAGGGGACGGGATCGGTTATGTTTTGCCGCAGTGCATAAACGGGGATGAGGACGTGAAGCTCTCGCTCCGGGTCCGCGAACCCGGGAGGGACAGGAAGCTGGTGGTTAAGGGCGATGGCAAAACAATAAAGGAGATAAAGAAGGTGAAGGTGAATCCCGCCGAGATGATAAAGGTCGGGCTGAAGAAGGGGGAGCTCGAGGGGATTAAATCATTATCGATAGAATTAGAATGAAAAAGAAGTTCATATGCATCATATGCCCGAACGGCTGCGAGATTGAGGCCGAATTCGATGAGAAGGGGATTCAGAATCTGGAGGGCAACCTCTGCGACAAGGGCGCGGAATACATAAAGAAGGAAATATTCTCTCCCGAACGGGGGCTTGCAACCTCTGTCAGAGTGATGAACGGCTCACTCCCCCTGGTCAGCGTCAAGACCTCCAAACCCATACCAAAGGAGAGGATTATGGACGTCATGAGGGAAGTCAGAAAGCTGAATGTCGGGGCTCCGGTAAAGGTTGGCGATATCTTGCTCGAGGATATCCTCGGGACTGGGGCTGACTTAGTTGCGACTAAGAACGTTGAGAGGAAATGATAATAGTCATAGACACCAATCTGATTATAGCTGCAAGATGGAACCCGAGGAGCAGTTCCAGCAGGATTATAGATATGGTGCTGAAGGGCGATATTGATGCCGTTTATACCTCTGAAATCAAGAATGAGAATCTGCATATCCTCGAAAAAGTAAAGCCGCCTAAGGACTATCTGGATAAAATTCTTAAATTTTATAGAATTTCCAAGAAGGTAACCTCAGACAGGAGAATCAACGCCTCCCCGGACAAGGCAGATAACCGCTTCCTTGAGGCCGCGGTTGCAGGGAATGCCGACTACATAATAAGCAGCGATAAGCACCTTCTGGATATCGGGGAATTTGAGGGTATAAGAATTCTCAAACCTTCATTTTTTGAGAAGGAATTATTCTGAAATCCTGACCGTTGCCCTCCTGTTGGCCCAGCACTGCAGGTTTACAGCAACGGGAAGGCTGCCCGTATGGCACGGGGCGGTTTCTATATGCACAGCAAGGGAGGTCGTCTTTCCTCCGAGGCCCATGGGGCCTATTCCGAGAGTGTTTATTTCTTCCAGGAGTTCTTTCTCCAGTTTTGCTATCGCACTGTCCGGGTTGGGCTCGCCGGTCTTCCTCAGCAAGGCCTTCTTCGCAAGCCCCATAGCAGTGTCGGACAGGCCGCCTATGCCAACTCCGACGATAGTTGGAGGGCATGGTTTCCCGCCGGCCTTCTTAACGGTCTCAATGATGAATTTTTTGATTCCTGCTGTTCCATCAGCAGGGGTCAGCATGGCAAGGGCAGACATGTTCTCCGCTCCCGCTCCTTTTGGGAGGACTGTGATTTCGATGGAGTTGTCTTTTGTGAATTCAAATTCTATTTCAGGAATATTTCCGGAATTCTCTCTGCTTATTGCATCCACGGAATTCGGCCTGAGGGGAATCTCCTCGGTTGCCTTCTCAACGGCCTGAAGAATGGCACCCTTCACTTCTTCCGCTTTCACATCCACCTTCCCCAGCCTGACATAGAACCTGAGAATTCCCGTGTCCTGACAGATTGGAATTGAATTCTCTCTTGCATACTTTACATTATCCAGAATATTTTTTAGCTGAATCCTCGCTGTCTCGTTCTCCTCGGCCTTCAGGGCCTTTTCCAGCGCTGAATCAGCATCCTTGGGGAGGTCGCAGACTGCCTTCCTCAGCAGCTCAATGATTGTGCTCTCATCTATCATTTCCTCAATATATTGGAATTCAATCGAATATATTGACATGAACACCTTCGGGAGGCTTTTTCAAGTGACAGCGTGGGGAGAATCGCACGGCAGCGCAGTCGGCTGTGTCGTGGATGGCTGTCCCTCCGGGCTTGAGCTGAAGCAGGAGGAGATTCAGGCAGAGCTGGACAGGAGGAGACCCGGGCAGAGCTCCATAGTGACGCCGAGGGCTGAGGAGGATAAGGTCGAAATCCTGTCCGGAATCTTCGAGGGAAAGAGCCTGGGGAGTCCTATTTCCATGCTGATTCGGAACAAAGACGTAGACTCGAGCAAGTACGAGGCCATCAAGGATACTCCAAGACCCGGGCATGGGGATTTGACCTGGAGACAGAAGTTTGGTCATGTAGACTGGAGAGGTGGCGGAAGGAGCAGCGCGAGGGAAACCGCCGCCAGGGTGGCTGCCGGGGCAGTGGGGAAGAAGCTGCTGCAGACTGCAGGAATTGATATCCTTGCTCATTCAAAAGAAATAGGAGGAATTAAGGCTGATGATGTTGAGGTAAATTCTGATAATGTTAATGAAATAAAAAATAGGATAGAATCCAACCCCGTTAGAGCGCTGGACAGAGCCGACGAGATGGAGAATGCCATTCTTGCTGCGAGGGAGGACAGCGACTCTGTTGGGGGAGTGATAGAGGCAATTGCTCTCGGCGTTCCTGCAGGCCTTGGGGAGCCCCTAGCTCATAAGCTGGACGCGGAGATTGCAGCGGCAATGATGGGGATTCCCGCTGTCAAGGGGGTTGAGATTGGAGCGGGGCTTCGGCTGGCAGGGATGAAGGGTTCAGAGGCGAATGATGAGTTCATTATCGACGATAACAAGGTCAGAACCAGCACAAACAACTGCGGGGGAATTCTCGGCGGCATATCGAACGGAATGCCGATAGTCGTCAGGGTCACGATAAAGCCCACCTCGTCCATAGGAAAGGAGCAGAAGACTGTGAACCTGGCAACGATGGAGGAGGCGACTATAAAGGTCGAGGGCAGGCACGACCCGTGCATAGTCCCGAGGGCCGTTCCAGTGGTTGAGGCGATGCTTGCATTGGTTCTGGCAGACCACTCGCTTTTGCAGGGACTATTGCCGGTAGAATGAACGGGAGAATCTCAGAGGCAGCTCAATGAGAATTCCTATCACGAGTGAAGCGACAATCATTGTTGCTGCTACAATAAGCGTGTATTCAACCCCAAAATACAGCACCATGATGGGGAGTGCAGGTACATGAATCGCTTTTGCGTACAGGAAGGTCGCTATTATGCCGGGCCTTACATCTTCTTTCATAAGTGTCCTCAGCATCGGGTATAACAGAATAGTCTCCCCCTCGATAATCATACCCAGAAATACTGCAATAATGAAGCCCTTGACTCCTGAGTCCGCCCCAAAGTTCTTTATGAATTTCTCTGGTGGGAGGAAATAATCAATTGCCACCATCAATGCCAAAACGAGAATTATGAAGGGGGCTATCGTTATTAAAACCTCCTTGGAGGCTTCCAGGGACTGAGACCCCTTCTCCGGAGTAATGACCATCAAGATTAAATAAATGAATGCAATCAAAGCCAGGAAATACCACTGAAATCTACCCCATCCCATTTTTATACCCCCATGATTGATACTGTAACGAAAGCTACCGCTATTGCAAGGATAAATGATAGGGCAGCTCTAAGCAATGTGAATCTCGTGCCAAGGAATCTTGACTCTATGGGAAGATGTACCACGCCAACAGAAACCCATGCAACAAGGAAGGATGTCACTGCTATGAGGCTGAGTCCCAGATTCAAAAACTCGCTTCCGAGGATATAGGATGCTATCGGGTCTCCGAGTAGTATGGTTCCGAAAATCGCTGCTATTAGGGAATCCACCGATCTGTTCTCTGTAAAAACCCAGGATAGGGATTCCTTAGTGGCAAAAGTGGATATGAGCCCAACCAGCAGAATTGTAGCTATAATCAGTGGCAGGCCACTTGCAAACGTAATAACTGCTCCGGATGTGCCACCGAACACGCGGGCCTTCTTCTTCTTGAACTTGAGCGGGGTGTGTCTAAGATGCCTGTATCGGTCCCTGCCCAGGTATCTGCATTTGTAATAGGGGGTATATATCTGGTACCTGTACTCTATTTCCTCTTCCTCCTCCGTCAGGGCGTTGAGAATTCTCGCGACCTCGTCCTTGTCGTATTTAATATCGTCACGGTCGAATTCTTCCTTTGGTTTGCCTGTGAGAAGATAGAACTCAAGGTCGTAGGTGTGGTCGAATTTCTCGATGACGTCGGGGCTGACGAACCTCTGGGTTTTTGTTTTCAGCGGGTCACGGTATATCGTCTCGGCCTGAGAGCTCTTGCCGCCAAACTCTGATGCTCCGCGTGAGACAAGCCTCACTGCATCGAGTATCTCATCTATGATGAGAATGAGGATGCCGCTTGACTTCTCCTTTCTCTTTATCTTGACGAACTTTTTCTTCTTCAGGAGTTCGAGGTCCTTTCCGGATATGTGCTCCTCATCTATCTTCTCATGCTGAAGCAGCTCGATTAGCAGTTCCCTGGCACCCTCGGGAAGGCTCATTATCCTCCTTATTATGTCATTCTTCTCGACCCTTCCCTCCACAACCCTATAAATCTCCCCATAAGCAAGGTCCACATAGACTCTCGTTTTTTCGACAACCTCCTCCCCCGCATAGGAAATCATATAGCATGCAACAGGCGAGTATCTCCTGTCAATCTCCTCAATCTTTTCCTCCGTTCCAATGACACGTAATGTCTTTTTCTTTCTCCGGGTTTTGAAATGCTGAAGGGCCTCTCTGTCGCTCTTGGCTGAGATGAATGCCTTTTCTACCTCAAGCTCCTTTTTTTCTGCGAGGATAGAGTCTATCTTTTCGCTATCGACAAGGATGATGTACTTCTCGGCTGCAAAGGCCTGGGCCTCTTCCGTGAAGACCGAATCGGTTATGAATATGTGACGGTCGGAATTCCTCTCCAGCGCCTCATTGTAGAAATCCTCCAGGGGGCCCCGCTCTATGCCCTTTTCTGCTGATTCCAGCCTTACGAAGGAGAATATCCTGCTCCCCCCGGCGTCGGTGGACTTTGCGAGATAGTCTCCCTCTTCAGTCGCATCGATGGACTTAAGGGTCAGATTGTTCCTTAATAGAATTCTCTCAACAATGAGCCTTATCTTTTCAGGACCGAACGTGGGTTTTTGAGGTTCTTCGTCACCAAAGAGCTTCTTGCTTAGGTCATCGACATCCATTATCTTGTGGTAGTCAGGGAAATCAGCAAGGAATTGAACTGGTACGCTATGTCAAGCAGTTCCTTTCTTGCCTTCTTTTCCCTTGGTACGAATTTTACTACTATCGTTGTATCTGGGTCGCCGTCTATCACTATGTCGGTATGCTGATAGCCTGCCGTTTCTGTTAGGTCATGGGCTGCATTCATTATGAAATGCGTCTTGTAGAGCCTTGGATTCACCCTTATCGCCACCGAGTTTTCTTCCTCGTCCACAGAGATATTATGTGTGTCTATTTCTTCTTTAGTCATTTTTCCATCCCCTTTATTCTCTTCTTTATCTCCTCAATCTTTTTAGCATAATCCTCCTGTGCTGGAGTTGGCTCCTTTGGTTCCTTCGCCTCCTCCAGCTCTTTTTCCTCTTCCTCTACCCTGCTCTCAAGTTTCTTTAGCTTGTCTTCGTATGTTTCAAGGGCACCATGTAGCTGTTGGCTCTGGTCAGGAGTCAGTCCTCCAGTGGTCTTGGTAATCCTCTCGGCAATCTTGGATATTTCAAGTGGCATGACAATCTTTGTTGCCCTGCCCCTTGCCATCTTGTCAAGAGCCTCTAGGTAAAGGTAAGTGATTGCAGGGTCGGTAAGCTTTGCGCCGGCTTCTCTCACAGCATCTATAACGACCTTTGATGCCTCCGCCTGCTCATGGGCAGCGAGTTTCTTCTGTTCTGCTGCTACTCTGTCGTGCATTGCGTCCTGAACCTTGTCAGGGAACTCAATGGATTTTATCTCAACCCTTGGGACCTCGACGCCCCACTCTCTTCCAGGGACCGAGGCCAGTTTTGCCACCCCCTCCTCGAGGTCCCTGCTTATCTTGTCCATGTGAGTGACTATGTAGTCCGAGGTCTGGGCACCGCAGATTGATGTTAATGCAGCAACGACATAATCGACGACCGCCTTTTTGTAGTCCTGGACGTTCCTGATTGCCTTTTCCGCATTCGAGACGTATAGGAAGATGGTTGGGGCTATCTGGAACCATATCTTGTCCTTGGTCACTACAGGCTGCGGCTCTATAATGATTTGTTCCATCCTTATGTCCACCAGCCTTATCGTCTCATAATCAAGGAACGTGATGAGTGGGAAATACCACCCAGGTCCTATAATCCTCTTGAATTTGCCGGTCCTGTAGAGGGCGGCCCTTTCCGGGTCAGTGAGGTTTAGAATGGTTGGTGGGAGTATCGCAAGAAGGATTGCAGAAAGAGCAGTTGCATAGTAGAATATTGACCCCGGTTCAACTATTTCTGCCAACAGAGTATAGAGCAGGATGGGGTAGAACAGCCACAGGAGTATGGTGGGGAATCTGGTGGATGCCTCCGTCGTGACCGGCTCCTCCACGTATTCTGTTCCTTCATACCTGACCTTCGTCTTTTTGAGCCCGCTTTGCGCCATCAATAATTAATTCATATTTTATAGATAAATAGAGTCCAGTGAGTAGATTTGGATTATAAAAATAAACTACTGCTCAAAATAGGATTTAATCTTTGCCGGCACCTGGGTTCTTGTCAGAATCTCCCCGAAGCTCTCATACTTCACAAGCTTTGGGTCTCCAACTACGAAGAAGTAATCGTCGTACTTTCGCAGGATGTTTATCTTCTCCTCGATCGCCTCTATGTTCCTCTTCAGGCTTATGTCTGCCACGATTTCAACTGCGACTATTTTGCCGTCTGATGATTCGAATGTTAGGTCTGGCATTTTTGTATGATGTATCAGGGCCTTGTCCGTATATTTCTTAATCTCGTTCCTGACAAGGTTCTGGACAACAAAGTGCTCATCAGTATCTTCTGTTTCGTTCTTTATCATGTAGAGCTTACTCACTCCTTCAAGGTCGCTGACTCTGACCTCATTGAAGCCGATATCTATTAGAGTTTTAATCTGCTCATTTGTGAAAGCGGTTTTCTCCTGCACCACCTTTTTGATGTCCAGTTCCGGTGCCATCTCCCTCTCTACCTCCGGGCCCTTGGTCTTGTGTACCATGCCCAACAGCTCGTCGGGCTTTGTGGTTATGAGTTTGTGCTCCTCGGGGGATGCCTTAATCCCTATGGGTACTCTGAGGGCTCCGGCTATGAGCAGTGCGTCTCCCGTGCCTGCAATTCTCAGCTGTCTTGTCTCCGCCTCATTGAGATGGAATCTCTCGGTAATTTCATCAATCACGGTTGTGTCCTGCTTGAGAAGGAGCTTTGTTGCCGTGTTAGCCATTACTGCCCTTCCAGCTCTTGATGTAAGGACGTCCTCCACGTCCTGCGTTATCATGGTTAGCGACAGGTTGAATTTTCTGCACGTTTTGACAAGCCTCAGGATGTATTCGCCCTCCTCCCCTGCTGAAAGAACCATCCAAGCCTCATCAATGACTAACATCTTCCTCTTCTTGGACTTCTTCATCATGTTATAGACGTATTCCAGAAGCAGGAACATGAGGGTGCCTTTGCCCACATCAGGTATGTCCCTTATGTCAAAGGATATCATCCTGTTGTCCAGGTCTATCTTGGTCTGCTGGTTGAGGAATCTCAACGGGCCATGGACGTAGGTCTTCATTCTATTCGCGATTTCAAGAGCGGGTTTATAGATGACATCCTTCTCAGACCTTGTGAGTGGCAAAACCTGCTTGTATAAATCCTCCAGTGTTGGTGGCCTCTTTGACCACGTCCTTGGGTCTTTGGTAATTCCAACTTCCTCGTAGGCGGCATCAATCGCGTCATCTAGAATTGCCCTCTGAGACTCCTTCAGTTCTCCCATCAGAACCCTGAAGAACGCAAGCAGGGACAGCTTTTTCTCGTCCAGTGTCTGGCCCATCAGGTCCATTGGATTTATAACAACGTTAGAGCCGGGGGCAATCTTTATTGTCTTCCCGTTGAAGGTCTTGATAAGGTCGGTATACTCCGCCTGCGGGTCAATTATGTTTATGTCGACACTCTCCATGAATTCACGCATGAGCATTAATTTGATGCAGTAGCTCTTACCCCCTCCAGATGTACCAAGAACCAGCATATTTGGATTGCTCAGCTCAAAGGGGTCTATTATTATTGGTATGCTATTCCTCTTGTTAAAGCCAATCAGAATCCCTGTTGCATGGGGCTCCAAGGATGTAATCGCAAACGGAAAGCAGGATGACGCTGCAGAAGAGGTTATCTCTCTCGTTATCTTCAGTTCGTCATGCCCTACGGGAAGTATCGATTTCAGCGCTTTGTACATCTGGTAGGCGGTTATCTTGGGAGTAACCATGATGGAATTCATCTGTCCCCGAATCTTTGCTGTTATCTTGTCCAGTTCTTTTAGGTCGTAGGACTTTGCATCGATATATAATGACATGGAGAACATCTTTTCAGTCCCGCTCTGGATTGCCTCGAGCAATGCCTTGGTATCTTCGTGCTTCTGAATTAACGACTGAGGTATAATCTTACCCTCCGTTTTCAGGCCAAACAGGTCCGTCTTCTGCTTCTTTAGCTCCGTCTCAAGCATCTTTATGGTGCCCTCAATAGAGTAGGGGGCTATATGGATGGAGATGTCAAAGTCGAGATTCATCTCTATCAGCCTTGTGAGCCAGCCAGCCTCCACCAGGCGGGGATAGTTTATGGCTGCAATACAGCGATGATATTTATCTGCCTGAATCTCGTTGGGGTGCTTTACGATTGTTGGGGGGGTGGTGAGATACTCTATGAGTTTGCTCTCATAGTCCGCATACGTTCCCGTAAGCTTTTTCTTCTTCTTCCCCTTCAGAAAGGGCAAATCAGGTAGTTTTATTGGAAGTGCCAATTTAATTCACTACGAGGTTGGGTTCTTTTTTTGTGTAGATTTTTGAATTCTTTCCTTAATTTGAGATTCCTTCAGACTTGAAGAGGCGGCCTTGGGTTCTGGCTTTATTCCCTGACCTGGGGGGGATGCGGTGGTCCCACTTTCCGAGCTGCCCTTCCATATCTTCTTATACATGGTTATTGGCGATAGATACTCCTCGTCCATGTAGAAGCTCTGTGTGAAATAGGACGAGTATAGATTGAGCAGTTCTTTGTTGCCCAGCCTCTCCGCCACGATTCCCGACCTTGAGAGGGTTTCTATTATGGCTTTGCATCTTGAATCGAGGTTCCGTATCATCTCACGCTCGTCCCAGTGTTTCTTGGCAGGAACGATTATATAGAAGAGCCGGTCATTCACTCTGTTCTTCTTGATGTAGTCGTACATGTACTCGGAGAAGTGCTCATAATATGCCAGAGCCATCTTGTCGTCCCTCTGGATAATTCTCCGCTTGAGGTTTGTCAGATAGTCGGACAAGTCGAGATTTACGCTCCTCATGACTATCTGTATCGAAAAGTTCAGGGAGTTCAGAAACTGCAGGAAGCCGTAGATTACCGAATCCCGGTCCTCCTTTCCAAGAACCCCAAAGTTTATTGGGATGACCCTTACGACGGCAATTGCGTTTCCGTTCTTGAGAAATTCCGTGTCCGCCTTTATAGATTTGATATCCATCAGCTTTCTCGCTGCTGGAGAGATCCATGATGCCTCCCGGTCCTGTCTCATGAATGAGACATAATTCCCCAGGTATGTCTCAAGGTCGAACATTATGAAACCCACTGCCATGAGGATAACGACTATGGAAACAATAATCCTTATGGCAAAATCAAAGCTGGAGAAAAAGATCATGTAGAGGACTATGGAGACTGCAATTCCGGCATATATCGACTGTTTAATCGTTAATGGGCCGAAAAGCTTTTCCTCGTATTTAATTGCCGTAGGAATCTTGTAGGGCATTTTTATTATTTTTATTTTTAGACTTCAGATTATATCATAGTAGCATTATACATATTACCTCTAATATATACAAATACTTATAGGGGGACGTTGTGTAAGGGAGAATGAACAAAACCAAGGGGAAGATTGATATAGAATCGATGAAGTCCTGGAAGGACTTTGAGACTACAGAGCAGATTAAGATTCCGAAGACTCTCGTAGACCAGGTTATCGGTCAGGACAGGGCAGTCGATATAATAAGAAAGGCTGCAAAGCAGAGAAGGAACGTTCTCCTCATTGGAGTGCCGGGAACAGGAAAGTCAATGTTGGCCCTTGCGATGACAGAATTACTCTCCTGTGAGGACCTGGTGGATGTTCTTGCATATCCAAACGATGAGGACGAGAATAACCCCAAAATCAAGACCGTCCCTACCGGGGAGGGGATAAAGATAGTGAAGAGGGATAGAGAGAAGAGCGGTGCCACAGAGGAGCGGCCGAGGGGGCAATTATTGTTGCCTTTCATTATAATTCTCGGAACTCTAGTTCTGTCCATTATGAACCTGATTGACCCCCTTGTTGCGGTCTCACTCATCGGTTTTGGAATACTGATGTTCTTCCTCTTTGGACTGAACCTGAGGGTTATGATGATGGGTGGGCAAAAATCCAGCATCCCGAAGCTGATAGTGGATAATGCAACAAGGAAGGCTGCCCCATTCTTTGACGGGACTGGAGCCCATGCGGGAGCATTGCTGGGAGATGTTAAGCACGACCCATTGCAATCAGGGGGATTGGGAACCCCTGCCCATCTGAGAGTTGTGTCTGGTTTGATTCATAAAGCCAATAAGGGAATCCTCTTTATAGATGAGGTGGCATCCCTCGGGAGGTCGCAGCAGGATTTGCTTACTGCGATGCAGGAAAAACAACTGTCAATAACAGGGAGAAGTGAGATGAGCTCCGGGGCCATGGTGATTACAGATCCTGTGCCCGCCGACTTCGTCCTGATTGCGGCAGGAAACTTTAAGGATACAGAGCATATGCACCCCGCCCTTCGCTCAAGAATCAGGGGTTATGGCTATGAGGTTTACATGAATGACATGATAGACGGCTCGGATAACTACAAAAAGAAACTGGTCCAGTTTGTTGCTCAGGAAGTGGACAAGGACAGGAAGATTCCCCATTTCACAAGGGATGCCGTTGGAGAGATAATAAGGGAGGCGAAAAGGAAGGCAGGTATGAGGAACAAAATTACTCTAAAGTTCCGGGAGCTTGGCGGTCTGGTGAGGGCCTCGGGAGATATAGCAAGGGAAAAGGGCCATAAATACGTCACCCCTGAGGATGTAATGGATGGCAAGAAGGCTGCAAAGACCCTCGAGCACCAGATTGGTGACCTCTATCTTGACAGAAAGAAAGAGTACAATATACTGATTACAAAGGGCGGCAGGATTGGTAGGGTCAACGGGCTCGCAGTTCTGGGAGAAGGAGGAACAGTCCTCCCAATCGAGGCAGAGGTAGCTCCCGGAGGAAAGAAGTCAGAGATAATAGCCACCGGGAAGCTGGGGGACATAGCAAAGGAGGCAATCCAGAACGTTTCTGGCGTCATAATGAAAATCTACGGCGAGGACATAAAGGAGAAGTACGACATCTTTGTGCAGTTTCTCCAGACATATGAGGGAGTCGAGGGGGATTCGGCAAGCGTTTCCGTTGCCGTTGCAATGATTTCGGCATTCAAGAACGTTCCTGTGGACCAGAGCGTTGGAATGACCGGTTCCCTGACCGTCAGGGGGGAGGTCCTTCCAGTTGGAGGGGTAACCCAGAAGATTGAAGCGGCCATAGAGGCAGGACTGAAGAAGGTTATAATTCCCAAAAGCAACGAGAAGGATGTGCTCCTTGAGAAGAAATATAAGGGCAAAATTGAGGTTGTAACCGCCGAAAAGATAACGGATGTTCTGAGGGAGTCCCTGGTTGGAAGTGACACGATAATAAGGGAGATGGAAAAATACTGGCCAAAATAGCTGATTCTTTAATTAAATCTGTATCTAATAATATCTGAAATGGATATTGAGGAGTTGCCCGGAGTTGGTGCAAAGGTTGCTGAGAAGCTTAGGGAGGCGGGTTATGTAAGCCTTGAGTCCATTGCAGCAGCATCCATCTCTGAGATAAAGGAGGTGGGCCTTGGAGAGAGTTCTGCCGTAAAGATAATAAATGCGGCAAGGGATAATCTCAGCATGGGATTCGAAACCGGGCTGGAATTCATGAAGAAGAGGGAGAACGTAGGTAAGATAACCACCGGGAGCAAGGATTTTGATGCCCTCATTGGCGGTGGAGTTGAGACCCAGGCGATTACGGAGTTGTTTGGAAAATTCGGTTCCGGCAAAACCCAGATCGCTCACCAGCTTGCCGTTAATGTTCAGACGCCAAAGGATGATGGCGGCCTGGATGGAACTGCAATATTCATAGATACGGAAAATACCTTCCGCCCTGAAAGGATAAAGCAGATGGCTGAGGCAAAAAAACTGGACGCTGAGGAGGTTCTGAAGAGTATTCACGTCGCAAGGGCATATAATTCCGACCACCAGATGCTTCTGGTCGATAAGGCCTCGGATTTGGCTGAAGAATACGGCACAAGGCTTGTCGTTGTCGATTCTCTGACAGCCCATTTCAGGGCAGAATACACCGGAAGGGGCACACTGGCCGAGAGGCAGCAGAAACTGAACCGGCTTTTGCATGCGTTGCAGAGGAAGCTCGCTGATTTACACAATATTGCAATAATAGTAACGAACCAGGTGATGTCGCGCCCGGATGTAATGTTCGGCGACCCGACCCAGCCCATAGGCGGGCATATAGTGGGCCACCACTCCACCTTCCGCCTGTATCTGAGAAAGAGTAAAGGAACCAAGAGAATCGCCAGACTGATTGACTCCCCTTCCATGCCGGAGGGCGAGTGCATATTCGAGGTCGATACTCCGGGAGTTCTGGATAGTAAATAGATTACTTCTTCAATTCGTTCAGCAATGCGCTCCTCATTGTTTCTACTGGAGCTTCAACGCCCAGCCAGATTTTCAGTGACTCGGCACCCTGATTGACGAGCATGCCGGTGCCGTTAACGGTCTTGCAGCCTGCTTCTTTTGCATCAGCCAGCAGCTTCGTCTCCAGGGGGTTGTAGACTATGTCCATCACCGTGAGGGATGGGTTGAGGAATTCCCCGGGCAATGGACTGTTGTCGGTGTTGGGAGACATCCCAACGGGGGTTGCATTAATCAGAATATTAAATTCATCTAGTTTTTTAATTGGAAAATCCAGAATTCTCACGTCCTTGCTTAATTTCTCCATAATCTCTGCCGCTAATTCCTCTGCCTTCTCACCTGCCTTGTCGCATATCGAAATCTCGGCGCCTTCCATGGCCAGCTGGAACGAGATTGCCCTCGATGCCCCTCCCGCGCCGAGGATGAGGACTTTTTTTCCGCTTACCGGCTGGCCCGCCTCCTCCAGGGCCCTGAGGGCCCCAAGGCCGTCGGTGTTATAGCCTTTTACTGAGGAATTCTCGAATTTTACAGTATTAACAGCACCTATTAGTTCGGCTTCCTTGCTAATGCTGTCGAGAAGCTGTATGATTTTGACCTTGTGGGGTATTGTTACATTAAATCCCAAGAAATTCTCACTTGCATCCTTTAGAAAATTCTCGAGCTCCTGCGGCTTTACCTCGAATTTGTCGTAGTGGTAATCCAGGCCGAGCTCCTTCAGCGCTGCCCTGTGCATTGGAGGGGAGAGGGAGTGTTCTATCGGATGGCCAATTACACCGAGAATTTTCGCCATATTGATTTATAGCATCGCTGCCAGATAAGGCAGTGCTATGAATGTTCCTATTGAGCTGCCTATGTTCGCAAATGCAATCACGAGGAGGATTCTCGTCACCCTGTTTTTCCAGTAGTCGGAGATGGAGTTCAGCCTCAGCAGGCCCTCGATGTCCTTGACTCTTGGCTTCCTGAGCCAGGTTTCCGTGATACCAGCGAACCAGCCCGCGGCTATGGTTGGATTCAAAGAGGTGAAGGGCGCCGCAAGGAAGGCAGTCAAGGCAGATAGGGGGTGCCCCATTGCAAGGAGAACGCCAATAGCCGATAGAGTCCCGTTAATCAGGAACCACTTCCAGAGTAGGTCGAGCGTCATGGAAAATCCGTGCGCGTAGAATCCATATCCAATTATTGCAATAAATATTGCAGGGATGATGTATGCGATGAGTTTGATTCTGCTCTTCTTTGAGGGAATCTCCCCGAGTTCATTTATTTCGTTATTCAATTCCTTCTTTGATTTTGAGTTGGACTCCAGGATTTTCTTGATTCCCTCGACGTGACCTGCACCAACGACCGCAAGAACCTTCTCACCGTCCAGATTCAGAATCCCGTTCGCTATGTACCTGTCCCTCTCATCGACAAGGACCTCCTTTGCTGATGGAATTTCCTTGCCCAGGTCCTCCATTATCTCCGTTATTATGTCCTTCTCCTTCAGCTTCGCGAGGAGCTCCTCGTTAACCTCATCCTCATCGAAGGCCCCGGAGATTATGTCAATGAATATCCTGGACTTCTCTTTCAGGGACATCTTTGAAAAGGCCCTCTTCAGCGTTACGTTTATGTCCCTGTCGACCAGAGCGACCCCCATGCCCTTCTTCTGTGCAATCTCCATGGCCTTTATCATCTCGGCTCCGGGCCTGATTCCGAGGTCCTCGCCAATCTTTCGCTGGAAGTTTGCAAGAAGGAGCTGCATCAGAAACAGGTAGGCGTTGCCCTCCCTCACAACCTTGTTAATCTCTGTGTCACTCCACTTCTTCTCGTTTGCAAGGGATTTCTGCCTCTTCTCGCACAGCTCCACCGCAACGAAATCCGGGCTTTCTTTCTCTATGGTTTTTTCGACCAGCTCCACGCTGTCTTTTGAAACGTGGGCGGTTCCAAGGAGTAGAATCTCTCTGCCCTCAATCCCTACTCTAGTTAACTCGTTAAGCATTCTGATAGAATTTATTTAATCTTGAACGTATTAAATTAAGCAGAATGAAACTTGAGGAAATAGTGGGGTTCTCCCTTGGATTTATGCCCAGGAAGCCGAAGAGTCTGGTATTCTTTGTTCCGTTGTTTCTACTGAATATGATAGCGTCCATGGCAATATATTCTGCATTTGGGGACATTGTAACGAACCCGGAGAGATATGCAGAACTGTTTGAGCCCGCAATTCTTTCGGGGAATTTTCTGAGTATATTCCTGATTCCGCAGATTCAAATAACGATAGTTTTTTTCCTGCTGATTGGAATTCTCGGCTGGGTTCTGAGCTCATATGCTGAGATATGCATATATAAGGCCTCTGAATTGGAGCGCAAGCGGAGGGTGTGGAGCGCCAGGGAGATGCTCAGCAAGTTCCTGGGAATTCTCCCGAGGTATCTTCTGCTGTCAGTTGTAATCGTTATTCTGGTGTTGATTCCGCTTGGCTCTGCTGTGGGGTTAGTAGTGATATGGCAGCTAGGATTGCTCAATTCATCCATGGTCGGCATTGTATTCACTTTACTTACCATCCTATTGGGCATTCTGGGCCTTATGCTGATGATTTACCTTGGAGTCAGGTTATCCATCGCATCAGTAGCCATGGTGATAGAGAACAAAGGCGTTATAGAGTCGCTAAAGAGGTCCTGGTCCCTCACAGGAAGAAGCTTCTGGTACGTTCTCCTCAATATACTCTTCTTCTGGGTCATCATAACGATAATCTCGATGGTGCTGAGCTTTCCGGTCGGCATTATAAACCCGATAGATACCTGTTCTGAGGGGTGCCAGCCCGGCCCTTTATTCATAATCGGCAATACCCTGAGTCAGCTTATAATAGCCTATACAACGGCTGCCTGGGCTGCCTTCGGCTTTATGATTTACCTCTCGCTGATTGAGAGGTGGAAGGGGAAATCTACCGCTCAGTGATTATTGTCAGTGCATCCTCGTCCTTTAACCTATGCGATAAACCGACCCTCTGCCCAGGGAATTTCGCCGAGCTGCCCCAGACAAATGCATAACGGAACTTTTTCAGGAATCTCCTGTGAATCTTTTTGCACGCGTCCTCGATTGTAGAGTCCTTCTTCAGGATGAGCGGTTCCTTGTAATCGGGCTTTCCGCCCTGCGGCCGCATGTATATTCTTATCAGCTCCAGCTTCCTGAAGATTTCATTGCGCAATGCGTCGAGATTCGTGTCCTCCTCTGCTGAGATTGGTATCGGATTCGGAATATTTTTTAGAATTCCATTGGCTTTTTCTCCATCGATGATGTCCACCTTATTAACCGCTATTATCCCGGGGATGTAGACCCTGTTGGTCATTGTAGCATCTATGAATCTGTCCGTGTTTACGTCCTCCCTCACAGTCACGTCGGCATTATGGATTCCATTGACGTTGAGAATCTCCATTATCGTTTTCCGGTCGATGTTCTTCAGCTTCCTTGTGGATGTGACAGTCACTCCGCCCCTGGATGTCTTCCTTATCCTTATGTTAGGGGGGCTTTCATTGATTCTGATGCCAACGTCATAGAGCTCTGAGAGAATTCTAGTGAGTTGTTGCGTCTTCTTTATGTCAAGAAGAATCAGAATTAAATCCGATGTCCTTACTATGGACATAATCTCCTTGCCCCTGCCCTTTCCGGATGCGGCTCCGGAAATCACTCCCGGAATGTCGAGAATCTGGATTTTCGTGCCTTTATAATTCATCACCCCGGGGATTACATCAAGTGTTGTGAATTCATAGTCGGCAACCTTGGATTTTGCGTCGGTCAGTTTGTTGAGGAGGGTTGATTTTCCGACGGAGGGGAATCCTACCAGGGATATTGTTGCGTCCCCCGACTTTTTCACGCCGAAACCCAAGCCGCTTCCCTTGCCCGACGCCCTCTTGATGCTCTCTTCCTTTAGATTGGCCAGCTTTGCCTTCAGCTTCCCGATGTGGTGCTGCGTTGCCTTGTTGTAGGAGGTATTCTGTATCTCCTCCTCGATTGCTTTAATCTTTTCCTCCAGCGCCATAATATTAACTATGAGTCGTCTTTCAATAATACTCTCATTCGTGCTTCTTGGCCTGGTTTCCTGGTATCTGCTCGAGGGCTTTGAGACCAGGGCCTATGTTGCGTTAATTCCGTTTCTCTTTGCAGTGCAGATATCCCTCAACGACCTCCTTGAGCTGTATGTCGTCGGCAGGCTCAGGAGGAACATGTTCAACCTTGTTATTGCCCCGGGCACGGTTGCGCATGAATTGTCGCATCTGATAGCTGCAATGTTAACGGGATGCGAGATAAGGAAGGTTAAGCTGTTCAGCCCGGACTCCAGGACAGGGAACCTTGGTTATGTTGAATACGCCCCGGAGAGGGACGAGTTCGAGTTCCTCAGGAATCTGCTGGTGGCCTTTGCACCGTTTTTTGGCTGCGGGATTCTTCTTATCCTTCTGCTGAATATCAGCAGCGCGGTAACAGGACAGAATTTGCTGGATTTTGGCATAATGGATGTGAAAGATTCTTTTTCAATAATAATTAAGAATTTTATTGACCAATTTCATTATCTCGATGCCTACCCCGCCCTGGTTCTCATTATATATCTCCAACTCTGCCTGGGGCTTGGCTCAGCCCCGAGCAGCCAGGACTTTCGTGTATCGCTGCGGTCGCTAAGGAAGAAGTGGGTCAGCGTGATGCTGCTGCTTCTGATTGCGGTCTCGTTGATAATGATTGGTGAATATGCCCACCTTCTGGGGGATTACGGAATCCAGTTGTCGGGAGCGGTAAGAACAGGGCTCAGGTTTTCCGTCGTTGTGCTGTCGGTTTCGATTCTGTTCCTGGTGCTGTCGGTTCCCTTTGTATTCGTCCTGATACGGTTCTCGGAGATTGGGACGAACGGAAAGCTTGTTTCGTTGATTATAACGCTATTGGTGTTAATCCTCACAAACAGCGTGGTGCTCTCAGTATGCGTGTTTCTCCTGCTCCTCTCCCTCATCAGATACCCGCGGGTCTTTCTGAAGCCTAGGTGATTATGTAGCCCAGTTGTTTATCGCTTCTATAACATCGCTAAGGGTTACTTGTTCTTGTACCCAGAGACTAACCATATCTATCACCTCTGCAAGTTCAACCGTTCCATCACAGGGGGGCTGATCGCCCTTCAGAGAACATTCTCCAGATACCGTTGTGGTCGTACTTGTGGTGGTTGTAGTTACACCGCTGCAAGCGTATGTACACCCAGTAGTTCCGGTGTCGTTCCATCCAGCAGGGTTGTCGCAGATGTTGTTGTCTCCTGAGTTCACTGAGGTGTCAGACAGGTAGAAATCTGAATCAATATTATAACAAACATGGTTTGAGTCCAGGATATTATTTGAAGAGGAGAGGTAGATTCCATTGTCTGAGTTATTGTTTGCTGTGTTGCTGGTTAGGGTGTTGTTGTTTGATGAGTAAAGGTAGATTCCATCATCGTCGTTATAATTTGCTGTGTTGCTGGTGAGGGTGTTGGTGTCTGAGTAATAAAGGTAGATTCCATCGTCTGAGTTATTGTTTGCTGTGTTGTTGATGAGGGTGTTACTATCTGATTGAAAAATGCCGATTCCACTGTTCGTGAGGGAATCCAGTGTATTTGAGATTATGTTATTGTTTGAGGAGCCAGAAAGGTAGATTCCACTGAAAAATAGAGAAATCCTGCAGTTTTTTATTGTATTATCTGAGCTACTGGTAAACCAGATCCCAAAAGCATAGAGCCCTTTCTTACCTTCAATACTATTCCCTTGGCAATCGAAGGTGACGCCATTTATGCTGGAGGATGGTACAATACAGCTTCCCGACAGCTCGGTTATGTCTTCTGTAAGGTATACTATATCTCCAGAGGATGCTGCCTCTATTTTTTCAGTGCAATTATTGCATGAGTTACAGTCGTAGGTTGCTGCAAAGACGGTGCTGCATAAAAATACTAACAATAAGATAGTTCCTGCTATGTATTTTGTTTTTTTCATTTTCATTATAGTTTTGTTTTCTACTTAATTATTCGTCCCTTCCCGGAAGGGATGAGTCTCTGGATGTCTTCGAGCTTTATCTTTTTCAGCTTCTCCTTTGTTGAATTCTTGATTAATAATTCTTTAATCTCCTTCGCCAGCTGCCCCGATTTTACATCACCCGGGGAAATTTTTATGATATTTTTTGAATTTCCGGGTATTGCATCGATGGGGCCGCCGACTACCCCCCCATCAGCGGTGAGTCCAATCCCAATCTCGAGAGGCGTGTCCCTCAGGAAATTCTTCTTGCCGTATATCATGAACGCTCCCTTGCCGACATACTGCCCTGCAGGGGCCTCTTTTGAGACCTGGTCCGGCTTTATGTAGTAGACGTCGCAGGAGCCCATGCCAGAGGCCCAGGCCTTGGAATAGGAGGCCGATGCCTGGGCCGCCTCCCCCAGGGTGGATTCGGGAATTTCCTTGTTATCAGGGTTCTTGATTACGAAGAATGGGGCGCCCTGAACATCGGCGTGAAAGACAAGGTCGTTCTTCTCCGTGTGCTTCTTTATGAGAATTTCATTTGTTGTAGCATCTTTACCACCAACAACCAGGAAATCGTCGCTGCTCCTGAACCAGCGGAACTTCTCGAACCATTCCTTCTTTCTAATCTCTTTCTTCTCAGGAATCTTTTCCCGGAATTCCTGCATGAATTTGCCCTTTTCCTTTTCAAGCTTCTCTATCTTTGCCAGGGTTTCCTCAAGCGCCTTTTTGGCCCCGGATATCTTCTGCCTGGCCTTCTTTGACTTCTCATAGTAGCGGTTTGCATTGGCAGAGGCTGGCTGCCTTGGGTCAAGGGAAAATTTCATCTTTGCCTGTATTTATAATAAATCTCAGATAGATTAATGATGGCTAAAAAGAAGAAGAGGTGGGAGGCCAACGCTACATACAAGATGAATATCAATGTGAGCCTCTTCCTTACAGCGTTTCATATGAGTATAACGTACATGAGCATCGGCAGGCTGCCGCTGATAATAGTGCCCATAGCATTCCTTTTCTATCTGAATCTCATAGACGGTCTTATTAGAGAAGAAAGTCTGTTTGATTCAAAGCTTTTGTTTGAGAAGTTATGGGGGCCCTTTGACAGGATTATGCAGCCATCCAAATAGAGGGCCTTACTCTTTCTTCGGCTCTTCAGCGGGTTTCTCTGCTTCAGGTTTCGCTTCCTCCTCGGCGGGTTTTGCTTCCTCGGCCGGTTTCTCCTCAGCTTTGGGCTTCTCTCCCTCCGGCTTGGATTCTTCAGCCGGTTTTTCCTCTTTCTTCTTCGGCTCGGGTTTTGCTTCCTCCTTGGCTTCGGCTTTGGGCTTCTCTTCAACCTTTTCATCAGGCTGTGGGGCTGGTTCGGGAATAATTGATTTTAATGCTGATGCCTGAACATTGGCCTTTGCAAGAATCGTCTTTATCGTCTCCTTGGTCAGAATCTCGGCCTTCGTTGCCAGGTTGAGAGCCTTCTGGTGTGCATCAGAGAGGAGCAGAGGAACAGTAACTTTATTATAAATCCCTGCATCCATTGCAAGATTAAGGGAATTTGTATAAGCAGTCCGGATTCTTCCAAGTGTCTCGGCCTCGTCGATATGCAGAACATCAGATGTATAGATGGTTCCGTCCTCATAGGCTGCTTTGAGTTCCAGGCCGATTTCTATCGGCTCTATGCCAAGCCTTGCCAGGGCGGAAGCAGCCTCGGGAGATATTACATCGCCTTCCTTTACAACGAGCGAGTCCTCCGTAATCACAATCTTTCCGCCCTCAATCTTGGCTTTTATCTTCGCCTGCTGAAGATCCCCGATTACAGGACCGGGAGGCAATGACGTGTCTCCTGCTGGTACTACGATGTCCTGGGGAGATATACTGCCCGCCTTTGGCGGAGCGGATATCTTCCCCGACACTATAATCTTGTTCAGCTTGAAGGGGTCTGAGTCAGAGAACACAATGCCCAGTGAACCGTTGAGATGCTTCGTCATTCCCTCAAGCTTGGCCTTTTCAAAGGCCCTGGTGATGAGATTCTTCTTTGAGACCCTTATCTCGGCCCTGCTCTTGAGGCTCTTTCTCATCTGCTGGAGTTGCTTGGAGGGTATACCCTCTATGTTAACTATACCTATCACTTTGGACTTGGACATCTTCTTTGCCAGTTCATCGACCTCTTTTGGTTTCCAGGGTGCTACCATCTTACATCAGTTCCACGGGCTCGCTCATCGTGTATTTCAGATATATCGACTTGATTTTGTCCTTGGGAATCTGTCGCTCTATTCCCGACAGGACGGCGAGAGTATTATCAGCTAAATCCTCGGGGGACATGTTTTCAGTGCCTACAAGGGCATGAATGGTCGGATTCTTCTTGGAGCGGATTCTCACAGAATTCTTTATCCGGTCTACAACGGGGGCAAGGTCAGCATTTGGTGGCACCGGTTGTGGCATCTTGCCTTTCGGACCGAGAACGATACCCCAGCTCTTACCGATAGTTGCCATTAAATCTGGCTGGGCAACAAAGGCGTAGCAGGAGTTTGCGAATTTCCGCATCTTCCGCTTGTCCTTGGAGTATTTCTCCAGTTCATCTCTGTTAAGAACGAACTTGGAAAGCTTCTTTGCCCTTACATTCATGTCGCCGTCGGCAAAAACTCCGATATTGACATCCCTGCCTCTCCCTTTCGGCAATGGAATGTTAAGATTCAGCTTGAAATCAGAGCTCTCAAGGTCAATTTCCTTGAAATTGACAGAAATCTCCATAGACTGGGCGAATTTCCTATCCTTCTTCTTGCTCTTCAGCTCCCCTATCTTGGAGACTATTGTTTTCTTGTCCATATGTATTCCTCCTACCCCAAGGTAGTAAACGGAATCGAAGTATCTAACTTTGATTAAGGGTTTAATAATGGTTTATTTCTTGCCCTTCTCCTCTTGCTTTTCGGGCTCTTCCCCTTCGGATTCTTCACCTTCTGATTCTTCTCCTTCTGATTCTTCACCCTCGGCCTCTTCCTTGGGCTCTTCCTTTGGTTCGGGCTTCTTCTCCGCCTCTGGCTGGGCAGCCAATTCCCCGGTCTCCCCGTTTTTTATCCGGTCATCGAACTTCCCCTCGTTTATCTCTGCCGTAATCTCCTTGGGGGACTTCCCGTCTATGGTTACTCCGACTGACTGGCAGGTCCCTATGACTTCCTTCACCGTTCCCTTGAAATCCTCGGCGAGGAGGGAGCCCTTCTTCATCCTTGCTATCCGAAGTACAGAGTCAAAGATTAGGTCGCCTGCGGGGTCGTTGCCCCCTGCGCCCTTCTCAATCCTGAGCTCCTTCTTTATCAGTGCCGATGTGGGGGGCGAGCCGACCTCTATCTCGAAGGTCTTTGTTGATGCATCAACTATTACTTTCACTGGAATCTTCATTCCAGACATGTCTTTGGTCTTTTTATTAATCTCATCAACTACCTGACCTATATTGACTCCGGTGGGGCCCAGAGCTGGACCAAGAGGTGGTCCTCCGGAGGCGTTCCCTCCATCAACCAGTGATTCGATAGTTTGTTTACTCATTTTCTTCTGCTTCGCGTTCCTCCTTCTTGATAATCTTTATATCATCGCCCTTAACAATAACCGGGATTGGAACAGCCGCCTCTATAAGCTCGACAGTGATTTCGTTCTTGTCCTTGTCGATTCTTGCAACCCTGGCCTTTTCGCCCTTGAACGGCCCGGAAACGAGTTCAATAAGGTCTTCCTTGTTTAGTTCCTCCACGATTGGAGTAGGCATCAATGTGCTCTTGAGCTCCTCAATCGATATGGTTCCTGCACTCTCGATGTCTCCCCTTTTATGCAGGAGAAGGCCTTTCGTTTTTGGGACGTTCCTTGCCAGCTCTTCTACTGTTCCGGGGCTGTCTGCCTCGACCAGGACATAGCCCTTGAGTCCAGTCGTGTAGAGGATTGCGTAGGTCTCCTCGCCTTCAATCTCCTTCCGCTTCGCTCTGGCCTCTCTGTAGAGGATTTCAGCAACTACCCTTTCCTGGTTCGCCGTTACCTTCAAAACGTAAATCAATTAAATCACCAAATTAAAAGAAACGAGTAATAATATTCCGATGTATATAATAAAAATTACCGAACTAGCTTGGAAACCATAATATTATGAATCCTATAGGATTTGGGAAATCATGAATATCACGAATCCTATGGAACCGATTGCAATCATCCCAATGCCGGTAATCTTCGCTGTCTCGTTGAAT
>CAZJVE010000007.1:0-57403 GCA_964549685.1 uncultured archaeon | reverse complement strand
TCTTCCTCAGCCACGGGGGTTGTTGAGACTAATATCAAGAAAACCGCCAATAAAACCCATTTCGCTGACATTTTTACATTAACTAATAAATATTTAGTTAATACTATTTTAAGTCGTTAAAATGATTTCCAGAGAGGAGATAGGTGGGCTCCTGAAGGGCTATAATCTGAAAGACATTACAGTCGGGGCGCTGGGCTCACATTCTGCTCTTGACATATGCAGGGGGGCGAAGGAGCATGGTTTTAGGAATATCGTCGTCTGCCAGAAGGGTAGGGAGAAGACCTATGAGAGGTATTACAAGAGTGGTGATGGGCTTGGCGTGGTTGATGAAACCATAGTGCTTGAGAAATTTGCAAATATTACAGATAAGAAAATTCTTACAGAATTGCAGAAGAGGAATACAATCTTCCTTCCCCACCGCTCGTTTGAGGTCTATGTTGGATTTGATAAAATTGAGAATGAATTCCTCCTGCCTCTGTTTGGCTCAAGGGCAATGCTGAGGGCTGAGGAGAGGGACGCTCCGAGGAATCAATACTACTTGATGGAGAAGGCGGGGATTCCCTTCCCAAAAGTCTATAAGAAGCCCGGTGACATTGACCGGCTCGTTCTTGTCAAGGTCAGTGAGGCTCACAGGACTTATGAGAGGGCGTTCTTCTTTGCCTCCAGTCCCGAGGAGTACAGGAACAAGGCTGATGAACTGCTTGCTGCAGGGACGATTACCGAGGATGCGCTGAAGAAGGCAGTCATAGAGGAATTCGTCGTCGGGGCACAGGTGAATTTCAACTATTTCTACTCGCCGCTGGATGACAGGCTTGAATTGCTTGGCACAGACACGAGAAGGCAGACGAACCTGGACGGGATTCTCAGGCTTCCGGCAGAGCAGCAGCTCGAGGCCATGAAGCATATTGATATGAAGACCGTCGAGTCAGGACATATAGCATGCACTGTCAAGGAGTCGCTACTGGAGCAGATTTTCGAGCTGGGGGAGAAGTTTGTGAAGGTTTCGAAGAAGGAATACGCCCCGGGCATCATAGGTCCCTTTGCCCTGCAGGCCACCTTTACTCCAGGCCCTCCAAAGGAAATTGCAGTAGTCTTTGACATAAGCCTGAGAGTGCAGGGCTCCCCCGGAACAAAGTTTACTCCCTACTCCGAGTATCTCCATGGAAGGGGAATCTCAGTCGGAGAGAGAATTGCAATGGAGCTCAAGAAGGCGGTTGATGAGAAACGGGTTCAGGAGATTGTAACATGATTTCCAAGGAGGAGATTCACAAGGTGCTGGAAGGCTATGACAGGAAGAAGCTTACCATAGCAACAATAGGGAGCCATACCGCCCTGCAGATTCTAAAGGGGGCAAAGGACGAGGGCTTCAGGACCCTTGCTATCTGCAGGCCCGGGAAGGAGGATTTCTACGGGAGGTTCGATATTGCTGATGATATTCTCTCGGTCAAGGAGTATATAGACGTCCTTGATGATAAATTCCAGCAGAAATTAATAGAGAAGAACGTAATCCTCATCCCCCATGGTTCGTTCGTTGAATATGTGGGGGCAAAGAATATAGAGGATAAACTAAGGGTTCCGGTCTTTGGCAACAGGGCAGTTCTGGACTGGGAGTCTGACCGGGGCAGGGAGAGGGAATGGCTCATGAAGGCAGGACTCAAGGTGCCAAAAGAGTTTGACAGGCCGGAGGATATCGACTGCCTTTCAATAGTGAAATTTCCAGGCGCCAGGGGGGGCAGGAATTACTTCCTGGCCAACAACGCCGAGGAATTCGAGGAGAACATAAAGGGGATGAAACTGGAGGATAGAGAGAATTTCACAATCCAGGAGTACATAATCGGGACGAGGTTTTACCCTCACTACTTCTACTCGCCACTGAAGGACAGGGTCGAGCTGCTCGGCATTGACATAAGGTACGAGACTAATGTGGATGGCGTTGCGAGAATCTCTCACCTCCTTAGTGAGCACCCCAACCCGAGTTTTGTCGTTGCAGGCAACATCCCCGTCGTTGCGAGGGAGTCTCTTCTCCCCAGGATGATGGACATAGCCGAGAACCTGGTAAATGCGTCAAAGGACCTGTTCAAGCCGGGCATGGTCGGGCCCTTCTGCATCGAGAGCATCTGTACTGAGAAACTAGAGTTCATTGTATTCGAGATATCTGCAAGGATTGTCGCCGGGACGAACCTCTACATGCAGGGCTCGCAATATTCACAGCTGCTTTATGACGAACCGATGAGCACCGGCAGGAGGATTGCGAGGGAGATAAAGGAGGCCGGGGGAGAGGATTTAAGCAGGATAGTACTATGAATGACGATAATTGGCATTCTCTGAGCACAGATGACGTATTCAAAAGGCTTGACAGCGAAGAGACAGGCCTTACCGAGGGCGAGGTAAAGGGGCGTCTGGAGGAATACGGAAAGAACGTTATAGAGGAGAGGGGCGGCAGGAGCCCCCTTGAGATTCTTCTGGAGCAGTTCAAAAACATGCTGATAATAATCCTTATCGTTGCCGCGGCCTTTTCACTCTATATCGGAGAGTTTGTTGACGGCTCCCTGATAATTGCAATCGTTCTCCTTAACGGCATCTTCGGCTTTGTCCAGGACTACAAGGCCGAAAAAGCCATAGAGGACCTGAGGAAACTCTCGTCACCGAAGAGCACTGTCATGAGGAACGGTAAAGAGGTCGAAATCAAAAGCGAGAACCTGGTTCCGGGGGACATTTTACTGCTCGAGGAGGGCGACAGCATTTCTGCAGATGCAAGAATTCTCTGGGGGAATAATCTGAAGGTGGACGAATCCTCACTAACAGGAGAATCGGAGGGTGTTTCGAAGGGGATTGAGAAACTGCCTGAAGAAACGATTCTGGCAGAACGGAAGAATATGCTCTTCAGAGGGACCTCCGTCCTGAGAGGGAGGGGGAAGGCCATTGTCGTGGGAACCGGAATGTCTAGCGAGCTGGGGAAGATTGCCGAGGACATAGGCAGCATAAAGGACGAGAAGACGCCGTTCCAGCTAAAGATGGACGCCCTCGGCAGGAGGATTGGAATAGCCATAGTTTTCATCAGCGTATTCGTGGCCGCCATAGGCATTTTCATGGGCGGGGCCAGCCCCATGGAGATGATTCTGATTGCCATAGCTCTTGGAGTGGCGGCAATTCCAGAGGGCCTTCCCGCAGTAATTACCCTGTCCCTGGCCATAGGGGCGAGAAGGATGGTCGAGAGGAATGCATTGATTAGGAAGCTTCCCGTTGCCGAGGGGCTGGGCTCGGTTAATGTAATCTGCACCGACAAGACAGGCACATTGACCGAGAACACGATGACTGTAAAGCAGTTGATGATTAATGGAAAATTCATTGATGTCTCAGGGGTTGGATATAGCATGAAGGGAGAATTCACAGAAAACAATAAAAAGGTAAAGTCTGATGATATCATTCCGGTGCTGAGGGCTGGAATTCTCTGCAATAATGCGAGAATTGGCTATGACGAGGATGGCGAGGAAAAATTCCTGGGTGACCCCACCGAGGTCGCTATCATGATTTCCGGCAGTAAGGCGGGGCTTGACAAGAAAGGGCTTGAGGGAGAGTATAAGAGGGTCGATGAGATTCCCTTCTCCTCCCAGAGAAAGATGATGACCACAATCCATGAGTATGAGGGGAAAAAGATTGCGTTCGTTAAAGGAGCCCCTGAGGTTGTCCTGGATTCCTGCAGCAGGGTCTATGAGAATGGAGTAGTAAAGGACCTTACAGATGGTATGAGGGAGGAGATGTTGAAGGGTAATGAGAAGCTGGCGAAGAATGCCCTGAGGGTTATAGCGATGGCCTACCGGGAGGGGCCGTTCGGCGATAACGCAGAGGAGAGTCTGATTTTCCTGGGGCTGCAGGGGATGATGGACCCGCCAAGGAAGGAGGTGAAGCAGGCCATCGAGGACTGCAAGACCGCAGGGATAAGGGTTATCATGATTACAGGCGATAACGTGATGACGGCAAAGGCCGTCGCGGATGAGATTGGAATAGGGGCAAGGTCCATGGAGGGTAAGGACATGGATGAAATCTCGGAGAAGGAGCTCAGGGAAAAGGTCGAGGAGGTCGACATATTCGCAAGGGTCTCTCCAAGGCATAAATACACGATTCTGCAGGCCCTCAGGGAGAACGGCCACGTCGTTGCAATGACGGGGGATGGAGTAAATGATGCTCCCGCCATCAAGGCGTCGGATGTCGGAATCTCCATGGGGATTAGAGGCACTGATGTTGCGAAGCAGACCTCCGACATAATTCTACTCGACGATAATTTTGCTACCATAAGGAATGCCATAGAGGAGGGGAGGCGGATATTCGACAACGTGAGGAAGTTCGTGAATTATCTGCTCTCATGCAATCTCGCCGAGGTCCTTATCGTATTCATAGCATCGCTGCCATTCATCCTCGGGAAGCCGCTCATAGTTTTGACTGCCGTGCAGCTTCTCTGGATTAACCTACTGACGGACGGTTTGCCGGCCCTGGCGCTGGGAGTCGACCCCGCCGAGCCGGATATTCTCAAGAGAAAGCCAAGAAGCAGGGATGAGGGAGTGATAAACAGGGACACCGCCTATTCCATAATCTTCATGGGAGTAGCCATCAGCATCATAGCCCTGCTGCTGTTCTATGAAGCGAACCCGCTGGAGAATCTCGTAAAGGCCCAGACAATCGCCTTCACATGCCTTGTTGTCTTTGAGCTTGTCAGGGTTCAGATTATAAGGAACAAGGAGAAGCTGACCATATTATCGAACAAATACCTTCTGCTGGCTCTTGCCATATCCCTGCTTCTGCAGCTCATGGTGCTTTACACCCCGGCAGCGGAATACTTCAGGGTGGTTCCCCTGGGCGTTAGCGAATGGGCCAGAATTCTTGCCGGGCTCGTTGCATTCTATATACTGAGCCTGATATTCGGGGCCGTGGTCAAGGAGGGCAAGTGATGAAGGTCGGGGTTCTCGCCTTGCAGGGAGATGTTTCTGAACACCTGGTTGCGATGCGAAATGCTATGAGGAAGATGAAGTTTAATGGCGAAGTCATTGAGGTCAAGAGAAAGGATGAACTCAGGGATTTGAATTCCCTGGTGATTCCCGGCGGGGAGAGCACGGCTATTGGGAAATTGATTAAAAAATATAGAATTGATTCTGAAATCAAGAGCCTGGCAAAGAGGAGAATTCCGATAATGGGAACATGTGCGGGGCTGGTCCTCGTCGCGAATGAGGGTGATGAAGAGGTAGCCAAAACAGGGCAGTCCCTCCTTGGCCTTATGGATATCAAAGTGAGGAGGAATGCATTCGGCAGGCAGAGGGAGAGTTTTGAGGCTGATTTGGATATCCCTGCTCTCGGGGAGGAACCATGTCATGCCGTCTTCATCAGGGCTCCGGCAATAGATAAGGCCGGGGAGGGAGTCGATGTCCTGGCGAGGTTTGAGGATAGGATAGTTATGGCTAGGCAGAAGAACCTCCTTGCCGTTGCCTTCCATCCCGAACTGACCAGTGACTCGAGGCTTCACGAATATTTTCTGGGGATGGGAAATGAAGATTCCGGATGAATTCGGACTCAGGAAGGGGTGGGTTTACGAGGTTATCGTAACTGCGGCAGGAAACGCAGCCCCGATAGGGATTCTCACCAGGGATTCCGAGAGTATAGAGCTGGAGATTTACAAGGGCTCGAAGACTTATGAGAATATACTAGGGGAAGGAAAATTCGTGATTAATTTTTTAAGTGATATAACAATTTTCTATGATTCAATCTTTGAGAAAGAAAGAATTGAATTCGAGGATATGCGTCTCAAGAATGCCGATGCATTCATCGAAGTGGAAGTGGGGGAAATAAAAGAGATGGGTGATAAGGCGGGGGTGAAGGCCGTTCCTCTTGCGTTCGGGATTATCAATGCCCCGAGGCCGGTGAATCGTGCCGAGTCCCTGGCTCTGGAGGGCCTTATAGCCAAGACGAAAATTCCTCACGTCTCTGATGAGGATAAGGAATTTCTCAAAAGGAAGATTAAAGAGAACCTGCGGGTTGTCAGGAAGGTTGCTCCTGGTTCAAGGTTTGAACGTATTCTTGAAGAATTATAGTTCTATTTGACCCGGTCCATGTAGAAGTATGAATACCATACTGTTGAGAGGGGGGCAATAACTACTGTGGAGAACGCTACCGATATCAGCGAGATTATGATGCTCAGGATTATTCCAAGGACGGGTATCTGCTCAATGATGAACTGAACCACGTTGAAGACTATTGAGGATGCTATCGATACTACCATGACAATGAGCCAGAGCAGAAAGGTATGCAGCTTGTTGTTCATGAAGAAGCTGATTCCTTTCTTTACGCCATCCATGGGCCCAAGGTCTGAGATTACGACTGCGTAGGGAACCATGGCAAGTGCAAGTCCAATCACGATGAGGAATAGGACCGAGATTGCTGTCCCGATTGTCAGGGGGATAAAGGAGACTAGCGAATCCGACGGCGAGATTCCAAGCGCCAGCGGGATTCCTATGAAGACCCCGACGAGCAGTATCAGTGAAACAAGCGTTATTGCCATGATTATCAGCGAAGCAATGAAGAGGTCGATAAATTTTCTCTTACCGTAGTCCGTCATCTCATCAAGGTTCGGTTTTTTTTGCTCTATTGCCTTCTTTGACATCCCTATGGCTCCAGCCGAGAAGAAGGATGATGTGAGGCTTATCAATAGAATCAAGAGTATTATGCCTGCTATGAGGAGTATTGTATTCACCATACCCATTCCCGCAGTCCCGGTTATACCGGATGCGAATACAGGTAAGAGCAGGAACACCATGACTATGCCAAAGACTAGGACAAGCATTATGATGAGAACAATGCTCAGGATGAACGGTACGGAGAGTACGAGGTTCTTCCTCCATATACCCCAACCCTTCTTGAGGATGTCCTGCAGTTTTTCTGTCATTATGTTAATATTTGTTTTTGTTATAAAATATTCACCTGAGCTCCTGAATTGTTAGCCTTTGTCGTTATGATTTCTCCGGCAATGCCTTTCTCGTGCATGAATTCCATCAAGAAGGACTCCTTCTCCTTGGCCTTCTTACTCTCGGCAACAGTATAGACCGACGGGCCCCATGAGCTCTGGCCCGCGCCGTGGAAATCGTTGTTCAGCATGAATTGAACCAGCTGCTTTGATGAATCATCCATGTATATTCCATTCTGGACGTCCTTGAAGAAGAGACCCACTCTCTGGTCAATCTCGGTTAGGGCGTGGCCAAATTCCACGATATTTTTTTCCATTAGGGAGGGAAGAAGCTTTACCTGCAGCAGGCGGCAGATGTCTGCCGATATTCCGGCCGGGGCGGGAATTATTCTCTTGAATGCCTCCTTCTCCTCCGGGCCATAGACTTTCTTTTCCGTTCTGGGGATTGCTATTATGAATTCCCAGTCTTCGGGAAAGGGCTGCCTGAAGATGACGGGTGGCACCCCCCCTTTGCTGTTGACTCTCTGGCCAGCGTCAACTATAAAGCCGCCATGCTCGAAGGCTGCTATTCCTATCCCAGAGAGGGAGCCCCTTCCAGCAATTCTTGCCAGGCTGGCTATGTCTGCATCGATGCTGTGGATTTTTGTGATTGCAGTTCCCAGTGCGAGGGAGAGCTGCGTCCCGGAGCCAAGCCCGGCGTGGGAGGGGATTCTTTCCTTTATTTCTATCTCGATTTCAGGTTCAAGATTATAATGGATAAGAATCCTCTTCACCAATGAATTCACGGCCTCATCGCCGCCCGTAATACTCAGCCCGTCTGAGGGCCTTGCCTCCAGAACGATGCCAGGTTCTTCCACTGCAACTCCGATGGAACCGTATATCCTCCCCAAATCGCCGGTAAGGTCGAGAATTCCAAGATGCAGTCTTGCCGGTGTTTTTACTTGAATCATCTCCCCGCAATAATCTTTATGACGTCGCAATCGTTCAGTTCGTGCTCTTTTCCAACTTTCATCTTTGTCTTGCAATCAATGGCTCCGATGAATTTGTCGCCGATGTCGGTATGGACTTTGTAGGCCAGGTCCAGTGCCGTGCTTCCCTCATGAAGGAGGTGGGCATCGGGCAGGACGTTGCCCTTGTTGTCCGTGAATTTGTTCTCGTTCTCGACCGGGTAGACGACAATCTGCTTAAGCATCTCAAAGACTGCGGTATTGAGGCAGTTCTGGACTCCTGTGGAGCCATATTTTTTTAGAATATTATTCTGGAGGAATTCCAGTGCTTTTTTTTGTTTTTCATCAACGTCTTTTATAATTTTGAATTCCTTATCCCCTGGGAGGTAGCCGATAATGCCCGCTTTCTCTGCCTGCCTTAGCGCCAGCTCTGCCTCGGAGCAGACAGGTACCAGGTCGTAGTTCTCCTTTAGCCTGTCGAAGTTTCCGCTATCAAGGTCAATCTTGTTTGCCGCTATAATGATGGGCTTGGAAATCTCCCTCAGGTTGGTTGCGAATTCCTGCAATTGTTCGTCGCTCCAGTCGGTAGATTCGGTCAGGTCGGACTTCTTTGCGGCCTCCCCTACCTGCTCCTCGTTAACCTCAAGGCCGGACAGCTGCTCTGCCAACTCGATAATCAAATCCTTGTGGTTGTGCTTCGCTTTGTTGTATATCTTTTTCCAGTTCTTCTTCAGGATTCCGTAGAACCAGAGGTCTATCTCCTCCTCCAGGAATTTTATGTCATTTGCGGGGTCGTGGCCTTCCGTTGATTCCCCCTTCTCGTTGGTCCTTCCCGATATGTCGATTATGTGGATAAGAACATCGGCCTGTCTCAAATCGTCGAGGAATTGGTTTCCGAGGCCCTTTCCCTCATGCGCCCCAGGAACGAGACCTGCGACGTCTATCACCTTTACCGGGACGAATCTGTTGCCTTCTTTGCAGATGGAGTTGTTCGGGTTACATTCAACAGACAGGGACTTGCAGGCGCACTCCTTCCTTGCATGGCCGACACCGATGTTTGCCTTGATGGTTGTAAATGGGAAGTTTGCTATCTCAGCCTCGGCCAATGTTAAGGCCTTAAAGAACGTTGATTTGCCCACGTTGGGTTTTCCTACTATGCCAATCTCCATTTTATTCGTCCAATGATTATTATTAATATGACGATTCAGGAAAGATTAGACGATATCGAGAAGGGAGATAAGGATATCAATTCGTTCATCGTCCTTGATAAGGAGGGGGCCTCAAGAAAGGATGTCAAGAAGGGCGGCGGGCTTGACGGCCTCACGGTAGGGATTAAATCAAATATCTGCGTTAAGGGGCTTCTCACCTCGGGAGGGTCGAAGACGCTTGAGGATTACATCGCCCCATATGATGCTACTGTTGTTAAGAAAATAAAGGAGGATTCAGGCCAGATTATGGGAATGTGCAACATGGATGAATTTGCTTGTGGCGGTAGTGGCGAGACCTCCTATTATGGGGCGACGAAGAATCCTGCCGCTCCGGAGAATATTCCGGGGGGCTCTTCCTCCGGCTCTGCTGCTGCTGTTGCTGCCGGTTTTGTCGATGTTGCAATAGGCAGCGACACCGGGGGCTCGATAAGGAACCCCGCCTCGCACTGCGGGGTGGTTGGCTTCAAGCCGACCTATGGTGTGGTCTCCCGTTATGGTTTGATAGACCTTGCGATGTCCCTAGACCAGATAGGCCCAATTGCAAAAGATGTCGAGAAGGCTGTCCTGCTGCTGGAGGTTATTGCGGGCCATGATGAGAGGGATGAAACCTCCCTGCAACTGGATAAAAAATTCTATAACTTTTCTAAAAATTTGAATAAGAATTTGAAGGGAACCAAAATCGGTTACGCCGGGGAATTCGACAAGCTGATTTCGGACAAGGGAATAAAAAAATTAATCCATAATTCCCTCGATAAGCTGACCTCTGCCGGGGCTGAGATAGTTGATGTGAGCCTGCCGAACCTTGAGATTGCGCTGCCGACCTACTACCTCAACGTGTATGTAGAATTCTTCTCTGCCACGAGGAAGTATGACGGGAGAAGGTATGGGCACAGGATAGAGGAGGTCTGCGGCGAGGAGGTCTTGCGCAGAATTCTTCTGGGCTCCTACATATCGCAGAAGGAGTATTCAGGGAGGTATTACAAGAAGGCATTGCAGGCTAGGTCGGTGATTCGGAAAGAGCTTGAATCTGCCCTGGATAAGGTCGATGTGCTTGCGGGGCCGGTAGTTCCGAAGCTGCCCCATAAGCTCGGGACAAAGATAGATGACCCGATGATTATGTATGCCTATGATATATTCACGGTGATTGCAAACCTTGCGGGGATTCCCGCAGGCTCTGTTCCAGCCGGGAAGGTCGGCGGAATTCCCACAGGGCTTCAGATAATTGGCAAGGCACTTGACGACCAGAAGGTCCTTGATGTGATGTATGCATTTGAGCAAAATGGTACTTGAATCCATAATCAGGCCATCGAAGATGGAAAAGAAACCAGGGGGGATGCTCTGGGTAGGGTTCTTTTACTCATCACTGGGGCTTTTGCTTGCAAGCATTGTTCTTGGAGAATATGCAAGTATCTCTGCCATCTTCATAACCGCAATACCGCTGATAGTGATAATGTACAATACGATAAAGTATGAGGAGTCCAAGGATGAGAAGATTCAGAAGGAGAGGTTCCTTATAAAGGCGCACGGCAAGGCCCTCTCCCTTTTCATGTTCCTCTTTATCGGAATGCTCATCTCCTATTCCCTCTGGTTTGTCGTGCTCCCGGAGGGGCAGGTGGAAAGGCTCTTCGAATTCCAGCTCGAGATAATAAATTCGGTCAATCCCAAGGCTGTTGGAAATTTCAGCAACCCGGGGGGTGCCTTTACAATGATTCTCCTCAATAACTTCAGGGTCCTATTTTTCTGTGTCCTCTTTTCATTCCTCTATGGTGCGGGGGCTATCTTCATCCTTACGCTGAATGCCTCCGTAATCGGAGTCGTTGTTGGCTTCACCATAAGGAGGTCACTGTCGCTCCATGGCAGCCTGGAAGGAAGTGCCCTGACCGGCTATCTTAGTGCATTCCCTGTGAGCTTTGCCTACATGGTTCATGGAATTCCAGAAATAGCGGCATACTTCCTTGGAGCCCTGGGCGGAGGCATAATATCAGTAGCTGTTGTAAACCATAGCGTCAGAAGCAAAGAATTCAGGCACGTACTTGTGGATTCCTTGGATTTGATTGTAGTTTCTGTCCTTCTTCTGGTGGTTGCTGCACTTATTGAGGTCTTTGTAAGCCCTGTCTTTATTTGAATCAGAACTGCGCCGGCTCGAAGATGCTCTCCCCCGGGAAGACGGTCATGCCCTCGCCGGTTATCTTCATCGGCCTCGTGGCCCTGTCGAAGCCGCTCCCCCTGAATTTTTCAACCGATATTGCGCTGATTCTCTCGCCCTTGCTCTCTATCTTGTGCAGCTTTATAACGCCTGATGCCAGGAACTCCTCCATCTGCACCTCGCTGTTGTGCATGTAGGATTCGCTTGTAAGGAGAGTGGTGCAGTCGGCCTTTGTCAGGAAATTCATAAGGGAGAGTAATTCCCTTCTGACATTTAACTCCTTGTCGTAGAGCATCCTGACGCTCGTTATCGAGTCTATGACGAGCCTCTTTGGCCTGTAGGTCTTGAGCTTCTCCTCGATTACCTTAACGAGGTTTATTACAGTAAACTCCGGTCTTGAAACAGCCTTCTCTGTCTTGAGGACCCACTTGTCACTGCCCAGGTCCTGCATGGTGTCCATGATTCTAAGCCTGGCAAGGTCCCATCCAAAGACTGCCATATCCTGTCGTAAGTGGTCTGCATTCTCCTCAAGCGATATGTAGAGACCCTTCTCATTTTTAGCTAAACCATCGAGAAGGAAGTGCATGCAGAGGATTGTCTTTCCTGCGCCGGGGCCTCCGGCTACCAGGTATGGCCTTCCTTTTATAAGACCGCCGCTGAGAATCTCGTCAAGCCCCGAAACTCCGGTCGATACCCTTTCCAGTTCCATATCTCTAATAAGAATTACCTTTGCCTGATATAAATATCTTCTATTTGAGCCGGGTTTCGTGAATTACTGAATACTCCGGCCCCTTCGGACTCAGCCTGCTCTGCATAAGCTCAATTCTCTCGACTTGAAAGCTGCCGAAGTCCCTGGCTGAATTCTTCTGGATGATGTTCCTCAACTCTTCCTTCTTTTTTGGGAATTTCACCCTCGCTATCGTTAGGTGAGGGTGGAAGTTTTTATCTTTTTTGAAGTTCAGTTCCTTCAGATTATGGTCGATTTCGGAGTGGATTTTGACTATGTCACTGGCTCCTTTGTCCACCCCGACCCAGATTACTCTGATGTAGTCCATGCTGGGGAAGGCACCGATGCCTTTGAGCGAGATGTCGAAGCTCTGCAGTTCGGAGAGAAATTCTAATCTTTTGGTTATATCAGGAATTTTGCCCTCGTCAACCTCGCCCAGAAACTTCATGGTGAGGTGGATATTCTCCGGCTTTACGAGAGTCAGCCTGCCGAGTTCCTTGATTTGCTCCTGAATCTCGACCATTGCATCCTTCAGCTCATCCGGGCATGGGACCGCTATAAAGGCTCTCATGTTAATTCTTAATTCCTTAGAGATAATAATAAGTGTGATTGAAAATGTTCCCAGGCAACATGAATCCGAAGCAGATGAAGCAGATGATGAAGAGGATGGGCATCAAGGTGGAGGAGATTGACGCAAGTATTGTCGTAATCCACGGTCCTGACAAGGAGATTGTAATAGAGGACCCAGAGGTCTCGAAGACGGTCATACAGGGACAGGAGATGTACAACATCATGGGCGGCAGGGTTAAGGAGGAGGAAGTCGAGGCAGAGGTCAAGATTGAGGCAGAGGACATAACGATGGTTGCGGAACAGGCAGGAGTCACTGAGGATGAGGCCAAGGCCGCCCTGGAAGAGGCTGGCGGCGATCTTGCGGCCGCGATAATGAAACTGAAGGGCTGATTATGTGCGGAATAGCTGGCTACATCGGAGAGGGTAAGGCACAGAGTATTCTATTCGAGATGCTGAAGAGGCTGGAGTACAGGGGCTATGATTCTGCGGGAATTGCGTGCATCTCTGAGGGAAGGATAGTCGTCTCCAAGGACAGGGGCAAGGTCGATGAGGTCGGGAAGGAGATGAACTCCAAGAAGATTCCCGCGAAGCTGGGCATAGCCCATAACCGCTGGGCCACGCACGGAATTCCCTCGCAGGACAATGCTCATCCCCATCAGGACTGCAGCCAGAATTTTACCGTCGTTCATAACGGGATTGTGGAGAACTACAGGGATTTGAAGGAGGAACTGCAGCAGCAGGGTCACGAATTCAAATCCGAGACGGACACCGAGGTCATTCCCCACCTCATAGAGGAGTTCTACAAGGAAGAAAAGAATTTCGAATCATCGTTCGTCAAGGCCATTTCAAAGCTGAGGGGCAGCTTTGCAATAGCTGTTATCTCTCCCGATGATTCTGACAAGATTCTTGTAGCCAGAAAGGAGAGCCCCCTCATCATAGGCATCGGCAAGGGGGAGAATTTCATTGCCTCAGACACTCCGGCTGTAATTCCCTACACCAAGAAGATAATCATTCTGGACGACTTCGACTACGGGATTGTTGGCAAGGACTCGGTCCTGCTGAAGGACCTCCAGACCGGAGATGAGTTGAAGAAGGACGTTCAAAAGGTGGAGTGGAGCCTGAAGGAGGCGGAGAAGGAGGGCTATGAGCACTTCATGCTCAAGGAGATATTCGAAGAACCACAGGCAGTTAGAAATGCTCTGAAGGGGGCCGATGATGTCGGGAAGGTCGCGGCAAAACTGAAGGGTTATGATAGAATCTATCTGGTTGCATGCGGCACTGCCTCATATGCAGGGCTGGTTGGAAAGTACCTCCTCGAGAGGTTCGGGATTTCCGCCGAGACCATGGCTGCATCAGAATTCAGGTATTCCACGATAAACACGCTGGATGATAAATGCGCAGTAATCCTTATCTCGCAGTCCGGGGAGACTGCTGATACCATAGCGAGCGCAAAGGGGGCCAAGGAGAAGGGCGCATACCTCGCATCAATAGTCAATGTCGTCGGCTCAACGCTGACAAGGATTTCCGATGATGTCATCTATACATATTCGGGCCCGGAGATTGCGGTCGCCTCGACGAAGGCCTATCTGGGGCAGCTTGTTTCTGTTACTATGCTGGCGCTGTTCCTCGCCAGGGAGAGGGAGGGGATTACGGAGGAATATATGAATGAAATTCTCGACGACATGAATGCACTTCCAGAGAAAATTCAATCTATTCTTAATGAGGAGGATGAAATAAAGAATCTGGCCAAGGAATTAGCCAAGAAGAATATCTTCTTCTACATCGGGAGGAGGCTGAACTATCCGACTGCCCTTGAAGGGGCGCTGAAGATAAAGGAGATAAGCTACGTTCATGCCGAGGCCTATCCTGCTGGAGAACTGAAGCACGGTCCCCTGGCCCTGTTAGAGAAGGGCGTCCCTGTGATAGCAATAAAGCCCAATGACGACCTGCTGGAGAAGATGGAGAGCAACATAGAGGAGGCGAAGGCGAGGGAGGCCACCGTCCTGGTTGTGGGGGAGAGCGGGGATCTGAAGGTCCCGGTCATAGACCCGCTGCTGTCACCGATTCTGTACATAGTCCCGCTTCATCTCCTTGCATACCATATCTCCAATGCGAAGGGCTTGGACCCAGATAAGCCGCGTAACCTGGCAAAGAGCGTGACTGTGGAGTAGATTTTTATAGTAGAAACAGCGCAATCACAACCAGCGTAACTGCAATTATGTTCAGGGCGCAGTGTTTGCAGGTCCAGTTGAACTGCTCCTTCAGGATTATGTGAATGGCAAGCATGTATCCCGGGGCTGCGAGAATTATCGGATTGGGGTATTTTCCCTGCATGGCCGAGATTATCGCAATCAGGAACATGCAGATTCCGGCCGTTGCCGCGGTTTTGGTCTCCTTCGTCAGTTTCATCCTAGAAGTTGCCCAGCTTGAGCTGCTTTACCTCCTCGTCCAGTTTTTTCAGGTCGAGGGTCATGCCGTCTCTGGCTGCGATGGTTCTTATGCCCGTCTTCTCCTGGATTCTTTTGGCCTCCTTTTCGGGGCCGCGATTCAGCATCTGCATCCCGAAGTGGTTCAGAACAGCAAGTTCCGGCTTTGCCTCTTCCACAATCCTGAGAGCATCATCGGCATTGAGGTGGCTTTTTATGTTCATGCCAGAGGGGAAGATGGAGTTTATGATTAGAATTCTCGAGTTCTTGTAATGCTTTATGAGGTCCTTGGAGTAGTCCGTGTCGGAGGTGTAGGTTACTGTGCCATCATCAGATAGAAACCTGAAGCCCATTCCCTCGTGGCTCTTGGCGGGGATTGCCTGCACCTTGAGGTAACCAAGACGGAAGCTGTCGCCCGGCTTCGGAACCAGAACGTCGACGGAGTTCTGGTGATAGCTTGAGACGTATTCGAGGGCGTTTTCGTCAATCACCAGGTAACCGTGCCTTCGTTTTACGCCCTTTGTCATCGCCTCGAGCATCAGCTCAGCATCATTGTAGTGGTCAAGGTGTTTGTGAGAAACCATAACGGCGTCCAGCTTCTCAGGGTTCTTGCCGAATTGTAGTGCTCTTATGAGTGAGCCAGGCCCCGGGTCTAACACAAGGCTGGACTCCAGGTTCAGCCATATCCCGCCGGTGTATCTCCTCTGGCTCAGAAGGACGTATCTTCCGCCTCCCGTGCCCAGGAAGGTTATGGAGGGCATTTTTACTTATTTAATTTTTGAGGTAATATCTTAACTATGAGAAAAATCCTCTGCGTTGCAGATATACATGGGGATATACAGGGGCTGCTGAGGATGAGGGAATTCGCGGCATCCAGCAATATTGGCGATGCGATAATTCTGGGCGACTTCTCGGGGCATGGAGCATTCAAGGACAGAAAACAGAACGAGAAGGACGTTAAACACGTCCTCTCGATTATGAGCAACTTCAACCTCCTTGCCATTCCAGGTAACTGCGACTGGGAGAGCGTTCTCAAGATATTCGACAAGCACGAGGTTAATCTGCACAGGAAGGCGATTGCTGTGGATGATGCCGTTCTGGTGGGTTTGGGCGGTTCAGGTCCAACCCCGTTTGGCACGCCCTTTGAGCTTACCGAGAAGGAAATCTACAAGAAACTGAAGCCGTTGCTTAAGAAAGTAGAGGATAAACAGGTTGTGCTTGTACTGCATTGTCCTCCAAAGGACACCGCATGCGACATGACGGGTAGCGGGCTGCATGTCGGAAGCAGCGCGGTAAGGCAGATAGTGGAGGAGTTCCAGCCGAATCTGGTTCTCTGTTCCCATGTGCATGAATCCGCAGGTAAGGAGGACAAGATAGGTAAGAGTAGAATAGTGAATATAGGCCCGGTGTCGAACGAAAGGGCCGGAATCCTGGGCATTGGAGAAAGAATCCACCTGAAGTTTGAAAAGATATAAATGAATTTATTTAAGCATATAAACGAATATTAGATTACAATGACGCTGAGTAGAACATTAACCCTAATTTCAATCCCAATTCTGTTAATTTCAATTGCCGGCCTGGCATCAGCGGGAAACAGAGTGTTCTTCTATGAAGACAAGGCCAAGTATACCATAGATTCCGGTTATTCCATGTTCAAGGAGGAGCTTGAGAAGGAAGGCTATAACATATTAAGGGCCGAAGTTCCTCTGTCAAAGACCGTTATTGAGGACTATGACCCGGACGTTATCGTAATCCCAGGGCTGACCGGCCAGCTTGATTCGAACGAGCTGAGCGCCATTGCGAATTTTGTCATGAGAGACGGTGGGGGTCTTTTTATCATTGGTGGGGGAGAGTATGTCAACCAGTTGCTTCCGTTCGGCGTTGTCGTTGACGATGTGGAGCTGGAGGATTCTACAGACCCAGTAGTGGACGCAGGCACAAGGCAGCCTGGAACGAACAAGAATGATTTCGTTGTGAAGGCACCGTTCTCAAGGGATGATTCAACCGTCAAAACGCTGCTGTACAAGGTTTATGAGGTTGGTTTCTTTGGAGGGAATGGTATATATGTTTCCGGAGATTCTGTAAAGCCAGTACTTACAGGGGACTGGGACACCTCCACAAGTACCGGCTCTTTTCCACCTGGCAGTAAACCCAACGTCGCTATATCAAGCAGGGTTGGCAAGGGCCTCGTGTTCTTCATATCGGATGATGAGATTATGGACGATACGCATCTGAACACGGCGGTGTATAAGTATGACAACCTACAGCTTGGCATGAACGTTGTGGAGTGGTTATCAATACCAAGCGACCTCCCGGATGAGATAAGCATTGAGGACCTCAGGATTATGATGGGTGAATTGAAACTGGATAGAGACAAGCTCAATGAAACACTTGCTGAGGCTGAATCGGAGAGGGAGCAGTTGAGTTCCCAGAATAGGGGCCTTGTAGCGCAATTGGATGAAACCGAGGAGGAGATTGAAGAGATTAAGGGCGCATATTTCCTGGAGCAATGGTCAGTAACCTATTCAACCATCGTTGTTCTTGTGATTATGTTGATTCTCGTGTCGGCTCAGAGGGCCCTTGCCAGGAAAAGTAAAAAGGTGGCTGATGAGGATGTGGGGGAGCTTGGCTACGAATTTGAAGAGGAGGGGGGAGAGGAAGAGCTGGAGTTCGGTGAGGAGATTGGCCCCCCAGGAACCGAGGAAGAACTTGACTTGGGCGAGGAAGCGCCATTGCCGGAAGAGCCGGTGCCAAAGGAAAAGGGTAAAAAGAAATAGCGCTACTCTCTCGTTATATTAAATTCTCTCTTTCCCTGTTTTAGTTTCTCAAGAATCTGCTTGAACTGCTCGTCGGTAAGTTTCTGTGGCAGTCTTCCGGCCTGATGAAGCTGAATCAGAAAGATTTCAATCTGCCTCGCGAACTGTGCCCTAGCAATCCTTATGTTGCCGAGCCTCTCTCTTGCTTCTGGAGTGAGAATTTTTGTGATGATGAGCTTTATCTGGGCCTCTATCTCCTGCTCCTTCATCTGCTGCTGCAGCTGCTGGCCCTGGGACTGTCTCTGCTGTTCCACCAGTTGCTTGATTCTTCTCTGTCTAAGCTCCTCAAGTTCAGACATTTTATTGTTTTAGAATTCCAGTGGCTATCTTATCCAGATAGGCCTGCCCCTTGGGGGTTATCTTTCTGCCTTCCTTATCTATCTTCTCCGTGAATCCAAGCTCGTCGAATTCCTTGAGGATTACTCTGATTATTTTGCCCCCAGCAGGGTAGAATTTCTCGGGCCTTACACCCTTGTTCTTTCTTCCTCCGTAGAGGGTTCTCAGTTTCTGAACGCCGGTCGGCCCCCTGACATATAGCTTCCTTAGAAGTGAGGCCGCCCTGAACCACCACCAGTCCTCGCTTTCAGGAATCCTCTCTCTGTGAGCTCCGGTCTTAACCATAGAGGCCCAGTCCGGCATCTCAAGCTTTACCTTATTTTTGAGGTCTTCCGCGGCCTTGGGTATGAGCTCTTCAGCTGAAACATCGTATGCTGTTGCCATTCTAGTAGGTTACTAACTCCTCCTTCTTGAAAAAGATAGGTATCTCCCTCTTTGCCGATTCCGTCGAATCTGAGGCATGAACAACATTCCTGTCAATCCTCAGGCCGAAGTCGCCCCTTATGGTGCCCATCTCGGCCTTTGCCGGGTCGGTGATTCCGATAATCTTCCTTACGAGCGCTACTGCAGCGTCCGGCTCCAGAACGTCGGTATCGAGAACAGTAGCGACTATTGCAGATGAGGTTATATGTTCTATCAGGTCGTCATAGAAGTCCTTGCCCTTGTGTATCGAATAGAGTTCCTCTGCCTGCTCCTTGCTCACGTCCAAAATCTTAAGGCCCGCTATCTTCAGGCCTCTTCTCTCGAATCTGCTCAGAATTTCCCCCACCAGGCCTCTCTGTACGGCCCACGGTTTCATCAGGAGTAGAGTTTTCATTTTTTATCCTTTTTTGATTTTGATTTTTTGTCTTTCTTTGGTTTCTCGGTCTTTTTCTCCTTTGGTTTGGGTTTTTTGGCGTACTTCTCCTTGTGCTTTTCTTCGGCATGCTTCTCTTTGTGCTTTGCTGGCTTCTCTTTGTGTTTTTCTTCAGCGTGCTTTTCCTTGTGCTTTGCTTTGTGCTTTGGATGCTTCTTTTCCTTGGCCTTCTCTTCAGCATGCTTCTCTTTGTGCTTTGGGTGCTTCTCTTCCTCGGCCTTTTTCTCTGGCTTCTCCTTGTGCTCAGCCGGCTTCTCCTTTTTCTTCTCTGCAGGCTTTTCCATGCCCCTGAGCCTTATCGCCTTCTCCTTTCTGTACTCGGCCGTCCATCTGACCCTCCTGGGCTTTCTCTTGAGCTTCAGGAGGTTCTTTTCACACTTGCTTGAGCAGAAGTAAAACGCCTTTCCCTTTTTACTGACGAATATCTTTTCCGTTCCAAGTTCGATTTTATTGCCACAAAAGGAGCAGTTCATTTTATCTCAACGGCTTTGCCTCTCTGGATGGGTCCCTGAGGTCGAGGATGTCCCCCTCCCTTACCGGCGAGCGGACGTTCCTCCTTATTACTCTTCCCTTGCTTTCGCCATCCGTTATCTTGCACATTACCTGTATTACCTCGCCGTATATGCCGGTCCTTCCGATTATCTTGACAACTTGGGCCGAAACCATTTTGAATTACAGAATCACTTCTTGGCTCCCTTCAGCTTCTCCGCAACATCGGCAACCAAATCCTTTGCCTTCCCCTCCTCGACTATGCATCCTGCAGCGGTAGATACGTGAATCCCGACCGCCTCACCTATGTCCTCCTTGGGGGCATAGAGATAGGGTATGTTCTTTTCGTCGCATATCATGGGCAAATGCATTACTATCTCGGGGGGGGTTATGTCATTACCGATAAGAACAAGGGCTGCCTTTCCCCGCTCCACTGCCTTCGTTACCTCGTTTGTGCCCTTCTTTACCTTCCCTGTGTCTCTTGCGGTTTCCAAGGCCTCCAGAGCCTTATCAACAACCTCCTTGGGTGCCTCAAATTTTACATAACTCATTTTCATCCCTCCGGATTCCAGCGAATCCTCATTGGTCTAACGTTTAGAATTTAAGATATAGTATCTAGGATTAATAAATAGCTATCTGTGCCCGAAACAGAAAACCAGCCTATCGTTTTTATTCTCGAGGTGACAGAATCCTATACGTTCAAATTGAATTATATCATTCAATTTTATATCCTTGCAGGATGTCTCACAGATTCCCTTGAGGCTTCCTCCGGGGAGGAGAATCTCCGCAGGGATTGAATCCTTGAGCCACTGGATTTTGGGGACGTTGAGGTTCTTCTCTGGGAGATATTCCGCGATGATTCCCTTCCCTTTCTTCCGGATTTTCACATTGAAGAGGTTCATGAGCCTTATTTCATCCCCCTCTTTGAAGTTCTTGGCGTCTTCCTCAGGTATGGAAAGGCTTATGGCCCCCTTATCTGGCTTCAGCACGTATTCCCTGTAGCCCCTCTCCCTGAAGCTTGGGTGGAGGGGTATCTTTACTTTTGCCCGGGGCACGCCCCTGACTATCATTTTTACAGGACCTGGAACAAAGAAGTACCTGTTCGCTTCTGGATCCATAATCTTTCTGTTCTCTGCAAAAAGGTTCTCCATGCTTATGGAGATGTCGTTCTCGTTTATTCCAAGAGCGAGGATAAATTTCCTTATGGCTTCCGGGGATATTCCTCTCCTCCTCAGTGCCCTCAGTGTCGGTAAGGCGGGGTCGTCCCAGCCGGTGTATTTTCCGTCCTCTATACCCTTCCTTATCTCAGATGTGCTCAGCCTTCCGAATTCCTCCACCTTTACCCTGCCCCAGTGCAGCGTTACTGGGTAGTCCCAGTCCAGGTATTCATAGATGAATCTCTGCCTCCTCTCAGAGTCCATGAGGTCCTTGCCCCTGACGATATGGGTTACTGAGAGTATATGGTCTTCTATTGCTGATTCAAAGTCGAGCATCGGCCATATAATATGCTTTTTGCCAGTGCGGGGGTGCTCCTCTTTTATGATTCTGAAAGCAACCCAGTCCCTTAGTGCAGGGTCCTTATGCTCGATGTCTGTCTTTATCCTCAGCACGGATTCGCCGTCCTTGTATTTTCCTTTCAGCATGTCCTTCCAGAGCTTCAGGTTCTTCTTGGATGAGGTTCCCCGGTGGGGGCACTCCCCCTTCTCGTCCTTCAGTTTTTTGAATTCCTCCTGGGAGCAAAAGCAGACGTAGGCCTTCTCCATCTTTATGAGTTTTTCGGCGAATTCGTAGTATTTTTCAATTCTCTCAGATGCATAATAGACCTCGTCCGGTTTGGAATCCAGCCACTCGCAGTCCTCAAGATACCAGTCATATGCCTCGGGCAAGGGCTTCTTGGTCTTTGGGTCCGTGTCATCGAACCTGACGATGAACTCCCCCTTATGCTTCCTTGCCAGCTCGGCATTCACAACAATGCCCCTCCCGCTGCCTATTGTCGCAGGACCGTTGGGATTTGGGGCAAACCTCGTCCTGACCTTAGAGGGGCTTCCGGGCAGGGCTATTCCAGATTTCTTGTAGGACTGAGTCTTCTCGATTTCAAGACCCCTCAGCTCCTCGAAGGGCATTGAATTCACGTCCTTTATTATGGACTTCACCTCGGCTATCAGGCCCTTCATGTCCTTCTTCGCCTCAGGGAATTCGGCCAGTACTTTGCCAAGAACCGCCTTGCCGTTCGCCTTCCCATACTGAACCCTATTGCTCATGGCGTGCTTCCTTATTATCTCCTGAAGATTCATCTTTGGTTATTTTTATTGATGATTATATATTAACCTAGCTGGGAAAAATGGCAAAACAAAAGAGTCACGTTATATTCAACACTGCGGCAAGCCTTGATGGGAGAATAGAGGGTAGGGAGGAGTTCTTTGCAAACAGGCAGGAGAAGTACAGGATAAGCAGGCTGAGGGGTTCTGTGGATGCGATAATGGTTGATGTCGAGGCTGTGAGGAAATTCGACCCGCTTCTTGAGGCGCATGAGCTGAGCGAGGAGGAGCCCTGGAGGATTGTCATAGACAGCAAATGTGATATAAAACATGATGCCAAGATTCTTGGTTATGAGAAGGTCATAGTCGTTGCTTCCGGAGATGCGAGCGAGTCAAAGGTCAAGACCCTTGGACGGAAGGAGAACGTCAATATAATGAGGTGCGGTAAGTACGTCGTAAACCTGAAGGAGCTGCTGCGCGAGTTAAACGACAAGGGAATTGAGAGGATACTGGTCGAGGGCAGCGGCGATTTGCCGAGAAGGATGTTCAAGGAGGGCTTTGTCAATGAGATGTACGTCAACCTCTGCCCCGCAATCATGGGCGGTGGCGAGTCCTTCTTTAACAAGAAGCTGGAGGAGGAGATTGGCCTGAAGGTCGAGGGAATAATCCAGTACGGCGACCATATAATTCTTCACTATAAGATTAAGTAGTTGCGAGAATATCCCTGAGGTCACTGGCCAGGTTCTTTATTACCGTTTCCGTTACATGAGGCATGACAACGACCCGGGCGCTTCCTGATTTCAGGTCGGGCATGATGTCCCAGCCCCTATTTATCAATTCTGCTGAGACATGCTCCATGTCCTTTATCCTTATTCCAACGACATTGATGTCCGGCTTCCTGACAATCTCAACACCGTCGATTTTCCCTATCTCGTTGCAGAGGAATTCGGTATTGTTCAGGCACTTCCTGACTATATTCCTGTAGCCGTCAAAACCAAGATAGTTTATTGTGGCCCATACAGAAGCTATTGCTCCCCCAGACCTGGAGCCGGATATGGTGCTGGTGCTGAACGAGAGATATGGGGGAGATACCCTAATCCTCTCGAGATATGATTTGTCCCTGAAGAGTATCGAGCCTGATGGAATAAGATTCATGCCCATCTTGTGGGGGTCGATGGTTATGGAGTCAACATTTTTGAGAGAGAAATCGATGCATGGAGCGTTTTCCATGAATGGGAGGACAAAGCCGCCGAAGGCTGCATCCACATGAAGGAATATGTCATCGCAAAGGGAATTTATCTCCTCTATGGGGTCGACGACGCCCATGGAGGATGTGCCAGCTGTTGCAACGACTGCGAGTGTCTTTTCGCTAATCTTTGATTCGAGGTCTGTTATATCGGCCCTGAAATTCTCATCGAGCTTTACCCATTTGATTTTCAGGTCCATGAGCTCGGCTGCTCTTTTTATTGAGTAGTGGGCTGATTCAGGAACGAGAATCTCCTTCCTGTCGGGATTCATCTTCTTTGCAACGAAGAGTGCTGCGACATTTGCCTCTGTCCCGCCGGTGGTTATATACCCGTCTATCTCCGGGTTCTTCAAGGCGGTTCCAAACCAGTCTATTACTTCCCTTTCGAGTTTCTGTACCTCTGGAAAGATATTTACGTCAAGGGCATTGGTGTCTGAGAATATGCTAAATGCCTCAACAGCAAAATCCAGCGGCTCTGTTGATACCGAGGATATAATCCTGCCGTCGGAGAATTTCGGGTCTTTCTCCCTTAGGTCTCTAAGCTTTTTGAGTATCTGGTCCTTCTCCATAGGAGGATAATTAGCATGAAGGCTTAAAAATTCCGCCCTCATGGATTAGCCTGCCCACGAGAACCCTTGAGGTTCCAATCTGGAACAGGGAGCCTATGTCAGACAGGTTCCTGACGCCCCCACCGTAGATAATCTTCTTGTTGGGAATTCTCTCAAGGACGTGTCTGCATAGCTCAAGGTTGGGGCCCCCGGACATGCCGACCCTCGCCAGGTCGAGGAGAATTATCTCATTAATTCTTCCGCTGTCCCTGATTACAATGTCGATGAACCTGTCAAGGTCCATGTTCATCTCACATATTAGTTTACCATCTCGGGTGTCAATGCTCAGGACGAATTCACCGGGAATCTCCAGGAGATTCAGTGACGTGAAGGTCTCGGTGGCTATTATGGGCTTAAGCCTCGAAAGGGTCCTCAGCCTTTCGGCATCCCAGATACCTATGTCCACCATCGCCCTGATTGTGGTCTTGTAGGTTATCTCCTTCAGGATGTCTATGTTGGGATTATCGTCAATGATGCCGTCAAGGTCGGCAATGTATATCTCCCGGAAGCCGTTCTTCTCATAGGATTTTGCAATCTCGACCGGGTCGGGAGAATCGGAGATAACGCTTTCGAGGGGCATGTACTCATTCCTGTTGCCGCCCTTCGCTCCAACGGCAACGCCTCCCCTTATATCTATGACAGGAATTATCCTTTCCAGGTATTCCGAATCACGTATCACTTTTTATATATTATTCCAGCTAATATTTAACTACGTAGATTTTATAAAATATATCGCAAAATGAAAATAGACAATCTTGATCTTGAGATAATCAAACATCTGCAGGATGACGCCAGGCTCAGTTTTAGGGAACTCGGAAGGAAGCTGAACATTCCCCACACGACTGTTTTTACGCGCGCTGAGAGGCTTGTCAAAAGAGGCGTAATAAAGAATTTTTCCGCTATACTGCATCCCCAGGATTTGGGACTTCAGCTTGGTTTCGTCTTCGTCAACAGCCCGCCCTCCAAATCCAAGGACGTTGCCAGCAGCCTTTCGGACTTTGATGAGGTCAGAAAGGTCTTCAGAACATTCGATGGAAAGGTCATAGCAAAGGTAGTAATTCCGGGGGACGGACACCAGAGCTGGGAAAATTTCCTTACGAAACTGAATGGCTTCGAGATGGATGTCTTCCCAGTACATGATGTAGTTAAGTTCGAGAGCTCCATCCCCGGGCAAACGCTCAAAAGCCTTGAATACTATGTTGACAAATGATGGGAAGGGTTAACACACTGTCCAAATGTTTCGTAATTCTGATTGCGATACTACCAAATCTTGCATCTGCAGATTTGGATTATGACTCCCTGAAGGTTGTCGAATTTATGAATACGGTCCTCATTCTGATCTGCTCACTCTTTGTGCTTGCAATAATTATCATTCTGACGGACGAGAAATACCATAAGATTCTCAAGTCGGCCCATTTCCTGAACATGGACACCATAATTCTATCATGGAGGCTCATTGGTATTGGATTTATTCTGTATGCCCTATCTGAGGTGGGCCTTACCTTTGGCCTCATAAATAACATAAAGCTTTATGGGCTGTTGAAGACCGCGTTTGCCGTTCTCTTTGCTGCCGGGCTGTTTATGAGATACCGGGTGGTTCTGAGGTATATAAATAAACCAGGTGAGAAAGAGTAATCCTGAAATGAGAATTCTTGCTGTTGAATTTGCCTCCAGCGGTTTTATGAAGCATAGTGATGGGATTCTTGCCGAGGGCTTTTCGATGCTCAAGCTGATTTCCGAAGGCCTGCAACGGGCTGGAAATGAGGTCTTCACGATGCTTGGTGATGATGGCAGGGCTATGGGGGAGATAGGTTCTGAGATTGTTCCCGGCGGCGATGTTAGTGAGGTTGCAAAAAAACTGGATGCCGATTACGTATTTCCTATCGCTCCGGATGCTGAGCTTGCCAGCCTAGTGGAGGGCCTGGGCTCTGAGGGAATTAGATGCATCTCCTCTGATGCCGAAGCCATCAGGATAGCTGCTGACAAACTGGAGGCCTGCCGCCGATTGAAAGAGGGTGGGATTAAGACTCCAAAAATAGCTAGTGCAGACGAGGCGGAATTCCCAGTAATAGTCAAGGATAGATACGGCGTGGCGTGCAAGGGTCTTAGGATTGTTAATAGTGGGGATGAGATTCCTGTTGATTCTAATATAATTTTACAAGAATTTATTCATGGGGAGGATGTAAGCGTTACATTATTCTCGAATGGTGAAAGTGCGGTTCCAGTATCGCTTAACAAACAGGATATTGAATTTAAGGGGGGGAGAGGAACCTATCTTGGGGGGGAGGTTCCCTTCGAGCACAGCCTCGGGGAGGCGGCGCTTGAGACTGCAAAGAAGGCAACAGAATCAATGGCGGGGTTAAAGGGCTGCATAGGAGTTGACCTTGTCCTGGCTGAAAAGCCCTTTGTCATCGAGATAAATCCTCGCGTTACTACGTCGATGGTTGCCCTTGAGCTCGCGTCCGGGCTCAATGTTGGAGAGGCTGCGCTTGGGAGTTTTTTAGGGGAGCTGCCTGAGCAGCCGGAATTCGAGAAGAGGATTCGATTCAAAAAGGGGCTCAAAGGATTGAGGTTCGAAGAAGCAAAATGAAAATTCTCGCTCTGGACATCGGGGGTGCAAACCTCAAGGTCGCAGTTGCTGACAATAAAGGGGTGAGGGAATTCTCACATTATTTTCCGTTTTGGAAAAAGAAAAATGATTTTGAGAATTTTCTTAGGGAGCATGTTGGGGAATTCCTCCCTGCCGATAAAGTCAGGGTGACGATGACCGCCGAGCTGGCGGACTGCTACAGGACGAAGGACGAGGGAGTGAAGCATATTCTTGGTTGTGTGGGGAATGTAGTGCCTAACTCTGAGGCCCTGTCGGTAGATGGAAAGCTCCTGTCCATCGAGGAAGCATCCTCCAACCCATATAAAGTGGCATCAGCGAATTGGGTGGCAACCTCTCTCCGGATAGCAAAGAAATTCAAAACAGGAATTCTGATTGATATTGGTAGTACAACAACCGATGTAATTCCCGTAAAGGATGGGGGGATTGTTGCAAAAGGTAAAAGCGATTTGGAAAGATTACAAAATCACGAATTAATCTATTCTGGAATTTTAAGGACAAACGTTGCCGCTATCGTTGATGAAATTTCAATGGGGGGAATTCCAACTCCGGTGTCATCGGAGCGCTTTGCAATTGCTGCTGATGTCTACAGAATCCTCGGCGATATTCCTGAAGAGGGATATGCCTGTGAAACCCCTGACGGGAAAGGCAGGGGTATTGAAGACTGCAGGAGCAGGATTGCAAGGGTTGTCTGCTCCGACACGAATGAATTGGGTGAGGAGCAGATTGAGAAGATTGCAGAATTCATAAAGGAAAGGCAGATTGGAAAAATTTCAGATTCTATTTCAAATATTTCAAAAAGGGAAGGAATTGATAATGCATTCGTCTGTGGCTCGGGAGCTTTTCTTGCCAGGGAGGCTGCAAAGAGGGTAGAGCTTTCAGTGGAGGAAGTAGATATAAGCCCTGTAAGGGCCCTTCTTGAACTATAAATCGACCCAGAACTCGAATTCCTTTAGCTGCTTCTCAAGGGCATGTGGCGTTTTTCTGCCCCACTCCGCGAGCCATCCGTCGTCCGGGAATTTCTTGATTACTGACTTGTCGTGAATCTCTGCCCGCTGGATGAATTCCGCAAGGCCACGGTTCCTCAGCACCGAGTGCTTGGGCCTGAAGATTCCGGCCCATGTCGCCCAGACCTTGAAGACCGTATCGGAAAAGCGGCCCCCTCCCATGTCGACCGCAAGGACGTCGCACCTTTTTGTTAGATTCATGGCTTTTTTTATAGTTTCGAAATCCCTTGCATCTCCCTTCACCAATCTCAAGTTTTTGAATTCAGGTAGAATCTTTTCAAATGCCTTCTCGGTCTGACTGCTCTTGTCTACAGCAACGGTAAGCTTTGTCTTCTCAACATAAAGCTTCGTGCTCTCCCCGAGGTGGGGTCCAATCTCTATCACAACGCTGCCTTCATTAACCTGTTCAGCCAGGAATTTCCTGTAGCGATTCACATCATAGAGGATTGAAATCATACTTAATAATTATAAACCTGTTCATCGAATAGATAATTAACACGATGCGTCTAGATAAAATAGAGATTAAAGGTTTTAAGTCCTTCAAGGACAAAACGGTTCTCGAATTCCCAAGTGAATTCACTGCCATTGTGGGTCCAAACGGTTCCGGGAAGAGCAACATTGTTGAGTCCATATGCTTCGTTCTTGGTCGGAACAGGGGCATAAGGTCGAATAATATGCAGGACCTCATATGTAATGGAGGCTTGCATGGAGATTCCTCGGATATAGCAGTTGTAAGCATGCACCTCAACGACGGCAACGGAAATAAGGTCAAGGTTTCGAGAGAGGTCGACGGGGAGGGCAAGAGCATATACCGGAAGGACGACAAGAGGACAACGAAGCAGGAGCTGATAGAACTGCTTGGAGACAATGAGTATAACATAATTCTGCAGGACGACATCACGAAGCTCATAGACATGAATCCAAAGGACAGGAGAAAAGTTGTCGATGACCTCTGCGGTATTGGAGAATACGATAAGAAGAAGGAGAAGGCCATCAGGGAACTGGAGAAGGTCGAGAAGAGGATTTCTGATACGCAGCTGATACTGGGCGAAAAGCAGGGCTACCTCAATCAACTTGGGAAGGAAAGAGATGATGCACTCAGGTACAAAAAGTTTAAGAGTGACCTTGAGCAATATAAGGGTAGCATTCTCCACATACTCATAGGCAGGCATAAGGAGAAGCTCGGGAACGTTGAGAAAGAGATTCAAGAGCTTGAGAAAGAAAAGGGTGAGAGTGAGAATTCAATATCAACTGTGAGGAACGACATCTCAGAGAAGAACGGAGAGCTGAAGGATATAAACTCCGAGATTCTGAAGCTGGAGGAGGAAAGGGGGCAGGGTGGCGTTTACGAGCTGAAAGGCGAGCTCCTGAGAATGCAGGACAGAGTCGAGGGCCTTGAGCAGGACCTTGAGAGGGCAGATAATGAGACGTCGGAAAGGGATAAAAAGGTCAATGAATTCAGGAGAGAAAACAAGGAGATAAGTAACGGCATTGAAGAATTCGACAAGAAGCTTGCCGACTTGTCAAAGAAGATAAATAAGGAGTCCAAGAAGGTGGTTGATTCCAAGGCTGATGGAAAGCTGGACAGGTTCAAGACGAAAATATTTGAGCTGCAATCGAAGAGAGACACGATTCTGAGTCTGAAGGAAAGGGGTCTGGAGGAGATATCCTCTCTGGAGAAGGAGGTGCAGGAACTGGAAGAGAGTATGAACGGCCTCCTCGAGAATGAGAAAATCCTGGCGAGGAACATAGATGAAAAGCTGACACAGAATAAAGAGAACTTTGACGAATTCGAAGGGCTAAAAAAGGAGCTTCCATCCATTCTGGAGAAGGAGAGGAAGGTCGGGAATTCGCTCAATGCACTCAGGCTGGAATTAACAGAGAAGAAAACGGAGGTAAAGACCCTGGAGAAGAGCTCCGGGGGAGTTATGAGGGGCGTGGGTGCTGTGATGAAGCTGAAGGAGGTAATCCCAGGAATTCATGGAACAGTGTTTCAGCTCGGCTCCGTTTCCGATTCGAGGTATGAGACCGCCCTGCAGATAGCTGCCGGAAGCAGGATGATGAATATAGTGGTCGATAATGAGGATAGCGCCAATAAATGCATAAAGTACCTCCGGGACAGGAAAATAGGCAGGGCAACCTTCCTCCCCCTAAATAAGGTCAAAGCGATAATAAAGAGCAATGCTCCAAAGGGTTCAATAGGCTTTGCAAGGGATTTCATAGACACGAAGGATAAATTCAAACCCATATTTGAGTATGTCTTCAGGGACACCATCCTGGTAAACAATCTTGAGAGTGCAAAGTCCATAGGGATAGGGAAATGGAGAATGGCCACTCTTGATGGAGACCTGGTAGAGCTCTCTGGGGCCATGACGGGAGGTTATACAAAAAAGATTTCTCTCTCTTTTTCAAACACGGAGGACCTTGAGGATGATATAGGAGATATCGAAAAGAGGATACTCGCACTTGATGGTGAGAGACAGGAACTCGAACTCAGGAAAAGGAAAATCGAGGACAGATTATCGAACCTTGAAGCCCCAGTAGGAAGTGGAAGAACCAACGTTGAAAGGATAAAGGTGGAGAAGGACTCGATAAAGGAGAAGAGAGCGGAATTAAAGAAGGACATTAATGGAATCAACAACAAGATTAAGAATCTTAAAAAGGAGATATCAGATGGCGATTCCGAAACAGAGAGAATAAAAAGGGATATTGAAACCTATGGGGAAGAACTCAAAAAGGTCGGGAAGAAGGCACCGCAGGCCGACCTCAGTGAGCTGGAGGAGCTGAGGGATAAGAAGAGAGACATCGAAATAGAGAAGAACAAGCTGCTGGAAAGACAGCAACTGATAGAGGAGCAGATTAAGGAAATCAAGAGCGAATCCTCTACTCTAAAGCAAGAGATGGATTCCCTCACAGAGGAACTGGAGCAGAAAAGAAAGGACGTTGCAAGTCTTGAAAAGGAACTGGAAAGTAAGGTAAAGGAGAACAACGATATTGCTGAAAGAGTGGAAAAGTTAATGACTAAAAGAGCAGAGATTGAGGATGGCATAACCAAGCTGGGCGAGAGTATAGGGGAGACGGAACATCAGATAAATGCAATCAGTGAGAGACTAAACAAGATGCAGATAAACAAGGCGAAGGTCGAGACCAAACTCTCAGACCTTGAGCTGGAATTCAAAATCTATACTGATGTTGAGGTTCTGGAGGGCAGCGTCAGTCAGATGGAGAGGCAGGTCGCCGATATTGAGGCGCAGCTGGAGGGCTTCGAGGCAGTAAATATGAGAGCAATTGAGGCCTACGACAAGGTGAATGAGGAGTTCGAGGACGTCAGTAATAAGCTCGACACTCTCAAGGAGGAAAGGCAGTCTATATTTGAGTTCATGGAAAAGGTCGAGGCAAGGAAGAGGGAGGTCTTCATGGAGACATTTAATGTAATAAAGGAGAACTTCGAGGGGATGTATCACGATTTGTCAGGAGGGGAAGGTACCCTGACACTGAACAACCCAAGGGAGATATCAGACTCTGGCTTGCTGATAAGCGCCTCACCCAAGGGAAAGAGACTTGTCAACATGGACTCCATGTCCGGGGGCGAGAAGGTGGTGACTTGCTCGGCATTCTTGCTTGCGATACAGCAGTACAGGCCTGCTGATTTCTACATCGTGGATGAGCTTGATGCCCCCCTCGACAAGGAGAATTCCCTCAGGTTTGCGGAGATGCTCAAGAAATCTGCAGCCCAGTTTATGCTGATAACCCATAACGATTATGTCATAAAGCACGCCGATTCTGTGATAGGCGTCTCCATGACGGAGGGGCTGTCGCAGATTGTAGGGGTTAAGCTGACTTAATATCATGATTGAATATATTCTATTCATCGCGGGGGTCGTTCTTCTGCTCAAAGGAGCCGATTTTCTGGTCGACGCATCATCATCTATGGCCAAAAAAATGGGCGTACCCACGCTCATGATAGGCCTAACCATAGTCGCCTTCGGAACCTCCACGCCAGAATTGATTGTGAATGTATTTGCTGCCATTAAGGGCACCACGGACATAACGTTCGGAAACATAATAGGCAGCAACCTCTCGAACATTCTCCTGATTCTGGGTCTGACAGCCATTCTCTATCCCCTGAGACTTAAGAAATCCACGGTCTGGAAGGAGATTCCCTTTTCCCTCCTTGCAGTTATTGCCCTGTTCGTGGTCTCCAACGATTTCATCATAGACCAGATAGGGGTATTCTCATTGACAAGAGGCGATGGATTAATCCTGCTGCTTTTCTTTACGATATTCCTCTATTACACCATCGAATCAGCAAGGAAGAATAAAAAGTATCTTGAGGACGAGAAGCTGGAGATTAAGGAACTTACCTATGCCAGAATCTCTTTGATGATGGCCTGTGGATTAGTAGGCCTGTATCTTGGAGGGAGGTGGGTTGTCGAGGGTGCTGTCTTTATTGCGGAGCAGTTTGGAATGAGCCAGTTCCTGATATCCGCGACCATAGTTGCTCTTGGAACCTCTCTTCCGGAGCTTGTAACCTCCATTATCGCCGTGATGAAGAAGGACGTTGACCTGGCAGTAGGCAACATCGTCGGCTCGAACATATTCAACGTATTCTGGATACTTGGAGTCACGTCCCTGATAACCCCAATTAAAATCCCCTACTTCATAAATATTGATATCTTATTCCTGGTCTTCGTAACAGTCCTTTTGTTCCTGTTCATGTTCGTTGGAAAGAAACACAAATTGGAGAGGTGGCAGGGGCTCCTCTTCGTTACCCTTTATATCTGCTATCTGGCATTCATCATAGCGAGGGGTTAGAATATTTTAGCCCCGGGAGGATTCGAACGTCAGAACCTACGGTTCCGACACCTCCCTTGAATTCCCTTGCTTTTCGCTAGGGAATTCACAATGCGTTAAGTGGGGTTGAGCGTTAGCGATTTTGCAAATCGAAGATTTGCAAAAAATGAAAAACCAAAAGGTTTTCCATTAACCCCACAAACCCGTTTCGGTGTAAACTGACGTGACAGTTTAGCCCCGGGAGGATTCGAACCTCCGTCACAAGGTCCAAAGCCTTGCAGGATTGTCCACTACCCTACGGGGCTCCTAGGGATATATTAATCTTGACTGAGATATTAAAATATAGACCTTAAAATGGGAATATTCAACAGAGTGATGAGGAGTTGCAACGAATGCAGACACCATAGCGAACTGGACTCGGTGCCGGCAAACTTCTGCAATTGCTTTAATATCGTCATAGCTGCTGACTATGCAAAACAGTGCGAACAACACACCTCTGATGAGAATGACAAGTAGTGAATTCTGTTTCTGTTAGCCTTTTAGTGAGCCGTTTGCGCCCATCGGGATTTGAACCCGAGTTATCGGCTTGGAAGGCCGAAGTCCTACCAGACTAGACTATGGACGCGTGTAGTAGAAATATATGCAATCTATCATTAAATTCCAGAATTAGGGTGTAAGAACGCTGAAGCCAACTCCTTTTTTAAACTCTATGGGGTGGATGTTCTCGCTGTGGGTGGTGCTCCTTATCTTCCTTATCATGAGATTCCTGCCTGTATCCACACCGGACATTATATACTGAAGAGTTATTACTCCGTCAGCAAGGAATTCCGATATTGTGTCCCTGCTGAGGCTCTTTGAGTCCATCAGAAGCTCTGAGGTTATGATGGTGGTGCAGTCCAGGGATTTTATCTTCTTGACTGTGTTGTATACAATAAAGCGGGTGGCGATGCTTATGTCCGTGATTGTTGGAATCAGCCTGTCCAGCTTGTCGACGAACATGTAGGATGTGTCAACCTCCTCCAGTATTTTGGGGTGAGAAAGAATTGTGGATAGGGAGTCCAGAACAAGCCTTTTATGGCCCCCGTCTTTTAACCTTTTCACCAGCTCATCAATCTTGAATTCCGCTATGTCCATCGAGAGTAATTCTAGATTGCCGGTATCCATCAAACCGGGGATGTCCCACTCAAATGCACTGACATTGGATATAAGGTCGTCCATATTCTGCTCAAAGGTCACATAGAGGCCTTTTTCACCGTTCCTTGCACCATGGCAGAGATACTGGAGCCCGAAGATTGTCTTTCCGGTTCCGGGCATTCCTGAAAGAAGAATACATGATTTCCTTGGGAAACCGCCCTCAATAAGAGCATCAAAGCCGTCTATCCCTGTTTCTATCCTTTCAACCGTCATTTTTACATATTATTCTATTTGATCTTATTTATCTGGTCCCCGAGCTCCTTCATCTTCATTTCAATCCTGAGTAACTTTTCCTGGTTCTCCTTTGTTATCTCCTGGAGACTTTTCTCGTCCATCTCCCTCTTGTGATATTTGGACTTTGCTATCTTCAGCATGTATTCAATCTTTTCCTTTTTGATTTTTAGTTGGTGGAGTAAATCAGACAGCTCGGCGTCGTTCATCTTCCTTATCTGCTCTGGCTCTATTTCAAGGACGTCTTTCCTGTGTAAGAAGACGCTGGTGAACATCAGATAGAGAACGGTAATCACAAGAATCATGACGATAAAGAAAAATAGCAGGATGACGGAGAGCAGGATATAGGGGTCAAGGGCGGAGTCCATGCCACCTAGGGTAACTGAGATCATAAGGGCAACGAATATGAGAACCAATATGGAGAAGGGCAGAAATAATCCAACATATTTATTCTCAATCTTTGGTTTCATGTTCCTAATAGAATATAGAGCTAAAGAGGATATAAATAAAGACGATAAAGTATTAAGAAGGTGATATAGATGGATAGCTACATAATTCTAAATTTCAAGACATACGAAGAATCAACGGGTGATAAAGCATTAAAACTCGCAAAAATCTGCGACGAGGTTGCCAAGGAAAGCGGGACCAAAATAATAGTAATCCCACAGCCGGCAGATATATACGGGATATCGCAGGGGGTTAAAATTCCGGTCTATGCACAGCATATAGACAATATAAAAGCAGGCAGCAATACCGGGCATATTCTTCCAGAATCAGTCAAGGCTGTAGGGGCAACCGGAAGTCTGATAAACCACTCGGAGATGAGATTAAAGCTTGCAGACATTGAAGCCAACATCAGGAAGCTTAAAGAGATGGGGATGGCCTCCATAGTATGCACCAACAATGTCGAGGTTACAAAGGCTGCTGCTGCACTGGCTCCGGATTTTGTAGCCATAGAGCCGCCTGAGTTGATTGGCTCCGGTGTCTCGGTCTCAAAGGCACAGCCGGAGATAATAAGTGGCTCGGTGGATGCGGTAAAGAGCGTAAATCCCAACGTCAAGGTCCTGTGCGGTGCTGGAATCTCAACCGGAGAGGATGTGAAGAAGGCGATAGAGCTTGGAACCTGTGGAGTTCTTCTCGCTTCTGGAGTCGTAAAGGCAAAGGACCCGAAGGCCGTTCTTCTGGACCTGGTTAAAGGATTAGGATGAGTCTATTTCATATAGAAGCTTTTGACATCCCTGATGCCTGGATTCAGGTCGTCAGGAAAATCTACGAGAAAGGGGATGAGTTCAATATAGAGAGGGGCTCGGAGCTGACAAAGACGAAGAAGATTTCTCTCTCGCTACTTATAGAGCAGCCTGAGAACCGCCCCCTGGTGCATGAATCCGCTCCATTTGCCATGAAGTACGTGGAGCAGTATGCCCTTGAGTACCTTTTTGTGGGGGATAAAAAGGAGGGTGAGGAGTATACCTATGGCGAGAGGCTCAGGAAGCCCATAGACCAGATAGAGCGGGTCATCGAGCGCTACGGAGAGTTCAGGAATGACAGACAGAATACCATGCTCATAAGGCAGCCGGAGGATATCGACAGCCATGACCCCCCCTGCCTCACTGTGATAGATACTGAAATTCTCGATGACAAGCTGAATTTCCTGGTCTACTTTAGGTCCTGGGATGCCTATGCCGGGTTTCCAGCGAACGTTGCAGGGCTTCAGCTGCTAAAGGAGTACATGGCGGAAAGGATTGAAGTCAAGCCGGGAACTACTAGTGCATTCTCAAAGAACATCCATCTCTATGAGAGGCAGTTGGAGATGGTCGATAACCTGATAAAGTCCGGGGCAAAGAGGCCGAAATTTAAGGCGAATGAGGATTAATTCCTACTATCCCTGTAGCTCTTGACTATGTCATGTAAAGGCACTCGCTTTGATTTCCTGATTTTTTGCAGCTTTTTGTTATCTACGGAGAGGAATCCTTCAATGTCCTTAAGATCCTTCGCATCGGCCGTGAATATTCCCATTCCCTGCAGATGCTTTTCTATCCCCTGGTCGTCAACGAACGCTATCTGAACCTCCCCAAGGATGGAGGATTCCTTCTTTCTTGGATTTTTCTTTATCATAGAAAGCCCGTCATAGACCTCAGGGAAGACTCCAACTGCTTTAGCTCTACCCATGGCCATTTCCCGGAGTATATCTCCGAGTTTGTCAACGCCCCTGAGTTTTCCCTTAAGTTCAATGACCGATTTCTCAAGCTTTTTGATTATGCCGTCCCTTTTCTCAATCTCCTTTTCCTTCCTCAGCCTCAAGCGGTAGGTGCCCTTTATCTTCACCATGCCCTCCTTCAGCTCTTTTATCTCCTTTTCCCTCGCGAGAATCTCCTTCCTGAGGGTTGAGTTCTGCTTCTCTAACTTCCTTATCCTAATTTCCTTCGGTGAAGGAATTCTCGCGGGACTTTCTTCCTCCAGCTCTACTATTTCCTCCTCTTCCTCCTCCTTGAGCATCTTCACCGCATCATTGGTCGATATCCCATGAAGAACCAAATCCTTCACCTCATCCCCAAGGCCAAGGGAGTCTATTTTCATGAATTTATTCTTGAATTTATGATGGGCTGTTAATGCCGCAGCAAGTGCATCCCGCTGATGAGAATTCTTGGTCTTATTGCCCCTTGTCAGTTCAATCTTCTCGCTGACATGCAATGGCTCCTCAGGCACAAAAAGATAAGAGCCCAGCTTTGTCGCAAGCCTCGTAACGAAGCCGGGAGCTGGTTTCACGTCAACCGCTATGAGAGAAACCTTTCCGAATCCAGTAAGGTATTTTATCACCTTGTCCAGACTCAGGTCCTTGGAGCTGAAAAGACTGAGAAGTTCTCCATCAAAATCGAGAATCGCTATCCCTGTGGTCGTGCCAGGGTCTATTCCGGCAATCAGATAAGGCCTGTCGTTATTCAACTTTCAGCTTCGTTTGCTCCTCTTTTATCGGATAGTCTCCGGTAAGGCAGGCAAGGCACAGATTCTTCTTGGGGATTCCTATGGCCTTTATCAGTCCCTCGAGGCTTGTATATGCCAGTGAATCAGCGCCAATCTCATTGCATATGTCCTTGACCGATTTATTTGAAGCAATGAATTCTTCCTCAGTCTGCATGTCAATCCCATAGAAGCAGGGGTGTTTCACAGGAGGGCAGGAGATTCTCACGTGCACCTCCTTTGCCCCGGCCTTCCTCAGGAGATTTATCAGGTTCCTTACCGTAGTGCCTCTGACTATTGAGTCGTCAGTAAGGACTATCTTTTTGCCCTTTATCTCGCTCTTTATGGGGTTGAACTTCAGCTTGACTCCAACCTCTCTCTCCTTCTGCTCCGGCATTATGAATGTCCTGCCAAGATATCGGTTCTTCATCAGGCTCTCTCCGTAGGGAATCTTCGACTCCCTTGAATATCCGATTGCAGTGGTAATGCCGGAATCAGGAACTGCCGTAGTCAGGTCTGCCTTTACAGGGGCCTCCTTGTGCAGTGTTCTGCCGAGATTCTTTCTGACGTCATAGACGTTGATTCCGTCCAGAACGGAGTCGGCTCTTGCAAAATATACGTACTCGAACATGCAGCGTGATATCTTCTCCTTACCTAGGGAATATGATTTCAACTCATCCCCGATGACGAGAATCTCCCCGGGTTTTATGTCCCTCACAAGAGGTACATCAACGGTGTCAAGGGCGCAGCTCTCTGAAGCTATGACATAGCTGTCCTTTGACTTTCCGAGAACCAGGGGGTGGACTGCCCAGGGGTCCCTTATGGCTATAATCTCCTCGCCCTTGAGGATGACGAGGCAATAGGCGCCCCTCAGCTGCTTCATCGCCTCCTTCAGGCCTTTCATAAAGTCTCCGCTCCTTAGATGCTCCTGCACTATCATCTGGGCTATAATCTCGGTATCCGTAGTCGTAGTAAAAACGCTGCCCTTCTTCTCCAGCTCATCTCTCAGTTCCTTGGAATTTATCAGATTTCCGTTATGGGCGATGGCAAAGCTTCCCTCGGCATAGTTTATCGTCAATGGCTGGGCGTTCTCTATTCCTGATTCGCCGGTCGTTGAATACCTGACATGCCCTATGCCGGAATTCCCCTCGAGATAAACGCCCTTGAATATCTCGGAAACGAGGCCCATCTCCCTGTGAACATCAATCTTGTCAGAAAAGGTCGCAATCCCCGCGGATTCCTGGCCGCGGTGTTGCATGGAATAAAGGCCGAGATATATCTTATCGAAAACATCAGAGTCTGATTTTATGCCAAAGACTGCACACTCATGGCGAGGCTTCATTATATAAAGATATCCTATCAAAAGTTTAATAATTGCAATGGATATGAAAAAAGGCGAGCAGGGAGTATGCATAGATGGCTTCAAAGCTAGCGGTTTGAAGAGAGGTAAGTATGGGCTTGCCCTCATCGTAAATGACGGAGTTTGCAAAAGCGCAGGAGTATTTACCAGGAATAGTGTCAAAGCTGCCCACGTCTTACTTGACGGAAAGAAACTGGAAAGCGGAATTCAGGCAATCGTAGTCAATTCCGGAAACGCCAACTGCTGCACGAAAAATGCCCTGCAGGATGCCGGAAAGATGTGCGAACTGGCAGCAAAAGAGCTCGGGATTGATGCTGATAATGTTGCAGTAGCCTCGACCGGAATAATCGGCAAGAAGCTCGATTTGGGGATTATTGAGGAACTCAGCAAGGAAGCAGGCAAGAATCTCTCGGAGAAAGGAAGTAGGTCGGCGGCAGAGGCGATAATGACTACGGATACCTTCTCAAAGGAAATCTCTGTTGAATTCAACGGCATAAAGGTTGGCGGAATTGCCAAGGGAGCCGGGATGATTAACCCGGATATGGCGACGATGCTCTGCTTTTTGACGACCAATGCCAATCTGAGCAGAGAGGAGCTACAGAAAGCCCTTTCAAAGAGCGTTGACAGCAGCTTCAATATGCTTTCCGTGGATGGAGATATGAGCACAAACGATACCGTTCTTTTGTTGAGCAACGGAAAGAAGGACTGCTCCTCAGGGGATTTTCAGACGGTGCTGGACTATGCCACTGTAGAGCTGGCGAAGATGATTGCCAGGGACGGGGAAGGGGCAACAAAACTCATCGAGGTGGAGGTTTCTGGCGCTGCCGATAATGAAACCGCGAGAGAGGGTGCCAAGGCGGTCGTTTCCTCAAACCTTGTAAAGTCCGCCATATACGGGGAGAATCCAAATTGGGGTAGAATTCTATCTTCACTTGGTTCTGTCATCGAATTGAATTTCGAAAAGATAGATATAGAGTTTCAATCAGAGAAGGGTAAGGTAGAGGTTGTGAAGCATGGCTCTGTAAAGGATTTGAATAAGGCGAGTGAAGTTCTCAAGGGTAAAGAAATAAGAATTCTCGTTAATCTTAATCTGGGTAAAGGAGAAGCGACCGCGTTCGGCTGCGACCTTACTCCAGAGTATGTGAAAATTAATGCCGAGTACAGCTAGGCGTTGCCTCTTGATTCTCCGAGAGCGACCCCGGATGCTATGAGATGAGCAACTCTTATGGGCTCCGGGATAAGGCTTCGGGTGGAGGATAATTTCACTATCCTTTCTGCATCCTCGAACCTGAGCCCATGGAACTGGATGTGGATGAATTTCCCCCTCTTTGTCTCGACCCTCTTGGGGATTCCTGCCTTCGTTATGCATTGATTGTAGAATTCAGAGTGGGTTAGATTCTTTATTGCCTTCTTTATTTTATTGAAATCCGGCATCTTCCGGACAACGACGATGACGGGGAGACCCGTCTCCTCGAACACCCGCTCTATGTCGACCAGATTGAAGCCGGCGAAGCCAAGGCCGTCGAGCATTATCACTCGCAAGTCCTTGAACTTGCATCTTTTCACAACCCCAATGACCTTGTCAGTAGCGTCATTGCCATCGACCTTGACCTCTGTCCTGAGAATTCCGTCCAACCATTCGCCGCCCCTGAATACCGTGCCTATCAGCATCGTCTCCTTGTCCTTCCTGAAGTCGAAGGGGGCATCGTCAATGCCAAGAATTCGAATCTCCTTCTTGAGGCTGTAGAATTTTACATCGGCCATCTTTAAGTTTTTGTTTCCCCTATTAATATCATGTCAGGCAAGAAGGGTTTCATCGGGAAGCTGTTGGACAAGCTGGACGGGAAGATTGAGGAGAAATCCAAGGAAGAGAGCTGTGGCTGCAAGCAGGAGGAAAAGAAGAAGGGGTGCTGCGGTTAAATGTTAGAGTCCTTCTGCGACTGGCTCATTCTATCGCTCGGGCTGGGGGATTCCGCACTTGGGGAGACGCTGCACTTCTTCATCTACGACTCCGTCAAGATTATTCTGCTTCTCTTCTTCATGATTGCGGCAATAGGCTTTCTCAGGAGCTACATACCCCAGCAAAAGATTAAGGGATGGTTGTCCGGAAAGAAGGGTTTGAGTTATCTCTTTGCTTCCTCATTTGGGGCGATAACTCCCTTCTGCTCGTGCTCATCGATACCAATCTTCATAAGCTTCCTCGAGGCGGGGGTTCCCCTCGGCCCTGCATTCGCCTTTCTCGTAACCTCGCCGCTGATAAATGAATACCTTGCAGTATTGATGCTCGGCTTCTTCGGCTGGAAGATAACCCTTGCTTACATAGGTCTGGGAATCCTGCTCGGTACGGTTTCAGGCATTGTAATAGGGAGGCTGAAGATGGAGGACCAGATAGTGGCAGACCTTGTTTCCGGCAACGGGAATAGTGATGATGAATTCACCGATCTTAAAAGCAGAATTGACTACGGCATCCAGGAGGCAGTCGATATAGTCAGAAAGCTATGGCTCTGGATTCTTCTGGGAGTTGGAATCGGGGCAGTAATCCACGGCTTTGTTCCCGAGGAATTCATACAGAATGCCATAAACCAGGCAGGAATTCTCTCTGTGCCGATAGCAGCAATACTCGGCGTTCCAATCTACGCAAACTGCAGCGCAGTGGTTCCGATAGCCCTTGTCCTGTTCCAGAAGGGCGTGCCCCTGGGAACCGCCCTGGCCTTCATGATGGCCACTGCTGCTTTAAGCCTGCCGGAAGCCATAATACTGAGAAGGGTGATGAAGATAAGGCTGATTCTGCTCTTCTTCGGGCTCGTTTCTGCAGGGATAATAGTCCTTGGTTATGTATTCAACATCCTTCAGGGGGTCCTAGTATAGCATCTTATATCCGCTGAATCTGATAGATTTACATGTCTTCCGTCGGCATGGTCATCTCATCGGAGGGGAGCGAGGTTGACGTTCTCGTGAAGAGCGATTCAGTTGAATTAGGCACAATACTCAAAATCTCCGAGTCCTACGGCATCGTTGCCTATATGCTCTACAAGGAGGATGAGAAGATAGGCTCAAAACAGAAGTTAATCGCGAGGGTGCAGATATTCGGCAAGCTATCTGACGGAAGCCTTGTAAGAATCAAGAGGCCCATCGAGCCATATACTGAAGTCCTCCTTGCAAACAAGGAGGAGCTTGAGGGAATCCTCTCCTCCGAATCAAACATCAGCATGGGCAGGGTCTATGGGACCGAGGCAAGGGCGTTCCTGAATCCCGCCGAATACGACAGGCATCTCGCAATTCTCGCTAGTACGGGAGCAGGGAAGTCGTATGCTGCAGCGAATCTGATAAAGGAATTCTCTTCTCTTGGTCTTCCAGTAATAGTCGTCGATACGCACGGGGAGTATCCAAAATTATTATCTAAATGTGTCGAGAATTCAACCATAATCGACATTCATACAGTAAAGCATCCGAAGCAGGGCTACAAGGAACTCAAAATCCCCGTCTCCGAGCTGTCGGCCGAGGACTTCTCACATTTCGTCTATCTTAACGAAAACCAGAGGTCTGCACTGGGACTAATCCTGGACAGGCTAAGTGGAAGGGAATTCCTGCTGCAGGACATAATCGGGGAGTGTGATAATGTCGATGATAAGGCAGTTCATGAGGAGACCGCAAATGCCCTGAAGAGAAGGCTGATGGGGCTGGAGAGGACATTCAAAAACGTCTTCGACAAGCTTGGAACAGACATAGTCGGCATGGTGAAGCCGTATCAGATAACGGTCATTGATGCATCCTATGCCTCGCAAGGTGTAAGGCAGGCGGTGGTCTCTTACATAGCGAAGGAACTGTTACAGGGCAGGATAAGAAAGGAGAACCAGATGGAGAACGGGGTGGAATTCCCTCTCCTGCTTGTGGTTGAGGAGGCCCACAACTACTGCAGTGCCAAGCTTTCCCATTCATGCAAGTACCAACTGCAGAGAATAGCATCGGAGGGGAGGAAATTCGGCCTAGGGCTCTGCGTTATCTCGCAGAAACCCAGCAAGATAGACGAGGAGATTCTTTCCCAATGCAATACCGGAATCTACATGCACATCACGAACCCGAACGACAAGGACCACATCCGGAAGTCCTTTGAATCCATAAACGACGAGATAATAAAGGACCTGGACAGCCTTGATGTGGGAGAGTGTATAATAGCAGGAGCTATGAACAGGATTCCCTTCCTCGTCTGCGATGTTGACAGGATTGAGGTCGAAAAGGAGAAGCAGAAGAAGTTCGACTTCAAGGTAGCTGAAAAGGTCGAGGTTGCGGGCTTTGGGTATGCGTGAGTAGTCTTTTTACCCCGCATTCCAGAATTATTATATGAGCGAAGTTATTATTAAGAGATCGAAGCTGAAGGGCAGCATCAAGGCCCCCGCGTCGAAGAGCTACACGCACAGGGCCCTGATATGTGCAGCCCTGGCAGATGGGAATTCTAAAATAATCAATTTTCTAGACTGCGATGATAGCAGGGAAACCATTGGTGCATTAAGAAGATTTGGAAATTCCATTGATGAAACTGGAGATGTGCTGAATATCTTCGGCTCTAAGCTGAAGGCTCCGAAGGAGCCGATAAAGCTCGGGGCCTCGGGGACTACATACAGGTTTCTGCTTCCGCTGGCCGCTCTCGCCGAGGGCGAAACAAGACTTCTAGTGGAGGGCAGGCTGGCTGAGAGGCCTATAGAGCCGTTGCTGGATGCGCTGAAGCAGCTTGGTGTTGAGGTGAATGCCGAGGGAAATTCAGTTATTATTCATGGAAAAGATAAAATCAAAGGCGGAAAGGTAAGAATCCCCGGCAACGTGAGTTCTCAGTTCATTTCCGGGCTGCTGTTCATCGCCCCCCTCACGGAGGAGGGGATTGATATTGAATTGACAACGGAACTTGAGTCGAGGCCCTACGTGGACATGACCATCTCCGTGATGAAGGATTTTGGAATTGAAGCCGGCGGGCTTAAGGTCAATGGCGGGCAGAGCTTCAAAGCCAGAGAATATGAAGTAGAGGGCGACTACTCCTCTGCCGCTTTCCTGCTTGCTGCCGGGGCGATTAATGGCGAGGTGGAGGTTACCGGCCTTAAGAAAGAATCTTTGCAAGGGGACAGAAGAATTATTGAGATTCTAAAAGAAATGAATTCTGAAATTGCGCTTAGTGATTCGATTAAAATAAAAAAATCGAATTTGAAAGGAATTGACATCGATGTCAGGGACATTCCCGACCTGGTTCCGGTTCTTGCGGTGCTCGGCTGCTTCGCGGAGGGGGAGACGAGGATTCTCAACGCCGGGAGATTGAGGGGGAAGGAGTCCGACAGGCTGGCTGCCATTTCCAAGGAGCTGGGGAAGATGGGTGCTGATATCACAGACGGGGAGGATAACATAACCATAACGGGCGGTGGGCTCTCCGGCGCCAGGATAGACCCCCACAACGACCACAGGATAGCGATGGCCTGCGCCGTTGCGGGGCTCAATGCCGATGGAGAAACTGTGATTGAAAATTCAGACTGCGTCAAAAAATCATATCCTGAATTCTTTAAGGATTTGACGAAGGTTGGCGCAGATATAACAGAATCCGATAAATAATTAAACGATGAATCTCCATAACCATGAGCTGAGAATCCTGAAGGTGCTGAAGAAGAAATCTGGTCCTGAGGAGGTTGCGAAGAAGGCGGACCTCCCACTGGATGCGGTAATGAGGGCATCGTCATGGCTTTCCACCAAGGACCTAATCAAGGTCGATGAAACCCCATATGAAGAAATCTCGCTGGGGGAAGAGGGCAAGATATATGCGGAAAAGGGGCTTCCGGAGAGACAGGTTATTGAGCTGGCTGGGAAGGATATCGGGGAGATTCGTGGGAAGATTGGTCACAAGGAGTTTGGGATTGCTGTCGGCTGGCTGAAGAAGAAGAACCTTGCCTCGATTGATGGGGGAAAGGTAAAGGTCCTGGACAAGGAAAAGACCGATGATGAAAAGCTCCTCTCCGTGCTCAGTAAGGGGAAATTAGTCTCAAATGAGCTGACGGCTGAATTAAAAAGAGGTCTTGAGCTGCTGAAAACGAGGCAGAACGTCGTCAGGGTCGCGGAGAGGAAAAGAATTATCCTGATTCCAACCAAGAAAGGGATGGAACTGGGCAAAGGAAGGGTGGAAGAGTCAATATCACAGCTTACAACAAAGCATCTCATGTCTGATAAATGGAAGAAGACAAAATTCAGGGCCTATGACGTTAATGTCTTTGTAACTCCAGCTTATCCTGCAAAGAAGCACCCACTGCAGATGATGATCGATAGAGTAAAGAATATCTTCGTTGAGATGGGTTTCAAGGAGATATCCGGACCTTTGATTGAATCTGCCTTCTGGAACTTTGATGCATTGTTCCAGCCGCAGGACCACCCCGCAAGGGACATGCACGATACCTTCTATCTGGAGGGGTCAAAGAATGCCAGGATAGAGGGATTCAAGAAGTTCAAAGGTGCTGTGAAGAAGACTCACGAGGATGGATGGACAACCGGTTCAAGGGGGTGGCAATACGACTGGGATGAGAATGTTGCAAGGCAGGCGTTGCTCAGGACTCATACTACTGCAGTAACATGTAAGTATCTGAGCGCTTTGGGCAAGGAGGACATGCCCGCAAAGGTCTTCTCTATAGGAAAGACCTTCCGCAACGAGGCCATTGACTACAAGCACCTGCCGGAATTCTACCAGGTCGAGGGAATTGTCGTTGATGAGGGGGTAAATTTCCGGCATCTCCTTGGGGTTCTGAATGAATTCTATCAGCAGATGAGTCTCAAGGTAAGGTTCAGGCCGGCATATTTCCCCTATACGGAGCCGAGCGTTGAGACCGAAATCTATCTCAAGGAAAAGGGGGAATGGATTGAACTTGGAGGGGCAGGTATATTCAGGCCCGAGGTGGTCAAGCCGTTGCTTGGTTTTGACTGCCCGGTTCTGGCATGGGGTCTTGGTCTCGACAGGCTGGTTGCACTGAGCCTGGGTCTTAATGACATCAGAGATTTATACGTCTCTGACCTGGACTGGCTGAGGAGGAGTACGGTATGAAGGGGCTTGTTTGTGGCATTGACGAGGCTGGTAGGGGGCCAGTCATAGGTCCGCTGGTTATAGGCTGCGTTGTTCTGGACGATAATGCCAAGCAAGAGCTGCGAAAGCTGAACGTCAGAGACTCGAAGAAGGTAGCCAGGTCAAGGAGGGAACCCCTTGAGCTCAAGATAAAGGACCTTGCCATTGAGTATAGGATTGCAAGGATTCAGCCAAACGAGATAGACTGGATGAGGAAGAAGGAGTCGTTAAATCTGATTGAGGCAAGGAAGACTGCTGAGCTCATAATGTCGCTGGAGAACTCCCCACACAGGATTATAGTAGATGCTGCCGATTCTGTGGCCGAGAACTACAGAAGAAGGATTATGAACTGTATAAACTCAATAAATGATGACTTTAAAATTCCCGAGCTGATTTCGGAGCATAAAGCCGATGATAATTATCTGGAGGTTAGCGCGGCATCGATTCTGGCCAAGGTGGACAGGGATAGACAGATAGAGCTCCTGAAGGAGGAGCTGGGAGATTTCGGGAGCGGTTATCCCAGCGATGCCATAACTCAGGAGTTTATCAGGGAGTGCGTGAGGGGTGGGAACCTCCCGGATTGCGTCAGAAGAAGCTGGAATACCCTGGACAAATCGAAGCAGACGTCTCTGTTTGAGTTCTAGTTCCTAAGCTGGAGGGCTACAGCAACGGCTCCATTCTCTGCACTTGCCCTGCTTTTTCCGAAGGATATGACAACTATATCTCCTTCCCTGAGTTCCATCTTCTCCAGTTCCTTCTTGCTGTCCGGAAACTGGGAAAGCCTGGCCTCCGGCGTAGGGAATTCAAGGATTCCTTTCTGGTATAGTAGAACTGCTATTGAAGTGGCTCCGGCGTCCCTTGCGGTGTCCCTCTGTTCTATGCCCGAGCCGAATTTATTTGATGCCCCATGGACTGCTATAATTGAGGAGAATTCACCGGGATTGATGGCCAGTTCGTCCGCCTTGAATTCCCCGGGCATTGAAAATTTATCCAGGTAATTCTCGGCCGTCTCCCTGCCCTTCTCCGTCAGCTCGTGTCCCTGTTTGCTGGACTTTATCAACCCGTTTCCTTTTAGTCTCTTGATTATCGTCCTTACCGAACCCTCTCCAACGCCGAGAATCCTGACGAGGTTCTTTCTTCCAACTCTCCCGGAATTCAACATCAGGAGGGCCCTCACAATGTGGGCTTCCGAGAAGCTTGGGGCTGCGCCGACCATTTTTATTCATTAGATGTAAAGTTATTAGACTAATTTACTAATAGAATGGGACTAAGACCAGCCAAGTGCTATCACTGGGACTCCCCGGCATATACCCGGAAGTCAAAGAATCCGGCAGATTCCTTCATTACCGGAATCCCGGGTACCAAGCTGACACACTACAATATGGGGAATATGAAGGGGGAGTTCGACACCGAGGTTTCGGTAGTCAGTGATATGAAGATTCAGATAAGGCATAATGCACTGGAGGCGGCAAGAATTGCCACCAACAAGATTCTTGAGGAAGATCTTGGAGTGAACAATTACCATTTCAAGGTGAGGGTTGTTCCCCACCACGTTATGAGGGAGAACGTAATGGCCACCGGTGCCGGAGCCGACAGAGTGCAGTCGGGAATGAGGGGTGCCTTTGGAAAACCGATGGGTTTTGCCGCCAGAATAAACAAAAACCAGGCCGTCTTTACGGTATTCCTCAGCAAGACAGATGATAAGATGAAGAGTGTGAAAAGAGCCCTGAAGATAGCCACGAGTAAATTGCCAGGAAACATGAAGATTGTTATTAAGCCTGTTAGTAGTTAAAATGGAACTGAACGTTGCTGCACGGCTCAGGATTATGCCTGAGAGCGTTGATGTGAATCTGGATGATATCAAGGAGAAACTGACAGGGATTGTGGAGAAGTATGGTAAGATTCACTCGACCGAGATAAAGCCGATTGCGTTTGGTTTGAATTCACTGGACATTGCGATTCTCCTGAACGACTCCCAGGGCGGGATGGAGGAGATAGAAGCAGAGATTAGAAATCTTCCGGGGGTCGGAGAGGTCAATGTTATTGATGTTAACAGGCTCTAACCGATTAATCCTCGTAGCCCTCTCCCTTCTTGACTATGTACTTCTCTATATCATAGCTTTTTCTTCCAGTGTAATACACCTTAATCAGGATATCGCTCATGAGCCCGAAGATTATAAACTGTATCCCAAGTATTAGCAGGAGAACCGATAGGAGGAGGAGCGGTCGGTCAGCAATTCCCTGGCCGTAGATGAATTTCAGCACCAAAAGATAAGCCCCTATCAGGAATCCGAAAAGGAGTTGTGAAATTCCCATGAGTCCAAAAAAGTGCAGGGGCCTTTTGGAGTATTGATTCCAGAACTTTATGTTTATGAGGTCCAAGAGACCGTGAAAAAGCCTCCGAATTCCATACTTTGTTTTGCCGAATTTTCTGGGGTTGTGGGTTACTTTCAGCTCGGTAATCCTGAATCCCTTCCTTGCCAGGAGAGCGGGGATATATCGGTGCATCTCACCATACAGCTCAAGGTTTCTTAGTGCCCTGCTCTTATATGCCTTCAGAGTACAGCCGGAGTCATGAATATTCACGCCAGTCATCTTTCTTGCAAGCCAGTTCGAGAGCTTTGAGGGAAGCTTCTTGCTCATGAACGGATCCTTCCTGTCTGCCCTCCATCCGCTTACGACATCATAGCCCTCGTTAATCTTCTCCAGCAGCTTTGGGATGTCCTTGGGGTCGTTCTGCATGTCGGCATCCATTGTTATTACAATATCGCCTTCCGCGTGGTCAAAACCAGCGAGAATTGCAGAGCTCTGCCCGAAATTCCTTCTGAACTTTATAACCTTAACCTCTTTATCTCTTGAATAGATGTCCTCCATGAGGTCGAAGCTGCTATCAGTTGAGCCATCATCGACAAATATTATTTCATATGGCTTTTCCATCACCTTAAACACCGAACTCAGCTCATAGTAGAGCTCAGGGATGCTCTTCTCTTCGTTATATGCGGGAATCACAATTGATATTTTTTCCGGTGGCATCTTAGTTAATATATTGGGATATGTCATTTATTACTCCCTTCACATTATAAATACCTATTGATAAGATGAAGATTCTTGTTACCGGGGGAGCAGGGTTTATCGGCTCCCATTTGGTGGATGAACTGGTAGAGAAAGGGCATGAAGTGGCGGTGATAGACGACCTGAGTACTGGAAGTGAGGAGAACCTGAATCCCAAGGCAGAATTCCACAAGCTGGACATAAATTCAGATGGTATTGCAGATATATTCAAAAATGGTAATTTCACTCACGTAATCCACCAGGCAGCCCAGGTCAGGGTCACCAGGTCCCTTGAGGACCCTGTTCTCGATGCCACCAGCAATATAGTAGGGAGCATAAATCTGCTGGAGAACTGCAGGAGATACGGGGTGGGGAGATTCGTTTACGGGAATTCTGGGGGAGCAATGAGCGGCAATCAGGACAATCTGCCGATGAAAGAGTCGCACCCAGTAAGCCCTGAGAGCCCCTACGGGGTTTCCAAGCATACTGTGGAGCATTATCTTGCCCTCTACAATAAGCTCTATGGCATAGACTATGTATCGCTCAGGTACCCGAATGTCTATGGCCCAAGGCAGGATTCCTCGGGGGAGGGGGGAGTGGTTGCAATATTCTGCAAGAAACTGGTGAACGATGAAAAGGTAACTATATTTGGCGACGGGGAGCAGACCAGGGACTTCACATATGTTGGAGACGTGGTCGATGCAACCATCATAGCCCTGGAAAAGGGCAACGGTGAGTTTAACATATCGACGAACAAGGAGACCTCCGTCAACGAACTGTATGAAAGGTTGGCAAAGATTGCCGGGAAGGGCATAGAGCCGATTCATGGCGATGAGAGGAAGGGTGAGGTGAGGAGAAGCGTCCTTGACAATTCCATGGCAAAAGAGGGGCTTGGCTGGGAGCCAGGGGTTTCGCTCGAAGAGGGTCTTAAGCTCACATTCGATTATTTTAACAGGAAAGAGGAATGACTTCGCTGGTTACTGGGTGCGCGGGCTTTATAGGAAGCTGGTTAACGGAAAGGCTTCTGGAATTAGGTCACAGAGTGATAGGTGTAGACTGCTTCATAGACTACTATCCGAGGGATATGAAGGAGATGAATCTTAAAGGCCTTAAGGAGAATGAGAATTTCCTTTTCACTCCCTACTCCCTCCTCAATCTGGACCTCAATGAGATTCTAAATGATGTGGACTATGTGTTCCACCAGGCAGCACAGGCGGGGGTGAGGCACTCCTGGGGCAGGAATTTTGGAGTCTATACAGACAACAATATACTTGCGACGCAGAGGCTCCTCGAGGCCTGCAGGAAATCCGACGTCAAGAAGGTTATCTATGCGTCCTCCTCCTCCGTCTATGGAGATACTGACTCATTGCCCATGAAGGAGTCGGATTTGCCGAGGCCCATCTCCCCCTACGGCGTCTCAAAGCTGGCCGGGGAGCATCTATGCCACCTGTACTACAAGAACTACGGCATCAATTCCATGTCCCTGCGATACTTTACAATCTATGGACCAAGGCAGAGGCCGGACATGGCATTCAACAGATTCACCAGGGCAATTCTGAATGACAGGGAGATTCTGGTTTATGGTAATGGAAAACAGACGAGGGATTTCACATACATAGATGATGCCGTTGAGGCCAATATCCTTGCAATGAAGTCAAAGAAGGATGCAGGATTGTATAACATTGCAGGCGGCTCCAGAACAACCGTGAATAACTGCATCAAGGTTCTGGAGGAGATTACAGGGAAGAATGCCATTGTGAGGAATACTGAAATCCAGAAGGGTGATGTGAAACATACGTATGCAGATACGAGCAGGGCAGCCAAGGACCTCGGGTATAAGCCAAAGGTGTCCCTCAGGGAAGGCCTTGAGAAGGAGGTTGAGTGGATAAAAAGTATTGAATCTGTCTAGGAGGATTCGGCCTCTCCACCTTCCCAGGAAAGCGTTGCCTTGGGAAGGACGTTTGCTCCCTTGATTGTGTATTCAAGAACCGCTTTCTCGCCCGGCTTCAGGCTGCCAAGATTCCATGTTAATGAATTGCCGTGCCTATGGACGTTAATTGTTGAAACGCTTACTTCAGCGCCCTTCACCAGCTTGTCATGCAATACACATTTCTTTATGGGGTAGTTCGTCTTGTTCCAGACGACAATCTTTGAAAGGTCCCCGTCCTTTAGCTTCTTTACCTCGACCATGCCATGGGGCATCCTCGTGTAGATTATGTAAGCAAGAACTATCAGTATTAATGCAAGTAGAAGCCCAAGGAAGAACGGGTTCATTGCTACCGCCTCCTGCGGGCAGGAAAGCCTGTCGATTCTGATTGTTGCTGTTTTTCTGTCCGTCTCCCTGTTTTCGGAATCATATAGGCTTGCAATTACTGTAAAGTCCTCTAGCCCCACATCAACGGCTTCCCAGGTGAATCTCAATGCTCCTGCCCAGCCTGGATTCAGAACCCCTGTCTCCTTTCTCTCGACAAAGAGAGTCTTGCCTTCGTTGTCCTTGACCTCGACCTTTACGGTGCCTGAATTCTCTTCGTTCCCGTTTTCAAGGTTAGCCCCTATCGTTACGGAATCCCCCGGGCAGTATGAATCCTGCCTGTCGGCAACCACGCTCTTTATGCCAAGTTCATTTGAGACCGGAACCGTGGTTGGTGAACCTGTCTCTGGGACGGTTGTGGGTATGGTGGTTACAGGCTCGGTTTCCTTGGCCCCCTCGCCCCTGCCATAGCCGAATACCACTTCCCTTGACTCCCCGGGCAGCAGCAGCTCCTCGGGGTAGTACAGGATTACGGCAGAGTCCCCGGTGATTGGAATGGAACTGTCAGCACTATAATCCCAGGCTGAGCGCATGCTCGTCTTCCAGTTGGCGAGTATTAGACTGCTTGGAGCAGTATAGGTCAGGTCCTCGTTCTTTATGGCTCCTGTTGAGACTATGCTGGGGTTCTCCTCCCGGTCGTATGCCTCCCAGTACTTGAAGCCCATGTCAGATTCCAAGTATTCCTTCTCATAGCTCTGCAGGCCCTCCCCATAGATATAGATTGGAGCGCCGTCATTATAGCCGAGCATTGTATCGAGATGGAGCCTCACTCCGGCATTGAGTGAGCTTGAATCGGAATTGGTCACCTTTATCCTGATTCTCGCAATGTTATCGAGAACCTCTATCTTCTGCTCCAGCACCAGGTTCTCGGGAAGTTCCCACCGCGTTATTATTGCATTGCCCTCCACCCGAGGATATTGAATAACATAGTCGTCCAGGGATATCTTATCCTTTGGCTGGACTGAATTGGAATATATCTTGTCCCCCACTTTGACGCTGATGAACGTGCCCCTCCAAGGAATTGGGTAGTTATAGGTCAGCCTTTCCCACTGGCCATTATAGATTCCACCGATAGAGAATGTGCCTACATTGCTGCAGTCTTCGACAAGAACATCTATCCCCTTGACAGGGTCCTTTATCTCGACATCGCAGTAATACTCGCCCACACCAAGTGCGGAAATTGCAAACAGAACGGTTAGAATTAAAGCGTGATACCTAAATTTCTGCAATTTTTTACCTCCGAAGACCACCTTATTTATTAAAATCGCTCGTATAAATAGGAATCTCAGACCTTGAACCTGAGCAGGGCTGCCTTGCCTCCAAAGGTGTTCCAGAGCTGAAAACCCTCCTCAAAATTGTCAGGGACTATCTCAACATTTGCATTGGTTGCCTTCGCAGCGTCATACAGGGAGTCGATTTCCTCCTCGGGAAGGTTCTCGGATATAAGGAGTGTTTCCACTGCCCCTGCATCGAGGGCATTCTTGATATCGTCGCCATAGGCTATGTTGCCATCGTGTATCAGACCCTTCATGAACCTCTGCATAAGGGATTTCTGGTGCACCATCTGTACCTCGGCCAGGACGTCTTGAGACTTACCAATCAATTCCCGTATACCTGATTCGTCGGTATAGGTAATGTCTTTTACTGCAATAATCTTCTTTTTCAGCTCATGATGCAAGTAATCGCCATCAACAAAATCGTCCTTCGTGCCTGCGGGGCCACCGATTATTATGCCTTTTAGGTTCTTTACGTTGGGCAATAGGGTATTCGTCGCTCTCTCCGCGACCTTCACCTTGAATTCATGGGACTGTTCCCTTATTAGCCGTTCGAACCTCCTCTGTGATTGCCCGCCCGCCCTGTGCTTTCCTGAATAGCCGGAAGTAAGTTTTTTGACGACATTGTAGTTATCACCCTTCAGGGTTGCAATGGTTGCGGTCTTATTGTCTATTGCTATAAGGCCGTAGACGTCCTTTGGAATTATCAAATCCTCCAATGGCTCGGTAACAAATTTCTGGTCGCACTGATAGATTCTGGTCTTTATCGGCTCCTGGGGTTCGACGCTCCAAATCTGCAGGTCCTGAACGCCCTCCCTCTCCGATACGTTGCCGGAGAAGAGCGCAAGGCCGTTGGCAGGCGTCTGCTTGAAGAGCCGGAGGTTCTGGATTGCCCTTTCCAGGGCGTCCGTGACGTTCTTCCGGGTGGATTTTGATTTGATATTGGAGGCTGTTCCCTGCTCGTTCGCCAGCTGATTCAAGACATTATTTATGTTATATCCGGACGGAATGTACACTGAGACAAGCTCCGTATGCCTGCCCTGCTTGCTCTTAAGCTCATTCACCAGCTTCCTTAGTTTGTATGCCTGTTTCGCGTCCATCTTGAATTGTTAGAGAAGATATATGGAACTGAACGGATAAATTCCTGTCAGTCACTCAGTTTTGCAAAAATCTCGTCCAGGTTGAGCTCGAATGCCGTCACAGGAACCTCGAGTCCGAAATTATCAAGCACTTGCGGATGAATCTCACCAAATAGTCCGTGGCCGATGGAAGCGGCCCTTCCGGGAATGAAGGAGCCATGATTTGACTTCTTTATCCTGTATTCCAGACCGATGCTCTCCATTATGCCGGTTATTGTTGCCTTCATCTCCGAGAAGTTTGTTGTCGAGTGGGCAATGACCCCTGCCAGTTTTCTGTTATCCATTCCCTTTGAGTCTATGCAGAGACCGAGCTCAAACAACTTCTGCGGATATTCGCGATTCTTGTTCCTCTGGAGGATTGACATTAATGCCGGGAGAAGCCAGGTCCTTGCAACGGAATGCTCAAGAGATACAGGGTGCTTCGTTTCAACCGCATCCTCCTCAGGGAGATTCATCATGCTGAAGAGGGATTCTTTGTTTGTGAGAATCAGGCTCATTATCTCCTGGAAGCCAGAACCAATCATTAATTCCCTCGTGCTCGATGAGAATTTCTCAATCCCTTCCTTCGAGCCGGGGGTGTATAGCCCGGGTAATTCCGGCTTGAATCTGTCATAGCCATAAGCAATGGCTATGTCCTCAACCAGGTCGATTGGATGCAAGATGTCAGCCCTGTAGGCCGGAATAAGGACTTGGATTTTATTGGCCTTCAGATTCACCCCATAGCGCATCCTTTCGAGCAGTTCTTTAACGTCTTTGCTAGTAAATTCCATCCCGAGAATTCTGTTCACGTACTCGATGTCCAGCCGCATCTCCTCAGGAGCGAGGTTTGGGGTTTTCATCCTTTTCCTGTTTATTAGATTTGAATGGAAATGTTAAAATAATGGATTTGTTCCCTCCAAAACTTGCAACCAGAGCACTGAAATGCATTTCCTACAGGAATCTTGGTTTTCCGTTCCAGATGCCATATAAGATAACCTTTTCTGTAACCTACTCGTGCAACAGCAGATGTAAGCTGTGTGGCATATGGAAGATATATAAGGAAAAGCCCGGACTGAGGAAAGAAGAGCTCACTCTGGAAGAGATTGAGTTGATTTTCAGGGATATGGGAAATTCCCTTCTCTGGCTTTCTCTAACGGGTGGTGAGCCTTTCATGAGAGATGACCTCGTGGACATAGTTAACAGTGCAACGAAAAACTGCAGGAATCTCTCGCTGATAAGCATAAACACGAACGGTCTCTCAAGCGATAAGGTTCTTGCAGACATGGAGGAGATTCTATCCATGAACCCGTCCAGGAGATTCTTCAGCGTAATTAGCCTTGACGGGACTGAGAAGGTGCATGAAAGGCTGCGGGGAATCAAGGGGTCCTATGAAAAGACCACGGATACCATATATTCGCTCAAAAAGCTCTCGGAGAGGTATAAGAACCTGAACGTGTATGCCGAAACGGTGATAAGCGAGTATAATGTTGATGAGCTGGGTGATTTCCTGGAGTCGGATATATGCAGGGACTGTGAGATTGCGTTCGCCTTCGCTCAGAATTCGGACTACTACAACAATGAGGAAAACGTCAAGGTCCCGGTCAGCTATGTCCGGGGGATGGACAGAATATTGAAGAAGAGCGGCATAAGGGGATATGAAGGAATAGCCAGCAAGATATTCTACAGACTGGCAAAGAGGCAACTGAATGATTTGAGCAGGCAGGTTATACCGTGCTATTCCTCATTTGCCTCGGTATTCATCGGCCCCCACGGCAATGTAAAGCCGTGCATAATGATGAATCCCGTTGAGAATCTAAGGGATTATGAATTTGACCTTGGAGAATTGCTCAGAGGCGATTCCTTTAAAGGGGTTCAAAGAGAAATAAAGAGCAGTAATTGCCCGGGATGCTGGACTCCCTGCGAGGCTTTGCAGACCATAATCCAGAACTTTCCAGTGGCATGCATTAAATCCTTTGTATGAATACAGATGATGAATATGTTGAATCTAGAAATAGGAGGGATTAGAAAGGGTATAACTGAATCATTCAACGTCCATTATCTGTTCTTAATCTCACTATGGGTGTTCCATCTGATAAACAACTATATCTGGCTGAAAATAGATACATTCCCATTGGTTTGGGACTCTGCCCGACATTACCTTGTCAGTCTTAGCTACTTTGAAGTATTAAGTCATCCCTCAATCAACATCCTGCAGGAAATAGCAGACGTGGATACGGCCTATCCGCCACTCGCAAAGATTGCAGTAATGCCCATCTACGCCATATTCGGAAGACGTCCCGATACTGCAGTATTGGCAATGAACAGTATTTTTTTGTTCATCATAATATTCTCAGTCTATTTCCTGGGGAGGAGGCTGTACAATAAGAATGCCGGTATTTTGGCATCCTTTATCATTACAATGTATCCCGTGGTCTTCGGGCAGAGCAGGTGGTTTATGTTAGACCTTTCTCTTGTGGCCATGGTTTCATTGGGAATTTATCTTTTACTGCTCACTGATAGTTTTAGAAACAGGAAATACTCGATACTTTTTGGAATCGTATCTGGTTTGGGGATGCTTGCGAAGTTTACCTACCCCATATTCGTCATGGGGCCATTGATTTATATCCTAAGAACTGAATCAAAATTTATTGGTAAGCAGCATATAATCAATATCTTGTATTCAGTAATATTTTGCTGTCTGATTTCATCCGTTTGGTATGTGCCCAACACAGGTCGATTCCTAGAACAAGTAATTTATAATGCGGATGATTGGGGCGAGTTACATAATCTCCCAGGAATATTTACCATGGAATCGGCTTTGTACTATATTATTAACTCACTTGATGTTTTATCTTTCATGTCATTTTTATTGTTAATAGTTGCTACGTTGTATCTACTAAAATTAAAATCAAACCGTGTTTCATTTTTAATTTTATGGATTATTGTACCTTTTATTATATTCTCACTTATCAGGACTAAAGATCTCAGGTTCATAATGCCATCCCTCCCAGCAGTGGCGCTTATATCTGCAATTGGGCTTGAAAGGATAAATCCAGAGAGAATAAAAATAATACTAATCTCATTAATAGTAATCCTTGCTTCCCTACAATATTTTGCAATTTCATATGGCATAGATAGTACGCCTAAAAATATCCCGTTGATTCATTTTGATCCACCAGTTGGTACCATTAACCTGTTTACCAGGGAGATATGGATAGTGCCCAGAGTCAGAACAGATGATTGGAAGACGGAGGAGATTTTACATACAATCAGTAAAGATACAGACCATGAGCCGGTTACGGTACTCATTATCCCAAACAACCCGGGGGTCTCATGTGCCATCTGGTATGAGTCCTACTATCGCAGATTACCAATCAGGATTTATTTTGCAGTGCCTGACTTTTGCTTAGGGGTATCTGACCTCTGCCATAGCCCTCCACCCAACAGCACCTACCTCCAGTTTGACCGTGTATTAACATTCAAGGATGAATATGGGTTCATGAGTTTGGAGCGTGAAATGGAGATAATCAATAATGTGCAGGATAGGTTTGAACAACACATTAATAATTTTGAGGTTATAGGGGAGATAGAAATGCCTAACGAGTGTTATTTTAGGGAATGTCCTGATGAGAAAAGACCTGTACTTTTGATATACAAATCAAAGGTTAGATAGTAGCAAAATGGTAATCACTAAAGAAACGCTAATAAATTACGTAACCGCTGTTTCCTTCGTATTCTTTGCAGTTCTCTCAGTGATATACGTGGGGCAGAGCTATAATTGGATTTCTGCTACAGTAAATCAGCTTTGGGAATGGATGCTGAATCCACAGTTTCACTATAAACCGATAGAGGTGCATAACCCTCTCCTAGGAGGCGTATCTTTCCTGTCTATCATCATAGCGGGTGTGTTTCTGACGTATCTGGTGCTGCCCAAGGAATCGCACAGGGACAGAATATTGTTTATAATAACGTCAATAACTCTGGGGCTGGGGATTGCCGGGACGATAACGACCGTTCTTGTCGTTTCCGGTGTCCTGAGCAGATTGTCGCTAGTCCTTGCTCTTCTATCGCTGATTCTGATACTCGGTGGACTGGCCTATTCCCGCGGGTTTAGGATAAGGAAGATGGACTTCAAGCGGATTGAGATGAGGGATATAAAGCAACACACTACGGAAGTTATAATTGTTCTGATTCTCGGCTTCTTTGTCTTTTTCAGCCATTATCACGCCATTTTGTATCCTGTTCTGGAGTGGGACGCGCTGATTTATCACGCAGAAACTGCACGGTTGATTTATGAAAACATGGGGATGCCATTGATGGCTGGGCCCTCCATCGGAATTGAGATGAGTGCAAATTATCCGCCATTATTTTCCGCCATAGGCGCTTTCCTTTACATCCTGATAGATAATTTCGATGATTTCTATCTGAGAATAATCCCGCCGATTGCGGGGCTTCTTGTGATACTGACCGTATACAGGTTGGGGTCATTAATCGGGGATAGAAAATATGGGCTCTTCTCAGCACTGGTGCTTGTGATGTTCCAGTGGTTTATCAAATACTCGGTATACTGCACCTATTACATCCTATTGACGCTGTTCATAATCCTCTCCATATTGTTCATAATCCTGACACTGGTCAAAGGCGATAACAGGTACATGATACCGTCATCCATTCTTGTGGCATTCTCATTATTGACATCATATCTGGCCTTCTATTATCTTGCATTCTTCATCCTTTGTCTTGTAGGCATGGTCTATCTCAAAAGAATTAGACTGAGAGATGTCCTCTTCATCCTGGTTATTATATCGCTGCTCGGTGGCATTTGGTATGTCAG
>CAZJVE010000006.1:0-64742 GCA_964549685.1 uncultured archaeon | reverse complement strand
TCTCCTACATGGTCCTTAATCTTTGCCTTAACAACAAGTAGTTCTGCCATTTTTTTCACCTAGGGTTCGCTAAATATTACGATGTAATGTTAAAAAACTGTTTTCCTGTAATCAGCATTTTAATTATAAATCCTCATTATATAAGTTCGGTTGGGAATGAACTATATTGTAGTAACTGGAGGTGTGCTTTCGGGCCTTGGCAAAGGGGTAACGACTGCTTCTATAGGGCGAATCCTCAAGGACAGGGGATACTCAGTAGTCCCTCTAAAGATTGACGGCTATGTCAATGTAGACCCGGGAACCATGAATCCTTATGAACACGGCGAGGTCTTTGTTCTGGACGACGGCTCCGAGACGGACCTGGACCTGGGACACTACGAAAGGTTCCTAAACGTCGACCTGACAGGAGAATCAAACATAACCACCGGAGAAATCTACAAGACTGTGATAGAGAAGGAGAGGAAGGGGAAGTATCTTGGAAAGACGGTTCAGATAATCCCCCATATCACAGACGAAATCAAGAAGAGGCTGAAGAAGCTCGAGGCGGACATAGTCCTTATAGAGGTCGGCGGAACGATAGGGGACATGGAGAACATGATATTCGTAGAGACATGCAGACAGTTGAGCAGGGAGAACAGCAATAAATTTCTCTTTGTCCATCTATCCTATGTACCTGTCATAAATTCCGGCGAGCAGAAAACAAAACCGACCCAGAGGTCCGTAAAGGAGCTCCTGAGTCTTGGAATCCAGCCCGACATAATAATAGGCCGCTGCGAGGAGGAGCTTTCAGAGAAAAACAGGAAGAAGATAGCGCTCTTCTGCGGAGTCAAGCCGAACGAGGTTCTGAGCAACCCAGACCTTGATGATATCTACAAGCTGCCAATCCTGTTCAACAAGCAGAACATTGGAAAAATCATAATAAACAAGCTGGGGCTCGACAGAAAACCCACCTACACATTCAAGTGGGAAAAGATGGTAGAGAAGATTCACAAGCCCGACGAGGAGGTTACGATAGGAATAGTCGGAAAATACACCGGCTTGGAGGATGCATACCTGAGCATCAAGGAGGCGTTCAAGCACGCCGGCTCTGCGAATTCCTGCAAGGTCAATCTGGAATGGGTCGAATCGGACGAGATATCAGTCCCTGAGCTCACCTCACTGGACGGGATTTTAGTGCCTGGGGGATTCGGCTCCAGAGGAGCCGAGGGCAAAATTTCCGCAATAAAGTATGCCCGGGAGAAGAAGGTCCCGTTCCTTGGAATCTGCTACGGCCTCCAGCTTGCTGTCGTTGAATACGCAAGGAACGTCTGCAAGATTGAGGACGCGAACACAACGGAGGCCGACTCAAAGTGCCCCAATCCCGTCATAGACCTGATTCAGGAGCAGAAGGAGATAGACGAAATGGGCGGCACCATGCGGCTCGGAGCCTACGATTGCAAAATCAGGAGGGACTCCCTCGCCCATAAACTGTACCAGAAGAACGACATTACCGAGAGGCACAGGCACAGGTGGGAAGTCAATCCAAACTATGTCAAGATTCTTGAGGAAAACGGTATCAAGATTTCAGGATTCAATCCGGAAAAAGACCTGGTCGAGATTATAGAGCTACCGAATCACCCGTTCTTCATAGCATCCCAGTTCCATCCGGAATTCAAGTCACGGCCCGAGAGCCCCGCCCCCATATTCGTCGGCTTTGTAAGGGCATCACTGAAGAGAATGAGAAACAGATAATTTTGCCGATTCTAACGTAATTTCTGATATTTAACTATATACATGTATATACTTAACATGGGAAGAGAGATCAGGGGGGTGTTCGGTGGTGAATTCCATTTAAAGCACGATGGTGTTGTGATGATCTATGAGAAGATGGTCACAAGATACGGTAATGGGGCAAAGGTTGATGCTCCAAAGAGATATCTGGGGAAAAGAGCGTATATTGTTATCGTCGAGGATTAGCCTAGATTTTTACTCCATTTTTTGCATAAACAGCTATTTATAGGCGGTTCTGCAAATAAGTAAATCCTTATAGATGTGCGTTTTGTAACGGATTAACACGCTATAACCTATTCATCAACATGACGAAGAAATGTAAAAGCTGCGGCAACACAAACATAGTGACCGACCACAGCAAAGGAGAGAGGTACTGCGGAAAGTGCGGTCTTGTCTTAGAGGAGAATATGTTCGATTTTGGGCCGGAATGGAGGGCCTTCGACATGGAGCAGGCAGACAAGAGGTCAAGAACGGGAGGTCTGCTCAAGTATGCGAAGCTTACCCAGGGCTTAACAACAGAAATCAACAAATACGACACCGACATCAAAGGGAGAGCAATTCCTGCAGAGAGAAAGGCGAAATTCTACCGCCTCAGGAAGTGGCAGAAGCGCTCCAGGATGGCAACCTCGCTCCAGAGGAATCTTTCCGTTGCACTTCCGGAGCTGGACAGGATGTGCTCCTACCTTAACATCTCTGAGCAGACGAAGGAGGCATGTGCCCGCCTTTATAGAAAATGCGCACGTGGGGGCATAGTCAGGGGCCGCTCCATAGAGGGAATGGTCGCAGCAGTAATCTACCTAATCTCGAGAGAGCACCGCTCGCCAATAATCCTCAACGAGCTGGAGGCGGTTTCAGGAGTGAGTAAGAAGGAGATATCCAAGAGCTACAAGAAAATAGCGCACCAGATGAAGCTCAAGATACCGCAGACCTCTGCCGTTGATTACGTGCCAAGAATTGCCAGCAAGCTCAACGCCTCGGGAGAGACAACGGCAAAGGCCATAAAGATAGTAAGAAAGGCCTCCGAGATGGGCATAACCACAGGCAGGGTTCCCATAAGCATTGCAGCAGCCGCGGTATACCTTGCCGGAGAGCTCAGCAACGACGAGGGGATGAAGAAGACAGTAAAGGACTTCTACGGAACCTCGAGGAACAGCATAAAGGAGAGGATGGAGGAGTTCAGGGAGAAGGTAGTCAAGGACCTTGACTAAACCTCCTCAGCAATCTCCTTGCCGAGCAGAATATCCGCGGTTTCTCTTGGAATCTCCACCTCCTGACCCTCCTCAAACGGCCCGTACTGCTTTGAATCCACGCCCATAATGGCTGGAATGGGCTTTATAATCCTTATCTTTGCCATGCCGCCCTCATACTCCACTGGCTCTTCTTTTTCAGGCTCAACAGTCTCCTCTACCTGGACTTGACCCAGACTCTTCCTGTACCTTGCAAGAACCCTGACCACCTCCCCGTAGAGCTTCACCTCCGCGGGAGTGGCATTCAATGGCGGACTATCGGCGGTTCTCATGGCCTGCATCAGAACCTTGTTCCTCCTCCTGTCTATAACCTCGTCCACCAGCTTGCTCATGTAGCTCCTATCCTCCTCCTCCAGTTGGGATAAAAATTCCTGTAGCTCCTGGTAGAAATTCTCATCCACATGCTGCAGTGCCGGAGCGTTCTTCTCGTTCCTGTATATCCCCTGCACATCGTTGTAGTTGAGCGGCATCTTGGCTTATACTTATGAACCAATCACAAAGACTCGTCCGCAACGAGCCTCCTGTAGAGATGGTGAATCTTTCTGGTGAATTCCCCCGGAGCTCCATTACCTGTGGCGTTCCCGTCAATCTCCACCACGGGCACAAGTTCCATGACGGAGTTCGTCAGGAAGCATTCCTCAAAAAACTTGATCTCATTCGGCAGGACTCTCCTTTCCTCAACAGAAATTCCTTCCTTCTTCGCAATCTCAACCACCGCCTCCTTCGTTATTCCTGGCAAAATCCCAGAATCCGGAGTAACAAGCCCCCCCTTCGATACAAAGAATATGTTCGAAGTGGAGGCCTCAGCCAGCGTCCCGTCGGGATTCGTCAGCACTATATCATCAACGCCCCTCTCCTTCGCCTCGAGCTTTGCCATCAGATACGGTAGAAAATTCAGGCTCTTCACTCCCGAGAACCTCGAATGCGGCCTCACAGCCTCTGAAACAGCAACCTTTATCCCCCTCTCATAGACCTGGGCATCAGGGGAGAATTCCCTTGCAAACACTATCAGGGAATTCTCAACATCAGGCGGGAATTCCAGCCTAGGGCCCCCCTTGCCGTATGTCAGGGTAACCCTCACATACGCATCGCTCAGCCCGTTCTCTTCCAGCGTTCTCTGGACTGCGTTCCTAACTCCATTCCCATCAACGCTCGGCTCCATCCCTATCTCCTTGGCAGAGTCAAAGAGCCTTCCGACATGCCTGTCTAACCTAAATATCTTCCTATTATAAGCCCGCATGCTCTCGAAAAGACCGTAGCCGTACAGAAAGCCGTAGTCGAATACCGAGACCTTCGCTTCATCCTCCTCGAAAAATTCTCCATTAACGTAAACTTTCATTCTTCCTGCAATGCATCAATCAGCGCCTTGGCCTTATCCATCGTCTCCTGATACTCAGCTTCGGGACTGGAATCGGCAACTATCCCTCCCCCCACCTGGAAGTAGGCTCTGTTATCCTTTATGAGAAATGTCCTTATAACTATGCTCAAATCGATGTTGCCGTTGAAGCCCAGATAGCCTATCGAGCCGGTATAGAGCCCCCGTTTCGTCGGCTCCAGCTCCTCTATAATCTCCATCGCCCTCACCTTTGGAGCGCCGGTTATCGAGCCGCCTGGAAACATCGCCCTCAGGCAATCCACCTGGCTCACGTCCTCCCTCAAAACCCCCTCCACCGTTGAGACCATCTGGAAAACGGTTGAATACCCCTCTATAACCTCAAACTCAGAAACCTTTACGGAGCCGAACTCGCACACCTTCCCCAAATCATTCCTCTCCAAATCCACTATCATGACGTGCTCGGCCTTGTCCTTCTCGCTGGCCAGCAACTCCTTCTCAAGGCCCTTGTCCTCCTTTGAATCCCCTCCCCTGGGCCTCGTCCCCTTTATCGGCCTCGTTTCTATCTTTCTGCCCTCGACCCTGAAGAACCTCTCGGGAGAGGCGCTGACAACCGCAATATCACCGAAGTTCAGAAAGGCAGCAAAGGGTGCGGGGTTTATCTCCCTCAGCCGCTTATACAGCTCCCATGGCTCTATCCCTGTCCTAGCCTCGAGCCTCTGCGAAATATTGGCCTGGTAGATATCCCCTGCAGCGATATACTCCTTGACCCTCTCGAGGGTCCTGAGATATTCCTCCTTCTTGAAATTCGACTCATACCCCTCAAAACCGCTCGAATTCCCCCCCTTATCGCCGGGGAATTCACAGGCCTTCTCTATCTCATCTCTATAATCTCTGTCAGTAAAACCGCACCCCGTCAGGTACCACTTCTTCTCCAGGTTATCGAAAACCAGCACAGAATCATAAAAACCAAGCACGCAGTCCCACATCTTTATGTCATCCTCTGCAAGCTTGGGCAGCTCATAGAGCATGTCCTTTAAATCATAGCCGAAGAAGCCCACCGCCCCCCCAGTGAACGGAAGCTCCGTTTCATCAACCCTGTAATCCTCCAGAAGCCCCTCCAGCACATCGAACGGATTTCCCTCAATATTCTCCGTCTCCCTACCCCTGATAACCTCAACCGCTCTCCCCCTGGACCTGAAGACCATGAACGGCTCAAACCCAATGTAGGAATACCTCCCCAGCTTCTCATGGGACATCCCCGAGTCCAGGAAGAATGCATAATCCCTTTCCCAAACCGAGTCAAAGAACTCAACCGGTGACTTATCAATCTCTATCTCTTCCATCTTACTTATATGCGTGTAAGCAATAAATTTATGCAAGATGATAGAAAACATCCCTGACGAAACCCTGGAAGCCGTGCTGAACTCGCTGCCTGTCGAAATCTCATTCGTCGACAAGGACGACCTGGTCAGGTATTTCAACAAGAACGGTGACAGAATCTTCCCCCGCTCAAGGTCGGTCATTGGAATGCCCGTCCAGAAATGCCACCCTGAGAAGAGCCTCCACAAGGTCACTCAAATCCTGACGGACTTCAAGAACAACAAGAGAGATTCCGCGGAATTCTGGATAAACCCCGGCGGAAGAAGAATCTACATACGGTATTTTGCTGTAAGGGACTCCAAGGGAGAGTATCTGGGCTGCCTTGAGGTGACCCAGGACATTACCGAAATCCAGAAAATAGAGGGCGAGAAAAGGCTTATTGACTGACTACCTTTCCCGCTTATCCTGAATAAACTCGTCGACCATCTCCCTCGCCTTTTCGTCCGTGAACTGGTTGGGGGGATGCTTCATCGTATACGCAGAAATCGATGTTAAGGGGCCTCCAATCTTCCTCTCCAGCGCCAGCTTGCAGCACCTTATCGCGTCTATCGCAGAGCCGGCAGAATTTGGCGAGTCCTCGACGCTCAGCCTCAATTCCAAATCCATCGGCACATCGCCGAACATCCTGCCCTCCATCCTCAGGAAGCAGAGTTTATTATCTTTCTGCCATGGCACGTAGTCCGATGGCCCGATATGAATGTTATCTGGGTCAAGCGGATGCTCCAGCTGCGACTGAACCGACTGGGTCTTTGATATCTTCTTCGACTCAAGCCTATCTCTATTAAGCATGTTCAGGAAGTCCGTATTCCCTCCCGTATTGAGCTGATAAGTTCTATCCAGCTTGACTCCCCTCTTGTCAAACAGCCTCGCCAGGCTTCTATGGACTATGGTAGCCCCAAGCTGCGATTTAATGTCATCTCCCACAATCGGAATCTTCTTCTTCTCAAACCTCTTGGCCCACTGTGAATCCGATGCAATAAAGACCGGCAAACAGTTTATCATTGCAACCCCTGCATCGAGGCAGCACTCGGCATAGAACTCGGTCGCCTTCTGGCTTCCCACAGGCAGATAGCTGAGCAGTATATCGGCCTTGCTCTCCTTCAAATCCTTGACAATCCTCTCCTTCGCCTTCTCAATCTCTGTATCGGAAACGAAGTCGTCCATGTACTCATCAATCAGAAACGTCTTATCCTCTGGATAATTGAGCATGTGCCTTGCAACCCCGTCCAGCAAAAAGCCAATCTTGACTCTGACATCCATGAATGGGACGTCCTTGAAGAACACGTCCGTGCAGTTGGGCTTCTCAAAGATGGCCTGGGAAACGTCCTTGTCGACCTTCCTCTTGTCAATGTCAAAGGCAGCAACAATGTCAATGTCACAGGGCTTATACCCTCCAATATCCCAGTGCATCAGACCTATGGCATCCTCCGGCTTCTTATCCTTGTAGTAGTGAATGCCCTGTATCAGCGAACTCGCGCAGTTTCCGATACCGACTATGGCAACCCTTATCTTTCTCATAGTAAATTATCCCATTAAGACTAAAAATATTACCTATTCTTCCACGTCCCTCTCCTGAACCACACTATTCCTACAACCGATGCAATAATCGATGATATCATAATCCCCAGCCAGATGCCCTCAACGCCCATGGACCTGGACAGCACATATGCCAGAGGAACACTAAGGACGATAACCCTCAGAAAGGTTATGGCAAGGGCCGGCCTGGCATGCCCCGAGCCCATGAAGGCCCCCGAGACTGCCATGCCAAGTCCCATCAAAAGATAGGACAGAGGAAGAATCCTCAGCATTGACGACCCATAGGCGATAACAAGCGGGTCGGAATTGAACACTGAAACAATCTGCTCCGAGAAGAGAAAGAAGAACAGACCAATCGCGCTCATAAAGGCAACCGCCATAACCCCGGCCTTTATCGTCATCTCCTCGGCCCTGTCATACCTTCCTGCCCCGACGTTCTGCCCCACCAGCGAAACGACGGCCATCATGACGCCAAGCCCCGGAAGCAATGCTATGCTGTCCAGCCTGAACCCTATGCCGAAGGCGGCAATAGCCTCCGTCCCGAAACCTGCAACTATTATGGTCAAAAGGAATATGCCGACGCTCATGCTGAAGTTCGAGAGCGACTGCGGAATTCCAACCGAAAGAATGCCCTTCACATGATTTCTATTAAACCTGAACCTGTGGAATTTAAGCCTGACCCACGTTCGCTCCTGTATTATGTAACCGGCCAGGATGCTCAGCCCTACAACCCTTGAGATTACCGTGGCAAGAGCAGCCCCCCTCACGCCCAGGCCCAGATTGAATATAAAAAGCGGGTCAAGAACCATATTAAGAATGGCGGCAAAGCCCATCACAGCCATCGGGAACATCATCTCACCCTCGCCCCTGATTATGCTATTGGCAGTCATCGCAAGGAACATTGCCACGCTCCCGAGCAGGATTATGTTGATATAATCGAGAGCCAATTCCTTAACCTCGGCCTCAATCCCCATCAAATCAAAGAGAAAACCAGCCGAAAGAAGCCCTGCTACAGTAAAGAAAAGAACCAATACGAGCGCCATCAGCAGCGCATGCTCTGCCGCCTCGCCCGCCCCCTTGATGTCCTTCTCCCCAACCTTCCTCGCAATCAACGAGGTTGTTCCAACCCCGAGACCGGATGCAAGGGCTATCATCATGAAAACGACCGGAAAGCCCACGCTTACCGCAGCCAGGGCCTCCGCGCTCAGCTGCCCCACAAAGTAGGCATCCACCAGATTGAACGCACTGTGCAAAAGAAACGCAAATACCATCGGCAAAGACGTCACAAGAATGGTCTTTACTATCCCGCCCTCGGTCAAATCTCTGGCCATTCAAAAAAGAATAGAATGACTCCTAAAAAATCAAGAAAGGGCCGGGACCGAGATTTGAACTCGAGTCGCAAGATCCACAGTCTCGCAGGATAACCGCTACCCTATCCCGGCCATATCCGATGAATTCACAACCAATCTTTAAGTTGGGTGAATATTAAATTCCGATTCTAAAGTAATAAACGATGGAATTCGCAGCACGCCTTTCAAACGTCGAGGAATCCGCTACATTCAAGTATTCCTCTCTCGCGAAGAAGGAAGGGATAATAAACCTGACAATAGGGAGAACCAACTTCACGACCCCGCGCCTGATAACAAAGGCAGCAGTCAGCGCCCTCGAGAACGGCAGGGTCCACTACACCCCTACCAGGGGAATCTCCGAGCTCAGGGAGATGCTGGCAAAGAAGCTAAAGCGCGAGAACGGAATCCAGGGCCTGGACGCCGACAAAATCATGGTCTCTGCAGGAGGAAAGCAGATAATCTTCGAGATAATAATGGCGCTCATCGGCAAGGGAGATTCAGTCGCAATCCCGAACCCCTCCTGGGTCAGCTACGAGCAGATAGTGAATCTTGCTGAGGGAGAAATAGCATGGCTCCCCCTTAAGCCCGAAAACGAATTCATCCCGGATGAAGAATTCCTATCGGCGCTGGAGAACTCCAGTCCGAAGCTCATCATGCTCAACTCCCCCAGCAATCCAACCGGGGCGGTCTACCCTGAAAAGACAATACGAAAAATCGTTGACATAGCCGAGCGAAAGGACTGCTGGCTTCTCTCAGATGAAATCTACGAAAAAATCATCTACGAAGGAGAGCACTTCTCTGCCGGAAGCATCTACCCCAAGACAATAACGGCAAACGGCTTCTCCAAGGAGTTCTCCATGACCGGCTGGCGCCTCGGCTACTGCGCATGCCCTGACCAGAACCTAATAGACAAACTCAATCTCATCCAGTCCCAGACAGTCTCCTGCGCCACCTCCTTTGTGCAGTATGCCGCCCTCGCAGCATTCAAGGAAGAGGTCGCCGAGGAAAGGGACCGCATGGTAACTGAACTGAAGGAAAGAAGAGCCAAATTCATGAAGGGCCTGAACGAGATTATTGACACAAAGGTAAACCCGGCTGGGGCATTCTACCTCTTTCCGCACCTTGGCGACATAGACGACCTCACCCTGGCGGACAAGCTCCTCAGCAACGGCGTCGGCATAATCCCCGGAAGTCCCTTTGGCTCCCAGGGCAAAGGCTGCGTAAGAATAAGCTACGGCGCAGTTTCACTGGATGAAATTGACATGGCCCTGGAGAGGATAAAGGCAACCCTAGCATAAAATGGAATTCATGAGCCAGGAGATTCTTGCGGATATAGGTCTTTTCTCGCTTGCAGCAATCGTCCTTCTCGTTTTAGCGCTAATCATGGGCCTCATTCTGGCCTACATAATCTTCAAGAAGAAGGGTTTTTCTGAAACCCTACACGGGATAAGCTCCATGTTCCTGAGAATCCTGCTCCTCATCCTTGACTCCCTCTACATCCCTGCAAAGAGAATCGTCTCGTTCTTTGGAGGCGATGATCTCATGATAGACCATGCAGCCTCAGAGACAAGGAACATCCTCTTGAGGAAGGAATTCTCCAATATCCCATATCGCGACAGGATAGTAATAGCGCCGCAATGCCTCAGGGACATCGACTGCAAGATATCGTTCAGCTCCGAGGCAGGAGCGCAGTGCCTGGGCTGCAAGAAATGCAAAATATTCAAGATTGCTGAGAAAGCCAGCGAGCTCGGCTACAAGGGAACCTACATAGCCCCCGGAGGGGGTTTCGTAAAGCGAATAATAAAAAAATTCAAACCGGCGGGAGTCATCGGCATAGGCTGCCCCTACGAGATAAACATGGGCCTCCTCGAGGTCTCAAACAAAGGAATCCCGTGCCAGGGGACCCTCCTTCTCAACTCGGGCTGCGTTGGAACCGACGTGGAGCTTGAGGAGGTATTTAACGTCATGGAACTGATAAATAAATCGAAAATTTAGTGAGACTGTTTTTATAGCATCATATTCGTTATGAAATTTAAACTTGTCAGTGACTTTAAACCGTCAGGAAGCCAGCCGGAAGCTATAAGCAAACTGGTTAGCGGGCTTGAGAAGGGATTAGAGCACCAGACACTGTTGGGGGTAACCGGAAGCGGTAAAACATACACTGTGGCAAATGTTGTTGCCAAGGTCCAAAAACCGACTCTGGTACTGTCTCCCAACAAAACCCTGGCAGCACAGCTTTACAGCGAGTTCAGGGAGTTCTTCCCGGAAAATGCCGTTGAGTATTTCGTGAGCTATTACGATTACTACCAGCCCGAGGCGTATCTGCCAACATCAGATACCTACATCGAAAAGGATGCGAGCATAAATTCCGAGATAGAGAAACTGCGCCACAGGGCGACCTCAAGCCTGCTGGACAGAAACGACGTACTGGTTGTATCCACAGTCTCTGCAATATATGGCCTTGGAAGCCCTGACGAGTACCGCAAAAGCACCCTGCACCTTGAGGTGGGCATGGATTTTTCAAGGGACGAATTAATTCGAACACTCGTTGACATGCATTATGAAAGAAACGATAGCGCACTTTATGAGGGCAGATTCAAGGTCCGTGGGCCAAATATTGAAATATATCCTCCATACAGTGAGCACATGTATCGGATAAAAGCTGATGAAGGAATCGAGTCACTGAAACAAATCCATGCGGTGACCAAGAAAACGCTTCAAGAGCTTACGCAGCTTAGGATTCATCCCGCTGTTCACTATCTAATCTCAGATAGCAAAAAACGCAAGGCGCTTGATAGGATAAGCGAAGAGCTTTCAGGGCGGGTTGCAGAACTTGAATCAGCTGGAAGTCTCGTTGAAGCCAACCGGTTAAAGCAGCGCACAAGCTACGACATCGAGCTTATTGAGGAGCTGGGATATTGCAAGGGAATCGAAAACTACAGCCGGCATCTTGAGGGCAGGACCTCTGGTGAACCGCCCAATACACTCTTGGATTTCTTCCCCCACGACTGGCTTTGCTTCATAGATGAATCCCATATAGCCGTACCGCAGGTGGGTGGCATGTACGCAGGGGATCGGAGCAGGAAAGAAACACTAATAGACTACGGTTTTAGGCTACCTTCGGCAAAAGATAACCGGCCCCTGACATACCCTGAATTCGAAAAACACCTAAACCAGGTCGTATACATATCTGCTACGCCCTCTGAATTTGAAAGAAAAAAATCCAAGCAGATTGTGGAGCAGATAATCCGTCCAACAGGCCTTGTGGACCCTGAGGTAGAGGTACGCGCTGCAACAGGGCAAGTCGAGGACTTCATGAATGAGCTTCAAAAACGTATCGAGGCAGGGCAGCGGGCCCTGGCAACGACCCTGACAAAAAGGATGAGTGAGGATATGGCTGACTATCTTACAAAAAAGGGATTCAAGGTCAAATACCTTCACAGCGAGATAGACACTCTTGGCAGGATGGATATACTGCGGGAGCTTCGCAAGGGGTCTATTGACGTGGTCGTTGGCGTTAACCTTCTTCGTGAGGGACTTGACCTTCCAGAGGTCTCCCTCGTTGCGATAATGGATGCCGACCAGGAGGGTTTCCTGCGCTCTGGTACAAGCCTTATCCAGACCATTGGAAGATGCTCCAGGAACGTGGACGCCCAGGTGATACTTTATGCCGACAAGATAACCACCAGCATGAAGAGAGCCCTTAAAGAGACCGAAAGAAGAAGAAAGCTTCAGCTTGACTACAACGCAAAGCACGGTATCACACCCAAGACAATCAAGAAAAAAATCCATGAAAGGATTGTCAAGGAAGATGAACATAACGTTAATGAAGAGGTTTACCTTGAAATGCCAGAGCATGAGATTGAGCGCCTGATGAAGGAGGCTGCAGACCGCATGGATTTCGAGCAGGCGATAAAATTTAGGAAAATGCTAGAGGCGAAAGAAGATGGGCTCTGAGTTTATCTTTGTGAAGGGTGCAAGGGAGCACAACCTAAAAAACATCGACGTCCAGATTCCAAGAGACAAGCTCGTGGTCGTGACCGGGTTATCGGGAAGCGGAAAGTCGTCGCTTGCATTTGACACTTTATACGCGGAAGGCCAAAGAAGGTACGTGGAGTCCCTTTCAGCTTATGCCCGGCAGTTTCTTGGGCTGATGGAAAAACCCGATGTGGAATACATCGAGGGCATCTCCCCTGCTGTGAGCATCGAGCAGAAGGCCACCAGCAAGAATCCCAGAAGCACTGTAGGCACCGTCACTGAAATCTATGATTACCTAAGGCTTTTGTATGCTAGGGTCGGTGTGCCTCACTGTCATGAGTGCGGCAAGAAGATTACCATACAATCAAAAAACGAGATAACCGACCAGATTTTGCGTCTCAAGTCCAAGAAGGCCACAGTAATGTCTCCTGTCATCAGGGACCGCAAAGGAGAATACCATACGCAGTTGAAGGAATTCTTCGAGGACGGATACTCTGAGGCTGTTGTTGATGGTGAGCGCATGAGCCTGGAGGATGAAATCCGTTTGCCAAAATACGTGAAGCATTCGATAAGCATTATCATTGATGAGGTCAAATTGAAGCCCGAGAACCGCCAGAGGATTCTGGAGGACGTCGAGAGTGCCCTTCAGCTGTCCAAGGGCCTGGTGGAGGTTGATCTCGCAGCCGGCAAGAACATACTCTACTCCCAGCAGCTTGGGTGCCCCGACTGCGGAATCTCTCTTGAGGAGCTTCAGCCGAGGATGTTCAGCTTCAACAGCCCCCATGGAGCCTGCCCTACATGCCAGGGCCTGGGCGTGAGGCTTGAGTTCGACCCGGACCTCATAATACCTGACACATCCAAAACGATAGACGATGGTGCGGTTGCTGTATGGAGCAGGTCTATGGATACCTTCTACAAGCGCTCTTTCAAAATAGTGGCTCATGAGATGGGCTTTGATGTGGCAAAACCCATATCGAAGTGGTCTCCTGAAGCTGTTAATGCGCTGCTATATGGCGCTGGCTCAAGAACCTTTCACTTCAAGCACCTGGCAAGAGACGGGGTTGGCAGGTGGGAGTACCAGGGTACATGGGAGGGGATTATACCAAACCTTGAGCGAAGGCACAAGGGTACCAAAAGTGAGCGCATGCGTGACTGGATTCAGGGCTTCATGAGCACCATACTCTGTGGCGATTGCCAGGGTAAAAGGCTTAAGCCAGAGGTGCTGGCCGTTACGGTTGGAAGAAAAAACATAGCAGACTTGACCAAGCTTTCTGTTAGTGATGCCCTTAAATTCTTTGCCAAGACTAGGTTCAGCGCACAGGAGAAGCACATAGCCAAACAGATTTTGAAGGAGATTATGAAGCGGCTTCGTTTCCTCAAGGACGTTGGGCTTGAATACCTGACCCTTGACCGCACGTCCTCGACGCTTTCAGGCGGTGAAAGCCAGCGAATTCGTCTTGCAACCCAGATAGGAAGCCAGTTGGTTGGCGTCATGTATATCCTAGATGAGCCATCCATTGGCCTGCACCAGAGAGACAACAGGCGTCTTCTTGATACCCTGAAGAGCCTCAGGGATTTGGGCAACACAGTCATAGTGGTCGAGCACGACCTGGATACAATAAGGGCTGCAGACCATGTCATAGATTTGGGACCCGGTGCAGGCATTGAAGGAGGGCGCCTCGTGGCTGAGGGAACGCCGAAGGAGATAACCAAAAACAAGAAATCAATCACAGGAAGCTATCTAACTGGGGTACGCAGCATCCATGTTCCAGGTGTTAGGCGAAAGGGCAACGGCAAAAAAATCAAGGTTTTCGCTGCCTCACAACATAATCTGAAAAATATCGATGTCGAATTCCCACTGGGCGTGTCCATTTGCGTTACAGGCGTTTCAGGCTCTGGTAAAAGCACGCTGATAAACGATACGCTTGCCAAGGCGCTGATGAGGCACTTCTATGGCAGCAGGGAAAAACCCGGAAAGCACAAAAGGATTGAGGGTCTTGAACACGTAGACAAGGTCGTTGTGATAGACCAATCCCCCATAGGGCGAACTCCTAGAAGCAATCCCGCAACCTACACCCAGCTATTCACCCCCATCAGGGAACTGTACAGCCAGCTTCACGAGTCAAGGGTCAGGGGATATCAGAAGGGCAGGTTCAGCTTCAACGTGCCAGGTGGAAGGTGCGAAAAGTGCGACGGGGACGGCATCATAAAGATAGAGATGAATTTCCTACCTGACGTCTACATAACCTGCAGTGAATGTGCAGGTAAAAGATATAATCCGCAAACACTTGAGGTGAAGTACAAGGGCAGGAGCATCGCCGACGTCTTGGATATGACTGTTGTGGAGGCTCTCGAATTCTTTGAGAATATCCCGAAGATTCAAAGGAAGCTGGCCCTTCTAACTGATGTTGGTCTGGGTTACATCAAACTGGGACAGTCTGCGACAACGCTATCGGGCGGGGAGGCCCAGAGGATAAAGCTGACGCTTGAGCTTTCCAAGATAAGCACAGGCAAGACGGTCTATCTACTTGATGAGCCAACAACCGGTCTTCATACACACGATGTGAAGAAGCTTGTCGAGGTATTGAACCGCCTTGTTGACAAGGGCAACACGGTCATAATTATTGAGCACAATCTCGACGTAGTCAAAACAGCAGACCATATCATTGACCTTGGCCCTGAAGGCGGAGACGCGGGGGGCCAGGTTGTTGCAACAGGCAGCCCGGAAGAGGTCTCGAAAGTCAGGTCCAGTTTCACCGGCAGGTTCCTGAAGAAGATGCTGTAACATGAAAGAATCCATTCGACGGGCAATAGGCAATGCCCCCAAAAAGCCGGGCGTGTATCTGTGGAAAACCAATTCAGGCAAAATTCTCTATATCGGGAAGGCCGAGAATCTGAGGAACCGCCTGAGGAACTACCTGAATCCAGCCGATGCGAAGACTATAAGGCTCGTTGAGAAATCCCACAACCTGGAAACAATACTTACAAAGACCGATACCGAGGCCCTGATTCTTGAGGATGCCCTAGTAAAGCAGAATCAACCAAGATACAACGTGCTTTTGCGAGACGACAAACGCTACCCCTATCTGAAGATAACGGTGAGGGACAAGTATCCAAGAATTGATGTCGTGCGCCGGGTTGAACCCGATGGATCGAGGTATTTTGGCCCATATACAGACGTCAAATCGGTTCGAAAGCTCGTTAACGTGATAGGGGAATTATTCGGCGTTAGAAACTGCAAACATGACCTGGATAAACTCAAAAGACCCTGCATCAGATACAGCATGGGCAAGTGCGCGGCCCCCAAACTAGTCATGGATAAAAAGCAGTATTCAAAGCGGGTTCTCAAGGCATGCGAGTTCCTGTCAAGAGAATACGAAAAGATCAAGAAGGACCTACTCAAGGATATAAAAAGGCTAAGTGAAACCAGAGAATATGAAAAGGCAAATGATTTGAAGTCGATTCTGGACTCTGTTGACTCAATCTCGCGCATTCAAGACGTTTCATCTTCAAAACTTCCGGACATGGACGTTCTAGGCTATGCACAACTTGACGGTAAGGCAAATATCACGCTACTGAAGGTAAGAAACCACAAGGTCGTTGCGCTCCTTCACTACCCTTTGAAGGGCGAGTACTGCACCCAACCCGACCAGTCCATGAAGGCATTCATCAAGCAGCATTATAGTATGGGGGACCTGACACCCAAGCTGATTGTAACCTCGTGTGAGCCTGATGACAGAATGCTTCTTGAAAGGACACTGTCTGATATTGCAGGCGCCAGTGTGAAAATTCTCTTTGCGCGCCGTGGACAGAAAAGAAAACTGGTCGAGATGGCTCTTCAAAACAGCATCCATCAGCTCAAACAAGAGAAACTTGAAAATGAGGTGGCAGGCAGGGCCGAGGCGCTGAAAAAGGCGCTGGGTCTTCGCAAGAAACCAACTCGGATTGAGGGCTATGACATAAGCAACATCGGAGGAAAACATACTGTAGGGGGCATGGTAGTTTTTACCCACGGCAAGGCTGACAAGAGCCAGTACAGGAGATTCGCAATAGAGGGTGCAGTCCAGGACGACCCGGGCAACATGGCCCAGATGATAAAAAGAAGGTTCAAACACCCGGAGTGGGAAAAGCCAGGTCTGATACTTCTTGACGGGGGACTAGCCCAGCTGAATTCCTGCATCAGGCATATCCCCTCTGATGTCTTTACACTGGCGCTTGCAAAAAGAGATGAAGAAATATATGTGCCAGGAAAAAACAGTCCGCTGAAGCTTGAAAAAAACGACCCGGCTCTGCTGCTACTTCGCGAAATAAGGGATGAAGCACACCGGTTTTCTAGAGCATATCACAAAAACAAGAGGGGCAAAAACTTTCTGGCTGCCGATTAAGATTTATTTGTATATGACCAAGATACTATAGTGCGAAGATGAATCTCGAAGAAATCCAGAAGAGGGAAGCAGAGGTCTATTCCCAAGTATTCTCCCGTCTCCCTATAGCAATAGAAAGGGGCGAGGGCATGTACGTCTATAGCACAGAAGGAAAGAAATACCTGGACATGTCCGCAGGAGTCGCGGTAAATTCACTGGGCCACGCGCATCCCAAGCTGATAGAGGCAATAACCTCCCAATCCAAGAAGCTAATCCACTGCTCCAACTGGTTCTACACCACGCCGCAACTGGACCTTGCCGAGTTGCTGACAAAACTCACCTCCATGAACAGGACCTTCATAACCAACTCCGGCACCGAGGCCGTTGAGGCGGCAATAAAGCTCGCAAGGAAGGCAACCGGAAAGACGGAAATCGTAGCCATGGAAAAGGCCTTCCACGGCAGGACTCTTGGTGCATTAAGCCTCACCTCCGGCGAAAAATACAGAAAGCCCTTCCTCCCCCTCATTCCTGACACAAAGTTCGCAAAATACAACGACATCGAATCCCTCAGGAAATCCATTACAGACAAGACGGCAGCAGTAATTCTCGAAGCAATCCAAGGCGAAGCCGGTGTTATAATGCCCGACGACAGCTATCTCAAAGAAGTCCGGGAGCTCACCGAATCCAAGGGAGCCCTCCTAATCCTCGATGAAATCCAGACCGGCTTCGGGAGAACGGGAAAGATGTTCGCCTACCAGCACTCCGGAATCCAGCCGGACATAGTCTGCATGGCCAAGGGCATGGGCGGCGGCTTTCCAATCGGAGCCATAACATTCAATTGCAAGGACTTCGAGGCAGGAGAGCACGGGGGGACCTACATCGGCAGCCCCCTTGCCTGCGCAGTAGCCAATACGGTTATAGATACAATAATCAGCGACAAGCTGGTAGAGAATTCCGCAGCCATCGGAAAACACCTCATCGATTCCATTCCTGATTCAAGAGGTAAAGGATTAATGATAGGAATTCCCGCTGAAGACGGCAGAAAGAAGGTCACCGAGCTGATAGAAAAGGGGGTCCTTACCCTCTACTCAGGCAACACGGTCAGGGTGCTGCCTCCTCTCATAATAGAAAAGAAGCATGCTGAGGAGTTTCTATCTGCAATATAAAAATAAAAAGGGGAAGATTACTTCCCCAGCACAACCTTAATCGTCCCTACATTATCTGAGTCATAGTCCTCCATTGCTATCCCCAGCGTCGGGAACATCTTCGCATTGAAGTTGTACTCCTTCTTCTTCATCGATTTCTTGAACGCATTCTTGTTGAAAGGGTGCTCCTTGCCGTAAAGCGACGTCACCACTCCTGGCACATCCGATGCAACGAGATAGTCACCGACCTTTATGGTGCCCTTGACATTTACTGTATGGTATTTGCCGTAGATTGCTACATCAGTATCTATATGGTGCGTTGTCTCATAGCATCCGCTGTCATCGCATTCCACCACCACCACATCCTTAGGCAAATCAGCAACAACCCCAATAACCCTGTCGGTTACATCCGTTAGAGGCTTAATCTCATACTCCGAGTCAGTGTCTATGGCAACTACCACTCCTATCTCGTACTTGTAATCAGGATTCTCCCTGTAGTATTCTCTGACATCCTCGATATGATTTACCCGGTTCCAAACCTCATCAAAGTATCCATATCTCCATCTCAAGTCATCACGCCCAAGATTTATTACATTGTCATGATTTGGAACCAATTCAATGGCATTTATAACTACAGAGTTGTCGTTAGGTGAAAGAGTTGTTGGACGATTATTAATGCATTCCATAGCATCCTCCATACTCATCAATACGCTTTCCCATAAATCTACACAGTAATGCGCTTCAAAGTCACTAACAACTCCATCACCATCAATATCTCCAAGAGGACCAGTAGAAGTTGACGATGTAGAACTTCCAGTAGTCAAGTACAGATTCTTATTCGCCTCCACTAAACTAGCACCACTTGACCCCGTGAGATAAAGCTTTGGTACGTTATCGATGTTGTCATTAATGCTCAAGTCATCATTCATCGTATCCCCGCCCACATTAACAAAACTACCATCGCAATCACTGCAGCTTCCAATTCCGCCGCCACTGCCGACATCATCCATCTCGCAGGTAACAGTACCATCCGACGTTATCTCCCTTATGGAACTACCTGCTGGACATGTGCCTGATACCCTCTTCTGAATTGTGCTGAAATCTGTCCCTATGGAAACCGAGCCTGAAGAAGCGCCGCCTGTCAGACCGCTTCCGCTGGCTGGCCAGACATCCGTTATATCGCCGGTTCCGCCGCCTCCACCCCCAACATCCACACATTCTGTGCTACCGTCAGCATATATCGACTGGATAGCTTGTGTACTCCCGCACGTATCCTGAACCTTCTTCTGAATCTCTGCAATGCTCACATCATTCGTCCCGTCAGTCAGGCTTGCAGTGACCTTCACCTTCGCACCGCTCGCCGGGCTCAAAATCAGATTCCCTGAAATGTCCGATTCAACGACTGCCTCTGCTCCTCCGCCCTGCTGGGGGATTGTCGTGGTTGTAGACCCGCCAGTAGGCAGCTCAGTCCCCAGATCTCCGTACCCTGCAGTTCCTATCTGGTTGTTGTAGCTTTGGCCGACTTCTGGGGATGTAAGTGCTTTATTCCATATCCTGAATTCGTCTATCTGACCAAGCCATTTACCACTATTTCCTCCATAATATGCTCCAATCGTATTTATGACATTAAGGTTGTATATTGCTCCTATTGCAACAGTTTCTTTAAGACCTCCGTTTAGATATAGGCTCATATCTGTTCCTGGATTCACTACCCAAACAACGTGATACCAGGCCCCGGCTGAAACATCTCCAGACGCTGCATCAACCATTTTCCAACTGCCGTCATAAACACCGCAACAAAAACCATTTGCTTCGTTACAGTATCCTCCACCACCATCGGCGGCACACATTATATAGCCGCTATCGCCAAAGTAACATGGTGAAGAAAAAGTAGAATAAGCATTCGTGTTCTTCATCCAATATTCTATGGTGAAGTCAGAAGCCTTTATATCGCCCAAGTTCGTACTCACATCCTCGTAATCACCACCGTCGAGGTCGACAGAGTATCCAATCTTACCAAGGGCGATTGTAGGATTTCCACTTGCTGTACAATCAGCACCCGCAGTTGACGAATCCATCGGGCTTGTTTCCGTCATGTGGAATACTGCATTAAAATCAGACCATACGCTCGTACTCATATAATCAGTTCCATCTCCCATCTCAACCTCCATCGGCAGCTGCCCGGCATCATTCCAGACTGCATAGTCATCACAACCATTATAATACAAAGCAGTCCCTGTTCCAGAGCAATAAGTCCACACTATCTGCTTCCCGCAGCCCAAATCAAAACCCCCCGACCCATTTACAACAATCGGAACGCCGTCATCCATATTGGAACAGTCTATGGGCCTACTATTGGAATAACCCTCTACTGCTCCAGCTATGGGAACAAAGCTCCCAAATAATAGTCCAATGGCCATTACAGCCAATATTTTTTTATCCATTCATATCACCTCTTAATTTTTGTTAGCCCGATTGCAGCTTAACGCTCGCCTCCTTCAGCGTAATCTTACTGACATCCTTAAAGACTATCTTATCCGTCGTTACACTCGTATCCTCTAGCTCAAGGTCATCATAAAGCAGCAGAGAGCCCCCGCTCAGGGCTATCTGCTGGCTAAAGCATTCCGTAAACTGTGAGATGGTCCAGTCGCCTGAAGCGGGAGGGCTACATCCCGAAACTGCGGAGACATTTATCAAAAAGCCCTCTAAATTATCTCCCTCATAGCCCTCTTGAATCACATCTCCAGAATCGACCTCAACCATAATCTCATGGACTCCATCTACCGCAGTCCAGTTGAACTGAAGCGTCGAATTCTGCATCGGTGCCAGGGAGAGACTCTGAACGCCTTCCAGCCCCCCATCCACCCTGAACTCAACATCAAAACCATCAGCATCCCTGTAGCCAAGGTTAAACACGGTAACATCAACAACAATCACCTCTCCAGCAGCCACATCCTCCACCTCAACCACGTAGGGCCACAGGTCGGCGGAATTCAATATATTTACACTGAACGGGTAACTTGCGGTATTCCCTACCCTGTCTGTAACATTAACCATCATGGGGTAGGCTCCATCAAGCCCCGCGGTGCCCCACATAGTAGCCCGGTGGGAACCAACCTTTCTCCACCCGTCATCATCAATAAACCATTCGACCCCCTCGATTCCCGCTCCATCATCGGAGGCAGTGACATTCAGAATCGTCATGTCCCTTATCGGGCTGTCACCTGTATCCACCCCAGTTATGTCTGGGGCCGTGTTGTCGACATTTATCGGGAACTCCAGATAACCCAGATTCCCAATCTCATCAACAGTCTCGAGCCTAATCTGATGAATCCCGTCCGCGAGCCCGGCAGTATCTACTGTCACAGATGATTCAGAACCCACTAGACCCCCATTCCTGTACCACCTGACCTCCTCAATCCCCGTCTCTGAATCAAACGCCGATGCAGAGATAATGACCTCACCACTCACATTATTTCCATGAACCTCTCCGTTGACTGGCAGTATCAAAGCTGAGAGTATGTTAGGTTCCATGAAGTCATTCCTTACAGTTACAGTAATCCTCTCGCTTTCAGCCCAGTTACCTTCATTATCGAAAACCTTCGCATATACTTCATAAGAACTTCCGTTGTCCAGCCCGGAAGTATTCCAGAGGTGGGTGTAGGTGCCAATGAAACTGTCGTTAACCAGCAGGTTACCGTCACTGTAAATCTCCACCCAATCCAGGTCACTGTCTGTAGCAAAGACCTTTATCTCCATACCATTGAACTTGTGCTGGACGGAGATGTTCTCTAACTCAGGTATGCCTCCAAGAGATATGTTGAATCTTATCTCCTGCGTTTTAATACTACCAAGGGGGCCAACAAGTTCCATATTAACTGCATAAGAGGTAATAAAATCATTACCATTTTTTATCAGAGGAACTTTTGCAGTGATGACCTCCCCACTATTTAGTGTTCTACCAACACTAACCGAATCGCAGGGATAGGTCTCGTTTTCTTCGTCAGGCTCGCGAACAATTGGATTTATTTTATACACAGAGAAGGGATCTCCATAAAAAGATACATTAACTCGGATATAGGTCTTCTCATCACCATTACAGTCCTCCATAATTACCGGAACGATGCTAAAAACATCACCTGGATGTAATCCATAAATATGATTATCACCAATGGAGGTTATTTCAGCACCAGAGCCACCAATTCCTGCTTGGGCTATAGAACCTGTCTGAAGCGGAGCACAATCATGTCCAAACTCACCATTCCCACACTCGAAAACGCTGCTAATCAAAGGCTTGAATATATTGGAGGTGTCTTTCTCTTTATCAAATGGTAGGATGGTCTCTGGATAGGTCTCAACATAAAACTCATACTCCTCATTCTCAGAGCTTCTCGACTTCACGAGGATAAAGGCATAGCCCTCCTTTGTTCCCACACCCATAAGCTCGGTGTAGTTCTTCCCGTCCAGAAAGTCCATGATTTCTGCATCATTATAGACGAAGAGCTTCGCATCGTCTGATGTATTGAATCCTATGGAGAATGGTTGCCCCATCTCCAGCCAGAACTTGTACCAGTCATAGCCATCACCCCTCTCCGGCAGAAGGTATGCACTCAGTTCCTCACCAGAGCTAAGCCCGGAAATATCCAGAGCATCCTGCTGCAATTCCGGAGCATCCCCTCCCGAACCAGCATCCTCCACGACCTTAATGCTATACATGCGCTGGTCGTTGTCGTTGGTGCCTGAATTACCGTCTGTGTCATTTGCAATAATCTTGAACCGGAATTCTCCTATGGAATCAGGTATTGGTAGCTGGACGCCGTATATTGCATGCATTCCTGTGCCGATGGTTTCCATTATCGCCTCTCCATCCAGTTCGTTAATCGACCAGTCTACATTTACGGTGTCTATTTGTTTGTCTTCGACTACATCAGAGCTGATTAAGATCATGTCCTGTGGGTAGGCGTATTCTGGATAGTAAGGGACTGATATGTAAGGTTCTGAGGTCTGGAGCTGGCTTAGGGGTGGGACATCAGAGTTTACAAGAAATAAAATGTCAGGAGTATCAAAATTGCAGTACTTCCTTGGCAAAAACTCCAGTTCATGATGCAGTCTTCCTGTTCCATTGAATATTGAATAGCACTCGTCATAATAGCTCACGGTGATTTCGTTCTCATGTATTTCGCCGGTGCTCATCTCTTCCGGTGAGTATGGATCGAATTTAAGACATGTGGCACAGATGAAGGGCAGTGTATCATAGTCAGCACCTACTGCCACGTGGTGGAGTATCTCTCCCTGATTGACCATAGCGACAGGATATTTCAAGCACTTGGTGTTATAGTGGCATCCAGTATTCACGTTACATGTCTGGTTCTCGTTCCCTAGATATACTAAAAAGTCGTCCGTCTCTGCATGCTCGCAGACCTTGGCTTCTCTAACCTGGTCTATGATGTTGTCAACGGTAAGGCTGCCATACTTCTCTACTACTACACCAATCACGAACGCAGGACCTGATGGGGCTCCAGAGAGTAGTGCGACCTTTGTCGCTATACCTCCTGAGAGGCTTGAGAGTGAGGAGCCTACAACCCTGTAGCCTGTTTCTTCAGTAAACAGGTTCTCCGGCTCTGTTGTTCCTATCTGGATGAACGTCGCAGTACCGCTGGATAACATCCCTCTGCCGTATTCACCCTTTATCGCATCTTCAGTGCCTTGGTCTATTATTTCACTCAGCCCAGAGGAATATATGTCCTTTCCGACAGCATAATACATGTCAGTTTTTTGCTCATAACCTGTGATGTTTCTCACATTGATTGTAGTTAGGTTTCCACTCTGATTTACATATAGCATAAGTGTGTATCCATACTTACCAAGATCGCCTTTATCTGTAGGCATTGTTACCTGAGCTGTGTCACTTTCACCCTCTGAGATATATGTTAAGATGTCATTCTTCACGAGGTAATCGTGCTTCTGGTTGAAGTAGGTTGGGTAACCATACTCATCGAAGGTTAAGGCTATGCAGGTGTAGACACCCCGGTGATCCACGGAGGTTAATGTGGTTCCTGACGTGTAGTTCCATGCTGAGCTACATTCCATCAGACACCCAGCAGACGAGCATTCGTAGTCGGTGAAGCTGAGATAAGCTATTGACCGGACAGTATAGAGTCCGGTGTGGTTTAGGAACTTGAAGATTACAAAATCATCACCTTCTGAGAATACCGTGGTGTTAACTTTTTGTCCCTCATACCATAATTCGACAGTGAGGTTCCCAACTAAGTGAGAGTTATCGATAACGTTGTCCCCATCCTGGTCTTTAACATAGACAGTAACATTTCCAAGATATTCCTCTGCAATTACCAAGTTTGAGATACATAATGCGCTCAGTATCACTAATACACCTATTTTTGATTTTCTCATTGTACCACCTCCTTTAATTTTTAAGAGACTTCTTGTTTGCAATTGTCTCTAACATTTACGCTCTTTATTTCATTGCAAAGTGATATATCGCCTACGCTATTTGCGAATGATGATATGCAGTTATCTTTCCAGAAACTTTGACTTATTTTCTCACAAACCCTCCAGTCTCCTTTCTGGATTGCTTCTTGGGTTACTGTTGCTGCATGTTCTTCTGGGGATGGCAGATGTGCAATGTAGTAGTATCCTGCCATATAAAGGAGGACAACCATGAGCAGCCCTGCCAGAATCTTTTTGTCGGTATCATTGAATGGATTTAAGTTTTTCGCATTAGCTGAAACCGCAAAAATAACGAAGACGCCGACGGTAACTAGTATCATCATAGTTAGCAGATAGGCGGTGATGAGGTTCACGAGGACATCAATAACTACGAAGAACGGTACGGAGTATAGCACAAAGCGTTTTTTTCTGAGGAGGCCCCAGATGGAAACTGAATGTATTAGGGCCAGTAAAAGGACTGAAAAAATTATCACCCTATATTGTAGGCCATCATATACTCCTATTTTTGTGATGAAACCATAGAGTAACTGAAGGACCCTAAGGCCGAGCATTGCTACGGCAAAGGTTAGTCCTGCCGGTAGCTCATCTTCATTCTTTTCTTTCCCAACACCCACCTTTTCATCTACACCCATTTTAACCTCCAAACCCGCAAGAAGCGGATTCTGATTAATTTAGGTGGGAAACCATAAATCAATCTGAGCATTCCAGCACCACCGCCTTCAGCACGTCGCTGCTGCTGACGAAACCAACAACCCCGCTATCATCCGCGACAGGGAATTTACCAATCTCCCTCTTGTGGATTATCTTGGCCATGTCCTCCACCGAGGCATCGGGATGCACCGTAACCAGGGAATCCGACATTATCTCCGAGACTCTGACCTCGGTTGGATTCCTCCCAGGGGCGATGACCTTGGCAAGGACGTCGCGCCTTGTCACTATCCCTTCATCCACGAGAAGGCTGCTGATTCTGCAGTCATGCATCTTCTCAATCGCCTCCATGACGGTCGCATCCCTGCCGATATTTATTGTCCCTCTAGTCATGACATCCCGAATCCTCATCATTTATACCTTCCTTACCCATAGTATAAAAACCAAAGCCGTAAAATGTCATACGGCTAAGTATACTAAATAACTGAAATCAAAACCGATAGCTAGCGAACCAATAAAAATCCAAAACCGACAGACTGCACAATGGACATAGAAAACAAGAAAATCTCGGAAAGCCTGGGGCTGACGAGCCAGCAGTTCGGAATCCTTCTCAGCATCTACAAGCTGGAGTCGGAGGGAAAGACGGCCAGCCCGAAGGACATCAACAAGGAATACTCCCACACCCATGGAAAGGGCATCCAGCGCTCCAACTTCTTCTCGCAGATGAAGGTTCTGCAGGACAGGGGCCTGATAAAGAGGGGCAGGAGGGCCTCCTACACGGTAGAATTCGAGAACATCAAGAATATCCTCTCCGGGAAGAGGGAGAATCTACAGAAAGAACTGGAGGAATTCGACAAGATATCGGCAAGGACGGAGGAATACTTCCGGAAGATTGCCTTCGAGTCCACGAGGCCAGTGGTGCATTACATGGACCACGACGAGCTCTACAAGAGGATTGTGAAGGCCCTCAAGGGCTCCGAGAGAGTTTATGCCTCCATAGACTTCCCGACCATAGCCTACACCTATGCCCTTGCCGACGGAATAAACAGGAAGAAATATCTCGAGCTTGTATGGGACCGGTGCTTCAAGAAGGAGCGGCTCGAGGTCAACTATCTAACTCCGCTGGACATAGACCTGCCCTTCAACCACGCCTTCAGGGTCTACGGCGACCCCAAGATGGCCTACAAGGAGTGCAATATCGTTATAGAACAGCTGGAGAACCAGGTCGACAGCCATGAAAAGCTGGACGTCAGATATCTCAAGAAGCCCCACGGGATGGACGTCCTTATCCCCGAGGACAAGGAACCCCTCGAATTTTTTCTCTTCACAAGGGACGAGCATAAAGACATAGTTGGGGGGATTCACATGCGCTCTCCAGAAACTGCTCTAAGCGCCAAGAACTCCCTCATGCGCGACTTCGAGTACGCAGAGCAGGTCAAAGGGGAGAAAGGAAAGGCAATAATCAGGAACCTCAGAAAGGAGTTCGAGGAGAAGTACGGGGTTTGTAAGGAATGAACATCAAACCTTAATCAACCTCTCAACCTCAGATAAGAATTCTCCGGCATCATCAATAATCTCTTTTGCCACCTCGTTTGATATCTCAATCATCGTGTCATAATCACTCTGTATTCTCACCTGAAGACCCCTGCTCAGTGAACTGGCGAGGTCCTGACTTAGGAGATTTGATTTTACATACAACTCCTGGATCTCGGATATCACGCCCCTGTGTGTTTTCGGCTGGGTCTCCTTCAATGCCAGTAACGACTTTGCTGCGTGATACATGGAGTAATATCCGTCGTGTGCCCCCTCATCATAGTAGCCATCACCATACAGTCTCTTTGCACGCCCCAGTTTTCTTCTTGCCTCTTCCAGATGGGCATCAGCCAATTTTTTGTAATCAGGCAATTTTGACTCCCTCTTCCTCGATAGTAAAGTAGAAAGGACTCTCACGATGTTTCATTTTATCAAACTCCGAAACACTGAGATTAATTACCTCTGGAACAACATCCTGCTTTAGAATCTCCCCTATGGGCCCCTTCAAGTCCTTGAATATCAGCTTTTTTGACACCACCAATATATCCAGGTCACTTTCCTTGGTTTCCTTTCCCTTAGCAACGCTACCGAAAAGGATTACCGAAGTGATATTGTCACCAAACCTCTGCTTCAGGTCCTCTGCAAATTCCTTTGCAAGGCCGTATTTATCCATTCTGTAAGTTATTGGGTAGTCTATGGATAAATAAATGGAATAATCAGGAACCTCAGAAAGGAGTTCGAGGAGAAGTACGGGATTTGTAAGGAGTGATTACTTGAAGACTAATGCCTTCACCGTTCCTCCATGAAGTACGTTTTTCTCCGAATCTTTGTATGGCAGGCGGGTGCCAAACCCCCCGTATACATAAGAAACCATGAACGGGCATTTAAACCTCTTGAGTTTTTTCTCTAATGCCCTGAAGTCAAAATCAAACCAGAACAATCTGCAGTAACACGAGCTAATGATCATTGCCTCAGCCTTAGGGAATTTCTCATATAACCTCTCATACACCGATAGCTGTTCCTTCGGAGAGGTAGATAGCCGCCTCAGCACTGTGCCTTTGGGCTTGTACGACTGCACAACCATGTAGTCTCCCTTTTCATTGAGTTCCATTGCAAAGAGAAATTCTGCTGTCTTCCCATCTAATTCGGCCCCTAGAACATGTATACACATACCCAGTACACCCTCATAGACGACTTTATTCAGCCTGGACATCAATTTCATAACTCTGGCCACATCGGGCCGAGGAAACAGATTGGCCAGCATGTTTATAAAATAGGGGCGCATGCACTGTATCTTGGAATACTCTTCAACAGCATTCTTTCCATCAATCTCATATATGTGGTGCTCATCAGATTTTGTAATTACAAACTTAGTATCCTTACTCTCGTCGAACCTAAATCCAGAATCTATCTCAAAATCAAAATCAACACCCTTTAGAGGAATAAACACCATGGTATCCTCATGCACACCTTCGTTAGTCACAAGAATGGGCGGGGATGCAGAAACGCCACCGAAAATCTGTAAATCCGGGTTGGAAGCTTGTATCCCTCTTAGAATAGCATCCACAAGGATATCCCTTTTAATCGGATTTGCAGAATAAATCAAACATAGATTATGGTCTTTCAGCTCTGGAATCATCAACTCAGCAGTATCCTCTGGTTTTTCATAGTTCATCCTTTCATGTAATACCCTCATATCAAAATCCCCGCAGAGAACGGCAATGGCAACGGAGTCTTCACTGTGGCCTTCCTGAGTTAAGGTCCCACTGACTCTCATTCCAACAAAGGGGATTTTCAGTTTCCTCACTAAGACATCAAAAAAATTCAAGAAGTCGACCCCATTCCTGACTGAAGAGTGCACAATCGCCAGTTTGGATTTCTTGCAGTTTCTAATGAATTCGATTGCTTTCTCTGCATTAAGTTCATTCTTCTTCTGAACGAGGATTTGCATCTTCATCTTACATTTACTTGAATATCAGGGCTTTTACAGACCCCCCATGTACCAGTTTCTGTTCCGGGCCTTTGTAAGGCAAATAAGTGCCAAACTCACCAAAGGTATAAGAAATCATGAATGGACACTTGAACTTCTTAAGCTTATCCTCTAAGGCGTCGAAGTCAAAACCAAACCATAACGGCCTAAATGCACACTCAGTCATGAGTATAGGAGTTGCATCAGAAAATTGCCCATATAATGAGTCATATGCTTCTAATTGATAGTCTTTAGGTATGGTCACCCATCTCAATACCATACCCTCAGGCACATAAAACGGCGGGAGTATATAATTATTTCCTCCATCACCGATTTCAAGAACGATTAATGCCTCGGTCAGTTTTTCATTCACTTTTGCACCCACAAACCTTGTGGTTGCTTTTGATATGGCATCATACATTACACTGCTTATTCTCGACATTGATCTCAACAGGCGCGGTGGATCAGGCCTTATGAGCAAATTCGAAAGCGCGTTAAAGAAATACGGGCGCATATGTTGTATCTTGGAGTATTCCTCCGAAGCAGGTTTTCCATTGATTTCATAGATGTAAAATTCGTCAGACTTCGTAACTATAAACTCTTCGTCTTTAGTGCTATCAACTTTGAATCCAGTATATAGGTCGAAAAAGCATTTAATTCCTTTAATTAAAGCACATATTATACGGTCATTGTATATACCTTCATTAGTGATGACAATGGGTGGTGGAAAAGAGACACCACCAAACATCTGCAGCTTTGGGTATGTTTTCTGAATTCTTCGCAGGATAGCGTCCAAAAATACATTTTTCTTTATTGGGCTGGCTGAATAGACCAGACATAAATCTGCTTTATCTGATATATTAATTATATCCTCGGCTGTTTCCTCTAGCTTTTCATAATTTATACTCTCATGGAATACTTCTACATCAAAATCCCCGCAGAGAACAGCAATAGCAACCGAGTCCTCAGAGTAGCCTTGATTAGTTACAGTTCCGCCAACCCTCATCCCAACGAAAGGGGTTTTCAATTCTCTCACTAATGTATCAAAGAAGTCAAGTGAAATGATTTCGTCTTTAAGAGAGGAGTGTATGATAGCCAGTTTGGAGTTTTTGCAGTTTTCAATGAATTCGATTGCTTTCTTTGCGTCCAGTTCGTCTCTTTTCTGGACAAGGACTTGCATCTCCATGCTATTTATGTTTAGGGAGACGTAGTATTAATTACCAAAATGAGCAAGTGCTCAATATGCGAAACCAGAACCCAGAAGGGGTGGGAGTTCTGTCCCGGTTGCGGAGTTGCGTTAAACAGTAATGGAAAAACTGACGGGTATCCTCTGGAAAGGATTCGATACCTATGGGAAAGACAAGAGAGAGGGAAGTTCATATACTCGAACTTCAAGGCCGTGAAAAACGTTGGCAATTTTGCATATGGGAATATCAAACCTATCCGGACAAAACTCGGGGACTTCTCTAACATATACCTGGGGAACTTGCAGAAATTTTCATTTCTTTACCTTGCACCCACATTTATCACCCAGTTCTACAAGATAGGGAAACTCAAGGGCTATTACAGTGCTGGAGAGGCCCTCAGGACACTGAAGATGGAAAAATTTGTCAGTGCATTGGCAAGAACCGGCCTGCAGTGGAATGTTCTCAAAAGCGAAAAGATACAAAAAGCACAGATAAAGGGCTGGCATAACACGAGCGCAATGATAATAAAAGATATCTCAGTTAACAAAAAGAATAGAACCTTGGGATACGTTACGGAAGAAAGCCCGGAGTCATTAATACACTCGTCCAAACCATGTTGTTTTATGAACTTGGGAACACTGTGTGGGCAGGCCGAAGCACTGTCCGGCGGCTTCTGGGATGGAATCGAAACGAAATGCGAATCCAAGGGCAACAAAGATTGCAGATTCGAGCTCCATTTCCATGATAAGGAAGAGGAACCCAAGATAGAGATTTTGAAAAAGAAAGACCTCGATTCAATCCTTAACGAAGTAATATCTGATGTGGTTCAGAAAAAGGAGAATCTCAGGGACGAGCTTGGCGATTTTACATACATCTCAGAGTACCAGTGCATCAACTATTTCATGGTTTCCCTATCCAAGGGCCACGAGGTACTCTCCAAATACAGTGGCAAGGTCGTTGGCGAGAGGATAATAAAGAAGGCGGAGGTTGAAAACCTGGAAGGAGCGTTATCCTATCTGGAAGAACTTTTCCTTTATCTGAAGGTAGGTGTTCTTAAGATAGATGACAAATCAGATAACATATGTATAAAGATGGATGAATCAGTTTACGCGTCTGGAGTAAATAACATTAACATGAAACTGGATACCTTCCTTGCTGGTATCATAGAAGGCGCCCTCACTCAAGCCACTGGCGAGAAATGGGGGGTGGATGAAACCAAATGCCTCGCTAGTGGTGATGACCATTGTGAGTTTTTGTGCAGGATAATCTAATCTTCGATAAGATGAGCAAATGCTCGATATGCGAAACCAGGACCCAGAAGGGGTGGGAGTTCTGTCCCGGTTGCGGGGCCAACCTGAATTCTACCGGAGACATCAGCAGCTATTCAATAGACAGGACGCGCTACCTCTGGGAGAAGGAGGAGGGCGGCAAGTTCATATATAACAATTTCAAGGCAGTTAGAAATATTGGGGCATTGCCTTATATGAAAACAGAACCCATTCGCAAGAGATTGGGTGACTCAACTCATATAGATTTTTTCCAACTCCGTGTTACTTCCTTCCTATACCTTAATCCAGATTATATCAACGAATACTTCAAGATAGGTAAGCTCCTAGGGTACTACAACGCATATACGTCGTTGAAGATGACAAAGCTTGGCAAAGTGGTTGACATACTGAATAAAACAGGTATGTGGTGGACCGTCTTTCAGAAAGGTAATATTCAAGACGTGATTAGGAAGGTCTGGTTGAAAAATAGGATCGGAATAATAAACTCAATAGAAATTGATGAAAAGAAAGGGATTATGAGGTATAGTACACAAGAGCTTTCTTGTGGGACTAGTTCACCTACGCACCACCACTGTTTGGCAATTGGTCTCATATGCGGTCAGGTCGAGGCATTGTTCGGCGGCTTTTGGGATGGAAAACTGAGTAAATGCGAACACAGAGGAGATTGTAGTTGTGAGTTTGAGCTTAACCTTAGGGGAGATGAAAACAAAACGGAGATTCAGAGCCTTCCAAAAGAAGAGTACGGGAAGGTAATTGATAATCTTGTCAATTCTACAATTAATAAGGAATGCACATATCCAAGAAAAACTCTCGGGGGGTCCTTCCATATAGGAATCCTGCAATGTCTAAATTTCTTGCTAGTATCACTCTCTCCTGGTCATTCAATTCTTTCCAGGCATAGTGGTAGAATAATTGGAGAGAGAATAATGAGGGAAGCATCAATTGAAGAACTTGATGGAACTTTATTATATCTCAATGAGATATTCCAACACTGGAGAGCAGGTATTTTAAAGAACGATATAACAGATGATGGAGCTAACATTAAAATATATGAATCAGTTTTTTCCTCCGGAGTCAGTAACATCAACATGAAACTCGATACTTTCCTTGCAGGAATCATAGAAGGCTCATTGAATCAAGCCACCGGCGAGAAGTGGAACGTAGATGAGACGAAATGCATGACAGAAGACTATGATTATTGCGAGTTTAGGTGTAGGAGAAAACACTAGGGGGAATTCAAAGAAGAGAATAACTACATTTTCTTAAGTAATTCAGTTACTTCTTTCTGCTCGTTTATTGTCATATTAAACAGATTATGAATAATCGGTTCTGCATTCTTTGATGACCTTTGAGGAACATCACCTACCGTGCGGGAGAAGAGATAATCGACAAAGTCTTTGAGTGGTTTTCCTCTCTGATGGAGTATCGTTATGGGTGTAGGTATATCTGACTCCAAATCATGTTCTAAGTCAATCAGGTCCTTTTTCATCAGGTTAATGGTTCTGAAACGCCTCCCTACCCTTACTACTTCGTCTATCTCCTTCTTTTTATATCCTAGCTCATGAAGCGGAATCTCCAGAAAGAGGTCCATATCCAGGCTTCTACCAGCGAAATAGTCGTATGCTACCTCCTCAAAATCTCCATCTTTGGTGTTTCTCATCCTTTCCAAGAAAATTTGTTCTGAGACGGCTACAAAAATTATCTTATTGAAATAGTTTGATATTCTGATTTTCACTTCCTCCTCAATGGGATAACTATCTCTAAGTGCAAGAACTCTAAGAAGCTCTACAAGATAAAACGCTTTTTCCTCTCTTGAGAGCGTTTCATCGAGTATATCATCCATAATATTTATGTTCGCATCCAGAAGCAAGGAAAGTTTGAGTACTTTTTTTGGATACTCTATTATTGTATCTCTTGCGTACTTAGTTCTTAAATACTTCTTCTCCTCAAGCCATTTTTTTGTGAGATTCTGTGCCGATTGTATTAGTGCCTCATGAACCATATTGTGGAGCTCGGATTTGCCATAAAGTTCCCTCTCCAACTTCCTTAGATAATCTATGTTTTCCCTAACCGTATCTTCATATAGCTTCGCAAGTGCTTCAACCATTTTATAATATGGATATCCGTCTAAATAAAGCTTTCTTCAAATTTCAAGTGCTTCCTCTATTATATCTTCCAGGATATCAACTTCTTTATCTTCATAGAACGCATCATAGAACTTTTTCTGGAGCGGGTAGGTCTTATCCAGAACATACCTTCTTTCTACTTCTTCCCACAGACCCCTCTTTTTTAACTCATCCTCTGTTCCTGTGAGGAAGTCGCAGTGTGCGTCACCTTTGAGCATACATTTTGTTTCTATATTTTGGGTTAACTGCTCGTGGACTGCACATCCACCACCACCCATGCAGCCAGATATGAAGTAATCAAGTGGTTCGGTTGTCTTCATCCCCTTCAAAAACTTGATGAATGGATTGTTTGCTATAGCAAAATGTGTGTACTTACCCGGCTGATATTCACAGGTCTTGTATATACCTATACCCATGGCTTCAGCCAGATTCATCCCCAGATTATAGACCTTAGATGGGGTGTCGAGATTGAACTGCTGGGCAACCTCTCCGACAAGTTTGAAGCCCCACAGCCATGAAAGCAGATATAGCTGAGGCATCTGTTTCTCATTATAAAAATACCTTGTTAGCTCACCTATGAAAAAGGTGGGTAACAATGTCATGTGGATATCCTTCAATTCTATTTGCCCGTTTTCAAAGCGAAGCTGCTTGGTCATAAGTAATTTCGCAAGTAGACCTAATGCCATTTTGATTCACCTCATTGTACCTATACTTTCCTCGCCTATCTTCATACCCTCATTTGTGATGAAGGTCTGGAATGTTGTGCGAGCGTGTTTTGTGTGCCTCATCTTCCTTATCTGGATTGTTCCGAATTCCTCAGTTCCAATTCCGATAAAATTCAAAACCAGAACACCATCGGATAGGAACTCTGAAATAGTGTCTCTACTCAAATGCTCGCTTCCCTCCGGGCGTTCTGAAATCATAAACGCGGTTGTTCCAGCACTCTTTATGCTCTCCACAAGCTTCATTATTGACCTCCTGGTTGCCATATCTGGACTTATCTTGACGTTAGATTTTCTTTCTGGGTCGTAGTCCATCATAATTTCCAGATAACCTATTGCTTCCATTGAGATTACATAACTGGAGAGCGAGTCAATGACAAGCCTGTCCGGCTTGAATTCCTCAATCTCCTTTTTCATTTCTTTACTGATTGAAACGGCGTGTTCTGACATAACTCTAAAACTCAATATTCTCAATTTTCCCTCACTTTCAAGCTTATCAAGGTCCCAATTGAAGGCAAGTGCCTCGCGAACAATATCCTCTCTGTTCTGTTCAAAGTTTATATACATACCGCTCTCACCAAATTTCTCTGCACCGTTAACAAGAAACTGAAGTGATAGTATCGATTTCCCTGCCCCGGCTGGACCGGTTACAAGCACGATGTTGCTTCTTGGAATGCCCCCACAGAGTAATTCATCCATACCCTTTAATCCCTCCTTAGCTTTAGGAATACCTGTTTTTACCTTGCTCTCAGAACTAGCGTCCCCGCTATCTGAAACGGGCGCAGTCTTTTTGGCTGTGACTTCACCTTTCAACTTCGAAAGATCGGCAGGCATAAGTATCGCCGTGTTATATGGTAATGTTTATTTCTTACTAACCCCATGTACCCTAATCCCATCATTAGCGAATTCTATATCTCTTGGGGTGAGCGAGTGTTTCGTGCCTCTCATCTTCCTTATGACTATTTTTCTCTTATCCAGGCTTTCGTATATGTTGAGATGAATAACGCCATCAGCTACATGGCTCTCGACTCCGTGCATTGATATCATTTCGGTCCCTTCCGGGGTCTCTGTTATCATGACGGTTGTAAGCCCTATATCCTTTGCTGCGGTGCTTAGGGAGACCACTACCTTCTGCGTGTCATCTCTCCCGTCCATCTCCTCCAGCAGGAAGCCGATTGCTGTGAGGCTGTCTATAACGACTCTTTTGGCACCTATCTCCTTCGCCTTTTCAGGGATGCTGACGCTGAGTTCCTCCCATGCAATCTTATCCTCAAGGCCCTGAGTTATTATCGCCAGCTTACCTCCCTTCTCCAGTGCATTGAGGTCGAAGCCGTATCTCATCATATCCTCTTTTAGTTCCTCCGGGTCCTGCTCCAGGAGCACCAGGATGCCCGGTTCGTTGTGCTGGACAATGCCGTTATAGAGAAACTGAACGCCGAAGGTGCTCTTTCCTGTCCCGCATGTGCCGGAGACCATTACCGTTCTTCCTCTGGGGAAGCCGCCCTCTATGAGTTCATCTAGACCGTGAATGCCGGTGGGGCATCTCTCTATTGCGTCTGCCATCTTTGGTAATAGAATATTTGATGAAGAGGTATAAAAACGTTATCGAATTGGTGAACGAAAGAGGGATATTCTGAGACATCTAGGCTCTGAGTGGCTATAATCCAAATATAATGATTGATAATGATGATTTTTTCTTGAATATCTTCGGATATGTTCCTAGCATGTGAACAGATTCCTATTTCTTTAGCATTTGTTCCATAATTAGGAACAGTATGATATCTAAGGGCAGGAAAAAGGTTCTTGGTGTTTTCATGGATTCGCCTCTTGACGGGTTCCATCTCAGGGAGATATCAAGGAGGACGGGGATTGCTGTCAATAATACTCACAGGTATCTGAATCAGTTCATTGAGAAGGACTTCCTGCTGGCTAAGGGCAAGGGCAACAGGAAGATATTCCGGCTCAATTTTGCCAACGATTTTCTGCTGAAGACCATGGAGTATCTTGAGGTTGAGAGGAGAGAGAAATTCTTTAAGAAGCGGCCGGAGATGGGGAAGCTGAGGGATGTGGCAAAAGAGGTGAGAGGGCTGATGAAGGGCGTTGTCATGGTTCTGTTCGATGCAAAGCAGGGAGATGTTCTGGTTGTTGTAAACGTAAAGGACCATGTCGTGAAGAGCAGGGTGATGAGAGTAATGGACATGAATAAATTCAGGAAGTCACTCGACGAGAACCTGCTGAAGGACAGGGTGGTTCTCCATAATGAGTTCGGGTTCTGGAGAACGCTATCGGAGTTTTAGCTGTTGGCTGAATTCCCTGGCTTTTTCCGAGGGATTCTTGGAGTAGATTATGTCTCTTCCAACGTTTATCAGGGAATTCCCTTCAGGGAGCTTATCGGCGCTTCCGCCCTGTGCTCCAAGGCCGGGGCAGAGGAGTATCTTGTCTTTTCCTGCGATTTCCCTTATCTTCTGGATTTCTGTTGCTGCGTTTTCGGTGAGGCCGACAACAAGGCCATCTGCCTCTTTTGCCTCGGCAGCTATCCACTCATAGAGTGACATTCCATCTCTGGTGAATTCCTTCTGTATCTTTGCTTCGGGGTTGGACATGAGAGCCAGGACGAAGATTCCCAGGCCGTTTGAGTGGCACTGGTCAACGGCCTCTTTGATATTGCCTGCAAACGGAGAGAAGGTTATTGCGTCGAAGCCCGCATTGCTTGCTGAATGAATCGCTGCAAGGTTGGAGGGGCCGATGTCGGACAGCTTGTGGTCGAGGATTGAGATTGCTCCGGAGCCGTGGATTTTCTGGTTCAGCTCCTGCAGCTGCTCCATGCTGAGATTGAAGAGGATGTACTGGGAGTTCGCCTTGAAGGCGCATGCATGGGGGGCGGTCTTGTCTATGATGTCGAGGCAAAAGCCCATCACGTCGTTGTTGGGCATCGTGTTCTCCTTTCTCAGCCCGGGCATTGCTGGGTCCAGCCCTATGCACAGGGTGCTGTTCTTCTCCTCTCTTGCCTTGAGATACTTCTGCAGGAATTCAGACATAGTTCACCTCCGTTCCAGGGGTTTCGTTTACATTGCCTTGGTCGAATATGATGTTACCTCTGACTATGGTCTTTATTACATGGCCTTTCAGTTTCCGGCCGTTGAAGGGACTCCATTTGCACTTCGTGAAGAGCTCATCATTCTTTACCTTGAATTCTTCGTTCAGGTCGACTATTGTCAGGTCTGCGTCGTAGCCCTCGGCTATTTTGCCCTTATTCTCTATCCCAAAAATTCTTGCGGGGTTCTCTGCCGTGAGCCTTGCGACCGTTTCCATGGACAGGGTTCCGTTGTTGACCTCGTTCAGGAGCAGGGGGAGGAGGGTTTCAAGCCCTGGCACTCCTGCGGATGACTTCCAGATGCCCTTCTCCTTGGATTCGGGGAGGTGGGGGGCATGGTCCGAGGCTATGATGTCTATTGCTCCCGAGGTAATTCCATTCCAGAGTGCCTTCCTGTCCTCGTCGGTCCTGAGTGGAGGATTTGTTTTTGCATATGCGCTGAGCTTCTTGAAATCCTCCCTTGTCAGGAAGAGATGATGCGGGGTTGCCTCAGCAGTCAGCTGTTGGGATTTTTTGTGTTCCTCTACCATAGCGACTTCCAGGGAGGTGCTTATGTGGCAGAGATGCAGTCTGCAATCTGCCAGCCCGGCCAGGAATATTGCCATGTTGGTTGCATCGGCTGCGCATATTGGCGGCCTTGAGTCCGCATAGGCCTGGGGGTCGTCCCTGCCCTCCTCCTGCAGTTTTGTGGTGAAATAGTCTATCATCTCGTTGTTCTCCGCATGGGCCGTTGCGAGAATTCCTTTGTTGGCTAGCAGTCTCAGTTCTTCGTGGAGGACTGCATCGTTGTCCACGGTCAGGTTGCCTGTGGTCTGGCTCATGTAGAACTTCACGGATGCTATTTCGTGGGCAAGGGCACTCAGCTCCTCCATGTTCTCGTTGCAGGCTCCGAAGTGGAAGCCGTAATCGACAACGGACTTCGAGGAGGCTATCTTTCTCTTCCCCTCAAGATTTTCCAGCGTTGTTGTCGGGGGCTGGGTGTTGGGCATGTCGAGAACGGTCGTTATCCCCCCTGCGGCAGCAGCGGAAGAGCCCGTTGTCCAGTCCTCCTTCGAGCTGGCTCCCGGCTCCCTGAAGTGAACATGAGCGTCTATCAGGCCCGGCAGGATGTAATTACCTTTCGCATCAAGAATCTCGTCTGAGTCAGGGAGGCCGGAGCTCTTCTTTATCTCCTTTATCCTGCCTCCCTCGATGACAATGCCCCCCTCAACAATGCCGTCGGGGAGAACAAGCTTTGCGTTCTTTATTACCAGGTCGGGCATTTTTATTCCTTTGTAGTTGAGCTTTATAAACTGATTTTTGAGCCTGCAGCATCTCTTGCATAGCTGCCGAATTCCGTGCCCTGGAGCTGCTCTGCCTTAAATACAGGGCCGTCTTTGCATACCAGCAGGCCTGAAGGGTCAAGGGAGCAGGAGCCGCACAGCCCAAAGCCGCACTTCATCCATCTCTCGAGGGAGAGCTGACAGGGGATTTTTTTGGCCATGGAAATTTTCATAACCTTCGACATCATGATTTCGGGTCCGCAGCAGTAGACCTGATCGAATTCCTTTTCCAGGAGAATTTTCTCGAAGAGCTCGTGGCAGAAGCACTTCTCTCCGTGGGAGCCATCGTCAGTAGCTATGTGCAGATTGGCTCCGGATTTTTCGATTCGGTCGGTGAAGAGAATATCGTTTTTTGTCTTAACGCCCTGTATTACCGTTGCTTTTTTTCCGAGGCGCTCGATTATGGGCATCAGAGGGGCCAGGCCGACCCCGCCGCCGATTATGCAGGGTTTCTTGCCTTTAAGCTCATAGCCGTTTCCGTAGGGACCGCGGATTCCTAGGAGGGAACCGGCCTTTGCCTTGACAAGCTCCTTGGTGAAGGGCCCCACGTCCTTTACAGTAATCTCGATGCTGCCTTCCAGCCTGCTGACGCCGAAGGGTTTTTCTCCAACAGAGGGCAGCCAGACCATGACGAATTGCCCGGGTTCAGAATCAAGCTTTAAGTCTAGAACGAGCGTTTTTGTGGAGGGGTTTTCCTTCCTGACATCAAGGATTTTGACCGTCTCCATTTTAATAAATATGGAATGAAGATATTAAGAAGAAATCTACAATAGTAAGGAGCCAAAATGTTCGAGAAAGTGGTTATCGGCGGCACCTTTGATGTCATTCACGAGGGGCACAAGAAAATCCTGGACGTGGGGTTTCAGATATCAGATTCCGTGATTATTGGCCTGACATCGGACGAGTTTGCCAACAGGTTCAGGGCAATGGAAACATCGCCTTACGAGGAGAGGAAGAAGAGGCTGGAGGAAATGCTCCGGGGCTTTGACAAGCCCTACGAGATTATCAAGATTGACGATTCCTACGGCATAGCGACGATAGACCCGGGCATTGACTGCATAGTCGTTAGCGAGGAGACGCTGCTCAGGGCGCAGGAGATTAATGCCGTGAGATTCAAGAAGGGCCTGGGGAAGCTGTCCATAGTGGTCATTCCGCTGGTTCTTGCTGATGACGGAAAGCCGATTTCGGGAGAGAGGATATCGGGCAATGAGATTGATTCTGAAGGCAAGCTGTTAAAATGAGGGTTCTTATAACCATGGGCCCGACCCGGGAGCCCATAGATTCCGTGCGGTTCATAAGTAACGCAAGTTCTGGGAAGATGGGCCTTGCTCTTGCGGAGGAGGGCAGGAAGAGGGGCCACGAGGTTACGGCGGTTTCCGGGCCGGTCGATGTCGAGATTCCCGAGGGGATTAAGGTTATAGATGTCAAAACCGCCGAGGAAATGGTGAATTCTACTTTGGAGGAGCTGAAGGGAGGTTATGATGTCATAATTTCCGCCGCCGCAATCGCGGATTATTCCCCTGAGTTCCGGCAGGGCAAGATGGATTCCAGCAAGGAGGTTATGCTGAGGCTGAAGCCCACCCCCAAGCTGACAAGGCTTGCGAGGGAGAAATTCCCCGGGCCGTTCATAGTTGCTTTCAAGGCGGAAGTCAATGTCCCTCAGGAGGAGCTCCTGGAGCGGGCAAGAAAGAAGCTCAGCAGCGAGAAACTGAATCTGGTGGTTGCGAACGACATAGGAAAGAATATCTTTGGGAGTGAAAAGACAGAGGTGTGGATTCTGGACGGCAAAGACGTTAAGCATGTCCCGCCAGCCGACAAAAAATCAATAGCTGGGGAGATATGGAATGCGATTGAAGCGGCCATACCTTTTTTTACTCACTAAAAACTAAAGGTATAAACAGGACGTTGACATAGTACGTGGTAAATATGGAAATATCGGGCGCGTTAATCCTTTGGGATCTGGGCATCATAGTGCTTACTGCAACATTCCTCGGCCTGATTGCAAGGGTGTTCAAACAGCCGCTGATTCTTGCCTATGTCGTGGGGGGCATTCTTATCGGCCCCGCTGCCTTTCGCCTTATAACGAGCGGCCATATGATATCGACCTTCGCCGAGATGGGGATTGCGTTCCTCCTTTTCATGGTCGGGCTGGAGCTTGACCTCTCAAGGCTTAAGCAGGTCGGCAGGGTCTCGGTCCTCTGCGGGCTTGGCCAGATTGCAATAACGTTCACTTTTGGATTTCTACTTTCCACCCTACTGGGGTTCCAGAACCTCGAGTCATTCTATATAGCTTTCATCCTGACCATCAGCAGCACAATGGTCGTCATTAAGCTTCTCTCGGATAAGAATGAGCTTGACACACTGCACGGGAAGATAGCGCTTGGAATCCTTCTTGTCCAGGACATAGTAACTATCCTGGTTCTGGCCATGCTGACAAACATCGGTTCTATGTCTCTATCCACTGTAGCCGACCCGCTCCTGAAGGGCCTTGGTCTGGTTTCGATAGCTATAGTCGCGGGGGTGTATGTAACGCCGTTTCTTCTCAGGTACATAGCCCGGTCCATAGAACTCCTGTTCCTCTTTGCGCTTTCGTGGTGCTTCATATTTGCTGCGTCATCCTTCGTCATGGGGCTCTCAATCGGAGTCGGCGCCTTCCTTGCGGGGCTCAGCCTTGCAGCCTTCCCCTACAACATCGAGATTATAGGTAGGATAAAGTCGCTTAGGGACTTCTTTGCCACCATATTCTTCGTTTCGCTGGGGATGCAGATTCCAGCAAATCTAGTATTCCTGTCGGAGGCAATAATATTATCCCTCTTCGTGCTGATTGGAAACATCCTGATTGTTCTTCTGATAGTGACCCTTTTGGGCTACAAGAAGAGGACGTCCTTCCTCTCGGCCCTCTACCTGGCACAGATAAGCGAATTCTCCCTCATAATGGCGAGCGAGGGGCTGAGGCTCGGGCACATATCCTACAACGTCTTCTCGATGATTATCTTCATAGGCGTGACAACCATTACCGTAAGCTCCTACTTCATAATCCACGGCCCTGAGATATACAGGAGAATGTCTCCTATCCTGAGGGTAATCGACAGAATCTCCAAGGACAAGGAGCTTGAACATCTCCCTAGGGAGCATAAGAACCACGTAATCGTCTTCGGATGCAAGAGGATGGGCTACAAGATAGTCAGGACGCTGCAGAGATTCAAAAGGGACTTCCTGGTTGTCGATATAAACCCCGACGTCATAGACTCGCTTATCTGCCAGACCATCTCATGCATTTATGGAGATATCGGAGATTTCGAAATCCTCGAGAGGATAGATTTGAAGAATGCGGACGCCGTTATCTCAACGGTTCCCGACCAGAATGATAATCTCTTTATGATTGAGGAGGTGAAGAGGGTCAATGCCGATGCCCTTATCGTAGTTACGTCGGATGAACTTGATGGTGCACTCAGGCTCTACAATGCCGGGGCGGATTATGTAATGCTGCCAAGGATGTTAGCCGGGGACGCAATATCGGAGTTCATGGAGAGGCACATAAAGTGTGGCGACAAGAGAGTAATTGGGGAATATGTGAAGTGCAGGAAGAAGATGGACCGGATAAAGAGCGAGCATATAATGAGGCTCGAGGAGATAAAGAGGGACGAACTCCTGAGGAAGTACGAGCCGTCATTCCTGAAAGCCCTTGAGAAGAAATTTGACCGGGGGCGCGACCACAAGGAGTATTAATCCAATACTACCATATTTAACTGATGGACAACAGGGGATACATCTTCACTCTGGTTACTGTAATCATGTCCCTGCTTTTGGTATCACTCTACTCCTTCTATGTCGAGTCATCTGAGCCTGGCTTAGAGAGCCTTGTGAACCGGGTCGGCACCGATGAGCTGCACTACTTTGTCGAAAGCCTGAAGAAGGACTTTGGAAGGGCGATGGACATATCAGCTAAAAAATCAGCGGCCTATGCGACAAGCTGGATAATGAACTCCTCTCTGAATCTCTCGGGATATGTGATGCGCAACTGCACCGCCTTCAATTATTCCTATTATGCAAACGATTCGCAGGCCGCAATAGCGGAGCTTATACTCTGCGGAACACTGGAAGGGAATATGGTGCCAGGGATGGAGAACCACACCCTCTCCAACTGGACCGCGAGAGTAGAATCCCAGTACAGGAAATACAGCGTTGAGGTAGATGTAGTAAACCTCACCCTGGCCATGTACGACTCATGGAATTTTGCAGCCATTGCACTGGTTACGATTTCCGCTAATAACCGGGTAGCCTACTACGGGAACAATGACTCTATAGTTTCCCTTGTGTCAATAACGGGCCTTGAGGACCCCCTGTATTATCTCAGAACGGGGGAGCCGGATATACTGCAAGAATTCCAGTCCTGCCAGATTTCTGCTACTGTTACCGGGGAAACAATCAACGGCTGGATTGATTCTGCCTGCTATCTTGCATCAAACAATACCTATGAGGGACCGTCGTTCTTTGACAGAATGGACGGGAATTCAACCCTGAACAGCAAATACTCGTCACAGTCGCTCCAGTATTTTGGCAGCAATGAGATCGGCCTCGAGAGCTTCGCCGACATATACAGCTTCTGGACGCACGACGTTACTGTTGACAACAGCTATTCATGGGTTGATTACCTCTACTGGAATTCAACAGGGGGCGCATGTTGCGTCAATGGTACGCGAAATTACACCGAGACGTACCCGGGTTCCGATCTTTACTTCAAAATAGACCAGAAGCACGTGGATAAGTACGGCATAGGGGGGACGGATTGTGAAGAACCCCTGGATTGCATCATTGTGAGCTACCCCTGAGATTTATTTATAGTTAGAATAAAAAGAATTAATAGGTTCAATGGCAAAAAATAAAGAAGCGCCGAAGCAGGGGGCGAAGGGAGAAGTGAAGAAGACTGAAACCCCAGTTAAAAAAGAAACAGTGGAGAAGCCGGGGGAAACAGTGAAGAAGCCGGGGCAGAGGAAAGAAGAGCCAAAGACGGAGGAAACCGAGATATCCAAGTATTCCGTCCAGATTGAGGACATCTCCATACCTGTGAGAATAGTCGATGTCGGAGACTATGTATTGCACTATCAGACTTCATTGCCCGAGATAGATTTCGTAACCAGCGCCCTGATGGACGAGACAAAGAGAAGTCTTGTTGGAGAGATTCAGATTGAGACGAGGAACATCCTCGACCCTCATAAATTCAAGGAGTTGAAGGTCGAATTTCTGGAAAGGGCGAGGGAAAAGCTGAGGCATGTCCTGAAACAGGCGTCAGAGGATGACATAAGCATGCTGAGCAAGATAATAGTCAACGACATGACCGGCCTCGGGAACCTGGAGTATCTTCTTGCTGACGGGAATCTTGAGGAGGTCGTTGTCAACAACAGCAAGGACGTTGCGTGGGTATACCACAAGAAGCACGCATGGCTCAAGACAAACGTTATGGTTCCCACAGAGGAGCAGATAATGAACTATGCGTCAAGGGTTGCCAGGGAGGTGGGGAGGGAGATAACGCAGTCGGACCCCCTTCTGGATGCCCACCTGATTACAGGGGACAGAGTCAATGCAACACTGTTTCCCATATCAACCAATGGCAATACTATAACTATAAGGCGGTTCTCAAGGACGCCATGGACTATGGTGCACCTCATAAGCCCTGCCTTTTCAACGATAACCTCGGAGGCGGCCGCCTTCCTCTGGCTTGCTATCGAATACGAACTCAGCATGATAGTCACAGGGGGAACAGCATCCGGGAAGACAAGCATGCTGAACGCATTGATGCCCTTCTTCCCCGCAAACCAGAGGATTATCTCCATGGAGGATACGAGAGAGATAACCCTTCCCGAGTACCTGCACTGGATTCCGCTAACGGTAAGGCCGCCCACTCCGAGAGGCGAGGGAGAGGTTTCCGTCCTTGATTTGGTAGAGAATTCCCTCAGGATGAGGCCTGACAGAATCATAGTTGGAGAGGTCCGGAGAAAGGAGGAGACCGAGGTTCTCTTCGAGGCAATGCACACAGGTCACTCCGTCTATGGAACGTTCCACGCCCTCGAGGCCAGAGAGGTTATCGACAGAATTACCAGCCCGCCGATGGACATCCCGGACATCGTTATGAGTTCATTGCATTTAATTGTTGCACAGCACATCAACAGGAGAACGGGGCAGAGAAGAACCTTGGAGATAGTGGAGCTCATAAGGGGGGAAGACGGCGCAACCCAGATGAATACCCTGTACCGGTGGAACCCCAACACCGATGCAATAGAGCAGGTAAACCCCTCGGTCAGGGTACTTGAAGAGCTGGAGATGTTCACAGGGATGACGGAGAGCGAGATGCTCGAGGACATAGATGGAAAGAAAAGGATTCTTGAGTGGCTCATGAAGAAGGACATAAAGGAGGTCAATGACGTAGGCAAGATAATCACCGAGTATTACGTTGATAGAGACACCGTCCTTGAGCTGGTGGAGGATGAAAAGAACCTGAAGGCATAATCATCTGATTTTATTAGCTGTAACTCTAAATATAGTTATATTTCTGCTCTCAAAAATGCTAGCCATAATGACCGGAATTCCCGGGACCGGTAAAACGACCGTTGCAAAGAAGGCTATTGAGAAGCTGTCTCCAGAAGGCATAGATTACGAACTGATAACCTATGGCGACGTAATGGCCGACATAGCAATAACCAAGAATCTTGTTAATTCGAGGGACGAGATGCGCAAATTAGAGCCGAAACAGCAGAAGGAGATTCAGGAGCTCGCGGCAGTAAAGATTTCACAGATGGCCATGAGCCAGAACGTTTTGCTGGACACTCATTGTGCAATAAGCACCCCTCAGGGGTATCTCCCGGGGCTCCCCGAGAAAGTCCTGAGGAAACTGAGCCCAAGCGTCATCGCTCTCATAGAGGCAAGACCTGAGGAGATTGCCAAGAGAAGACAGTCCGATGAAACGAGGGAGAGGGACGAGGAGATGGAGGAGGCCATTGCGTTGCATCAATGGCTAAACAGGAGCTTCGCTTCGGCCTATTCGGTAATAAGCGGCGCAACCGTCATGGTCATAGAGAATCCAGCAGGCAAGGTGGATGAAGCCGCAGAGAAACTTATGTCGGTTCTAAGATGATAATTTCCATATCCCCTGCTGGAGAGACGATAGCTCTTGTTTCCGTAGGGCTGTCGGTGATGAGCACCCTCGTAAGGAGAGCAGTTCTTGATAGAGAGAAGCTCAAGGAGCAGAAAAATAAGCTGAAGGAGCACCAGCAGACGATAAAGGAGGCCACCAAGGCAGGGGATATGAAGAGAGCTCAGAAGGCGCAGGAAGAGCTGATGAGCCTCACCATGGAACAGCTGAAGCACTCCTTCAAGCCGATGATTTTTACGATAATCCCCTTTCTCCTGGTATTCAACTGGCTCCGGGGGGAATACGGTTCAGCTGGCACTGTAGCAACCCTCTTTGGGTTTGAACTGAGCTGGTTCTTCTGGTATATCATATGTTCGATAACAACGAGCATTGTACTAAACAAGGTTCTTCGACTGAATTAAGCGGTTTATATTGGAGGAATCACTATAAATAGGACTATGACCTCACCAAAGAATCGTTCTCGGTCCGTTAAGAAGAGGCAGGTCAGAACGCCTGGCGGAAGGACAGTTACTCATTACAAGAGGAAGAAGCCATCCAAGCATAGTTGCGGAAGGTGCAGGAAAATTCTCCCCGGCGTTCCGAGCAAAAGCCGCTCAGAGGCGAAGAAGATGAAGAAGAGCGAGAGAATCCCCTCGAGAAGCTATGCCGGCAACCTGTGCAATGAGTGCGTTGACTCTCTTGTCAGATATCAAACAAGGTTCGAGGTAAAGTTCAGATATCCTGACTTCTCAGACCTCGAGCTGAGGCGTGATTTGACCCTGGAAAGGTTCCTGCCGAGTGGCTGGTGGCAGGGCGTAAGCAAGGGAAAGCAGAATGGATAAAATCGAACTGGAGCACGATAAAGAGAAGGGCGAGGCATTTGCCTACGAGAACAGCGTTCTGATACTATCCCGGGGCAACCTTGCATATCTGCAGAGGGAATTCGAGAAGATTATAGGACCCGCTGCTACCTATCTTGTTTATGATTCTGCCCGTATGTATGCCCAGGGCTCCGGGTCGAATATCAAGGGCGACATAACCCGGCTGGGGCCCGACATATCCAAGGAGGATTTGGGAAAAATACTGATGGACCACTTCTCCGAGCACGGCTATGGCCGCGGCGAGATTACCGAGATGGACCTGTCGGTGCCGCAGGTAAGGATTACGGTAACAAACAGCGCAAACACCATGGGCTACAAGGAATCCAAAAAGCCGGTCTGCCATTTCATCAGGGGCATATTTGCAGGAGCAGTTACCGTGGCCCTGGAGAGGTCGATGCACTGCGTCGAGACAAAGTGCACTGCCAAGGGCGACGAGCAGTGTGAGTTCGAGATAATAACTGCTGAGGAGATGGAGAAGAGGAGACTGGGCGAGGTTTAAATCCATCTGTTCACATTTTTGTCCTTGGTTTCCGAAAAGAAACCGCAACATATTTAAACCCAAATATTCTAATATTCCATTCCACCAGATTTAAAATGAGGTACGAAGACATTAACAGGCACTCCAGCAAGGCAAGGATATACGCCCTGAAAACGCTGAATGCCATGGAGGCGAAGAAGGAGAGGGCGGAATCCGAGCTGGCCAAAATAACCTACGACTCGGTCTCAAGGTCGGTAAAATCACTATCCGGATTCTTCAAGGCATACTCGATTCTTCTGATTCTGATCATAGCAGCGATTATTGTTTCTTTCGTATAATCACGGTCTGAACGTTCGTTTTGTTTCTGAGGATTGTTTCATGGGGTTTTTATAGATAAACCTTCATATATTTAATACTTTTAATATATTTTAAATATATTAAAAGTTGTAAAAGATGGAAGAACTTGATAAAGATGTGATGGAGTTCTTCAGCACGCTGATGAAGTCCTACGGGCTCAATGATCTCCCCGCAAAGGTAATCGGCGCCCTCTATATCGAGCCGGAAGAGGTCTCCATGGAGTACCTTGCAACGAAAACCGGCTACAGCCTCGCATCCATATGCAATACGATGAAGATGGTTGAGACAATGGGCGTGGTCCAGCGCATAAAGAAACCCGGAACCAACAAGGTCTTCTTCTACATGGAGAAGGACCTGGTTAAGCTGAACGTAATGAAGCTCCACGCGGCGCTCAATAACTTCATCAGGCCCGCAAAGGAAACCCTGCCCCGGATAATCGAGAAGTACAGGGGCAAGGCCGGGGACGAGAAATCAAAGCAGAAGCTCATGATAATAGAAAACTACTATGCTCAGCTGCTTCAATTCGAGGGGATACTGGGCGAATTAATGAAAAAACTCGAGGGGATGTCAGTCGAGGAGTAGGTTATTTACACATTCGATTCAAATATCTATGGGGCCAAGATGACCGAGAAGAAAAAACATAACGGGCCGATTATCAAGCTTGAGGAGGTCTGGAAGATATACCAGATGGGCAAGGTGCAGGTCAATGCCCTCAGGGGCTCAAGCCTTGAGATTATGCCCGAGGAGTTCGTTGCAATCATGGGTCCATCCGGCTCAGGAAAATCGACCCTGATGAACCTGGTCGGCTGTCTCGACATCCCCAGCAAGGGCAGGATTTTCCTGGAGGGGCAGGACATATCAGAATTGCCGGAGAGCGAACTCGCCCAGATAAGGGGCAGAATCATCGGCTTCGTTTTTCAGACGTTCAACCTGATACCCAGTCTCACTGCACTGGAGAATGTAATGCTCCCAATGACGTTCCAGGGGATTCAAAAATACGAGCGCGAGGAAAGGGCGGCGAAACTGCTGGAGATGATGGGCCTGGAGAAGAGGATACATCACAAGCCAACTGAGCTGTCGGGCGGGCAGCAGCAGCGGGTTGCAATAGCAAGGTCCCTGGCAAACGACCCGGACGTGATTCTGGCCGACGAGCCGACAGGAAACCTCGATTCAAAGACAGGCAACGAGGTGATGGACATGCTCACAAAGCTCAACAAGGACGGGAAGACCATAGTGATGGTAACCCATGACCATAATCTTTCGAAATATGCCGACAGGATAGTCAACATAATGGACGGAAAGATAGAGGTGAAATAAAAAATGAAAAAAACAACATTGATGACTGGATTTTTGATTCTGGCCCTGATTCAGGCCATATATGCAGAGCCAAGGTTTGATTCCGTGAGTCTGGACCCAATCTACATTGAGGCCGGCGATACAGTTAATGTCTATGTGAAGTTCCACGAGAACCCAGATCTCAGGGATGTTTTGAGTGCTGGAAGCAGGGGAGAGAGCGGTGGCGCCAAGACCATTGCCGGAGATGATCCGAGCATATTCTATACGGTGAGACTCGTTCCTGCGGACGATATATCGGAGACATACATCCTTGTCAAAGAGGGCGAGAGGAGCGTTGGACACCTGTTCATTGGCGAGAGTTGGACCGCTCCGTTTGAGATAAAGATAAAGGAGAACGCCCCCGCAACGACCTATAATATGGAGTTTCAGATAATAGAGACCGACATTGATGGAAATGATGAGGAACTGATAATCGGCAATGACGTGGAAATTCCGGTAAGGGGCTCCGTGGAATTCGACATATCATCTGACAATGCCCTTGAGGTTGGCTCTACTGAAGACGTAGAGATAGGCATAACCAACGAGGGCGGGGGAATTGCAAGGCACGTCAATGTTGAATTGACGCTCGACAGCCCGTTTACGACAGCAACATCATCCAGCAAGTATCTCGGGAACTTTGAAGCCGATGAAACAAAGGACGTTGAATTCTCGGTTTCCGTAAGCAGCGACGCAGAGATAAAGACGCACAAGATTCCCTTGACGATAACCTACGTCGACGGCGACGGCGTAACGAACACGGTCAAGAAGGAGATTGGCGCAAGGATAAAGGCGGAGCCCGACCTTTCAATCGGCCTGGACGAGGCTGATTCGTTCACTCCCGGCAGGAAGGGGACGGTTACCATAAGCATGGCAAACGAGGGCTTTGTGGATGCAAAGTTCCTGAAGTTCAAGCTGCTGCCGTCTGAATACTACCAGGTACTTTCAATAGATGAAATATATATTGGAAACCTCGACTCGGATGACGTTGAGACGGAGGATATGATTATAAAGGTGAATGACAACGCTCCAGCGGGAGAGATTCCGCTGAGGGTGGAGCTGCAGTACAAGGGCGATGGCAGCAACAAGGACTATGTTCTCTCCAGGGAGGTTCCGCTGAAGATCCTGACGCCAGGGGAATACGCTGTAGAGAACCCAAAACAGGACCAAATATCAACGGCACTTATGGCAGTGATTGCAGTCCCGGCACTCATCCTTGGAGTCCTGCTTGTTTGGCTCATCTACAAGATCATCGGGCTTATAATGACCAAGCTGAACAAGAAGCTCTTCAGCAAGATTTGATATGATTGAAGACTACATAAAGTTCGCCCTGAACAGCATAACCCACAGAAGGGTCAGAAGCTGGCTGACCATGCTGGGAATCTTCGTGGGGATTATTGCAGTAGTTGCATTAATCTCCCTGAGCGAGGGCCTTCAACAAGTGATTCAGGAGCAGGCGCAGGCAGTGGGAAGCGACAGGATAGCGGTGTCACCCGGCGGAGGGGGCATGATGACCGGGGGGTCCACATACACCTCCGCAAAGCTGGGCGAATCCGACCTTGACGTCATAAAGAAGGTCAGGGGCGTCGACTCGGCAATAGGTGCGGTCGTGGCCACCGGGAAGATCAGGTACAAGGACAAGACGAAATTCATCTCTGTTTTTGGCGTTGACACCGACTCAAAGACTCAGAACTTTCTCGAGGAGATTGACTACTTTTCGGTTGAAGAAGGCCGTTATCTGAGAGAGAACGATGTCTATAAGGCACAGGTCGGTCCGAGCACAGGACCGGACATGTTCGACAGGGAGATTGACATAGGCGGCAAGATAAGAATCGAGGACAAGGAGTTCGATGTAGTCGGCATCAACAAGGAGACAGGGAACCCCATGCATGACCTCAAGATAACGATTCCTCTTGAAACTGCAGAGGAGCTGTTCGACAAGAAGGACGACTACTCTAGCATAAGCGTCAAGGTGGAGAAGGGCTATGACCCATCTGAGGTTGCCGATAGCATAGAGGAAAAACTAAGGAAGCACAGGAACGTCGATGAGGACGAGGAGGACTTTTCCGTTGAGACCTTTGAGAACCTTATCGGCGCCTTCACCAGCGTTCTGGATATAGTCCAGGTGGTGCTCATAGGAATCGCAGCAATATCTCTCTTAGTTGGGGGCATAGGAATCATGACGACTATGTATACCTCTGTGATAGAGAGAATCCACCAGATAGGGATCATGAAGGCTATCGGGGCAAGAAATTCGAGCATAATGGCGATATTCCTTATAGAGGGCGGTTTCCTTGGCATGGTCGGAGGAATAATAGGCACGCTCGGCGGCCTGGGAGTGAGCTTCGGCGTCGAATACGCCCTTAAGAACTTCTACAACTTCGACATGTTCCACGCCTACATGGGCCCGGAATTAATCGTCTTTTCACTAACGTTTTCATTCCTATGGGGTTGCATCTGGGGCGGGCTTCCGGCCAGAAAGGCCGCGAAGATGCATCCCGTAGACGCTCTAAGGCACAGGTAAAATGTGGGACGACTTTTTCAGACTTTCGGTTAGGAGCATAACGAGGAGAGGCATGAGAAGCTGGCTCACTATGATGGGCATATTCATCGGAATCGCTGCCATAGTCTCCCTGATATCTCTGGGGGAGGGACTCCAGAGCGCCATAAACGAACAGTTCGAGCTACTCGGCACCAATATCATCTATGTAATGCCCGGGGGCGTTTTCAGCCCCGGGGGCTCGGCCTCAAAACTGACCGACCACGAGTTGGACATCGTAAAGGGGATACGTGGGGTAGAAAAGGCCGGGGGTATGATAACCTCATATTCAAGAGTCGAATTCAAGGGCGAGACAGAGTTCGGCTGGGTTTCCGGGCTCGACCCGGATTTAGAGGACCTTTTTCTCGACGGTACTGGTGTTGAAATAGTCAAGGGACAGAAGAAATTCAAGCCCTCTGATACCTATAAGGCTGCAATAGGCTATAGGTACTGGACCGGTGACATCTTTGAAAAGCCCGTGGATGTTGGAAACACCATAGAGATAGACGACAAGAGGTTTGATGTCGTTGCCCTTGTCAGCGAGATAGGGAATCCAGAGGATGACAAGAACATCTACATCCCGACCGAAACTGCAAAGAATTTATTTGGTGTAGAGGATGACTACATAGTGATAATGGCCAAGACAAAGCCGAACTATGAACCCGATGATGTTGCCGAGGAGATTGAGGAGGATTTGAGGAAGGACAGGGGCCTTGACGTGGGCGAGGAGGACTTCCAGGTCATGACCCTTAATCAGATGAAGGATTCCGTTGGCATAGTCCTTGATGCAGTCCAGGCCGTCCTCATCGGAATAGCAGCAATATCCCTCTTCGTTGGCGGAGTCGGCATAATGAACACAATGTATACTTCAGTCCTTGAGAGAACCCAGGAGATTGGCCTGATGAAGGCCATCGGAGCCAGAAACCAGGACGTTCTCTACCTCTTCATGTTCGAATCAGGCATAATCGGCTCTGTTGGCGGGGTGGTCGGCTGTCTCATTGGCACAGGGCTTGCAAAGGCCGTTGAGATTGTGGCAGCAGCACAGCTTGGCACCGGTCTAATCCAGGCCCAGATAACTCCTGAATTATGCATAGGGGCAGTGGCATTTTCCTTCATAGTCGGCTGCGTCTCAGGGGTTCTTCCGGCAAGGCAGGCCTCACAGCTGAGGCCAGTAGACGCGTTGAGATACGAATAACTAGATATTTAATCTCTAACGAAAAATAGATATTGATGGAACTAAAAAAGCGCATCAGGGGGATTAGATACTGGCAGCTTATCGGTCTTGTTTCTGTATCCCTCTTGTTATACATGTGCCTTCCATTCCTTGACGCAATAATCTACGGCATCTTCTTATACTATGTTGCCCGGCCCCTGTATGACATACTCCACAAGAAATTCCACCACGACACTCTGGGGTCCTTTGTCGCGATATTTGCGATAATTCTCCCGATTATACTGGTCCTCCTCTATACGATAAGCATTGCCTTTGTGGAGTTCTCAACACTTCTCAGCAATGCAGACATATCTGCAGAGTATCTGAATGAAATAATCGACAAGTATGGTTCGCTGGCAAGGAAACTGACACCGCAGCAAATAGCCAACATCATTATGACGAGCTCAAGCATGAGCGGCAGCTTCTTCATGCCCATAACGATGCTCGTGGGGATAATACTGAAGCTTTTCATAATGCTAACTACTGCCTTCTACCTCCTGAAGGACGGCCCAAGGCTGAGGGAATGGGTAGTCAAGGTCACTTTCGGGAAGGACAAAGCGCTCGTTAATAAATTCCTCAACGCGACCGACGAGTCACTGCACATGGTCTTCTTCGGGAGCATAATAACCGCGATAGTCACCGCAGTTGACGGGATGATAGTATACACTCTGCTGAACCAGATAGCGCCTCCAGGAATGAGGATTCCCTACGAGGTGCTGATGGGAATCCTCTCGGGAATGGCAACCCTGATTCCGGGGGTAGGGATAAAATTCGTATGGGTTCCCCTGCTTGGCTACCTCGGATTACAGGGATATCTGGCCGGAACCCTTGCCTCTAGCTTCTGGTTCCTGCTATTGTTCTTCTTTGTAGTTAATGTGGTGGTTGACTTCACCCCAGATATCATCCTCAGGCCCTATGTGAGCGGCAAGGACGTCCATAAGGGAATGATAATGCTCGCCTTCATCTTTGGGCCACTGGTGTTCGGAATCAAGGGGATATTCCTGGGACCGATAATCCTCATCGTCGTGACTGAATTCATGAAGCACGTTCTCCCCGAGATAAAGCACTGACAGCAATTAAAAAGCCTCCCTCCAATAGATAAATAATGGAAGAAGAGAAAGACAAGTTCTCGGAGTGGTATCTCAAGATTCTGGAGGATGCGGAGCTGATAGACTCCAGGTACCCCATCAAGGGCATGATTATCTATAGGCGATGGGGCCTTTTCATAATAAGGCAGATGCAGCAGTACCTCGAAAAGCTTCTGGAGGATGCGGGCCACGAGCCCACCCTCTTCCCCGTTCTGATTCCCGACAACGTCCTTGGCAAGGAGACCGAGCACATAGCAGGATTCGAAGAGCAGGTATTCTGGGTTACCCATGCCGGGGCGAACGAGCTTGAGAGAAAGCTGGCTCTCAGGCCGACATCGGAGACGGCCATGTACGAGACCTTCAGGCTGTGGATTCGCTCACACCAGGACCTCCCTCTCAAAATTCATCAGAGCTGCACAGTCTATCGCTACGAAACAAAGCATACAAGGCCCTTAATCAGGGGCAGGGAATTCCTCTGGAACGAGGGCCACTCTGCACATATCGACGACAAGGATGCTACAAAAAATATCGGGGAGATTAAGGAAATCTACGGCAAGCTCATCAATGAACTGCTGTGCATCCCCTTCATGGTGAACAGGAGGCCGGAGTGGGACAGGTTCCCCGGAGCCACTGACACATTTGCCTTCGACACGATAATGCCCAACGGCAAGACGCTGCAGATAGCAACAGCTCACAACCTCGGGCAGAATTTCTCCAAGGTCTTTGGAATCACTTACGAGGATGAGAAGGGAGAGCACAAGCATGTATATCAGACCTCCTACGGCCCCAGCTTCGGCAGGCTTCTTGCTGCACTAATTTCGGTCCATGGAGACGAGAAGGGCCTCGTCCTTCCCCCAGAGGTAGCTCCGATGCAGTGCGTAATAGTCCCGATATTCTTCAAGGATGCAGACAAGGAGAGAATTCAGAAATATGCCGGGAAGGTCAGGAAGAAGCTGGATGAGCTCGGAATAAGGAACGACATTGATGCCAGCGACGACAGGCCAGGCAACAAGTTCTACCACTGGGAGATGAAGGGCGTCCCCCTGAGGATTGAGGCAGGGCCGAAAGACCTGGAGAAGAACGAAATAACCATTGTAAGGAGAGACACGGGCGAGAAGTCACAGATAAAATTCGACAAACTATCCGAGATACCAAAAATATTCGAGGAAATAACAAAGAATCTACGGCAGGCGGCAAAGAAGAAATTCAGCAAGAGAATCCTCAAGGTAAAATCCATCGATGAGTTGAAGAAGAATTCAGGCAGTGGAATTATCTCTTTTGGATGGTGCGGTAACGATGAATGTTCTGAAAAAATTGAGAAGCACGCTGATATCCTCTCGGTCGATGACGGCAAAGGAAAGTGCATAGTCTGCGGCAAGAGCGGGAAGTCGGTAAACTCTGCAAATACATACTAACAGTCAAATATATATCCCTATATAGCCGACTTTTTATTACTGGTTACAAATATGTAACATCATTTCTTTCCGATTGAAATGCACTTTATAACTGATAGGCTAACGGCCATCGGAATGGGTCTCGCAGGCCTGAAAAAGGTCAGTCTTGCCACCGAGAGGGACGTATCCGGAATTCTTAGCAAGAGCAGCGAGACCGAGGAAATACTTGTTATAACCCGGGGGCTTGCAACCAGTGCAAAGGAAGACATAGAGAAACTCAGAAAGTCCGGGAAGATGATAGTCGAGATTCCGGACAGAGCCGGCGGTGGCGAGGATTCCATAAACAGGATAATAAGAGAGGTTGTAGGATTCGAAGTCAAATCCTGATTGATTATATGGCCAAGATTGTGAGGATTGCGGGGCCTCTTATAGAGGCGGACGGCATGCAGGGGCGCAAGATGCACGAGGTCGTGAGAGTAGGAGACGAGGCCCTGATTGGTGAGGTAATCCGGCTTGAGAAGGATGTAGCATCCATACAGGTTTATGAGGAAACAGGTGGATTAAGGCCCGGAGAACCCGTCGAAGGAACTGGAAGGACACTGTCCGTTGAACTGGGCCCGGGAATTCTCAAGTCCATATATGACGGGATTCAGAGACCTCTCAATCTTATACAGGAGAAATCTGGAGAATACATAGCAAGGGGAATAACCGTTCCCTCGATAGATCATTCAAAGAAGTGGAAATTCAAACCTGTTGTAAAGGAGGGCGACTCCCTGGTGGAGGGGGACATAATAGGTGAGGTCAAGGAAACCGAGATAATCACTCACAAGGTGATGGTGCCCCACGGCCTCAAGGGCACGGTGGAGAACATCGACGAGGGCACATTCAACCTGGATGACACGATATGCATCCTGAAGGACGATTCCAAGAAGCACAAGCTGCAGATGATGCACTACTGGCCGGTAAGAAAACCGAGGCCAATAAAGGAGAAGCTCGAGAGCTCTGTCCCTCTTGTTTCTGGACAGAGAGTATTCGACATGTTCTTCCCGCTGGCAAAGGGCGGAACAGCGGCAATTCCCGGCGGTTTCGGGACAGGGAAGACGGTCTCGCAGCACCAGCTTGCAAAGTGGGTCGACGCCGAGGTCATAATCTACGTCGGCTGCGGAGAAAGAGGCAATGAGATGACGGAGGTTCTGGAGGAATTCCCCCATCTCGAAGACCCGAAGAGCAAGCTGCCTCTCATGGAGAGGACGTGCCTTATCGCAAACACATCCAACATGCCCGTTGCAGCAAGAGAGGCTTCAGTCTATACTGGAATGACCCTTGCTGAATACTACCGGGACATGGGCTACAATACCGCGCTGATGGCAGACTCTACATCAAGATGGGCCGAGGCGATGAGAGAGATTTCAGGAAGGCTTGAGGAGATGCCAGGGGAGGAAGGATATCCTGCATATCTGGCCTCAAGGCTCGCGCAGTTCTATGAACGGACCGGCAGGGTCATCTGCATGGGCAGCGACGGAAGGCTTGGCTCTACCACCGCAATAGGTGCTGTATCTCCTCCTGGGGGAGACTTCTCCGAGCCTGTGACACAGAACACGCTCAGAGTTACCCAGGTATTCTGGGCACTGGACGCAAAGCTTGCGGACAGGAGGCACTTCCCGTCCATAAACTGGCTGACCTCATATTCACTGTATGCCGAGGATTTGAAGGGGTGGTTCTCCGAGAACGTAAGCAAGGAATGGACGTCCCTGAAGACCAGGGCAATGACCCTCCTGCAGAAGGAATCCGAGCTGAAAGAGATTGTCCAGCTTGTAGGCCCCGATGCCTTGCCGGACAAGGAGAGGATTATCCTGGACGTCAGCAGGATGCTGCGGGAGGACTTCCTCCAGCAGAACGCATTCCACGACGTCGATACATTCTGCCCGCCGGACAAGCAGTACCGGATGCTAAAAGTAATACTACAATTCTATGACCGGGCACTTGTCGCTCTCGAGGGCGGAATGGAGCCCAAGGACATAGCAGACATCTCCGTTGTTGATGACGTAGCAAAGATGAAGTACATAGACAACGACAAGTTCGCAAAGGAGTCCGAGAACATCATGGGCAAAATCGACAAGCAGATGGTGGTAAAGAAAGATGCGAGCACTGATAAGAAAGAGGAGAGTGCCGACAAACAGACGGCGTCAAAGAAGGATGGGGCTGCCGACAAGAAAGAGGAAAGTACCGACAAACAGAAGGTGAGCAAGAAAGATGGGGATTAAGGAGTATAAGAGCATAATAGAGGTCGCAGGACCGCTAATGATAGTCGACAAGGTCAGCGAAGTGGCATATGGGGAAGTAGTTGAAATAACCACTGCTGATGGTGAAATCAGAACCGGCCAGGTCTTGGACGCAATGACGGACAAGGCCGTAGTCCAGGTATTCGAGGGCACGAGCGACCTTGACACTAAGAACACAACAGCCAAGTTCCTTGGAGAGACGATGAAGATTCCGGTCTCGGTTGACATGCTGGGCAGAATCTTTGATGGAGCCGGCAGGCCGAGGGACGGAAAGGGCGAAATTCTCCCTGAGGACCGGAGGGACATCAACGGGGAGCCGATGAACCCCACGGCAAGGGAATTCCCGAGGGAATTCATACAGACCGGCATCTCGGCAATTGACGGAATGAACACCCTCGTAAGGGGACAAAAACTGCCCATCTTCTCAGGAGCCGGCCTAACGCATAATGAGATTGCCGCACAGATTGCAAGGCAGGCGAAGGTCATAGGTGAGAAGGAGGAGTTCGCAGTAATATTCGCAGCCATGGGAATCACTGCTGGAGAGGCAACCTTCTTCAGAAAGGACTTCGAGAGGACAGGAGCCCTTGAAAGAATAGTATCCTTCATAAATCTGGCCGATGACCCGACCGTCGAGAGAATCATCACACCGAGAATAGCACTCACAACTGCAGAATACCTTGCCTTCGACAAGGGCATGCACGTTCTCGTTATCCTTACGGACCTCACAAACTACTGCGAGGCACTGAGGGAGATATCCGCAGCAAGGGAGGAGGTCCCGGGAAGAAGGGGCTATCCGGGTTATCTCTACACCGATCTGGCGATGAGCTATGAAAGAGCGGGCAGGATTACCGGCAAGAAGGGGACGATAACTCAGATTCCGATTCTGTCCATGCCAGGGGATGACATAACTCACCCCATCCCGGACCTTACTGGCTATATTACTGAGGGGCAGATAGTCGTTACAAGGCAGCTGCACAGAAAGGGCCTTTATCCTCCAATAGACGTTCTTCCCTGCCTCTCGAGGCTTATGAACCAGGGCATCGGCGAGGACAGAACAAGGGAGGACCACTCAAGCGTTTCGAACCAGCTCTATGCGGCCTACGCCGAGGGCAGGGACCTAAGAGACCTTGTTGCTGTTGTAGGTGAGGAGGCTTTGAGTGAAAGGGATAAGAAATTCCTGGAATTCGCAGAGAGATTCGAGGACGAGTTCATAAACCAGGGCACCGACGAGGACAGGACCATCCAGGGCACCCTGTCAATCGGCTGGGAGCTGCTCTCGATTCTTCCTGAAAGGGAACTGAAGAGGATAGATCCCAAGTACATTGAGAAGTACGGGAAAAAGAAGGAATAATGGCTGAAATCATTGAAGGAATCCATCCCACACGGATGGAGCTTCTTGAGATAAAAGATAGGACTGTTCTGGCTGAAAAGGGCCACAAGCTTCTTAAGGAGAAGAGGGATTCCCTAATGACCGAGTTCTTTGAGCAGGTAAAGAAGGCCAAGGGCACACGGGAGGAGCTCTACGACGTCATGAGGAAGGGATATGCAAGCCTCATAAAGGCGGAAGCACTGATGGACTCGGCCCAGGTGGAGAGCATAGCGTCCGCAACCCCTGACATGTGGGAGGAGAACGTAGGCATCCGGAGCATCATGGGGGTCAAGACGCCGCAGATAGAGCTGACCCGGAAGGCCGAGTCGGAGGGGAGTTCTCTTGAGAGGGGATACACCATTACATTCACATCGTCAAATCTTCAGGAATCCACTGCTCATTTCGACAAGGTGGTCGAGCACATCGGTAAGGTCATAGAGGCAGAGGAGACGATAAGGAGGCTCGGCGAGGAGATAAAGAAGACAAGAAGGCGAGTCAACGCACTGGAATACCTGATGATACCCAAGCTGAACAACACCAAGCGCTACATAGAGATGCGGCTGGAGGAGATGGAGCGCGAGGCTTTCTTCAGGCTCAAGATGGTGAAGAAGAAAAAGGGCAGGGCTGCAACCTAATGTTCACATAATTAGAACACTTTTTCTGGTATTGTCGCATTTTCGGGAGTTCTCATTTTTTCAACCGCCTGTCGCAAGCGGGAGTTATGGTTTGTAGTGCCTAACTCTTTCGTTATCATTTCATAATCTAATGAATCGTCGATAAAGATAATAGAGTAATGAAATTACTAAGAAGGTAGGAATCCATACAATAATGACCATTATAAATGGCGCTCCAAGAGGAACTGGCGCACATCCACCATCGGGAGGGCAATGAGTAGCAGTAGGAACCATGTAAAATAAACATAGAAGTAAAGAGATAATGAAGGATACTACCAATAACATCCGAATTGTTTTCTTTGTAAAGATTGCTTGGTTCTTCATCATGCTATTTTGCTAATAACGAGATAGCTCTTATCCTTAACCACTTCGGCCTTGCATTCTGTTCACATTATTAGAACAATCTAAATCATAAGCTCCTTTATCTCCTTTGGAGGTATGTCATAGTTCTTGCATATGACTATCGTTATCAGGTTCTTTACCTCCTTCCCCTTCAGGTTCAGGAAGGATATCACTGAGCCGATGCTCAGGGGATTGAACTTGGAAGCGTGTTCAAGGAGACTCATGACTATCCTCTCAAGACCCACATCGAGATGCGTCAATGAACCGGTTTTTTTGTATTCCTCGATTGCCTCTCTCACGACGTTGCCGTATATTGTACGCTCTACAAGCCTGTTCATCTCGTCTATACCTACACCTGCCATGGGACCTAGGACCATTTTGCTTAGCTGCAAACCGCCATCGAATATGTGTTCCTGGAGGGGTATCCCGTATATCTTACACTTTATGACATTCTTGATGTTTATCCTATCAATCTTGGCCCCTACGAAGGTTTTAATCTCATCGTTCTCAACCGTGTGCTCCTCCCATTTCTCTATCAGGACTTTGTCAAGTGCAGCCTCAAGCGGGAGAAGGTTTCCGAATTCCTTATATGCCCCCACCTTATCCAACAGGGCTTTATGATAGGGCGTGTCTCTAAGCCCGGATATGAATTCTTCAATACTGCCGGATTTAGAAAGATTCTGGAAGAATTTAGCATCGTCCTTCCTGGAGGGCCCGACCAGCTGCATCAACCTCTCATGCGGCATGCCGGAGTGTATGGCTCTCAGAATTATCTTCAGGTTCCTGACATTCAACTCCTCGGAAATTATTGTATCGAGTAGCTTCCTGTCATTCTCCGGCATAGTTAAGGCAATCTCGTCGTATATCCTCATGAAGTGCTTCTTCAGGGCGAGCTCCAGAGGCCTGGTGGTGGCTTCCTTTCTCAGGTCGCCGCGGATGTCCTTTTCATACTCTGTTGCCTCCAGGGAGGCGAGTATCTCTGAGATACCCCTGGCCTCGATAAAGTTCTCCATAACCCTGTAGTCAAACAGCTTGGAGTATTTCCCGCATACCACCCCATATGCATAGGCGTAGTGTTCTCCCTTTTCTGGCGGCATTTTGTTATTATAACACTCCGCCCGAAATCAGCAACATTATCGCTATAACAAAGCCGAACAATGCCGCAATCTCAGGCATTACGACAAAGATTAAAACCTTTCCTCTAACCTTTGGGTTCTTTGTTGCTGCTCCTATTGCCGCAGCAGCAGCATTACCCTGGGCTATTCCAGACAATCCAGTAACTCCTACTGCAATACCTGCTGCTAGGGCTACGCCACCCTTCTCAAGGCTCATCGCCTCACCCATTATGCTGAGTATTATCAGAACAGCTATAATGAATCCATAAACCACCTGGGTCTGTGGCAGGACCTGGAGTATCAATGCAGAGGAGAAGTTCCCTTCATTTTCCCCTGTAACTCCAGAGGCCGCGTTTCCAGATATCCCTAGGCCCTTTGCAGAGCCATAGCCTGCTATTCCGATTGCGAGTGCGGCTCCAATACCTCCAAGTACGTTTCCGTTAATAACGCTTCCAATTACCTCAGTTATTGCCATTTTTCACCTCTTCTTGTTAATATGAGTATCTTCTCTCTTCCATAAATGGTTGGAACTCTTTTCCACCCCCAATATAATATGTTCCAAAATGCTCCACATAGTGAAGCCTTATGGAATGGACAAACGCCCCCAATGAATTTATGAGGATATTAATTACGTGCCCAGAAATAAATACTAATGCCGCCATCGGTATTCCGACCCATGGAATATCCATTGCCATCGAAGCCAGAAAGTTGAAGCTCATCGCGATTCCCGCAGTTGTTAATGCCATGGCCAGGAGCCTTGCATATGAGAGGACATTCCCTACTACACCGATTACGTCGGTAAAAAAGAGGAAGCCAAAATGCATGTATAGGAGGGTAAAGGATATCAAGACAAGTAATACTCCCACCCACAGCATGAATTCCGGTAATGGAAAAAGATTAAAGTATGATACTATGGCCATAAGCAAGCCAAAGAACAGGATATACCACGACAGGTTCTCCTGGATTGCATCTTTCACCTTTCCCCTTCTCAGCTTGTCATACATTCCCAGCAGATGTCCGAAATAAACATGGATGAATCCCATAACGCATACAGCTATGAGGATGGTCAGGGAATTTCCTTCATACATTGGGTCCATCCATAGCGCTATCTCCTGGGATGACTTCCCAAGAATGTATTTCCCAAGGAAGTCTCCCATATAGCTCCCGGTCAATATCCCCATAACGATTGAGGCTATACCGCAAGCCACAAATATGGTTGACATGTCCTTGGCACCAAGAGATATCTTACCGTACTTCTTCCTGAGCAAGAGGGCCGCAATAATCAGTATCACACCATAAACAGCGTCCGTCATCATTATTCCAAAGAACAGGGCGAAGGTAGGTATCATGAACAGGGTGGGGTCAATCTCTTTGTACCTGGGGGAGGAAAAGAGCTTGGTCAGCATCTCGAATGAATTTAGAGGCTTTGGGTTGTGAAGCAGGATTGGTGCCTCGTCAGGATCGTTATCCACGTTTAGTATACAGGCACCGTTCGTCTCCTTGTTTATCAACTCTATTGTTTCCTTGGACTTTTCTTGGGGAACCCACAGTCTCAACATCGTTGTTTTACTTGTTCTCCCGAACCTGATGAATATCTCGGCCCTGTCCTTCTCCAGCGAAAGCAATTCCTCCAGCGCAAGCATTTTCTTGTAATGCTTGTTGAAATTCTCCTCCAGCCCTCTATGAGACTCCTCTACGTCATGACGCAGCTTCTTCAGCTCATCCTCCATTCCCTTGAGAATCTCAGAAACGTAGCCCTCCCCGGTAACCTGAATCGGGTCAATCCCGAATTCCCGGAGGAAAGCATTCAGCTCATCCTTCCTCTCCTTCATTACGACTATGATGGCGAGAATCTTTCCCTGCACCTCGCCTCCCAGGATGAGCATATATTCGTCCTCGAAACTCTTGGGGAGCCTCTCCTTCAGGGAAGGTACACGTTCCTCCTTTACCGTACTGGCAATCTTATAGAGGTATGTAGATTCGCCAATGTTCTCCAGCCTTATCTCCATGCCCTTGAACAGGCTGTACTTCTCTATGAGGTCTGCGGTTTCCGTTATCTTCGATTCAAGCCTCTGAACGCTACTATCAGCGTTTAGTATTCCCTCCTCAATACCCTCTATCAGTTCATTCGTTTCTTTGATTACCTCATCTATAGAAAGCTCACCGACCTCTATCTTTTCGGTCCTTTCTATGTTCAGCATGGACTCCAGAAAAGGCACATCCTTGACGTCAAACCTCTGGAGGGTGTCCAGAAGCTTTCTTATCCTGAGAAGAAGGTTGGATACCTCGATGACTTTCTCGAGCGGTCTGTCCCTATTGAGTTCCATATCCTCGAGCTCTTTGTCTTCTAGAAATTCTATCTGAGCAACTCCTGCTTTGTGCAGTTTATTGATTAAATTAGCCTTGTATTCATCAAAAATAATACCGTCTACCCTACTCATACGGACTGATTGCAACATTTTTTATTTAGTATATAGAATAGAAGCATCCGTTATAAATCATGCTCATGTATTTATATTCTGAATTCAATAGACTCCATATATAAGTTATATACTCTATATATTTACATATGGACCACCGGAAGATACAGACCACCGGCAACAAGACTTTTATAGTCTCACTACCCAAGGACTGGGCCAACCGAAACAGTGTCAAGAGGGGGGATTTCATAGGCGTGCTGGACAGGGGGGATAAGCTATTGCTGATGCTGGAGGACGCGAAGGGCGAGGGGGTGGAGATAAAGATTGACAAAAACGCAGACCCGGAATTCGTGAAGAGGCTGCTGATTACCAGATACATCCAGGGCTATGGCACGGTTATAGTCACCTCCAGGACCAGAATAACCTCTAATATCAGGTCCAGGCTAAAGGACCTTACAAAATCCCTCATAGGCCTTGAGCCCTTCGGGGAAGGCACCAATGAAATGACATTCAGGATGCTGATGAGGGAGCAGGGGGATATTTTCGATCTGATAAGCAGGATGCACGAAATGTCCACATCTACCATTGAGGAGATTATCAAGGAGGTGGGGAAGGGAAAGAATTATGACCACGACATCCTTGATGAGATAATCCTCAGGGAGTCCGAGATTGACAAGTTCTATTTCCTGATTTTGAGGCAGCTGTCCTCGTACTCCGAGCACAACGTTATCCCTCTGCTGAGGATTGTGGACCGGATAGAGATTATATCTGACCACATGGAGGAAATAGCCCAGTTTATGCTGGACGGGGGCAATGTTTCAACGGAGTTTGTCCCGATTCTAAACGAAACCCTGGAATTATACCGTGACACAATGCTCTCCTTGAGGTCCGGAAATACCAAGTTGGCAAACGAGGTCATAGAGAGCGTCCGGAAACTCAGAGGCAAGGAGATAGATGTAGCCGATAAGAAAACCCTTAATATGACTGATAAGAAGGCCCTTAGCCAGACATTGATCTACAATAACCTGAGGCATACTATAAGGCATCTGTCTGGCATGGCCAAATCTGTGATAAACCTGTTCTGATTAAAAAAAGAATAGGCCTTCTGATTAGAAGACCTTCCCAGATATCAGAAGCATTATGGCTATAACGAAGCCGAACAATGCTGCAATCTCGGGCATGACAACGAACAGGAGGACCTTGCCCTTTACGCTGGGATTCTTTGCTGCAGCCAGTATGGCAGACACTGCCACCTTACCCTGAAGTAGAGCTGAAACACCGGCGACTCCTACCACTATGCTGGCAACCATGGCTACAAGTCCCTTTTCTATGGTCATTCCTCCACTCATTATGCCCAGAACTATAAGAACAGCTATAATAAATCCATAAACCACCTGCGTCTGGGGCAGAGCCTCTAGTATCAATGCAGCGGAGAAGTTCTCTTCATCCTCTCCGGTAACTCCAGCAGCCGCGTTTCCGGACATTTCTAGACCCTTTGCAGAGAAATAACCCGTACTGGCTATTCCAAGGGCCGCAGCCAATGCTGCAATTACGTTTCCAGTTATTAATCCCGTTGCTAGGTCGGCCATTTTTTGTTCACCCCCTATAGCACTCTTAGATATACTCTAAACTTTAACCTCAACTAATAAATACTCTGCACTTCAAC